>CAVSED010000028.1:0-145201 GCA_963726895.1 uncultured Chitinophagaceae bacterium | reverse complement strand
CCCGGCGCCATCATAGTGCTGGAGATGGAGCGCAAAAGTTATTCATTTGGAGAGATCAGCCGCCTGGTTGAGACCAACGACGCCTACATTACGCAGTTTAATACATTGTTTGAAACCGCAACCGGTCTTTTGATCGTAACTATTAAAATAAATAAAATAGAGATTTCAGACATTCTTTCCACTTTTCAGCGTTATGAGTACAACATCCGTTATTTTATAGGTGAAGAGCATTATGAAAATGAGCTTCGCTACAACTATGATAACCTGATGTCGTATCTAAAATTCTAAACAGCTAAAGGAGATCAAAAATGTTTGTTTGCCCGCAAGGCAATCCTTTTTATCATTTTATTACATCCCCAACTTTTACATTTACAACTTTACCAAATCAGGCTTGCTATAATGCATCATACCGGCAGGATATCTTTTTTCTTTGTGCTTCTGTCTCTTTTTTTTGGAATAACCTGCTATTCGCAAATCATAGAAAAAGCACCACCATCTCCCGTAACTGTTACGGTGGTAAAGCCAAATTCGGTCAATTCGGTGGTCACTATAACCAACATAGTTGTTACAGGTTACAAGAGAACCAAGTCTTATATCATTGAACGCGAGATACCGTTTCAAAAGGGTGAAAAATTATATTTTGCTGACCTGCGCGACCGGTTGTCGCTTTGCAAACAGCGGCTGATGAACACTACTTTGTTTGTAGATGTTGACATTACCCCCATATTTGTTGATACTGCCGATGTGGCCGTAAAGATCAATGTAAAGGAACGCTGGTACCTTTTTCCCTTGCCCTATTTTAATATTGTTACCCGCAACTTCAATACCTGGTGGGTGCAGGAAAAGCACAGCCTGCAGCGCGTGAATTATGGCGTTAAGTTCATGCAAAACAATGTGTCGGGGCGCAATGACAATCTTAATATTTGGGTAGTGGGCGGCTACACACAGCAGTTGTCGCTACGCTACGAAAACCCGGCTGTCAATAAAAAATTGACACAGGGTTTTAATGTTGGTCTGGGCTATAGCCGCAACCGCGAGCTTAACTATGCCATAGACTATAACAAGCAATCTTTTTACAAGCAAGACGACCGGTTTATTATAAAACAGTTATATGCCGACTTTGCCTATAGTTATCGCCCGGCTATAAAAACCCGTCATACACTTAAGGTTTCGTACCACGACATAGGTGTCAACGACAGTGTGGTCAAGCTCAACCCCCGCTTTTTTGCAGCGCCGGTAAAACGTGTGCAATATGGCGATATAAGTTATAACCTTTCCTATACCAACCTCGACTACAATCCTTACCCGCTGCACGGTTTTGCCGGAGACGTGACCTTGTATAAGCGCTTCGGAAAAAATTCAAATTTTTGGCAACTCGATGGTTCGGTCAATCATGTTATTAAAGTGTTGCCCAAGTCGTATCTGCAGTTGCAGGCTGCAGGTCTTTTCCGTTTGCCTTTTAGCCAGCCTTACATCAGCAATAGTCTCATGGGTTCCGCCAGTTTGTATATGCGTGGTCTCGAGTATTATGTAGTTGAGGGTTCAGCCGGCGGTGTGGTTCGCGGCACAATAAAAAACCAGGTACTTTCCTTCAATGTGCGCAATCTTATAAGAGCAAAACGCATGACAAAATACCTTTTCGTATATTTTTGAAAACCTATGGCGATCTTGGTTATTCATACATGCCCGAAGTTGGCAATAGTATGTTCAACAATAAATTGTTGCACACCTGGGGTCTGGGGCTCGATGTGGTTACCTTTTACGATATCGTGATAAGGCTTGAGTACAGTTTCAATCAGTTGCACGAACGAAGCTTGTTTTTTCACAACCAGACAGATTTTTAAAAGAGTTCAAGTGTGTTTGTTTTTTATGAGCCCAGCCTATATAGTACTATGGCATCATCGTTGCGTCGCACCCTTGTACGGTAGTAGCCATTTGCATCAATTGCGCACACTATATAAAAGAGGCAGCAACTATTCTTTAAAACAAATGTTGAAACCAGTTATCCTTTTTGCAGGTTACTAATACTAAGTATGTAAATAGTGTTGGTTACCATTTTCAAACTATTGAAAACTTGCCGTTCCTATTTGCGAAGCATAGACCTGTCGATGTAAAGCAGTAACTTTAAAAACACCAGCATACCAATTCATTTTAATGAAAGTAGCCATTTACAGTCGGGGGCTCGATCCCGACCAGGAAGTTCAGTTGCTTACTTTGCTTGAAGAGCTAACCCGGTTTCACATCAAGGCTTGTCTTCATAAGTCGCTGGTAGGTCACCCATTCTGCTGTAAATATGCTACCGTCCGACTTTTCAGTTTTTTCAACCCACGAAGATCTTGATTCAAGTATCGACTGTATCATTAGCCTGGGCGGCGATGGAACCATGCTGGATACTGCAACCCTTGTACGCAATAAAAGCATACCTGTAATGGGTATCAATTTTGGCCGTCTTGGTTTTTTAGCCAGTATTGGCAAAGATGAATTGACCCTGGCAGTTGAAGCATTGGCCAATGGCAGATATGTAACTGAAAAAAGAACCTTGCTACATCTCGATGTCAAGTATTCCCATATTTGGCGATACACCATTTGCACTAAATGAATTTGCCATTCACAAGCGCGATTTTTCACCAATGATAAAAATCAATACCTATCTGAATGGAGAATTTTTAAATAGTTATTGGGCAGATGGTCTTATTGTATCAACGCCTACCGGTTCTACGGGTTATAATATGAGTTGCAATGGCCCCATTGTTTTTCCGGATAGTGGCAGTTTTGTAATAACACCAATGGCACCACATAATTTAAATCTGCGGCCAATCGTAATCCCCGATCATAATATTATCAGTTTCGAAGTTGAAGGACGTACCGACAGTTTATATGCACCATGGATTCGCGCCGCGAAATAGTAGAAAAAGACATTCAACTGGCGGTTAAAAAAGAAGACTTTGAAATTCCCTGGTAATGTTGAATGAAAACAGCTTTCTATCAACTCTTAGAGAAAAGTTAACATGGGGATTTGACAAAAGAAATAAATAGCTTATAAAAGAAAATCGGTTTTTTTGCGTTATTAACACTTTGTACTTCTGCAAACATTTCTATGAAGAAAATTGTAATCGTTTTTTTCGTTGTCGCTGCCGGTTTTAGCAGCCGGCCCAGGCTATGAATAGCTATGTTCAGGAAGGGGAATTTGGCGTTGCGATTGGTGCAGCTCATTATTTTGGCGATCTAAATACACGGGCTGCCATTAAACCGGCCGAAATTTAGTGCGGCGCTTTTTTCCGCAAGCAATTTGGTAATTATATTGGCATAAAAGTAGCTGCTAACTATGCACGCTTGGCTACTCTGATGTGTATAGTAAAAATGAAGTACAAAACGAAGAAATCTAAGTTTCAATACCAATTTTTGGGAGTTTGCTGTAAGCGGCGATTTCAATTTTTTTAAATTTTATCCGGGTATTTCAGGATTTAATTATACTCCTTATGTTTCGTTGGGCGTTGGTGTTTTTTCTTACGATCCTTATGCTTACCTAAACGATGAAAAATATTTCTTCGTCCATTGGGTACCGAAGGACAGGGAAGCGCAGCTTATCCTGAACGTAAACCTTATGGTTCAATGGCTGTTTGTTTTCCGGTAGCCGTAGGTTTTAAATACAATGTTAGCGATAATGTAAATGTATTTGCCGAGGTAGGTTATCGGTTTACAACATCCGATTATCTTGACGATGTTAGTACTACTTATGCCCGGATGATGTTGTTCCACCTCCCAATGGACAGCCATCACCAGCTATGTTGCTGGCCGACAGAAGTTTTGAAACTGGTCACCCGATTGGTATTAAAGGCAGGCAGCGAGGCAACAGCAGTCAAAATGATTGTTATGTAATAGGGCATATTGGTGTTTCGTTCAATATATCTTCTTACCGTGTCCAAAAATGTAAATTCGGTAATACTGATAACTATAAAGCCCTGGCAATTGCCGGGGCTTTTATGTTTTTACAAGTAAAAGCTAGCTGGCGTAACACTGCAGTACAACCAAAGCGCTGGCGATGAACGGAGCGTCGCAACTATGCAAAACCGGAGAGAAAAAGCTGGTAACCTCCACAAAAAAGGGCAGGTATTTGCGGCACAAACCGGGTTCATTGAACGGTAAATGTTTTTAGCTGAACCGATTCGTTTTGCTACCTTTGCACCCTTAAACCACGGTTTTATACAATGCAGGATCTGAAAGAACAAATTGACCTTACACCGATTGCCACGCCATATTGCCATTATTATGGATGGCAATGGCACGTTGGGCAAAAGAAAAAGGTGAAGACCGGCTTTTTGGACATTTTCATGGCGTTGAAAGTGTTCGCAATATTGTAGAAGGTTGTGCCGAACTAGGAATTGGATATCTTGACCTTTATGCCTTTAGTACCGAAAACTGGGACAGACCTGAAAACGAAGTAAACGGGCTTGATGGAATTGTTGGTTGATACCATTCGCACGCGAAGTAGATACCCTGAATAAGAATAATATTAAGCTGCATGTGATTGGCGATATGAATATGCTGCCTAAATATGCATTCGACGAATTGGAGGAAGCCCGGGAAATGACCAGCCAAAATACTGGGTTGAACCTGGTAATGGCACTTAGCTATAGCAGCCGGTGGGAACTGGTGAATGCAGTTAAAAACATTGCGCTCGATGTACAGGCAGGTAAAGTAGAACCCGAGGAAATTAACTACGATACACTTGGAAAAGTATTTGTGCACCAGTGAATTTCCTGATCCTGAATTAATGATTAGAACCAGTGGCGAATACCGCATAAGTAACTTTCTTACTGTACCAATTGGCTTATGCCGAACTATATTTTACCAATACACGCTGGCCCGATTTCAGAAAAGACAATCTGTATGAAGCTATCCTCGACTTTCAGTCGAGAGAAAGAAGGTTTGGAAAAATAAGTGAACAACTTCAGAAGATGTGAAATAATCAGCTTGCAGTTATCAGCCCTCACTTGCATATAGGTACTATTTAACAAACACTTTTAATTATTCCCGTTAATTTGCCGCAGATTGATAAATCTGTCTACCGCAAGCTGCTATACAGCCCGGCCTAAAAACATATCAAACAGGATATTGATGCGTAAAGTTTACAAACTCCTTTTATTGATTAATTGCAGCTTGCTGGTTTACAGCACTGATGCTTCTGCCCAGGTTATTCCGACCTGCAGATACACAGGAGAACCTGCTTCCATTGATGTTAATCTTGAAAATATTTTCAATCAAAAAGCCCCACAAGTATAAAGTTGCTAATGTAACTGTTACCGGCAATCAATATTTTGATGCTGCTTTACTTATTTCTATTGCTAACATTAATGTTGGTGATGAAATTACTATTCCTGGTGGTGACAATTTTGCAAAAGCAATTAACAACCTTTGGAAGCAAAATTATTTTAGCAATGTTGAAATTTATATCACTAAACTTGAAGGCTAATAATATCTATGCTTGAAATTGCAGTAACTGAAAGACCACGTTTGTCTTCATTTAGTTTTAAAGGAATTACTAAAAGCCAGGCTGAAGATCTTACTCCAAAAGTTGGTTTGGTAAGTGGCACGAATTGTTACTGAAAACAATCGCCGCTCTGCTATTGAAGCGATTGAAAAATATTATGCTGAAAAAGGATACAGGGGTGTAAAAACAGAAATACATAGAAACAAAAGATCCTAAAGTTGAAAATTCGGTTATTATGACTCTTACTGTTGATAAGGGAAATAAAGTAAAGATCAGTGATATTTATTTTGTAGGAAATACGTACCTGATCAGCGGCTTGAAAAAGCAAATGAAAGGTACCAAAGAAATGACCCGGCTTACCGTTCATCCTCCTAAAGACAGCAACCGGAAATATTGCAGGCAATCCATTTAACATTTAACGATTATATTACATCAGAACGGTTTTCTTTCCTTTACACAAAACAAAAGAATTACTTGATCCTTATGTCAGGTTGAAATTGTTATCTTCTGCTAAATTCAACGAGAAAAAGTATGAAGAAGATAAAGAGAAAATATTGAACTATTATAATTCACTTGGGTATCGCGATGCTGCTATTGTTTCTGATACACAGTACTATAACAGTAAAGGAAACCTTAATATTAATATTAAAGTAAATGAAGGCCACAAATATTATTTTGGAAATATTACCTGGAGAGGAAATACAAAATATTCTGACAGTGTACTTGCAAATATTATTGGTATTCAAAAAGGAGATATTTACGACCTTGATTGCTTAATAAAAAATTGGGTAAGCAACTGTCGCCTGAAGGTGGCGATATCAGCGGCTTGTATATGGATGATGGTTATTTGTTCTTTCAGAGCTGAAGCTGTTGAAACTGCTGTTTATAATGATACCATTGATCATGAAATCAGGATTGTTGAAGGTCCGCAGGCAACTTTTAAAAATATTCGTATTGCCGGAAATGATAAAACAAAAGAACATGTTATCCGGCGTGAACTGAGAACAATACCAGGTGAAAAATTTAGCCGTTCAGACATTATTCGTTCTACAGCGTGAACTTGCACAGCTTAACTTTTTCAACCAGGAAAAAATTAACCCGGGTGTTGTGCCAAATGCTGAAGATGGTACGGTTGATATTAACTGGACAGTAGAAGAAAAATCAAGTGACCAGTTGGAACTGAGTGCAGGCTGGGGCGGTGGTATTGGTTTTACCGGTACACTGGGTGTTACATTCAATAACTTTTCTATTAATAATATTTTTAAGAAATCAGCATGGGATCCTTTACCAACAGGCGATGGTCAAAAGTTAAGTGTTCGTTTTCAAAGTAATGGTAAAGCATTCAGGTCTTATAATTTTTCATTTACCGAACCATGGTTGGGTGGTAAAAAAAGAAATTCATTTACCGTAAGTGTTTACGATACTAAGTATAGAAATGGTATTTACAATACTTTACTGGTTATGTACAATTATTCTGACCAATGATTCTTATATTCAAACTACTGGTGTAGGTATAAGTCTTGGGTAAGCAATTAAAATGGCCTGATGACTTTTTTAGCCTGTTACCTCGCTTAACTATACGAGGTATGTGTTGAAAGATTATGCAATTTTCCAGGGTTTTAGCAATGGTGTTTCCAACAACTTCAACATTAAAGTTGCCTTGCAACGGTCATCTGTTAACCAGCCTATATTTCCAAGCAGTGGTTCTACGTTTTTGTTAAGTGGACAGTTTACGCCACCTTATTCTTTGATTTGATAAAAACAAGGCTGAATTCAAAAAATCCTTACCAGTTTGTTGAATATCATAAATGGAGATTTAATGGCGAATGGTATGTGCCTATTGGCAAACCTTCAGGTGCAGAAAGAAACAAACAGTTTGTATTAAAAGCTGCTGTTAAATATGGCTACATTGGCAGGTATAATAGTAAACTTGAAATTTCTCCGTTTGAACGTTTCCAGGTGGGTGATGCAGGCTTAAGTAACAACTTTGCTTTGTTGGGTTACGATATTATTGCTCACCGTGGATATCCGGTGTATGAAACCAGTAATCCTAAAATAAATCCTGATCAGCAAAGTGCTTCAAGGTTCTTTACCATTTTTAATAAGTACACGATGGAAATGCGGTATCCTTTAAGCCTTAAATCCAAGCAGCACCATTTTTGCTCTTGGCTTTTTTGAAGCAGCCAATGGCTGGTACAGTATGAAAGATTATAATCCTTTTAAACTTCGTCGTTCGGTTGGTGTGGGTATGCGGTTTTATCTTACCAATGTTTGGTTTACTAGGTTTTGATTATGGCATTGGTTTAGATAGGTATACGCCCAGCGGTGGATTGAAAGATGCAGCACGGTTTACCTTTATGCTGGGTTTTGAACCTGAATAATTATTCATTAAACCTTAAATATGTTATATATGAAAAAGTTGTTATTTATTGCATTCTGTTTATGCTTACTGTCAGCTACTGTATCATGCACAACGGTATGCTATTATCGATACCAAGTATATTTTAGATAAAATGCCTGAATATAAAGATGCCGATAAAAGCTTGGCTGCAATCAGTGAACAATGGCAAAAAGAAATAGACGATAAGCAAGGTCAGCTAAACCAGATGTATCGCAATTTCGATGCAGAGCAATATATGCTAAGCGACGAATTGAAGAAGAAAAGAGAAGATCAGTTGTTTAACATGGAAAAAGAAGTTAGGATCTTACAAAAAAAGCGCTTTGGTTACGAAGGTGATCTTTTTAAAGAAAGACAAAAGCTGGTAAAGCCTGTACAGGATAAAGTTTACAATGCTATTCAAAAAATGGCAGTTAACCGCGGATACGATTTTGTGCTTGATAAAAGTGAAGGAATTACGGTTATATTTGCCGACCCAAAACTAGATAAAAGCGAAGAAGTTTTAAGAGAATTAGGTATTAAAAGGTAGTTATTATAATTATTTATAAACGCTTAAAAAACAAGTAACAGTCGACGGTAGTAAAATATAACAACGATTGATTACTGCAAGAAATTAAAAAAAAGAAAAATGAAAAAAGTTTTATTTGTGATGTTGGCTTTTGCAGGAATGTTTTTGCTGCCAACAATGCCAATGCACAGGCAACAGCAAAAATTGGTGTTTTCGATATTGATATTATGGTTCAGGCAATGCCTGGTTATCGTGCAGTTGATAGCCATGTTCAATTTATCGAGCAGGATTCTTTAAGAGGCGAATATGAATTTGCAGTTAAAGAATACAATCGTCTTGATAGTACTTATAAAGCTGACTCTGCAGCTAAAAAAGCTGCAACTGTTTTAAATTATCAAAAAGATCAACGGTCTCAAATTGCTACCACAATTATTTACTGGCAGCAAATTTCTCAGCAAAAGTCTGAGCAAAAAAGACAAGAACTTGCAGCTCCTATGTATGAGAAAGTATTAGGTGCTTATAGTAAAGTGTTACAGGCAAACAATTACCTGGTTGTGTTAAAGCCAGGTGCTTATGAAATGGGTTCTAAAGTTGAAAATGTATTTGAAAAAGTAGCAAAGAGAACTTAAGATTACATTGCCTGACCAATTAAGAAGCCAGGGACCTGCTGCAGAAGACAGCAGGCTGCAGCAACTGCACGGCTGCCAAGACCTGCTGGACTACAAGGCCAGCTGCTAAAAAACCATAGATTAATATCTATAAATATATAATTGAAAGAACCATGCATAACATGCATGGTTCTTTTATTTTTGCATATGCCTACAATAGGACCTATTGGTGTTTTCGACAGTGGTTATGGTGGCTTAACTGTGTTGAAAGAAATTGTTAAGCATACTGCCTCAATACGATTATATGTACTTTGGCGATAATGCCCGTGCGCCTTATGGTACCACGTTCGTTTGAAACCGTTTACCAATATACCTTGAATGTGTTCAATGGTTTTTTAAACAAGGTTGTTCACTTGGTTATTCTGCCTGTAATACTGCATCAGCAAAAGCACTTACGAACCATTCAGCAAAATGATTTGCAAACAATTGCACCCGGCAAAAGAGTGCTTGGGTGTTATACAGGCCCACTACTGAAAAAATTGGTGAGATTACCAAAACAGGTAAAGTGGGTATTCTTGGGTACAAATGGAACAGTTAAGTCAGGTTCGTATCCGATTGAAATTGAAAAGTTTTTTCCGGACGTTGAAGGTTTACCAGGAAGCTTGCCCATGTGGGTGCCATTAATTGAAAACAATGAATATGAATAATGAAGGAGCAGACTATTTTATTAAGAAAAACCTGCAAAATCTGTTAACGCAGTCGACGAAATTGATACAGTTTTACTGGCCTGTACCCATTATCCCTTATTGAAAGATAAGATCGAAATCTTTTTGCCGCCGAATATTACAAGTAGTTGACACAGGGAAAAATTGTGCAGAAAGTCTGGCCGATTATCTTGACAACGGCATCCCGAAATTGAGAACAAGTGCACCAAAGATGGAGAATTCAATTTTTATACAACAGATTCAGCCGAAGATTTTGATCGACAAGCTGCAGTATTTTATGGACAGACATGTAAAATCGCAACATGTTGATCTTGATGAGCAAATTAGATATAAGATAGACTAATCTATAAAAGAATTATTAATCAGTTTTAAGTGTATTTAGTTAAAACATTTAATGCCGTTGCTAAACAAAGATTTTATCTTAACGGTAGGTTTCGTATTTGAGTAAAAACCCCTACTTTTGCCGTCCTTTCACCATAGCAGTACTAATGGGACGTACCGCTGATGTCTGAAACCATATTTCCGGGCTTAGTAAAAAAAAGAAAATGAAACGTACATTCCAACCTCACCGTCGTCGTCGTAAATCTGTTCATGGATTTCGTAAACGTATGGAATCTGCAAACGGCCGTAAAGTATTAGCGAGCCGTCGTGCGAAAGGTCGTGTGAAACTAACTGTTTCCGACGAGAAAAGATTAAAGTAAAATAAGCTTCACACACCACATATTTAGCCCTGTCTGCTTAAGATGGGGCTTTTGTTTTATTGCATAGAGAAGAGATTTATGCTTTTTATTAACCCGGCAGTAGCTTGCTGTGGGGCATTTGTTGCGTCGCACTCTTGTACTTTTGTAGGCAAATGCAACCTGCGACTGCACTATATTATTAGCGCCAAACCCATATAGCTATAGACGACAAACTAACATATAACAAAGCAGGGAAACTGAAGAGCCGGAAACTGATCGAACATCTTTTTAGCAAAGGGCGTAGCTTTTCTGCTCCGCCTTTAAAGGTCTTATACAATCTTGTTGATAATTCGACCTCAGCTTACAGGCGGGGGTTACTGTCGGTAGCCGGAACTTTAAAAAGGCTGTTGACCGAAACAGGGTGAAGCGTGTGATAAGGGAATGTTATCGCTTACAAAAATTACCTTTACAGCAGTTAGTTACCACGCACATAGCAAACTGGTACTTTTTTTTATTTACTCGGTAAAAGCTTGCCTGTATATGCGGAGGTGCATGAAAAAATGCAGGTGTTATTAAATAAACTGTTGCAATTACCAGAGCTGAAAAATGGCAAATAGAATAGCTAAAAATAGTAGCTTTCCTTTCATACTGCTGATACGGTTCTACCAAGCAGTTATTTCTCCGCTTACCGGTGCATAGTGCAGATATACTCCTACCTGTTCTCAGTATGCCAAAGAAGCACTCACTAAATATGGACTTGTTAAAGGTGGCTGGTTATCCATCAAACGCATTGTAAGTTGCAACCCCTGGGGTGGACATGGACACGATCCTGTTCCATAAAAAAGGCTTCTTTTCAGAAGCCTTTGTGTACTTTTTAGATAGTAAGTTTTTTTAGATTTTCAATGAGTTCCCGCATCTCTCCGTTGGTGTAAAACTTATAGATCTCCGGCGCATTGCCATCCTTATCAGTTTCAATTGATGAAGGTATTTTGGTAAAAGGACCATATACTTTTGCCTCAGCATTGTCTGAAATTTTCTGCAATTGATCTTGGTATAATAAAATAATTTTTACCACCAGGCTTTACATTGCTGCCCGTGGTTAGTTGTTGTAAACTATCAATTTTAGTTTTCAATGCTTCTTGTGTCATGGTGCCACCAGACAGATCAGCTCCAAAGTTTTGATAAGCCCCCACCAAGGTATCTGTCTTTAAATTGAGAATGTAAAAACCCTTTTCCGCAGGTATAGTTATATCTTTTTTTCCAGCCGGTGTTTCTACATTCCAGGTTACCGGACTCGCTGCTTGTCACCGTCTACCGTTTCTTCCGTATAGCCTGAGCCATCCTTCATGGTAACTTTATTTTCCCTGGCTACTATTCTGCCGCGCCCGATTATCAATACTTTTCTGTTTACACCACTGCTGCATGCTGTAGACATTACAATACCAGCCAGAATAGCTAATCTTAGTTTTTTCATATAGTATTTTTACAAAATAAAAACCCCGGCAAAATTGCCGGGGCGGGAAATTATAATAATTCTGCGAGAGAAAGCTTATTTAGCTGCATTAAAGTGCTCAGCAACTTTCTTCCAATTAATAACACTCCAAATAGCTTCAAGATATTCAGGTCTTTTGTTTTGATACTTTAAATAGTAAGCATGTTCCCAAACATCTATTCCTAATATAGGGGTGCCTTTTACTTCGGCAACATCCATCAACGGGTTATCCTGGTTGGGGGTGGAGGTTACTTCAAATTTACCATCTTTTACAATCAGCCATGCCCAGCCACTGCCAAAGCGGGTAGCACCGGCTGCATTCACTTTTTCTTTCAATGCATCTAAGTGAGCCAAAAGTTGAATTGATCGCTTCGAGCAATTCGCCTGTTGGACCTTCGCCGGTGTTCGGAGTCAAAATTTGCCAAAAGAAACTGTGGTTCCAGTGTCCACCACCGTTGTTGCGAACAGCAGGAGAAATAGAACCTGCTGCAGCTACTAGTTCTTCGAGACTTTTATTTTCATGCTCTGTTCCAGCAATTGCTTTATTCAGATTGTCGACATAAGCCTGGTGGTGCTTGCCATGGTGGATTTGCATCGTTTCCGCATCGATAGATGGCTCGAATGCTTCGTATGCATAAGGCAACTGCGGAAGGGTAAATGCCATAATTATTTTGTTTTAAAAGTTTTAAATCAGGTTCAATTACAAAAACAAATTTATAACCTATCTGTTTAAACCCTTCGTACCTGTTGTATTTCTTTCCTATATCGGAAATGAAAGGCGTGCGACGAAAACGTAGCAGATGTTGGCAGCAGGTGAAAAATGGATGAGGTAGATATATGTTGCCATATGGTAACCGCCGTTTTGCTTATTGACAGATTTGTATATAGTATGTATATAGCCCCGGGATAAAAGTCCCATAATATTCTGCCGATGAACGGAGCGTCGCAACAGAAGCATCAACAGCGTACTGCTGTCTGCGAACAAAAACTATTCTCCACGAAGCAGATCAAAGTTTTATCAAAAGCGCAAATGCCGTACGGTAAGCCCTTTGTTTTGTAATTGTTTCAGCGAATCGATACCAATGTTCAGGTGTTTATCTACAAAGTTTTGGGTAACTGCTACATCACTCTTTTCGGTCTTTACGCCTTCAGGTATCATAGGCTGGTCGCTGATCAACAGCAAAGCACCCGTTGGAATTTTGTTGTAGAAACCAACCGTAAAGATGGTAGCAGTTTCCATATCAACCGCATAGGCGCGAATGCGGCGCAAGTATTCTTTGAACTCAACATCGTGTTCCCAAACACGCCGGTTCATGGTATAAACGGTACCGGTCCAATAGTCAACTTCATACTCACGAATAGTTGTTGAGATAGCTTTTTGTAGGGCAAAAGCAGGTAACGCGGGCACCTCAGAAGGAAAATAATCATCGGATGTACCCTCGCCGCGTATAGCAGCAATGGGCAAAATAAGATCGCCGATCTTGTTGCGTTTTTTCAATCCACCACACTTGCCCAGGAACAGGACAGCTTCGGGTTCTATAGCAGCCAGCAGATCCATAATGGTGGCGGCGCCGGGGCTGCCCATGCCAAAATTGATAATGGTAATGCCGTTGGCAGTGGCGCACTGCATGGGACGGTCGGCGCCCACAATAGGTACATCGTGCTGATCGGCAAACATTTTTACATAGTTGGAAAAATTGGTGAGCAGTATAAATTTTCCGAAGTTGTCAAGTTTTTCGCCCGTGTATCTTGGTAACCAATTTTTTACGATCTCATCTTTAGTCTTCATATTTTTCTTAGGTTTTCTGTCTCCTCCGGCAGGTAACCGGATTCTGTAAATTTAGCAAATACTTTTGTTTGATGATTAAGATAGCGTTTCCCCCTTACGGTTATAAGATCAAACAGGTAAATGGCAAAGAGATGATCTTTGATGCCTGCAGAAAAATATGGGTGATACTATCGCCGGAGGAATGGGTGCGCCAAAACTTTTTGCAATACCTGGTACAGGAAAAAAAATATCCGGCAGCTTTGATAGCCGTAGAGCGTGAAATAGCGCTTGGCGACACACGCAAAAGATTTGACATTGTGGTGTTTAAGAACACTCAACCGTGGATGGTAATTGAGTGCAAAGAAATGGATGTGCCACTGAGCGAAGCGGTGATAGCGCAAATTCTTAATTATAATATAACGTTGCAGGCGCAGTACCTGGTGATCACCAATGGAACCTCAACCTTTGCAGTACAGTTGGTAGATGGCAAGTTTCAATGGCTTGACAGCCTGCCCAACTTTTAATATTTATTGCTGGCATTATCTTTTGTATAAAGTAAAACTTGTAATGCAGCTTTTATAGGTTTATATTACTCTATATCTTTTCTTTTCACATCAAAACGAACCTGCACACCTGTTTAAGATTTATTAACCAACGTGTACGTATGTAGTAAAAATTCTACTCACACAGAATATTTTCAACGACCAGAAACGATGTGTAAAATGCAGTAGTTACTGCACAAATCACCCATACACATTTTATAACGCGTTTGAATTATTCTGCTATTTTTACACCTCTTAAACCAACACGTTGTGCGGATGAAACAAATTTTTGTCAAGATCTCTGCTGCTTTAGCATTTACTCTTATCCTTTCCATCAAAGCCATATCGCAAGACGATGGTACCATAAACGTGGTTACCTCGGCTGTTCCATTTTTACGTATTTCACCCGATGCCCGGGCAGGTGGTATGGGCGATGTAGGTATAGCCACTGCTCCCGATGCCAACTCAGCGTTTTGGAACCTGGCAAAAGCTCCCTTCGCTACCAGCCGCACAAGCATATCAGCTACCTATACACCGTGGTTAAAAGACCTGCAGATAAATGATGTTTACCTCGCTTCGCTGGCAGGTTATCACCAGTTAGACGAAGAGCAGGCGGTGTCAGCTTCTATCCGCTATTTTAGTTTGGGTGAGATACAGTTCACCGATTTTTCGGGCAGTCCACGCGGTAGCAGCCGCCCGCGCGAATATTCAATAGACCTGGGGTATAGCCGCAAGCTGAGTGAAAAACTTAGCCTGGGAATTGCTCTGCGGTATATCAATTCGAGCCTGGCAAGCGGCGATGTAAATAGTTCAGGCGTGTTCTACAAACCTGGTGTAGCCGTTGCCGGTGACCTGTCATTGTATCACACAAGTCTTAATACTGTTGGGCAGGGTTTTACCTGGGGACTGACGCTGAGCAACCTGGGGTCAAAAATATCCTACACCAGCGATGCGCAACAGAAAGATTACATACCCGCCAACCTGGGTATTGGTGGCGCCTACACCTGGGTATTCGACGAGACCAGCAAGTTTACACTGGGGTTAGACATTAATAAACTTATGGTGCCAACACCACCGTCTATACGCGACGACTTAACCCTTTCTGATTACAGAAACAAAAGTGTGATCAGCAGTTGGTTTAGCAGTTTTACCGATGCGGGTGGTGACGAAATAAAGGAGTACCAGGTGTCGTTGGGTGGCGAATACACTTACAACGATCAATTTACACTACGTGGTGGCTATTTCTACGAAAATAAGTTTAAGGGTAACCGTAAATATTTTACCCTGGGTGCCGGTTTAAAGTACAATGTTTTTGGTCTTAACTTTTCTTACCTCGTGCCATCGGGCAATGGTGTTAATAGAAACCCGCTGTCTAATACGCTGCGTTTCAGTCTCATTTTCGACCTGGATTCACAAACCAATGGCTCGGCTGCCACTACCCAATAAATATTTTTTGCCTGATACAAAAAGAGCGGAGAGTGATCTTCGCTCTTTTTGTGCGCCGGCTTTTGGCTCTTAGATGCAGCGCTGTTGCGACAGTCAACCCCGCCTTACTGCGGGGCTCTGTTCATCTGCAACGCCCTGTTATATACGCACGATAGTGCATTAAGTGCAGATCATAAATTTAGCCGTATGGTTGAAATGGCTTGGTAGTAGAACATTCGCCAATATTTCCTTACACAAAGCTTTTAAAATCTGAAAAAAGGAAGTATTTTAATCGTCAAACCAAAACCCAACAATAATATGCGCCATTTTATCATTTCTGCAGCAACTGTACTGCTGCTTGTTTCCTGCAAACAAAAAGAAGAATCAAATTTTTTAACTCCTGTTTCCGATGTTCTCGCCGAGAATTTGAAAGGAGACGTGACGAAGGTTGAAATAGATACTTATCTTATCGACAGTACGGGCAAGACAGGTCCGCTGGATGAAAAAACAATTGAAGAATTTGATGCCAAAGGGTACACTGCATCCTACACCAGCAAAACAGGCAAAGACAGTCTGAAATATGCAAGCCAATTTGTGCACGACAATAATGGCTTGATGCTGAGCATGGAAACCAAAGGACCCAATGGCATAAAAAGATCGTCACTGACTGTTGATTATGACAGCATCGGAAAACCGCTTGTAGCAAAAGGTTATGACTCCAGCGGTAAATTGGAAACTTACTATGCCGATGTAAACACGAACCAATTTAACCAGGTAACCACCTATAAGGGCTATCATCCCGACAGTACGCTGAAGTTGTCTTATGAAAATATGTACGACAGTGTTTATTATACCGGCAGCGAAAGCAAGGACAGCGTCGGTAAAGTCACCTATTCGAGTAAAACAAAGCTCAACGATAAGAAGGATCCGGAAGAGCAAAAAGAAACTACAGTAAGTAAAGACTCCACTACTGATAAGGTGACCACTTTTAAATACACTGCCTGGGACAGCCATGGTAATTGGACAGACCAAACACAATATAATGAAAAGGGAAAACCCATTAAGCTGGTGAAGCGGATCATTGAATATAAGCAGTAGTACTCTTTTCCATTTTTTTTAAGAGCCCACGATCCGGACATCGTGGGCCTTTTGTTTTTAAGGATTTTTTAGGCTGTATATCGAACTATTAATCCTGTAGATGGCTCAATAAAGAACAGAACGTACAAGGGGTGTTCCGAAAAATCGGAATTAAAATAATACAAGTAAAGCAGCAGAAAGGTCAACTGCCCGTAACAAAAAAAAGAAAGGCGGTGGTGCATTGGTAGGTGCCAAACAGGACAACTGTATCTTGCGGCAAAAATTTAGTGTATGTACAGGATCGGCACAGGTATAGATTTTCACCAGTTGGTAGAAGGAAGAGACTTTTGGCTGGGCGGCGTGCTAATACCCCACACAAAAGGTGCGCTGGGGCACAGCGACGCTGATGTACTGCTACACGCCATTTGCGATGCTTTGTTAGGCGCACTTTGTTTGGGAGATATTGGTGTTCATTTTCCCGATACTTCTAATGAATACAAAAATATCGACAGCAAAATTCTACTGCAGCGCACCCATGCATTGGTGGTAAAGGAAGGCTATACTATTGTGAATCTCGACACCAACCTTACCCTGGAGGCGCCAAAGATTAAACCGTATGTGGCCCAAATGCAACAGGTGATTGCCGGTATATTGCGGGTAACGGAAAAAGATGTGTCAATAAAGGCAACCACTACCGAGAAAATGGGCTTTGTAGGACGGCAGGAAGGAGTAGTTGCCTATGCGACCGTATTGCTGCAGAAGGTGTAGTTTTTAACATACCCGTACAAAAGTTAGCTTAGTCTCTATACCTCAAATAATTACATTTGCCCAGGTGGATACATTAACAATCAGGATCATTAATCGCTCAGCCAATCCTCTTCCGTCGTATGCTACCGACGGTTCATCTGGTATGGACCTGCGGGCGGACATTAAAGATGCGATAACCCTATTGCCACTGGAAAGGCAACTGGTACCAACCGGGTTGTTTCTTCAATTGCCGGATGGCTTTGAAGCACAGGTAAGACCCCGAAGCGGCTTGGCTATAAAACAAGGTATTACCTGCCTTAACAGCCCGGGCACTGTAGATGCAGACTACCGGGGCGAACTGAAGGTGATATTGATAAATCTGTCGCAGGAGCCACAAGCTATTCATCCGGGAGACCGGATTGCCCAGATGGTTTTTCAAAAGATTGAGAAAGTAGCGTTAAACGCCGTTGCTGAAATTGACACAACAGCACGTGGTGAGGGTGGCTTTGGGCATACGGGTAAATTGTAAACAGTAACTATGAAATTTGTTTGGGTAGTATTTTCTTTATCTATGTTACTGATGGCTTGCGGCTCAGCAAAAAAGTTGCAAACAATGCAGACCGCTATTTCTAAAGTGGATACTACCCCAATCATTGTAATAACTGAAAACAACCAGGTAGATTTGGCATCGCTTATTCGTGATGTGTACAATAAAGTAATAAAAAATAAGATTGACTTTACAACCTTTTCAGCCAAAGTGCATATTGACTATAGCACCCCCGATGATAAAGGCGATGCAACAGCCTTTATAAGGCTACAGAAAGATTTTGTCATTTGGCTCTCCCTGCGTGGCGCCCTGGGTATTGAAGGCGCAAGAGTACTAATAACCAAAGACAGTGTGAAGGTGTTGAACCAAATAAAAAACACAGTGCAGATAAGAGGCATTGAATACCTGCAGCAAATAACTGATTTGCCGCTGGATTTTTTTGCTCTTCAGGACCTCGTGATCGGCAATCCAATTTTCATTGATAGCAATATTGTATCTTATAACGTTAACAGCAACAACGAACTTTTGGTACTGATGGGTGGGCGTTTTTTTAAACACCTGGTCACACTGAATAGTGCAGACTACACGGTGCAACACAGCAGGCTCGACGATGTAAATGCTACCAGCAACCGCACCGCCGACATTAGCTACAGTAACTATCAATTGGTAACTGGTGTGCCTTTCGCAACCCTAAGAGAAATAAGTGTGGTTACACAATTTGCCCTGAGCGTTGGTCTCGATTTTAAACAATATTCCTTTAATGTGCCGGTGACCTTTCCATTTAACCCGGCAGATTATAAACAGCTTTAGATGGTCTAATCTATACATCATCTTCTAAAAGACTGCTATGTTCAAAAAAATAATTCTCCTGCTGATCCTTTGTCCATTTGCTACCGTATTGTTCGCGCAAACCAAAGAAGAACTGCAACGTAAACAGCAAGACCTAATCAAAGAGATAAGCGACCTGAACAATACGCTTAAGACTATTCGCAGCAGTAAGAATAAATCATTGGCTAATTATAACCTTGTTAAACGAAAAATAGCAGCACGTGAAGAGTTGATACAAAGTATCAACAAAGACATGCGTATACTTGACGATAATATTTACCTCAACCAGATAGAGATTAACCGGCTGCGTCGCGAGCTGGATACATTGAAACAGGAATATGCCGCCAGCCTGAGGTTCGCGTATAAAAATCGTAGCAACTACGATTACCTCAATTTTATTTTCTCTGCAGCCACCTTCAACGATGCTGTTAAACGCATCACATACCTGAAGAGCTACAGGCAATACCGCGAACAACAGGTGGCCGATATAGAAAAAACCCAAAGTCTTATCACCGACAAAATTGCTTCGCTAAACAGCAGTAAAAACGAAAAGAACCTGGCGCTCAAAGACCAGAGTAAACAATTAAAAGACCTGGAAGCTGATAAGAAAGAGCAAAACCTGGAAGTGAATAAATTGAAAGGTCAGGAGAAAGACCTTGCGCAGCAATTGAAAAAACGTGAGAGTGATCGCCGGCAGATGCAAAACGCCATTGCTGCTATTATACGTCGCGAACTGGCGGAAGCCCGTAAGAAAGCGGCCGCGCTGGCCAAACAAAGGAAGGCTGAAGAAGATGATAGAAAACGTCGTCTGGCTGAGCAGAAGCGCTTAGACCAGCAAAAAGAAGCAGGCTCGGCTGCACCCGCATCTGCCGGTGTTGCAAAAAATACTGCCCCCCCAGTTTCTGTTTCTAATGATGATGTTGCACTGACACCGGTAGCCAGCGTGAAAACAAAAACAGATCGCGCCTACAGCGACCTCGAGTTAACCGACGAAAGCCGGGCTAATTCTATCAACTTTGAAACTAACCGGGGAAGATTGCCTTGGCCGGTAAATGGTATTCCTACTATTCATTTCGGTCCTTATACCATCCCCGGTACACAACTAAAAGGCACGCAGCGAAGGCTTGTATATTTCGGTACCGGTAGGTGCATCTGTAAAGGCAGTTGCCGACGGGCAGGTATCGTCAGTTTACGATTTGGGTGGTGAACAAGCTGTTACCATCATTCATGGTAAATACTTTACCACGTACAGTCACCTTTCTTCTGTAAGTGTTTCGCAGGGGCAGCAGGTAGGTCCGCAGACGGTTGTGGGCAGCGCTGCTGCCAACGATGCCGGCGATGGTGAAGTATTGTTTATGGTCACTAACGAGCGCAGTGTATTTCTTGATCCCAAGTCTTGGCTTCGCCGCAGATAATCTTTCAGGTGAGTTAAAGGTATTTGCAGGTCTTCCTATATTTTATCAACAGCATCTATTAGTTCCTCTTCTTTCTTTTCGCATTCCATCGTGCAAAATCGGCTATATAATTTTTCGTACACAGGAATAATGTTATGTATATCGAAGCGGCTTGCCTGCTCATAAGCATTTTGTTTAAAATTGCCAGTGTCTCATCATCCTGTAAAATTCAATGGCATTTCTGCTCATGTCTTCTACATCGCCTACATCTGATAGATAACCTGTTTCACCATGATATATTTACTTCGGGCAAACCACCGGCATTGGTACTTATAACAGGCATGCTTGCCGCCATTGCTTCCAGTGCTGCAAGGCCAAAACTTTCATATTCCGATGGAAGAATAAACAAGATCGCTTACCACCAATATTTCTTCCATTTGTTCCTGCTTTCCCAAAAACCGTACATCATCAGCAATGCCAAGTTCTTTTGCCAGGTCTTCCATTAGCGGTCTTTCAGGTCCGTCGCCTACCATCAATAATTTTGCAGGCATTGCCTTTCTCACTTCTGCAAAAATCTTCATTACATCCTGCACCCGTTTTACCTTTCTAAAGTTGGATGCATGCACCAATATTCTTTCGCCATTTGGTGCAATTACCCGCCTGAATGCATCAATGGGTTTTTTGCTAAACCGTGCCACATCTACAAAATTGTGAATCACCTCTATCTCCTTGGTTATTTCAAACGACTTATAGGTTTCATGCCGCAGGTTATCGCTCACGGCAGTTATCGCATCACTTTCATTAATGCTAAAAGTAACTACCGGCGCATAGGTTTTATCTTTTCCAACCAGTGTTATATCAGTACCATGAAGTGTGGTTATTACCGGTATCTTTTTGCCCACCTTTGCCACAATTTGCTTTGCCATATAGGCCGCCGAAGCATGCGGAATAGCATAATGCACATGCAACAGATCCAGATTCATGATTAAGTATCACATCCACCATTGTACTTGACAACGCCACTTCATAAGGCGGATAATCAAACAGCGGATAAGTAGGAACACGTACTTCATGATAATAAATATTTGCACTAAAAACATTTAACCTTACCGGCTGCTGGTAAGTAATAAAATGAACCGAATGCCCTTTATCAGCCAGTGCTTTTCCTAATTCTGTGGCCAATACACCGCTTCCGCCAAATGTGGGATAGCAAACAATACCTATACGCATTTTAGCAGTTTATTTTTTTGGTTACCGGCTTTGGTGGCAGGCTGTGGCTTTTCTTGCGACAGTCTACCCCGCCTTACTGCGGGGCTCCGTTCAACTATAGGTCCCTGATCGGGCTTTTATTGTACCGCCATAGATCATTACACTCTTACATCTTACTTATACGCCTGCTTTTCTACCTGTATGTGTGTAATGTATGGGTTGCTTTTGCTTTCCCTCTGCCCACCCCGAATCACGGTGCAAGTAACAATAAATTCTGCTATTGGTTCATTTTGGCAGGTCACATAACTGGCATATAACAAATGCTTAAATTGCCGCACAAATTTTAAAATGCAAAACTTAGCAATTGCCCTTTGTTTTCTGCCGCTGTTGGGTTTGGGGCAAAACCAGGATTCTGTCTTCATAAAAAAAATTTCTGATGAGATCATGGTCAATGGCAAAGCCTATGATGAGTTACGGTATCTGACCAAGCAAATTGGTGGTCGTCTTGCTGGGTCACCGCAAATGGTAAAAGCTGAAAATTGGGGTGCGCAAACCCTGCGGCAGTTGGGTGCCGATACCGTTTACCTGCAGGAGTGCATGGTGCCACATTGGGTGCGCGGCGGGCAAGACAAAGCCTCTGTATCCGGCATCGACGGCAAACCGCACAAACGTGCCCTGGATGTAGTTGCACTCGGTAATTCTCTGGGCAGCAAAGGCAAACCCGTAACTGCGCAGGTGCTTGCAGTCTCCTCTTTTGACGAACTTGAGCAGCGCAAAGATGAAGTGAAAGGCAAGATCGTTTTTTACAACGCGCATTTCAATCCAACCTATATTTCAACCGGGCAGGCTTATGGCGAAACGGGCGTTTACCGCTACACCGGCGCCAGCCGCGCAGCCAAATATGGCGCAGTGGGCATTATGATTCGGTCAATGAGCGAAGGCACCAATAATCATCCTCATACCGGTGCAATGAAGTATGATGATAAGTACCCAAAAATACCGGCTGTCGCTTTGGGGCTTTATGATGCTGATTATCTCTGGCAGACCTGCCAGAACCATAAGAGTGTACAGATTTCTATGACCACCAATGGGCATTTTTTGCCCGACACTATTGGGCACAATGTGATCGCAGAACTAAAAGGCAGCGGTGATGCCAATACTTTTATTACCATTGGCGGTCACCTCGATAGCTGGGATGTGAATGAAGGCGCCCACGACGATGGTACCGGCATTGTGCAGACAATGGAAGTGTTACGTGTTTTAAAAGCACTCGCCTACCAACCCAAAAACACCCTGCGTTTTGTCTTGTTTGCCAACGAAGAAAATGGCACCCGCGGTGGTCACAAGTATGCTGATGAAGCAAAAGAGCAAGGCGAAAAACATATTCTCGCTTTAGAAAGTGATGGCGGTGGGTTTACTCCCCGTGGATTTTCTTTTTCTTTGACAGGAGAGAAACTGCATCAAATACAACCCTGGGTAAACTTGCTGGAGCCTTATGGTGTTTACAAACTGACAGAGGGCGGAGGAGGTACCGATGTTAATCCCTTAGCCGGAAGTGTAAATGCCGTAGCAGCAGAATTAATACCCGACAACCAACGCTATTTCGACCTGCATCATGCGCGCAATGATGTGCTGGAAGAAGTGAATAAGCGCGAGCTTTTTTTAGGTGCCATAAACATGGCTGCCTTGGTTTACCTCGTGGATAAGTATGGTTTATAACCCAGGGAGTCAACACTCAGCTTTCTGCTGTAGCATAGAGCAGAAAAATGGCTAACCTCTTATGCATATCGGGCAATTTCTTTTTCCATTCACCTACTGTTTTGGTTACAATAAGTTCAGATGGACCTGTTATATCTGCCGCAATGCACAGCAAGGTTTGGGCTTTGCAAACGTCAGTTACCTGTTTAATGATCTGGTTGTTGCGATAGGGCGTTTCAATAAAGATCTGCGTACAATCTTTCTTCGCTGACTCATGTTCAAGGTCTCTGATCGCCGTTTTCCTTTTTTCATTATCAATAGGCAGATAACCAACAAACTGAAATTGCTGTCCGTTCATACCGCTTGCCATCAACGCCAGTAAAATGCTGTTGGGACCTACCAGAGGTTTTATGTGCGCACCTTTTTTCTGGGCTGCGTTTACCAGTATTTGACCGGGGTCTGCTACACCAGGACAACCTGCTTCACTGATGATGCCCAGGGTCATATTTTGTTCTAACAAATGCTTCCACTGCGCAATCACTTCTTCACCGGCTTTGTGTATGGTAAACCATTGATAATTATCGATGACCATTTCGCGCCAGAGAACTTTTAAATAGCGCCTGGCTGACCGTTCATTTTCTACAAAAAAAGCCTGGCATTGTTTTACAGCATCAAGCACGTATGGCGGTATGGTTTCAGGTGTATTCTCGTAAAGAAAGGCTGGGATCAAAAAAACAGTTGCTGGCATAGTGGTTTACGATAATGAAGTGAAATAAACTTGTATAAACTAATATTTTTGCTAAACTACGAAGCCTGCAACCGGCAGTATATTTATTACCCACAACTTGTAATAAGAAAGAACAACTGTTAATAGAATTTTGCATAGAAATGATGAAGAAGCCTGCTGCAATACAACAATGGAAAAAACTGCCACCGGCGTTCTATCAAAGAAATGATGTGGTTGAAATTGCCTATGATCTTATTGGCAAAATTTTAGTGACGCGGTTTAATGACCATTTGACTGCGGGACGCATTGTAGAAACGGAAGCTTATAATGGCATTGTTGATAAAGCGTCGCATGCCCACAATAACCGGCGGACCAAAAGGACTGAAATTATGTACGCCGCAGGTGGCGTTGCGTATGTATATCTCTGCTATGGTCTGCACCAAATGTTTAATATAGTAACCAATAAAATTGATATTCCTGCTGCTGTATTGATACGGTCTCTTGAACCCGTATGCGGAATAGAAGTAATGCTGGAACGTACTCGTAAAAAGATACATGGCTCCGATCTGACAAGGGGGCCGGGCAATGTAGCAAAAGCGCTGGGGTTGCATACTACACACAGCGGTTTAAGCCTGCAAAGTGATGAGTTGTTTGTGGCATCAGAAGGAAGCACGATAACTACCAACGAGATTGTAACAACTGCCCGAATAGGTGTTGACTATGCTGCAGAAGATGCCTTGCTGCCCTATCGCTTTTTTGAACGCAACAACCGGTATGTAAGTGGTAAGAAGACCCTGAATTATCCGGTTGATAACAAATAGCAGCCTTAATATCCGGTGCAATGTAGCGTAGGGACAAGTGCAGTCTTCTGCTGCTATTTGATAGATAGATGTACGGAGCCCCGCAGTTAGGCGGGGTAGACTGTCGCAACGATCGTCGCTGAAAGAACTATGGCTGGCGTCCAAAAAAAGACAAACTTAATGTACTAAATGAACGCAGGCAAACCTGCGTTGTTCCGCGAACCCTTGCAGATAATATTGGCTAAATTTGACCACTATTTCCGGTAAAATTGTGGCGATGTTTCCGGGTAATGTTTGTAAGCGCCATGTCCGGGCTCAGGAAGTTATACAACGAATAATTAAAGCGCCAACAACCAAATGCCTTTACCTTATTGCCTTCATTCCTTCCAAACCAGGTTCGTATTTTTTCCTGTTTTATTGTTTGCTATGGCTGTCTTGTGTTTTACAGCTTGTTCACATTCGCAAAAAACCGGGGAAGACCTGGGCGAGATCGATGATATCATCAACCGGGCAAATAATATCGCAGATTCATTGAACGTAGCTGCATCGCTGCAGTATGCTGCAACTCTGCACTGGCTGGCAGACAGTTAACTATCCGTGAAAGATTTAGGGTATTAGGATTTAAATCAGCATCCTATTTTTTTACAATGGATACTGCAAATGCGGTCAGGTTTACGGACAGTATGCTCAACCTGATAGAACAAAATGGAGCGAATAAATACAAAGAGGAATATGCTATTGCCAATTATTCTAAAGGAGATTATTTGTTGTGGCAGAAAAAATACAGCCAGGCATATACACACTTTTATAAAGCCCGGCTGATCAGCAAACGGTCGATTGACTCCTGCACCCTGGCGGAGTATAGTTACCGGCTGGGAATGATACTGTACAAACAAGCCAACTTTGCCGGGGCAGCCGAAAACTTTAAGGAAGCACTTGCAGAAACCTACACCTGCCCGTTCGACTTTGTGCACTTCTTTCGCATTCAGGAGGTGCTAGACAATACAGCGCTGTGTTTCTATAATCTTGATAAATGCGACAGCGCCTTGATGTACACGCAAAAAACCCTGGCTTATCTGCAACACTATCGCGACAGCTTTCCGTACAAAGCCGCTTATCTGGAAATGGCTGAGGCAGTGGTCTATGGCACCATGGGCAGCATTTATACAAAAATGGGTGAGTTGCCAAAGGCGCGTGATATGCTAAAGCAAAGTGTTGCGATCAATACCAAACCGCGGTACGAGAACCAAAATGCACAGGAAATGCAATTGGCATTAGCCACTGTGTACGACCTGATGCATCAACCAGACAGTATGCAGTATGTGCTGCAACAAACCCGCAAAAGCCTGGATACACTGAAAAATGAAAAAGCCGAGGTGGAATGGAACAGGCTTATGTGGACATACTACGATGGAAAAAATGAAAGCAAAGCCTATAGCTATCTGCAAAAATATACCGCCAGCCAGGACTCAATAGCGGCTACAGCCAGGAAAGTAGAACAGAATGATGCGAGTGAGCAAATTAAAAATATTGAAAATCAATACGAGATAACTGCCCTGCAAAAAGAAAATGAGCTAAAAGATCTTTACCTGCTCATCTTTCTGATAACAACCATATTGGCAGTTGTTGTTTTTCTTTTTTTCCTCTTTAATCACCGCACAAGCCGTAGTAACATAGAAGCCCTGAAGGTTCTTAATAACCAAATAGAGGAGCAAAAGATAACACTGCAAAAAACACTGGGTGAACTGGAAGAAAGAAACAAAGATAAAGACCGGATATTGCGAGTTGTGGCACACGACCTGCGCACACCCGCCGCTTCTGTGGTTATGCTTGCTGAGTTGATACAATATGAGACCATTGAAGAAAAGAAAAATGAAATGCTGCGTTTGATAAAAACGGCTGCCAATAATTCCATTAGCCTGATAACAGAGTTACTCGATGCCTCCGGTATGGGTACCAGCGGTGAACTGGTGAAAGAAGAAACAGATATAAATGAACTGTTGCGGAACACTACTGCACTACTGCGTTTTAAAGCCGAAGAAAAGCAGCAACAGCTACAACTTTACCTGCTGAAAGAGAACCGCAAAATTTTGGTGAACAAAGAAAAGATTGGACGGGTAATTTCCAACTTGCTCACCAATGCTATTAAGTTTAGCCTGCACGGCACAGAAATAACTATCAAAGCAACAGCCGCACCCGATACCATTCTCATTAGCGTGCAGGACAGTGGTATCGGCATACCTGCAAACCTGCAAAGCAAGGTCTTCGATGTGTTTACGGAAGCCAAACGTAAGGGTACAGATGGTGAAAAAACTTTCGGGCTCGGTCTGTCTATATGCAAGCAGATCGTAGAAGCACACAATGGCAAGATCTGGTTCGATAGTGAACCTGGTAAAGGGACCACTTTTTATGTGGAGTTAAAAGGCGGGTAAGAGTAGCTACAGGCCTCGTGCCTGCTGCATTGTTTATTAAGCATTTCTTTTATCTTCATTGTATGAGAATTTTGCCTGCCATTTTTATGCTGGCAGCCTTTGCAGGTACAGCCCAAACTCCTACCGGTTTTTACTACGCCCGCACCACGGGAAGGCTTACTATGTTGGCCAATAGCCTTGGTGAAGATCGTTTGGGCAGCGCCAAACTTGGGTATATTGACACAGCGATTCTGCTAAAGGTAACGGACTCTACAAAAGACATGTACCGGGTTCAATTGTCAAATGCACATGCTGCCTATGTAAATAAATATGACCTGCGCAAAGACACGCTTACCCGCACCCCGTCAGTTTATCTTACCAATTCTTACAGTGTTAAGGGCGACGATATATACGATTATGTAAACATTGCCCTCGATGAGCGGTTGCCCTACAAAAGCTGGATGGAAGTAAACCCATCAAAGATCATTGTTGAGATCTATGGCGTGCAAAACAATACCAACTGGATCACTCAACTCAAAAGTGTGCAGGAGATCAGCGACGTTTACTTTCAGCAGGTAGAGGATGATGTTGTACGCATAACTATCGATCTGAAACACCGCCAGCATTGGGGCTACTCAATTTTTTATAAAAATAAATCCCTTTCTATTCGGGTGCGCCGGCAACCGGCATCGTTAAAGGTCAGTAAACTCTTCATTGCCATCGATCCCGGGCACGGTGGCACCAATAACGGCGCCAGTGGCACAGGGGGCAAGGCACTTGAAAAAAACTATACGTTGCGCTATGCCAACGAGCTTTCTAAATACCTGCGGGGCAAGGGTGCTTCGGTAGTACAAACACGCACCAATGATACCTCTATGACCAACATGGAGCGGGCAATCCTGGTACAAAACCTCATGCCCGATCTGCTGATCAGTCTGCATTTCAATTCATCGGGCAACCCCAATGTAAAGGGAGTAAGCACTTACTATAAATCCATCGGGTTTAAACCACTTGCAACTGCCCTGCTCGATCGGATGCTGCAGACTTAACCTGAGCGAATTTGGCAATGTTGGCAACTTCAATTTTACGCTCAATGCGCCTACCGATTTTCCTAACTCGCTGGTTGAGATCGCATTTTTAAGCAATGTAGATGATGAAAAACTGATCCTTGATCCAAGGTTCGAAAAAGCAGTTGCTAAAAAAATTTACCAGGGCATCAAAGACTGGCTAAAACAGGTCAGGAACTAAGTTTGATCAACTTCTCTGCTGCGGCTTCATCCAAAAACCAGTGCACGGTTTTATTGGCAGTTTGTATCAACTGCGTCGGGTACTTCTCCGGGTCATATTTGCCTTTCAATATTTGCAGCACTGTATCCTGGTGCGACTTGCCGGTAACAATAAACGCTTTCGCACCGGCAGCGTTTATGCCGTCTGCGGTCAGGCAAATAGTAAACACATCCTCTTTACTATTCAGTACCGGCAACACCCATTGCTCAGCACCATTTTCTTCTTTCTTTCCTGCTGCAAAAAATATTTCGCCACGCTCATCGGGGCTTAGCAAAACAAGGTCAAAACTTTCGTTGGTAGTTGTTGCTTGCTTTATAACGACTTCATACGCACGGGCTGCGTCACCCGGCGCCAATTGAGTATTTACAGGGTAAAATTGCTCAGCAGCAATGGGCAGATGATCTAAAAAATACATGCCTTCATGCGTATTGTTTTTTGCACCACTCATACATTTCTCAGCCACTAAAAAAATTTTTAGCCTGCTCCAGTCAATCTTTTCCCTGTATTCTTCCGCGAGTATCTTATACAATGTTTTAGGCAGATGGCCACCGCCCAAAGCCAGGCTATAAGTGCCTTTCTTTTCTCCAATTTCTTTTACCCGGTTGGCAAACCATTCGGCAAACGCCTGGCAGGTCTCCTTTTCGTTTTTAAACACATGCAGATTTGGCATCTCCTCGCAGTTTTACATCTTTTAGCTAAAGTTTAAACTGCAAAAAACACGCCGTGACATGATTGTTTTTTCTACTGCTCAATCGGTTTATTTTGCGGAGCCCGCGGTATGTTTGCTGCCTAAAAATTTTTGTAACATGAGCAACCTGGTCAGTGACTTCAACGCATATCGCCTCAAGATGAATGAGGTGATCCTTAGCAAAAATAACCTGGTGATGAAACGACTCTGGAACCTGGATACCAACACCTACGACGACGGCGCTATTGATAAAAAAACAAAGGAAATGTTGGGTCTCGTCGCCAGCATGGTTTTGCGATGCGACGATTGTATCAAGTATCACCTGGGCAAAAGTTTCGACTTAGGTGTAACCACAGAACAGATGTACGAGATATTTGCCGTAGCCAATATTGTCGGTGGCACCATAGTTATTCCGCACACACGCCGCGCCGCCGAATATTGGGAGGAACTAACAGCTTCACCCAAAGAATAAAACGCACTATCACTTCCGGCGGCAATCAGTAGAATTGTTTTTTTTGCAGCCAGCTTTGGTACCCTGGTGAGGCGGCCGTTGCGACGCTCCGTTTAGACAGTAGTAACTCTTTGCCGGCAGTGGAAAAAAAGTAGAGTAATCGTTTTCATTTAGTTATCCAATGCAATAACACACCGAACTTGCAGGCACAAGGATTTTTCAATAGACCGGAATTACAATCACGCAACCTGAGAGATGTAATTCAAAAGCAGGAAAACCTAGACATACCTCGCCAAAACGCCTGTATTTACACAACGAAATTTTACAAGAAAGGGAACCTGCTACAGGTTCCCTTTCAGCTTTATTCATAGGAGTATATAAAGAGCGTATTACATCTTTAGTTTTATCTTCATCAGTACTGCTTTGCTTACTTCTTTTCCCTGGCGCGAACCGTTTTCTATGGCTTCCCTAAAGTGAATGCCACCGTATAACCTTGAAACTGCCGCTTCATCCGATGCTTGCTGAAAACTATTGTAGGTATGCGGTGCCAAACCCAGGTAAGTATTGGCTGAGTCGGTAAAAGTGAAATTGCCGAACAGATGGGTGAGGATGTCGCCTGCCGCAGACGATGCCACCGAATGCCCGGAAGGATATTCAGGAAAAGGCGGGGTTGACAACAAGGGCGTCCAGGCGGTATTGCCGGCTATATAAGTATGTATATAACTTACCGGGCGTAGCAGGTTCAAAGTATATTTCTGGTCCCAGCACGATATAAAGGCATCGCCCAAAGTAATGTTGAGCAGCGCATACATTTCAGCCGCTTTGGTCAGGTTCAAATTTCTGCGGGTTGCTATCTGGTCTGCAATCGCTACCCAATGTCCCGGAGGTGTCGCTGTTTGGTTGGTTCCGTCTGACCACCATTCTGCAATTGCTTTTTGGTCGTCAGTCAGGTGTTGCGAAACCGTAAGCACTTCATTAGCCTGGTTGTAAAAAGGCGAACCAACTGCGGTACTGAAAGGTATGCCGCTTGGTATAGAGCAGGCGCTTCCATTGGGCATGGCAAAACATTTCAGCCGTCCCCAATAGGGCTCAAGTGGTGAAACAACCGGTCCCGTTGGCGACCAGTTGGCTAAATTTTGAGAAGTCAATGGTACTGTATAGGCAAGGTTACGGGTGGCTGCATACCCATCATTCCGCCCGGTTCATAACTGCCATTGCAACGGCCCTGCCAAATGCAGTCAATTCTTCAAACACGTTATTTTCTATCTGGTGTCCTGCTTCGGAGGCTACTGCCAGGTGCAGGCTATCTATCAAAGCCAGGTTCTCGGGTTTTAGGTGGTCAAATATCTTTAGAGATATTTGATAGAGACTTTCGTTTGCCGTGCAGGTATAGTCTAGTTTGCCAAACATTTGCACACGCGGCAGGTTACCTAAATCAGCTATTTGTCCCTGCAAGGATTGGTAACCACGCATGCCTGGCAACACTGCCTCATACAGCCCAATGCCTGCATACGCATAGATCCTGGATGCTTTCGGTGGGTTAACTCCTTCAGTTTGTACAACACGCTGCAAAGTATGCATCCAGGTTACGGCAATTTTAGAAGAGAAGTTATCGGCACTCGGTTGTTGTACTGCTACAACATCTTGCTTTTGACAGCCTTCCAGTATCAGCAGAGAGGAAGATGCTGCGATCAGGTTCCTGAGGTATTTACGCATTGGTCAGATTTTGTTTAACGTTTACAAAAAGACCGGGCTTGATACTTTATGGTTGCTTGCATTTAGAAATTTACGGAATGTCAGAACAATGTCTTATATAGCTGGTTTATAGCCAAAAAATTGTAAAACCAACTGTTTGTCGGTTTATTTAAGCGAAATTTGCCAACTTAATTTTAGGCAATTCATGTCGACACTCACTGAAACAAAACATATCGCCCTTACTGCCAAAGATTTTGCAACAGACCAGGAAGTAAGATGGTGCCCGGGCTGCGGCGACTATTCCATTCTTGCACAGGTGCAAAAGATAATGCCGGGTATTGGCGTACCCAAAGAAAATATCGTGATCATTAGCGGCATTGGCTGCAGCAGCCGCTTTCCATATTATATGAATACGTATGGAATGCATAGCATTCATGGCAGGGCAACAGCCATTGCCAGTGGATTAAAAGCAAGCCGCCCTGAACTGAGTGTGTGGATCGTGAGTGGTGACGGCGATAGTTTAAGCATTGGTGGAAACCATACTATGCACCTGCTTCGCCGAAATTTCGATGTAAACCTTTTGATGTTTAATAACCAGATTTACGGTTTAACCAAGGGTCAGTATTCGCCAACCAGCGAAAAGCAAAAGGTAACGAAAAGCACCCCTTATGGGCAGTATCGATCATCCGTTTAATCCGCTTGCATTGGCACTGGGTGCTGATGCAACTTTCATTGCCCGCAGCATGGACCGGGATCCCAAACATTTGCAGGCGATGCTTACCAGAAGTCACCAGCATAAAGGCGCTTCTTTCTTAGAGATCTATCAGAACTGCAACATCTTTAATGATGGTGCTTTTGAAATATTTACTGAAAAATCGACCAAAGCAGACGAAGCGCTTTTTTTAGAGCATGGTAAGCCGTTGGTGTTTGGTGCCGGGCAAACAAAGGAATTAAGCTGGAAGGCTTAAGACCTATGGTTGTTGAGATTGGTGATGGTATTGGTTTGGACGACCTTTGGATTCACGATGAAAATGATTTTTATAAAGCACAGATATTGGTAAGAATGTTTGATGACCCACAGCAGGTGCACATTTTCCACGGCCTTTTGGTGTTTTTTATGAAACTGAAAGGGCGTGCTATGAAGATGTAATGCAGATGCAAATTGAGGAAACAATTGCCGCTAAAGGAGCAGGTGATCTGGATAAATTGTTGCGGGGAAAAGAGACCTGGGAAATAGCACAGTAAACATTGCACCTACTACAAAAGCCACATTCTGCTACAGTAATGTGGCTTTTGTATTTTAGTTTTAAAATGGTGAGAGTTTTTGCTTTGGCATTTTGCTTCTCTGATGGTGCGCAATGATATATCGTACACGCTGTGCGACGCAACGGCCGCCCAATAGAATTGCCTGGGCCGGGCTAAAAGAAACGCTAAAAACCGTTCATCTTACGCTCCTGATAGCACGCAACAACAGGTTAGAAGTTTATCTCCATTCCATCGGTATCCAGGTAAATGGTTTTGCCATTTTGTGTAAGTATCTCATAGGCATCGGGGCGACCCTGCACCTGCAATTTGTTGATAGTGACCACATGAAAATTGGCGGGCTGTTTAGCCAGGTAAACACTAACAGGCCGCGGTGGTTGCAACAACGGAATTTCGGTGCGCATATCGAGCCGCTGACCGGCAGCGTTGTAGTTGGTGGTAACCCAGGTGGTGCCCACTTTATAATGTGCTGAATACATAGAGGTATCTACGTTGTTGCGCGACCAGGTAGCTGCATTGGCTGCCGGAAATTCTTTGCTGAAAGAAGCCGTGATGGGTGGTGGCACGGTCCATTGTCCTTCGCCTACGGTGCTTCTGCTATCGCCCCAGTTGGTTTGCCCAAATTGCGCCTGACCCGACCGGTCTACCGCACCCGAGTTTGATAGTGCATCACCATTGTTAATCGTGTTTACATTGAAGGTGGTGTCGTTGCTGCCGCGCACAACAACACCGGTAGGCGCCTGGTTAACATTGGTAACAGATGTACCATTATTAAATGGTTGCGAGGCATTTTGCGCCGGATGGATGCCACCGACAAAGGGACTGTTTTCGGTAGTAGTGGTGGTAGAAGAGGTTGGGTTTCTATTGCCGCCATTAATGTAGCGTTCTGTTGCAGTTTGCCGCATTTGCACAGGCGCACCGCTACTCATGGGTGGTTGTGTAGCCGCGGGCACCGGTTTGGCTTTTATAACTTTTTTGGGGGTTGTAGTGCCCGGGCGGGTACTTTGTGCGCTGGTAAAAGTGCCCCAACAAACCAGATACAACAGGAAGGGGAATATCGGTTTCATAAACGTCTTTTATACTCTACAGGCAAAAACCGTACACACTCATTTTTGGTTTTTAAAAACTACTCACTTGTTGCTGAAACCCGACGTGCACCTGCATGGCAGCGGCACGCACCGGCAAATACGGGGCCCATCTTTTGCATTGAACAAACTAAAATTGAAAAATGGAAAAAAAGATCTTTGGTATAATCCTTACCATACTTGGCATTGCAGGTTTGATAGCTGCCGCCGTAAATTTTGTAAATACATCGGGCGGTACCTACAACATAAAGATGATAACCGTATATGGCATACTGGGTATCATATTCTTTTTTGCGGGTATTGGTCTCATCAGAAGCACTAAAGACACGTCGGCCTAAGACTATATAACCCGATAAAAGAACGGTAAACAAGAAGCCAATAGGTGGTAACATCTTTTTATAAAACCAAAAAAATACAATATGAAACGCACTTTTATGTTGCTGGGCGCCATACTATTAAGCTCAGTAATTATACAGCAGCTTATTGACTTTAAGCCCCGCAAGCACATTCGCTCCAGGGAAGATGATCCGACAATTCCACCGATAAGCACCAAAGCATTTTAGCATAAAAAAACCCGCCCTTATTGAAAACGGCGGGTTTTTTTATGCGGTCAGGCGCGGGTAGTGCTGTTGTGCTCTTCCCCGTGCAGCAGAAATTTATCGGGCAGCGAGTCAATGATTGCCCGGGTGCGCGGCAAAGCTTCCGGATGATTTTTTTGTATAAAGCCGATCATGTGTTCGCGGATGAAGCAGCGCAGATCGAACACTGTGCCCGCATTAACAGCGCTGACCAGCAATCGTACTTCTACGGTTTGATCGGTTGAACCGGTGATCTGCATGGTACCGGCTTTTTTATCCCACAGTTCGTTGGCGTCCAACACCCGTTTAAACTCAGCGCGGATCTCGTCGAAAGGAGCTTTGTAGTCAAGGTGCAGAAATATAGTCCCAAATATTTCCGCCGAGGTGCGGGTCCAGTTTTGAAAAGGTTTTTCAATGAAATAATTGATGGGCAATATCAGCCGACGCTGGTCCCAAATGTGCAACACCACATAGGTAAGCGTTATCTCTTCCACTCTGCCCCATTCACCTTCTACAATCAACACATCATCAAGCCGCATAGGCTGCGTAAAAGCTATTTGTAAACCTGCCAACAAATTTCCCAGCGAACGCTGGGCAGCCAAACCGACAATAATACCACTGATACCCACACCGGTAAGCAAGCCCGTACCAATGCGCCGCAGGCTGCTAAAGCTTAATAAAATTGCACCCAGGGCAAGCACCACTATAAGGCTAATTACCATTTTTCGTACAAACTGCAGCTGGGTTCTTATTTTACGTTCACGCAGGTTGTCGGCTTTATTCAGGTCGTATATATGATAGAATACATCTTCGGCAATTTTTACGATCGCTACCAGTACGGTTGAAAAACTAATGATCAGTGAAATGGTCAGCAGCTTGCTAACAATGGTTTCCTGTTTGGTCGTCAGGTCCATTAGCGGTAGCAACAGGTTCAGTACAAAAAGAGGTAAGAACCAGCTAAGGGGCTTATTAACCCGCCTGATGATAGACCGTACAATAGAAAAATTAAGATTGGCTTTAGAATACAGGCGCAATACCAGCGTTGCCAGTACTTTAAATATAAGTCCACAAACCACAGCTACCGCGGTCAGCACCAGGTTCCAGGCATAGGGCGGCAAATGCTGAAGTTTCCCGATCAGGTCGTTCCACATAAATAAAAATTTTTACATTCTGAAAGGGCTAAAAGTAAAGCCCGCATTTTTAAACCTTTATAAAATAGTTTTAAAGTAAATAGAAACACGCGGCTGGGCGCGGCTTTTAGCAGGTGATAACAACTTTTTTAGTCTGCAATACGCTTTTTAAAAAGTTATGTATAGCTTGCCAATACCCAAACTGCGGCAGTAAAACAATTCTGTTCAAACCCAAAAAACTATTGTTATGGAAGCATCTGAAGTAAAGGTTCTTTTTTTAGACATTGGCGGTGTGCTGTTATCAAATGGGTGGGGGCACGAGTCGCGGGAAAAGGCGGCGAAGCTGTTTAATATAGATTATGTGGCTATGAACGCGCTGCACGAGTTTGTTTTTAATTTGTACGAGATCGGAAGTATAGACCTGGAAGAATATCTCGACACCGTGGTTTTTAATAAACCCCGCGAATTTACCAAAGAAGATTTTAAAGCCTTTCTTTTTTCGCAGTCTGTAGAGCTGCCCGAAATGCTGCCCTGGCTGGTAGCACGCAAAAGTGCCGGTGCGGCCCCGCGCACTTTTTCTATTAACAACGAAGGGCGCGAACTGAATGAATACCGGATTAAAAAATTTAAACTGCACCGCTGTTTCGATGGCTTTCTGTCATCGTGCGAGGTGGGCATGCGCAAGCCCGATCCGGGCATTTTTAAACTGGCAATGGGTGTGGCACAGGCAAAACCCGAACAATGTTATTATTTCGACGACCGCCCCATGCTGGTAGAAGCTGCGCGCCGCCTCGGTATCAATGCCTTTCACCACGAAAATTTTGAAAGCACCAAAAGTATCATAGAAGGTATGTAAGGTTTTTTATGTACCCGGCAGCAGGCTCTCCGATGATGCATTGTTGCGTCGCACAGCGTCAGGGGCATATTGCTAATGGGGCTTTAGGCGCATAATCTAAAGTCGCTGATTAGGTTGTGGAGATCAGCCCTGATCTTTAATTTTTTGCTGCTGGTTGTATAGCCTAGTACGATAATTTGTTCGTCTTCTCCTCTTTCTAATGCCGTTTTTGCCTCTTACATTTTTTAAATACTGGGTGTAGCTCTCCGGCAGCACCTGTATTGCCACAAAGTTTTCAGGCGTTGCCCTTTTGTACTTTGCTTTTATTTTTTTGTGCATTACCGGCTGCCAAATGGTTTGCCGTACACGAGCTGTGACACAACGATGTTGCCCAAAGAATCTCTGCCGGGGTCATACGCTCTCCTTTATCTCTCCTTCTTTTTTAGCCCCAATAATTTCAATACAAGACGCGTTGTGAACGCCCTAATTAACTACTGTTAACAGACGCCTATAGTAAAAAAAAGAAACTGCCTGACAAAATAAAATGGCAAATAAAAAGTTTATATAGATTCTGATTAAAGTTTTCCCATTATCCGACATAAACGTGAATACAATTTCTATGAAAACCGTAAAAGGTATACGGCTGCTCGTGCTGCAGCTTATTGTACTTCTATGCCTCACCAATGCCGCCTCGGCGCAGTTGCATGCCGGGTTTTCGGCAACACCTGTTACGGGCTGCCCACCCGTGTTAGTTACTTTTAAAGACGTCTCCACTGGCAACCCCACCGCATGGAAATGGGATCTGGGTAATGGTACCATCTCATACCTGCAAGATCCGGTAGTTACCTATTTTAATCCCGGAACCTATAATATAAAATTGGTAGTTACCAATGCTTCCGGCGCAGATTCGATAGTTAAAACCAAATATATAGTCGTAAATGCCCCGCCGGTTCCGGTTTTTGGGGCATCTGATACTGCCGGTTGTTTTCCCCTGAAAGTGCAGTTCACTGATAGTAGTTCAGCAGGTTCCGGCGTTATCTCACAATGGCAGTGGGACTTTGGCGATGGTACTTTATCCAACGATCAAAACCCGGCACATACCTACACCAACAGCGGTATATACACCGTTATACTGCGCATAGTTAACAGCAATGGTTGCTCGCAGGTAATCACCAAATCGTCGTATATAAAAGTGCCCAACGGAGTAAAGGCACAATTCTCATATGTATCGGGCAAAGGTTGTAAACCACCTGCACCGGTCACGTTTACCAACGAGACCAAGGGCACCGATAGTTTGCACTACACCTGGGATTTTGGCGATGGCAATACATCGAATGAGGTTAACCCGCTGCACAATTACGCGGGAACGGGGGTTTTTTCTATACGGTTGATAGCCGCCAACGACTATGGCTGCACCGATACCTTACAAAAAGACAACGCTATCAACATAGGCTATGTGCAGGCTAGTTTTACTTCGCCCACCACTATTTGTGCCGGAACCAATTTTCAATTGACCAATTCATCCAATCCGGCAACCTATGTAGGTGTAAAATGGGATTTTGGCGACAGCACCTTTTCAACTGTGGCCAGCCCCACCAAATCATTTGTGAAAGAGGGAACTTACAATGTGAAATTGGTTACTGATTTTGGTTTGTGCCAGGATTCGCTTATTAAAGTAATTGACGTTCTTCCCCGCCCTACAGCAGGTTTTACCGGCTCGAATAATATTGCCTGCAAGGCTCCACTAACCGTTGCATTTACCAATTCGTCTGACCCTGGCGCCACTTATAAATGGAACTTTGGTGACGGCACCACATCGACTGTTAAAAACCCCTCGCACACTTATACTACAGGCGGCAATAAAACGGTAACGCTGGTAGTTACCAATGCTTCCGGGTGTACAGATTCTATTGTGAAAAAAGATTTTGTAAAGATCGCTCCACCCGAAATTTCGCTGTTGAAAGGATTGATGGTGAAGGGTTGTATCCCACTGGTGGTAAAACCCGTGGCAGAATTCACAGACAGTATTCCGGTAGCCAGTTACCTCTGGAACTTCGGCGATGGAACGACCTCTACTGAAGCTACTCCGTCGCATACCTACACTACCCCCGGCAGCTTTACGGTACGTTTGAAGATAACAACAGAATCAGGGTGTAGCGACTCGATTACCATTGCAGATGCCGTAAATGCCGGTAATAAACCAACAAGTTCTTTTGTTGCCGATCCTACCGATGTGTGTGCCTTTGCCCCCGTCTATTTCACAGACTCTTCCACCAACGGACCTATACATGAATGGTTTTGGACATTTGGCGACGGTGGAACTTCGGTTGAGCAAAACCCAATCCACGCTTATATGGACACGGGTTACTTTGATGTGACAATGGTAGCCTATAGTTTTGGCTGTGCCGATACGCTGCAAAGGCTTGGATATATTCACATCAAACCCCCTATTGCCAAATTCGATACTTCCTATATATGCAGCGATCCGCTCAAGAGGATCTTTATTAATAAATCAATAGGCGCCACCACCTATAATTGGGACTTTGGCGATGGTGCTTCCTCAACGGACTGAAGTGTATCGCACGTGTATGCTGCACCCGGCACTTACAATGTGAAGCTCTCTGTTAGTAATGGCACGTGCGAACATTTTGTTAAGAAAGATGTGGTCGTTATCAAAGAAAAAGGCAAACTGGAGGTAAGTGATTTGGTCAGTTGTATCAATACCCGGCTCATCTTTAATGTGGCCAATGTGGCGGCAAGTAATATCTCCACTTATTCCTGGTTCTTCAATGACATTACCCAGTCGGGCATTGTAACTGCCAACAACCCTGTAGCTACTGTTTATAGCAGTGCCGGCGACCGGGTAGCGGCTGTAGTGCTTACCGATATTTTAAAGTGCAAGGATACGCTTACCATAAAAGCCCCGGTGAAGACCTATGGTCCACGGGTTGCATTTGGTAGTCTGTTATCCAATACTTGTTACGGAACCACTATCAACTTTCAAGACTTAACCAAAGCAGATGGCATACACCCTATAGCCGAGTGGCAATGGAATTTTGGTGAGGGCACACCACAAACTTATACCGCCGGTCCATTCTCGCACGACTACTCTGCAGTTGGAACCTACAATGTAAAACTGCTGGTAAAAGATACCTACGGATGTAAAGACAGTCTCACCAGGGTAGCCTTTGTGTCGATACTGAAACCGGTGGCAAAGTTCACTGCGTCCGACACATTGATCTGTCCTGCGGCGCCCATTACCTTTAGCAATCAATCGCAAGGTACCGGCGTCAATTACTTCTGGAGTTTTGGTGATACCACCACTTCTAATGAAGTATCACCCGTGCATCAATATAGCCAGCCGGGTACGTATAGGGTCAAACTACTGATGATAGACAAGAACGGTTGCCGCGACTCTATGAGCCTGAAGGTGAAAGTATTTACCGCAACAGCAGACTTCTCTCTTGATACATCTTTTACAACTTGTCCGCCATTGCTGGTAAACGCCACTAATAAATCCACCAATTACATCGACTATAACTGGAGCTATGGTGATGGTGGTAATTCTCAATTGCTCAACCCGTCACACATTTATACTTACCCCGGTACCTACTATATACAATTGATTGTAAAGAACAATGGTGGTTGTGCTGATACCCTGCGCAAGCCCATTGTCATACAGGGGCCAACCGGCAGTTTCAATTATACACCAAAAGAAGTTTGTAATCCCGGGAAAGTAAAATACGATCTCACGGCTGATAATACAGTGCGGTACACGTGGGATTTTAACGATGGCTCTGCGGTCAATTCTACCTCTACCACTATTTCTCACACCTATACCGATCCCGGTACCTATGTGCCTAAAGTGATATTGTGGGATGCCAGCGGCTGCCCTGTACCGGTGCGTGGAAAAGACACTATAAAAGTGGATGGCATTAAAACTAACATCCTGGTAGATAACCGTGTTTTATGTGATAGCGGTTACGTGGTTTTTAAGGACTTAACAACGTCAAACGACGTAGTTAGCAGCTATAGCTGGCAGTTTGGTGATGGCGCTACCTCTACCGGTAAAAACCCAACCCACCATTATAGCCAGACCGGTCTCTACACGGTAAAACTGGCTACTACCACCCGCTTTGGTTGCGTAGATACAACCTCAATTGAAAATTGCGTAAAGATCGTTACCTCACCTTCTATTAAGATAGTCGGCGATACCTCCGCCTGCGAACCGGCAGTAATTGCTTTCAAAGGTGATATAAATAAATCGGATACTTCTGCACTGCAGTGGAGCTGGGATTTTGGTGGCAACGATACCAGCAGCCTGCAGGCACCGGGCAGTAAAACTTTTGCCATCGCCGGTATTTACTCTATTAAGGTCAAAGCCACCAACCCGGACGGATGTACCGATGTGGCTACCAAAAAAGCGGTCATACATCCCAAGCCGGTGATAGACGCGGGAGCCGATACTATAATTTGTAAGTTCAACACGCATCTCTTATCGCCAACCGGCGCCGATACTTATACCTGGACGGCTGAACCATCGCTGAGTTGTGTAAATTGTACTACACCGATAGCCAAGCCACTGAACCTGGCAACAACCTATCATGTAGTTGGCAAAACGATTTACGGATGCGCCAGCGAAGACTCGGTCACCATCAAAGTAAAGCAGCCCTTTAAGATGGCAGTTGCCCGCGGCGATACCTTGTGTACCGGCGAAAGCTTTAACCTGCAGGCATCCGGCGCTGATGCTTACCAATGGTCGCCTTCAACCGGTCTTAGCAATACCACTATTGCAAACCCTGTCTCCCGGCTGACTTTACCATAACCTATCGGGTTGTAGGCAAAGACAGTGTGGGCTGTTTTGGAGATACCGGCTATGTTAAGATAAAAGTATATCCCATACCCCGCGTTGAGATCATGAATGGTGCAAACATAACTGTGCGTGTGGGTAGCTCGGTCAAACTGGTCACCAAAAACTCAAGCGATGTTACCTCCTGGAAATGGTTTCCCGGTCAGTGGCTGAGTTGTACGAACTGTGCTGAACCTATATCAGCGCCCAAAGACAACGTCACCTACAACGTTACAGCTACCAACGATGGTAATTGTACCAGCACCGATCAAATTACCATCAACCTGATCTGTAACAATGCCAACGTGTACATGCCCAATACTTTTTCGCCCAACAACGATGGGGTCAATGATATCTTTTATCCGCGCGGGTCAGGTTTGTACAATATAAAAAGCTTTAAAATATTCAACCGCTGGGGACAAATGGTCTTTGACAAAGAAGGCATCAGCGCCAACAATCCTGCCTATGGCTGGGATGGAACCTTAAACGGAGCGCCGTTGCAAACCGATGTATATGTGTACTTGTTGGAGGTGGTTTGTGCCAACAATATCATCTTCCCTTTCAAAGGCAACGTGTCGCTGATACGCTAATTTCAATCTACTGCTCAATGTAAAAAGCCCGGTCTGCCGGGCTTTTTTTATGCGTGTACCCGTAGGTTTTGTGGAGAAATTTTGGAGCCCGGCTACAGAATAGAAGGTGAGTTATCCTTGCGTCGCACCCGTGTACTTTTGTAGCTGTGGGCGGCAAAAGCAAGGGCATATTTGCAGCCTTTTTTGCAGGCATTCTATAGTTCGCCGGCAACAGTTGCCGGGCGAAGACAAAAATTCCTACGATTTGAAAAATGTTTTTAATGGTAAACTTTGGTGAAGATGTGCGGGCTGCGCAACCTGCGCTATTATTTTTGGCTCAATAAAGAGAACAAAGTACAAGAGTGCGACGCAACAAAAGTCTATACATAGATAATAAGCCGGCCCCAAAAAAATTTTACACGCTGTCAAAAAAACCGTAATTGCGGGTACTATTTAGCAATCATCGTGGTAATTAATCCAACATATATAGCCGGTAAAAAGTGGATATTGTTGTTTAGCAGCTTGTTGTTTTGTATGCTGGCTACTGCCCAACTGGCTGCCAATTTTAAAGCCGATGTAGTAAAGGGTTGCGCGCCGGTGCTGGTCAATTTTACCGATCTCTCAGCGGGCAATCCAACATCATGGTTTTGGGACCTGGGCAATGGCAACACAAGCATAAAGCAAAATCCCGGCACGCTGTACTACGATCCCGGCAACTACAACGTAAAACTAATTGTACGTAATGCTGCGGGCGTAGATTCGGTCATCAAGACTGCTTTTATATCCATCAGCAACGATCCTGAAGTTATTTTTACAGCAAACGTAACCACTGGCTGCGCGCCGCTGGGTGTGCAGTTTACCGATCGCAGCAACGCGGGTTTTGGCAGCATTGTAAAGTGGGAATGGGATTTTGGTGATGGTGTCACCTCGCTGTTGCAGTCGCCCGCACATACCTATACCGATGCAGGTGATATAACAGTGATACTAAAGGTGACCAATAGTACCGGCTGCTCGAAGGTGCTGCGTAAACCGGCTTTTGTACACGTCAATCCAACACCGAAAGCAGACTTCGTTCCAGGCTCGTCGTTGAGTTGTAAACCACCGGCTACAGTTTTGTTTACCAACACATCAAGTGGGGGTATTGCAAGCAGTTACTGGACCTTCGGCGACCGGACGTCGTCAACAGATACCAGCCCGGTTCATATTTATACCCGCGCCGGAAATTATCCTGTTCGCCTGGTGGTTACGAATACTTTCGGTTGTATTAATTCGGTCTCCAAACCCACTGTTATTGGTGTAGTCTCACCCGATTTTAATCGTCCTGATACTGTTTGCGAGGGATCACCGGTTCACTTTGTTAATACTTCCTTTCCTGTTACTTCGTCTTCTGTCTGGTCTTTTGGCGACGGCACTTATGCAACTGACATTAGCCCGGTGAAGGCATATAGCGATACCGGTCGCTATACCGTGCGGCTGACAAATAATTTTGGTGCATGTATAAGATTCTATCAGCAAAAGCATCTTTGTTAAACCTGCACCGCCTATTGATTTTTCCTATTCGCTGGCACAAACTGGTTGTACGATACCTGTGCAGGCAACCTTTTCTGCTTCGGTTGCGGGCGCAACTGGTTATCAATGGAGTTTTGGAGATGGCGGTACCTCGGTACAGCCAAATCCCGATCATTTTTACAATGCCCATGGCAGCTATACGGTTAGCCTAAGTGTAACGGAGAGTGGCGGTTGTACGCTCACCAAAACAAAAGCTGATTATGTGAATGTTTTGCCCGTTTCCATTCGTGCTTTCAACGATCTGCCTTTTCACGGGTGTGCGCCGCATACACAACGCTTCGATGCTGATATATCATCGCCGGAACCCATTACTTCTTATCTCTGGTCTTTTGGTGATGGGCAAACATCCACTGAAAAAAATCCGGTGCATAGTTACACAACAGCCGGCTCATATACTGTTTCGTTAATTGTCAAAACTGCCAATGGATGTAGCGATACGCTAGAGTATGCCGCGGCTATTGTTACAGGTATAAAGCCGACTGCCGCTTTTACTGCCGATCTGCATTCGGCGTGTGCTTATCAAAATGTAAATTTTACAGATAAGTCAACAGGTAGTCCTAATAACTGGTACTGGCAATTTGGTGACAATTTTACATCCTACGCAGCCAATCCCATGCATGCCTATCGCGACACCGGATTTTTTAAAGTGACATTAAGAGTGGGTAATTATTATTGCTACGATACGTTGCAGATTTCTGACTACGTCTATATTAAACCACCAGTTGCCCGATTTGATGTTGCCTATACCTGCGATACACCGTATGTGCGCAGTTTTACCGACCGCTCTCTGGCGCCACAAACCTTTGCCTGGAAGTTTGGTGATGGCACTACCTCAACTGAGCAAAGTCCGCAACATACCTACCCGGCGCCAGGCACATACAACGCCAGTTTGCACGTTACCAACGGCAGTTGTTACGACGACGTTTTCTACATTGTGCAAATAATAGACGAAAAGCCGGATTTTACTATCGACAACACTGTCACCTGCCGCAATACGATTTCATCTTTTACGGTTACCAATATTAACGAGGCAAATATTGCCAATTACAACTGGAAGTTTAGCGATAGCGCGCAAAGGGTGACAACAAAAAATTCGCAAATTACCTATGCTTATAATGTTTCCGGAGTGTATAGTCCGGCACTGACCATTATAGATAAATTAGGTTGTGAAAGAAAAGTAAACAAGCCTTTGCTAACAACTGTCAATGGACCTACGGCAGCTTTTTCGAACGTAGAGGGAACTTGTATTAACAAGGCAGGTTTCTTTTATTGATGCAAGCGTGCCGTATGGTGGTTATGCAATCAATCATTGGGTAATTAACTATGGCGATGGAACAATTGATTCTTCTGACACGAAGCCGGTGTTTAGTCATTCTTACGCTGCGACCGGAGAGTACGATGTGCTGCAGGTAATTACGGATGCCTATGGTTGCGTGGACAGTTTGTACAAACCGGTTGCGGTGATCATAACAAAACCGATCGCTGATTTTAGCATTAGCGACAGTATAGGGTGTAATGGTCTTCCCATAGCGTTTGTAAATAATTCGCTAGGTGACCTGGTGCAATACACGTGGAGTTTTGGCGATGGTACTTTTGCTGACATACCTAATCTGTCACACGTATATACAAAAGAAGGTGTGTACGATCTGTCGCTTTCCGTAGGCGATCGCTATGGCTGTACGGATACGTTGTACAAGCCGGGTGGTGTAGTGATAGGGAATGCCAAAGCCATTTTTTCTATGAGTGATTTATTGCTGAAGTGTCCGCCCGGACAGATCAGTTTTTTAAGCAACTCTGTCTATTCAACCCGCATCAACTGGGACTTTGGCGACGGAGGGTTTGCCAACATTCCCGACCCGGCGCACTACTTTTTAAATGCAGGCGAGTATGCAGTAAAATTGACCGTTAAAGGTCATGGCAACTGTATTGACTCAACTATTAAAAAAGTGGTTGTGCAGGGTCCATCGGGTTCTTTTGCTTACAATCCGGTTGCGAGGTGCGCCCCGGATACAATCGCTTTTTCAGCCAATGTAAGCAACAGCAACCGCCTGGTCTGGGACTTTGGTGATGGCACCACATTGCCCACTGACAGTCAAACGGTGAACCATGTTTATACCGCTGTACACCAATACACTCCACGATTGCTACTAACCGATACAACTATTAATTGTACCGTTACGCTTGTTGGTGCAGATACCATTACAGTTTCGGGGGTTAACACCTTCATTCGTCCGTTTGCAGCGGTGCATTGCGATAGTGGTTCTGTTTTATTTCGGGATTCACTGATCCTACAGTCAGATGTTGTCTCCGCATACGCCTGGGACTTTGGCGATGGAACAAAATCGTCGTTGCAAAACCCGCTGCACACTTTTTCCGCACCCGGCATATATGCCGTGCAACTGCATGTTTTTACCCGGGGCGGATGCACCGACTCAGCCGTTGCCCCGGCAGTGAAGGTGGTTAGTAGCCCTACTATTGCGCTGGTGGGTGATACGTCTATTTGTTATGGCAAGAGCGCCACATTTTCGGCGCTGCTGCAGGCAGATACTTCGGCTGTTGCCTGGCAATGGAAATTTGGTAATGGCGACACCTCAACGTTGCAGCTACCGCCGGCACAGCATTATGCACAGGCTGGCAGCTATACTGTAAATCTATCTGCAGTCAATTCTATGGGCTGCAGGTCATCTGCAATTGCGCCCCTTGTGGTGCATTCGCTGCCAGCAATTAGTGCCGGCGCAGATACAGCCATTTGCCGCGGTCAGGCACTGGTATTGCAGGCAACCGGCGCTTTCAATTATAATTGGCAGCCGGATCAAACATTATCCTGCACCAACTGCGCTGCACCTGTTGCCAATCCACAGACACGGGTAAGTTATGTTGTATCGGGCACCAACAATTTTGGCTGTCAAAATACCGATACCATTTCAGTGTCGGTAATTCAACCTGCGACAGTGGTTGCCAGTGCTGCTGATACGCTATGTAAAGGCGAAGCGGCAAATCTGCTGGCAACCGGCGCAGATCAATATGCGTGGTACCCGTCAACAGGGCTAAGTAATGCGGCTATTGCCAACCCGCTTGCAAAGCCCGACACCACTACACGGTATATGGTTGTAGGCAGTGATTTTAAAAATTGCTTTAGCGACACAGCGTATGTCGCAGTGAAAGTGTATCCCATGCCGGTATTTAACATTACAACAGTTAACCAGACTTTGTCGGCTGGCAACAGTATTACCCTCAGTACCTCCAGTTCACCTGATATCACTAACTGGAAATGGTTTCCATCTACCGGCTTGAATTGTGTTAATTGCCCGGAACCAATTGCCACACCTTCGGTCAATATTACCTACCATGCTACTGCCGTTAACCAGGGCGGGTGCAAGGCTGAAGATGAGATCACGATACATATTTTTTGTTCGCAGGGTAATCTGTATATGCCCAATACCTTTTCACCCAATGGAGATGGTGCAAACGATGTATTTTTTCCGCGTGGAAAAGGGATACAGGGCGTAAAAAGATTGGTTGTGTTTAACCGCTGGGGAAACCTGATCTATCAAAAATCCAATTTCAGCATCAATGATGCCGGGGCAGGGTGGGATGGTAAATTTAACGGGCAGCCAGCCAATGCCGACGTATATGCCTATCAAATTGATGTGATCTGTGTAGATGGAGAGCTCTTTTCGTTCAAAGGTGATATAGCGCTGATAAGGTAGCAGCCCACCGGATTTAGTATAATTTCCGCTTTAGAAAAAGCTCCTTAATGTACCAACAGATGAATGGAGCGTCGCAACAATGCCTCATGGCAATTCTCTGGTTTGCTACCAAAAAAAAAGTTACCCTGGTTTTTTAGAAGGAAAAAATTAGTGTTGGTGGTTTTTAGGTTACCGGCATTGAAGTAGAAATCAGGCATTGTTGCGACGCTCCGTTTAACAGTATAGCCCTGGTGTTGCAAAAGTTTTAGAAGATGGCAGGCGATCGACAGTGAGATTATTGAGGTAATTTTCGGCAAGTCGCGGGCAAAAAAAAGCCCCGGATAAACCGGGGCTCTCTTAAAAAGACTTTATATTAATACCTTTTGTTGTAACCACCACCACCATTGGCTTGGTAGCTGTTACTACGGGCAGGTTTGTCTTCTCTTGGTTTAGCTTCCATTACACGAATGGTGCGTCCTTCTACTGTAGCTCCTTCTAATTCTGCGATTGCTTTTTGTGCAGCAGCATCATCGGGCATTTCTACAAATCCAAATCCACGTGAGCGCTGTGTCTCACGATCGGTAATAATTTTGGCTGAAGTTACTTCGCCGTAATCTGTAAAAAACTCTCTCAAGTCTTCATCCTGAATGTTGAAGCTTAAGTTTGAAACGAAAATGTTCATTCTTTCTTTTTTGAAAATAAATAAATAAAAAAATTGAGGCTGGGCAAAAAATTGAAGGAAACTAACCGGGCAGAAAAATACTGAACTGAATTAATGTCTAAAACTATTGCATCGCTCTAACGGGCGCAAAAGTAGGGAAAAAAATCAGAATATATTGCCAACGTTTAGCTGAGATTCTTAAAAATAATGTAAGTACGTGAAGAGTTTACTGGTATTGTATGTAAATAGGTTTAGGGGTAAATTTCAATAGTTCTTGCGGGGAGTACAATTGGTCTGCGCCTTTTTTAGTGTCGTTCTTATAAAAAAGTTTGAAACCTGTAAACTGAACCGGCTCTTTATAGATATACAACAGATAAGTTGACCTTTTGAGGATCTTGTCTCCCCAACCATCCATATCCATAACCACCTGCACCTCCGGTATAACTTTTATCTTCTGGTACTCGCGCACCATGCCTTGTGTAAAGCGATGCACTACCAGTATTTTGGGTGGCAGATTGTTTTTCTTGACCAGGTCGGCTAAGAAATTGACAGCAGCATTTATATCGTCGGCATTAAAGGTGCCAATTCTTGTACCCGGAACCTCGCCATTCTTGAGTGAAAACTCGGGGTCGATGCCCAGATGCACATCGGGTTTTTTCAGGTATTCTTCCAGCACCGGCACTTCTGCACCTACAGTGCTATGCCCAACCTGAATATCGACAAAAGCCAATCCATTTATACTGCGTGCCCAATTGATGATCGTATCTATTTGACTGAACGGCATGCGATAGCGGTATTTGCCGTCTTTACCGCCTGCTCCCTGGGCTGTAACCGCCACGTAATGCAATGCGGGGATAACAGGAATGGAAGTATCTGCAGCCTGCCAGTTGGCAACTTCCGATTTCAGTTTGGCCAACATCTGGTCTTTGGGTATTTCGCCCAGGATGCCCATCTTTTTTGAATACAGATTGCCATAAAAGGCAACAATTCTATGGAAGGGTAAAATAGAGCCGGGCAGAGGTAATGCTGTTTTGGTTGGCCATTTGCCGGTAGTGTCGGCATTGCTGATGTTTGCCATTATTCGTTGGTAAGCGGCGGTATCAATCACGGATTTGGCAGGTGGCTTTGATTTTTCGCTGCTAATTACGGTGGAATCTGCCATTACCTCTTCCCGCGATTGTACACTGCTGCAACCTGTAACCGAAACAATTAATAAGGAAAGAAACAGGATATTTCTAAACAAAAAGCTCTTCTTCATAATGCCCAAATATATTATAAAAACGTTCCGTCAAATGGTTGTGTATAAATTATTACACCTGAAAAGTTGTGCCAGCATTGCGATACTGCATCGCTGAAAAAAGGTGTACTATGCCATGTAAGAACTCTTTGAATACTTTTAAACTAATTATAAGTGACCGCTGTTGCAATTGCCCTAAATGTTCAGTATGAATAGTTTCGACTGAATTATAGAACTTGCCGGGGTACAAATTTTCAGTAGGCAAACAAAGTTTTAACTGATGCGTAATAACTTCATTAATCTTTCAAAAAAGACTGATATACTTAATTTATGACTGCGTTAAAAAAAATTAATCCTTTTTCAAAATCTAATCCCGATACGGGTTTTGGTGTGCAGGGAAACCAGATCGGAGGGCGTTTTGTAAATAAAGACGGATCTTTTAACCTGCGAAAAGATGGCATGCCGCTTTGGGAAAAACTCAGTATTTTTTCGTGGTTGCTGGAACTTTCATGGACGAAGTTTTTTTGCTTTATCATCTTTTCCTATTTGATCGAAAACTTTTTCTTTACTTTTTTATACCTGCTGGCGGGCACTGATGGATTGGAAGGTTTTGTAGGTGTAACGCAGTGGGACAAAATGAAAGAAGTTTTTTTCTTCAGTACAGAAACTATCACCACTGTAGGATATGGAAGAATAAACCCGGTAAAGGATTGGTCGCATATCATTGCCTCGTTGGAGTCTATGACGGGATGGCTGTCGCTGGCGCTGGTCACCGGTATTTTATATGGAAGATTTAGCCGTCCAAAGGCCTATATAAGTTTTAGTGAAAATGCGCTTATAAGTCCTTACAAAGACGGCATAGGATTAATGTTCAGGATGGTGCCTTTTAAAATAAATCACCATATAACTGACGCCCGGGTGGTGGTCAATATTGCATTTATGGAAATGCAAGACGAGAAGCCGGTTTACCAATTTTATCAATTGAAACTCGAACGGTCGCGTATTGATACTTTCAATATGAATTGGACGGTTGTGCACCCCATAGATGAGGAAAGTCCCCTTTTAAATTTTTTGGAAGAAGATTTGGCTACTTCTGATCTTGAACTATTTGTACAATTAACTGGCTTCGACCATATCTTCTCTAATATGGTGATGCAGCGAACCTCGTATACTTATAAAGAGATTGTATGGGGAGCGAAATTTGAACCCATGTATAACGAATCGGGAGACGGTAATACTACTCTGCTGCATTTAGATAAACTGAATAAGTTTAAAAGAGTAACTCTGACTGCTAAAACCTAAAGAGGGAAGTGAATTGGTGAGGAAGTAAGTAAAAGCAAAAAGCGCCGAACTTGAAATGCCCGGCGCTTTTGGTATTTTTAGAATTTATGATCAGGTAAAAGCTTCTTTAATTTTTTCAAAAAAGCTTTTGTCATTTTTATCAGGCTGTGGCTTGAAATTGTCACTGTCGTTCATTTTCTCCAGCCAGGTTCTTTCCTCGCCATTTACATTCTGAGGTGTCCACACATTTACATGTATCAACTGATCTCCTTTAGAATAGCCGTTTACTTCCGGGAAACCTTTGCCTTTCAATCTAAAAATCCGACCGCTTTGGGTGCCGGGGGGTATTTTTATTTTCACTTTTCCATCTATCGTCGGCACCTCCAGGTGAGTGCCGAAAACTGCATCGGGGAAAGTGATAAACAGATCGAAGGCAACATTTAAACCATCGCGGTGCAAGTGTGGATGGGCTTCTTCTTCTATAAGAATGATTAAATCACCGGGAGCACCACCGCGTTCGCCTGCATTTCCTTTGCCGCTTAGGCTCAGTTGCATGCCTTCCTGCACACCGGCGGGTATATCGAGGGTGACTGTCTCTTCCCCATAGACACGTCCTTCGCCTTTGCAAACGTGACATTTAGCGGTAATGGTTGATCCTTCGCCATTGCAGGTAGGACAGGTTGTAACAGTTTGCATTTGTCCAAGAAAAGTATTTTGCACTTTTCTAACCTGACCGCTGCCATTGCAGGTGCTGCAGGTTTGCATGCTGCCTTTGTCTTTGGCGCCGGAACCATTACAATGGGTGCATCCTACATATTTTTTTACCTTAATATTTTTTGTAACTCCCTTCGCAATTTCTTCGTAATTGAGTTTCAATTTTACGCGCAGATTACTTCCCCGCTGCCCGGTAGCACGACGACCGCCGCCACCACGACTTCTTCCTCCGCCGCCACCAAAGAAACTCCCGAAAATATCTTCGCCGAAAATATCGCCAAATTGACTGAAAATGTCCTCCATGTTGGAAGCGCCACCACCAAAGCCGCCACTGCCGGGCCAAAAGCCTGGTGCCCATACCGGTCATACTTTGCTCTTTTATCTGCGTCGCTTAATACTTCGTATGCCTCTGCCGCTTCCTTAAACTTTTCTTCGGCTTCTTTGTCGCCGGGATTGCGGTCGGGGTGAAACTGCATGGCTACCTTGCGATAAGATTTCTTGATCTCATCCGCAGCTGCAGATTTGCTAACACCTAAAATTTCGTAATAATCTCTTTTTGTTGACATATAACCTACATCCTTATGTGGAGTTCCTTATTGATGAACATTTAATTTTTCAGGCTGCAATCGATAACCAATAACCAGAAAAAATATCGAAAAATTCCGTTGGATAAGTTTTATTGTTCAGCTTAGTATTAGCCAGGTCTGTCTGCACCCGCAAGTACACCAATTACCTAATCATTGCCTGACAATTAGTTTTAACAGGGAAGCTTGCCGAATGCTATACTACATTAGCTCCCAAAAATAAACATGCAATATTTTCTATTTACCGACCACCACTTTAGCAAATCTTATCAACTTATTGTTTAGGTAGTAACCCTTGGTCACTTCATCTACAACTTTACCTTTCAGATCTTCAGTAGGAGCCGGTATTTCAGTGATGGCTTCATGTTGCTCCACATCGAACTCTTCTCCAATACTATGCATAGCTTTAAGTCCCTTGTTTTGCAATACTGAACGAAGTTTACTAAATACCAATTGAACTCCTTGCTTAATTTGTTCAAGATCGCTGGTATTTTGCAACTGCTTTTCTGCCCTGTCACAATCGTCCAATACATCTAGCATAGAAGTAATCACTTCCTTGCCTGCTGTTTGTGTCTGCTCTATACGCTCTTTTGCAGTTCTGCGCTTGTAGTTGTCGAACTCAGCAAACAAACGCAAATACTTGTCCTTTTGCTCCTGTAATTCATCTTTAAGTTTTTCGTATTCATCCTCGTTACCCATGCTATCATTCAGGTGCGAAGTTCCAGGAATACTATCGTCAGAATTGATATCAACATCTTCTGCTATTGGATTTTGTGATTTCAACGTTTCTTTATCTTCCATATTTTAGTTTTTCGCAAAGGTAATTGTCAAACACTTTGCCAAAGCTCTTTTAAGGTCAAATTGACATTTGGAAAAATGGAGCAAGAGCGTCTGGAAAACTACCTTTGGCGCATGATAAAAGTGTTTTTGCAAAAGAAGATCGGGCTGCGGGTAGCTAATGGACATCCCTGGATCTATGGAAATGAGATAGGAAAAATTGACGGTGCAGCAGAACCCGGTGATGTTGTGGAGGTGCAAACCCATGATCATAAATTTGTTGGCGTTGGTTATATTAACCCCAAATCCCAAATCACTATTCGGTTACTCACCCGTAGAAGAAATGAAACGATTGACGCTGGCTTTTTTCTGAACCGAATTCATCAAGCCTGGGAGTATAGAAAACGAACCGGCTACACAGAAAACTGCCGGCTGGTATTTGGGGAAGCAGACTTTTTACCTGCTTTGATCATAGATAAGTTTAATGAATATTTTGTTATCCAAACTCTGTCTTATGGTATGGAGGTTTGGAAGAACGACATTGTAAATGCATTAGAAGAAATATTTAACCCCAAAGGTATCTTTGAACGCAATGATGTGCCTGTACGGGAACTGGAAGGATTGGAACAAAAAAAAGGCTGGCTGAAAGGGGGTGGCGATCCTGTGATAAAGATCAGGGAGAACGGACTGGAATTTTTTGTTGACCTGGAGAATGGACAAAAAACAGGATACTTTCTTGATCAACAAGATAACCGCTGTTCTATTAAAAATATTGTAAAGGGTGCTGATGTTTTAGGTGCTTTCACCTACACCGGTACTTTTGAAATACATGCTGCACATTATGGCGCAAAAAGTGTTCTCGGTATAGATATCTCTGAAACTGCTGTTGCCCAAGCAAACCGCAATGCTGAACTAAATGGGTTGGGGAATATTTGCCGTTTCGAAGCAGTAAACGCGTTTGATGCATTGAGAATGTGGGGTAGGGAGGGCAGGCAATATGATGTTATAATGCTTGATCCACCCGCATTTACCAAAAGCAGGGAAAATATTCAGAAAGCTGTGTCAGGTTATAAAGAGATCAATCTGCGCGGAATTAAGTTGGTGAAACCTGGAGGATTTTTAGTTACCAGTAGTTGCACCAATTTGGTGTCGCCGGAGTTATTTGTTAGTACTGTAAATTTTGCTGCTAAAGATGCAAAAAGACAACTACGACAAGTCTTGTTTGGCACACAATCAGCCGATCATCCTATTTTGTGGGGAATAGAAAACACCAATTATCTCAAATTTCTGATAGTACAGGTATTATAAAAAAATTAAAATAGAAATTGCTGATTATTTGCTCACCTGGAATTTACCGGATTCTACAATCTGTCCGGTTTTGTCCCGTAGTTGGAAAATATAAACTCCCCGGTAAAACTCATTTAGTGGTACTGTAGTCTTTTGAGATACAGTGCTTGTCTCATAAATTTTTTTTCCGACAAAATTGTAGATCTGCAGCGTTAGATTTCGCTGATTGGATTTGAGATATTCGAAATTGATAATGGTTGTAGCGGGGTTAGGATACAATTTCAGCAATCTGGAACTATTATTTTCCATTGCCGGACTGCCATCACTTATTTTACCAGATTGTGCCTGTGAAAAGAAAGTGAAACCCGTAAAAAGAAGTATTAAGTAAAATTTATTCATTCGTTCGTCTACCTGTATTTAATAAAATTAGCTATTATATCCGATATACAAAATTTTAGCCACAGTTTATAACACCGCTTTTTTTACAATCCATAACACTATAAACGCTGGAAAGAGACTTTTGGATTAAAGGTTTTTATTTTCATTCGGGCTGTAGAATTTCTCATGTTCCTTTCATTCACGTTATCAAAGTCATCTTTTCCAGAACTTTAGAAAACAGGACATTTCAGAGCTGTCCGGGTGCTGTTGTCCCGGTCAAAGAAACCAACATAAGTAACTGATAATTCAAATCCACCCTGACCCTGGCTGGCAGTTTTTAACTGACTTACATTGATATCGTAGCTAAACGCAACCGAAAATGGATTATAGTCCAATTTAACTACAGGTATTATAGCATCCTCCCAGCGAAGAAAACTACCCAAATGCAAGACGTAATCCGGATTTCTATAGTCTTCACCAATTTTTATTGAATACAAAGCACCTCCAACAGTTTCGTGCGCTGAGCCTTGGATGGTACGGTCGGCCTGCAATGTCAGGTAAGCACTTTCGCTAACGGTAAAGTGAACCCCGCCCGAAAAAACCCATTTTGGTCGCAGTTCAATGTCCGGTCTCTGATAGAAACTGTTACGTGGGCGGTTAAAGTGATGGTAAGCCGCTCCTACAAAATAAGTGTCTTCCGGCCGGTCCTCACTTAACGCCGAGTTGAAAGACATTCCAACACTTCCATCAAGGTAAGAAAAGTTCGTGTTTACAAATGCTTCACCGTCAGACAGTGCCGGGTTATAACCGTTGCCATCGAAGTGACTGTTGGTTGTCATTTTACTGCGGTCTATGCTGCGTTGCACTATGCCACCCATAAAACCAAGTGATAGGTAGGAACTTTTTTCCGATGCTAAAGATTTATGATAATTAATTGCCGGTAAAACGTTGGTAGTAGTAAAATTGGTTGAACCGGCGCGATCATAAACCAGTTGCAGACCAGTAGTTATAAAGTCATCACCGCGTCCAATCGGTTTTTTATATTCCAGGTTGAACGACCCGGTTTTGTATGGAACCGTTACGCTGGCCCATTGATTTCTATACACACCTTGCACTCTTATATCGCCTTTAAAAATTCCGGCAAGGGAAGGATTTCGCAGCAGCGGTGCCTCGAAAAATTGCGAAAAGTGAATGTCCTGCGCAACCAGGTCGCCAGGCGCAAATAACCAGGCTATTGTTACTAACAACAATAAAGTAAGAACGTTTTTCATAAACGGGATATTGGATATTCTATATAACGCATACTTTTTTATTTTATTGAATAAGACTGTTTTTTTCAGCCATGCCATTGTTAAGCATTTAAAGAGATTTCCCACCACATTAAAATTACCTTTTTTTTATTATCGACGCCTGTTCCGCAAATGCGCACAGTTGACCCCAGCATATAAATGCCGTTGTTTTTAGAATGTCCGGATATTGAACCCGGGTAGGGATTGTTGCACCTTTTCAGCTACAAATTTTTTTTTGTTATCCATTTACTTGTACTTATGTACCCAATGCTGATTTCAGGTGAAACTATCCACTTCTTCAACCTGCTTTCCAAATCTTTGTCAAAATTTATCTCCGTCACACTATTTTTTTCAAATTGAAACGCTAAATTGAAACGCCATATAAAAATAATTATGAACCACACACGACGCAGATTTATTAAAAACAGTTCCCTCGCTTTTGCCGGAACGATTGCCTTTTCCAGTCAATTATTAGCAGCTAGAAAAACCGGTCAGTTAGTTGGTTTGCAGTTGTATTCAGTTCGGGAAGACATGTCAAAAGATCCCCTGGGTACGCTAAAACTATTGGCGGCGATGGGTTACAAAAATGTTGAACATGCCAATTATGTAAATGGAATGTTTTATGGTTATAAACCTACCGAATTTAAAAAGATTTTAGATGACCTTGGTTTGCTCATGCCCAGCGGTCATACAGTAATGGCCAAACAACATTGGGATGCTGACAAGCAAGATTTTACCGATCAGTGGAAACAAACGGTAGCTGATGCTGCAATTTTGGGTCAGCAGTTTGTAATTAGTCCCTGGCTGGATGCAAGTATGCGTACAACCTATGACGACCTGGTACGCTACATGGATGTATTTAACAAGTGCGGTGAACTTTGCAAAAAATCAGGCATGAAATTCGGCTACCACAATCACGATTTTGAATTTAGTCAGCAGCTAAATGGACAGCAGGTATACGATATCATCCTTGCCCATACCGACCCATCTCTGGTGATGCAGCAGCTTGATATGGGTAATCTTTACAATGGTGGAGCAACTTCAACTGAAATCATCAAAAAATATCCCGGCAGGTTCGAATCTATCCATGTAAAAGATGAAATAGCCAGTAAAGAAGGGGAAGAAAAATATGAAAGTACCGTATTAGGTAAAGGAATTATTGACGTAAAAGGTGATCTTGATTTCGTAAAAAAAGCCGGCGGAAATAAATATTTGATAATTGAACAGGAGTCGTATCAGGGCAAAACTCCCTTGCAATGTGCAAAGGAAGATTTGGATATTATGAAAGGATGGGGCTACGGTAAATAATGTTAAATCTTAAAATTTTGCAAAAAAGCCATACTGATATGTATGGCTTTTTTGTCATATTTACATTTAGAATGTATTAAACCAGCTAAGCTTCCTCTTGCAATGTTGCAATTTAGAGGCACCTTGAAAATCACATTTATGCCAAAACTACTCCGCATTGTGCCCTGGCTTTTGCTACTGGGTGTGGCTTGCAAAAAAGAAGATATCATGGTTGTTCCGCCGGTGCAGCCACCACCCGTTATCGCAGTAGATTTTAATATTGTTTCCAACTCCGTGGTTCTCGATCCATACGGTTTTGCACCGCTATCGGCATTGGCAACTTTTACAGCCCCGGTCAGTGGACGACCAGTTATAATTGTAAAGGGAAAAAATGGACGAGCTACTGATATCATTCATGTTTTTGCCGACTCCGGGCTTACGCATGCATTGCCTGTTATCGGACTATATGCCGATTACCTCAATACTGTTTTGGTTCGCATTATTAGCCCTGCTGGTGATACACTTGCCCGGGCGAATATTTCTATTCAAACAGCAGGATTGCCACCCTACATGCCAACTTCCATCATTGCAGATATCTATCCCAACGATCACCAGGAGCCTGGAATTAATCTTGTCAGCAATTTTTCAGCGGGTGAACCTCATATCCCATTGATGGTCGATACGTATGGAGATATCAGGTGGTTGCTAAACTATTCTTCCAATTCGCTGCTGAAAAAGCTGAATTACCAGGACGGAATTAAGAGGTTACGTAATGGAAATTTTTATTTCGGCGATTTTATTTCCGATCAAATTTATGAGGTGGACCTGCTGGGCAGGGTGATCCATATGTGGGACTTAAATCCTCTTGGCTATGTCTTCCACCATGATATTGACGAAGAGCCGAACGGCAACTTTATTATTTCGGTCAGCAAAAATGATAGCAAGCATTTAGACGGAAGTCCTACAGATGAAGATTACATTATAGAATTAGACAGGCAAAATGGATCTATTCTAACGGTGTGGGATTTGAAAGAATTGCTTGACGAAAACAGGCATGCATTGTTAGAAGACCCTTATGATTGGATACATATTAACTCTGTCTTATTTGATTCAACTGATCATACCATTATCGTTTCCGGCAGGGTGCAAGGGGTTGCTAAACTAACGTTCGACAACCATGTAAAATGGATCATGGCTCCACACCGTGGCTGGGGTACCAATCGTCGTGGCGAAGATCTCAACCAATTCTTACTTACCCCTCTTGCCCCTGACGGCAGTATCATCAGCGATACGGCGGTCATCAATGGTTCAGCCAACCATCCCGGTTTTGAGTGGTGCTGGTACCAGCACTCTGTTATAGCCTTACCCAATGGAGACCTGATGTTGTTTGATAATGGTGATTATAGAAATTTCAATCCTACGGGTCCCAAATACAGCCGTGCAGTCGAGTTCGCCGTCGATCCGGTTCACATGACCATTCAGCAAAAATGGCAATACGGTAAAGAACGCGGTCTCGAAACTTTTTCTCCTATAGTTTCCAGCGTTCAATATTTACCACAAACCGGTCACGTGCTTTTTTGTCCCGGTTACCAGGTACAAAACTATACCGGCATTGGTGGCAAAATTGTGGAAGTAAACTATACTACCAGGCAGGTTGTTTCTCAGATCAGCATGTCCTCTGCCATAGGTTGGGGCTTTCACCGGGCAAAAAGAGTAAGCGCCTATCCGGAATAATTTGTTACGTCATCCAAGTATTCCTGGTAAAATATCCGCAACTATAAATTACGGAGTTTAATATCTAATACAACTGTCGACCGGTTGCCGATCTCAAACATATTGCTGCTATAATTAGGAGCTCCGGCAAATGGCAATTTATTACGGGAAGCCCCGTATCCCTCCTTGGGGATCCCAATAAAATTCCTGTCCATTTTATGGTTGCCGTTAGCATCGTGAAAAACAAACATGGCGTAGTTGCCGGGCGGCACATCACTAAAAATCGCCTGTGCGGTTTGGTGTTGCACCGCCGCCGTTATACATTGAAACGGGATGCCTGAAGTCTCCGTTAAATGCTTCTGCATTATTAAATAAGCAGGCGCGGCATACACCCAGGTTGTTTCTCAAATTACTAATGTCAGCAACAATCTTTGTCTGCGCAATTCCATTTTTCACAAAACAAATAATGAACAGGAAGGTCATTAAGGTAACCGGCTTTCTGAAAGGAAGTGGGGCTTTTGTTGTGTCACTCCCTTGTACGGTTTGTTTTCTATTGAGCTTTGCTTTCATTATTTACATTGCTTATTGCACCTGGTTTACATCCGTTTTTTTTCTCCCTCTGTCTAATTCTTCTCGCATTTCCTTCCTCAAACCAGCCTGCATCCGGGTATAGGTTACTTTATCAGTTGAAGATATGCGGCATGCAATAAATACTATTGCCTTATACAAAAAGTTACAAATGTCTTAACCAAAACATATAGGGGTTTACTTCCTATTAAGTTCTTTCACTCGTTTTTTACTTGCTGTTACCAGCATATACCTACTCTTTTTGTCCCTCAATGGGAAGTTGTTCAAAATAAGATGATTCTGAAAATGCTTTTGCAACTTTTACCAACGGCACAATATCAATACAACAGATTGTAATGAATATTTTTCTCCCGGCACGCAGATAAGTTGCTGCTACTTATAAACAGCAACATAAGCTTGTCTGTTCAGGAAAAACATTTTCAAAACTACAACTTCTCGAAACTAAAATCCCTGCAAAGATTTTGTTTCAGACCGCACCTCCATCCATTCTATCGGGAAGCATTTTTTGACCAATGTTGAATGCTGAATTAACCAACAGCATCAGGTACTCCGCCGCTTCTCAATCTTAAGAAATGATAAAATCCCTTAGCCTGTTTAAGATCGTTATTCATTCGTGCCGCTGGAAAATTGGATTGCTGATCCTGCTTGCCCTGTTTTGGCGCGGAATAGATTCTATTGCTCATAAAACACCGCCTTTTGGCAAGTGGTCTCCTTTTACCGCCAACGATCTCTCCCTGGGCAATTTTGTATGGAACGACCGCAACGGAAATGCCCTGCGTGATCCCGGTGAACCAGGAATTGTAGCGGTAAAGGTGAAACTCTACGAGGATAGTAATGGCGATAATTACCCCGATGCTCCCGCTATACAAACCGTTGCTACCAATGCAGATGGTTCGTATTCATTTACCGGTCTGCCGGCGGGTAGATACATTGTGGGTATAGTACTTCCGGTTAGCTATACCTATGGTCCTTTACCGGCACTTTCAACCTATAGCGGCACGGACCCTGACAACAACGTTGACAATGACAACAACGGGGTTATACATATTGGGTCAAATATTGCCGGCAGCGAGGAGAGAACACGATTTATATCTATCTCAGACGGCGATGAGCCAACAGATGATGGCGACGATGCGAACTCCAATAACAGCCTCGACCTGGCACTACAGGCGGTTGGCGGTTTGGGCGATCTGGTTTGGAACGACACCAATAAAGATGGTCTGCAGAGTGCGAATGAAAGTGGAATAGCTAATGTAAAAGTATGGCTCACCTTTCCTGACAAGAGCAAATTTTGGACAGTCACCAATTCAGCGGGTAAATACTTTTTCTCTAATCTCGGTCCCGGCGATTACCAGCTTCAATTTGAGACACCACCAGGCATTGCCGCTTTCGGCAGCCAACCAGGGCATAAACGATATCATGGACAGCGATCCGGTAGGTGGCAGCCTGACCTGGAATTTACCGCCAGGACAAACCAATTTGTCTTTCGACGCAGGTTTTTACCTGGCAGATCCTTGCGCGGTTTCCGAAGACAATCGCGACGGGGATTGCGTACCCAATTCCATTGATATTGACGATGACAACGATGGTATAACAGATCTTGTGGAAAGCGGTGGCTACGATCCCATGCAGGATTGTGACGGAGATGGAATTTTGAATTACAGGGACCCTACGCCTGGTTGCGTGGCAGTTTCTCCCTTCATAAATGGTGAACCGGTAGCAGCGCTTACCTGGACCGACTGCAACAACGATGGAATTAATGATTTCTTTGATTGGGATAAAGACGGTATCATTAATGAATTGGACCTGGACAGTGACAATGATGGGATCGTGGATCTGCAGGAAACTAGAGACAGCCGCCGGATAGACATGAACAACGATGGAATGATTGACGGGGTTGATATGGACAATGACGGACTACTTTCCACTATAGATGTCAACGACAATCTCTTTGGTGGGCAGGGGCTGGTGCCGCAAGACCTGGATCGCGATGGCACCCCCAACTACCTTGACCTGGACAGCGATGGCGACGGTCTGGTAGACAACCGGGAGGCACTGGAATTGGATGCTGCAGGTGCCGGGTTTGTTGGCCTCACCGTTGGAACCAACGACAACGACCATGATGGTGTACGAACCGTCAACTACACCAAAAACCAAAACGACGCCGATAACCTGGATGGTTTTGGCGCAAAGGGGATACTACCCAAAGACAATGATAACGACGGTTTGCCAAATGCCTACGACATCGACTCCGATGATGATGGCATAACTGATAACGTGGAAGCACAGGCAACCTGCATGCAAATATTACCCAGTGGAACTGATGCAGACAAAGACGGTTTGGATGATGCCTACGACAGTAATATAGACCTTTGCTTACCACAGGGTGCAGGTCTGTCACCTGTTGATTTTGACCTGGATGGCACGCCTGATATACGCGATCTTACTCCGATGAAGATACTTCTCCCGACATTAATGAAGGAGCCGGACTGGAAGGTGATTTCGTTACCCGCCGCGGCGATAGCGACCATGACGGATTAATGGATGAGTTTGACACTTTTGACCTGGAAGCGGCAGTTGCTAACTATAGTGCCAATGTAGTTCATGCACAAATGGGTGCTAACGGCATATTTGCAAACATAATGATTGCTGGTTCCAATGCCAGGCTGCCAGGGTCGGAATGCCCGGCGGATCGCAACTGGAGAAACATTTCCATCTTACCACTCACCTTACTTGACTTTGCCGGCAATAGTAACGGTGATCTTGTAACCCTAACGTGGCAAGCGGTAAATGAGTCAGCCACCCTGTTGTATATAATAGAAAAAAGCACAGACGGTAAAACCTTCACCGCCATAGGAACTGTGCAGGCACAAAATAACGCAGCAGGAAATAAGTACCAGTTTACTGACCGTACCAATCGTTTGGTAAGCCGCAATGCCTACTACCGGTTGCAACAGGTTAACAAAGCCGGGGCCAAAGTAGCAAGCAGTGTACTCGTATTCAGGATAGATGGCGCAGGCAATCAGCAGATGACAGTTAGCCCCAACCCGGCAAGCAATGCAGTAACAGTTAAAATCACTGCAACACGGGACGTAATTGCAGACATAAGGATCGTTGACCTGCAGGGTCGGGTACTAATCCGCCAAAAAAGTCGGCTTAGCAGTGGAATAAATGCAATTGGTGTAAACTCGATCTCTTCACTACCCGCCGGCATTTATATACTGCAAGTGCTGGTTAACAACAGCGTGTCAAGCCAAAAACTAGTGATTGCCAGGTAAGGTGACACGTGATCAGAAGAACAAAAAAGGAATGGCAAAACACTAAAAAAAGCTGCCGTATCATTTGCAGTACACGGGTGCGACGCAACAATGCTTAACCGGAGTTGCCCCTGCTGGCTACCAAAAATAAAACCGACTACTTATACAAAACCCCGGAATGCCGGGGTTTTGTATAAGTAGAAAAATCTATCCGCGTTTTTGCTTTTGAAGCGAACTTTTTGGGAGTGGCGCTTTGGGCATCGGCGCCTTGAAAACATCATCCTCAATAAAAGGCTGGTTCTTTACGCGCTTGCCTGTAGCGGCAAAAATAGCATTGGCAACAGCGCCGCCGGTTGGTGGCAAGGCAGGTTCGCCCAAGCCGGTGGGATCAATGCCATTATCAACAAAATAAGTTTCAATTTCAGGTATCTCCTTCATGCGTATCAGGCGGTAAGTATCAAAATTCTTCTGGTCGGCAGCGCCATCTTTAAAGGTGAGTTTGCCATACATAGCATGCCCATACCATCTACAATGCCGCCCATTACCTGCTGCCGGGCGCCGCTTAAATTTACCACTTGACCACAATCGGCAACCGCATAAATTTTCTTTACCACCGGTTTGCCGGCTTTCATCACCACCTCGCAAACCTGCGCCACATATGAGCGATGGGAGAAGTAAACGCTAAATCCCTGTGAAACTCCTTTTTTGGTTCCCCATCCTGATTTTTCGGCCGCCAGTTTTATAACGCCGATCCATCCGGTCAATATCGTACTTGACGGCACCTGCCGGGTTTGTTTTTGCTTTTTGAACAAGCTCCAGCCTGAACTGCACCGGATCTTTTCCGGCAGCATGTGCCACTTCATCAAAAAATGACTGCTCGGCAAAAGCGAAGAAAATTGGTGATTGGCGCACGCCATGCTCCGGTAGTAATGGGCGATTTGTGCTCAACAGAATCTATCAGTAAATTGTCAACCGCGCCGGAAGGAAAATTATCTTCGCGGGTAGCGGTTGCCGGAATTGATGCCAACACCTCTCAGTTTATATCCAATCATATTTCCCTCTGCATCCAATGCAGCTTCAAAACGATAGCGCACAGCAGGGCGATAACTTCCACCAGTCATATCATCTTCCCGTGACCAGATCACTTTTACCGGTGCTTTTATCATGCTGGATAATTCTGCAGCTTCCGTTACATAATCAGTTTTAAGCCGCCTGCCAAACCACCACCCAGCCGGGTTATCTGTACCGTAATTTTATCTTCAGGAATGCCTAATAATTTTGCTGTTGCGGCACGGGCACTGCCCGGTGTTTGTGTGGGGCCAACCAATTCAACGCCATCGCTCTCACATCTGCAAAAAAGTTCATTGGCTCCATCGGGCTGTGCGATAAAAACGGACACTGGTATTCGCTCTTGATCACCTTGGCCGCATTTTTAAAAGCCGCTTCCACATCGCCATCTTTTCGCCTTACAGTTGCTGTGCCGGTATCTAAGAGAGTTTTGAACAACTTATCATGATCGGTCGGTGCTTTCAATGTTGCCGTCTTTTTCATATTCAATCTTTAAAGCCTTCTTCGCCTTCATTACCTCCCAGGTCGATTTGCCTACAACTGCCACATTGTTTTTAAAAGTTACCACATCCATTATGCCGGGCATTGCTTTGGCCGCTGCAGTCATCTACTGATTTTATTTTTGTACCAAAAGCAGGCGGGCGCTGCATCATGGCAAACAACATCCCTTCTCGGTAAAAATCCAGTCCAAACATAGGCTTTACCGGTTACAATATCTTTATTGGCAACGTTCTTCACTGCCGTCCAATAAGTTTAAAATCTTTCCGATCTTTATTTGAACGGTAGTGGGTACCGGTACATTGGCGAGCTTCTTCTGCCAGTTCGCCATAACCAAGTTTATTGCCGGTTAGCGGTGTTCATTACAAAACCATTTGCTAGTTGTACATTCGTCGGAGGTTACATTCCAGCGTTTTGCAGCTGCCTGCTATCAGCATATAGCCGTGCAGTTGCGCCGGCGTTCCGTAACAATTTCCACGAGTGTGGCACTGCGCCACTGCCACCTGTTACCTGCCGGTCAAAATTTTTGTGTCGAGTGGAGCCTGCAAAACTTTCACTTTCTGTCCAGTCTGCATCCAGTTCTTCAGCAACGATCATCGGGAAAGAGGTCATGATATTTTGCCCAGCTCAGGGTTTGGCGACAGAATAGTGATCAGTGCCATCGGTCGCTATAGACAGGTAGCTATTGAAGCCGATCGTCGCCGCTCGTCAGCAGCGGCATTTACCACCACCGGCGTTTTTGCATCGGCGCTAAACCAGCTAAACCCAATAGCAAACCACCGCTGCCCAGGGCAGAGATTTTTAAAAATTCCCTCCTGCTTTTCTTATTTAAAGTTGACATAATTAAATTTTTGTGCTGGCTAATTTTACTGCTTCACGAATTCGGTGATAGGCGCCACAACGGCAAATATTTCCATGCATGGTTTCTTCTATTTCGTTCGTGGTGGGTGGGGTGTCTCTTTTAAAAACGCGGCTGCGGTCATGATCTGTCCTGCCTGGCAATAGCCGCATTGCGGTACATCCACTTCATTCCATGCCACCTGCAACGGGTGATCACCATTTTCCGAAAGCCCTTCAATGGTGGTGATTTTCGAAGTTTCAACCGACGATACCGGCAACACGCACGACCGGACTGCCGCGCCATCAAAATGAACGGTACAGGCGCCACATTGGGCAATGCCGCAGCCATACTTGGTGCCAACCAAACCCAGGTGATCGCGCAACACCCAAGTAACAGGTGTATCCGGCGCTACATCAACCTTGTGCTCGCGCCATTGATGTGAAGTGTGAATTGAGCCATACGGGTAAAGTTGTAATTTGAACCAATAAAAGTAGGAAAAAACGCCCATGAAGAAACTATCCAAGCAAGCCGTTAGTGCGCAGTCTTTTTGGTAGTGTCTTTTGTAAATCGGCAGTGTAGAACAAAAGTGGCATTGTTGCGACGCTCCGTTCAACCGTAAACCATTGGGCAACAGTTGACTGCTATAAGGTAAGGACAGTAGCCACGTCCATGTGTTCATATTTGCAGCAATGAAGTATTCCTTCTGGAACCAGGTTGTTAACTGTCTATCTGTTGGCATTTGTACACATCTTTGCATAGATAGCACTCAAGCGAAAACCCTCATAAAAATCACAAAATGAAAACTCTTTTTGTATTGTTCATTGTCGTTCTGGCGTTGGGATGCACAGAACAGGAAGGTAAAAAGCTGGACGAAGCCGGTGTAGAACTTCAGCAAAAAGTGCAGGCAGGTGTGGATACCGTTGGCGCCAAACTTAAAGAAGGCAAAAGACAAGATCGATGATAAAATACATGACACAACTCATTAGTAAACGTGAAGCAACCGCCACCTTATACCGGCTTTGAAAACAGGTACTTCCTTACTGCTTAATTCTATTATTCTTATGTGGTCTGCCTACAAAAAAGGGTACAAAGCTTATTTGCAATTAGAGCGTTCGCTTAGCGACCACTCGGTAGAAGCCTACCTGCGCGATATAGATAAGCTTACCGCCTACCTCTTGTGTGCAGGTGAAAAAAAATCGCCTGCGGAGGTTGACTTGCAAACTTTGCAACACCTGTTGAAATGGACCACCGGACTGGGTATGACACCTGCCTCACAGGCAAGAATGATCAGCGGTATCAAAGGATTTTATAAATATTGTCTAATCGAAAATATTGTTGCACAAGATCCTACCGCTTTGCTGGATGCGCCAAAACTTAATCGCACACTACCCGATGTACTCAGTTTTGCGGAGATTGAAACTATGTTGCACGCAATAGACCAAAGCAAACCGGAAGGAGGGCGCAACAAGGCAATACTCGAAACGATGTACAGTTGCGGCTTGCGAGTAAGTGAAGTGGTGAATCTGCAAATTAGCTGCTCTGTACCTGGATGTTGGTTTTATTCGCGTAACCGGCAAAGGCAACAAAGAAAGACTAGTACCCATCGGCACCGAAGCAATCAAGTATATTAAGATCGTACCAGGAAAATATTCGCGTACACCTGCCCATACAAAAAAGGTCAGGAAGATATTTTATTTCTTAACAAAAGACGGCGGACAATTATCGCCGTGTCATGATCTTTTACATTATAAAAGACCTGGCAAAAAAGGCAGGCATTAACAAAAATATTTCGCCGCATACATTCCGGCATTCATTTGCTACCCACCTGGTAGAAGGCGGCGCCGACCTTGCGGGCCGTGCAGGAAATGCTGGGCCACGAAAGCATTACCACCACAGAAATCTATACCCACCTCGACCGCGATTTTTTGCGCAGCACGCTGCAACAGTTTCACCCGGCATTTAAGGGTACACATTAAGCACACCTTTTTTCCCTATTACTTTAAGAATGGACTATTTCACTACCAACTTTTCTACAAACGATTTCCCGGCGCCACTGGTGGCTTTAAGAAAATAAACACCACTATGCAAACCAGCAGGAACATCAAGTATTATCTCCTGGTTTTTAGTTATGGCGCTTAGCTTTTTTGCCTGGTATAGTTTGCCCTGGTTGTCAAAAAATTGCAGTTCGAAATCACCGGGTATAAAAAACGTAAGATGTAACAACGACCCGCGCACAACGGGGTTCGGATATATTTTGAACGTTTCGGACGTGAAAACTTTGGTGGCAAAAGTGGCAAATGTGTCAATGAGTGAAACCGGTTGAACGACTGCAACCGCACCCATCATAAAACCCTCCAAAGAAATAACTGCAGGAGAGTCAGTGAGGTCATTTGTTTGTTGCAGCATTCGTGGGTTGGGCATCATTGCAAATTTGCCGGTGGCCGGCGGTTCGACTGGTTCGGTTTGTGGCAGGGTGTGTATTTGAATACATTTCGCGGGAGCCAAATACCCAATTTCTGTTTTACTTCTTGCAAGTTGTTTTTGTTGATTTTTCTGAACTTCCTTTTTTGCCTTTTTTACTGCTTTTCTTTGCAGCTTTGCACTGTCACTTGCAGCGTGGTCAAAAGGAGCGTCCTCCGTTTCGTCATCAATTGTCCGGGTCATAATCATACCAACTGTCATCACCAGTTTTTCATACAGCGTAATTTCTGCAGGATTGTAAATGTTATTTTGTTCAATTATTTTTTCTTCCGTGCCATAACCAACATACGAAATTTCGAGTGTGGTTTTTTTATTGATGGTTGGTATCTGCAGTTGAAAGTTGCCATGTTCATCGGTAGTTGTTGCTACTTTCTCACCTTTTATTTTTACAATGGCGCCGGGTGCTGGTTCACCTACTTCAACCTGACGACACCTGAAAGGGGTGTCTCCATCAGCATGACAGTATCACCCATCAATTGCACCACTTCTGTTTTCTGCGCTACTTTGCCTGTTAATTTATCCTGGCACGAAGCTGTACCTGTGATGATAGCAACCGGAAGTAAGGTTGCCACTATGGCTTTGCGCGGGCTTAGCAAAAATGGGATCTCTTTTTGAAACGGGCGATTTAGTTGATCTGCGGTAAAACGTCCGCAGGTTTTACCGGCAGCGGCGGAAAGAACATTGAGTATCTGCTGATCGCTCATGCTGCTGAAATCGATAACTTGTTTTGCGCAACTGTCGCAAAAACGACCTTTTTGTGCGGGTGACATTTGTTCCCAATTCTCATGACAAGGCTCGGGAATGTGCAGGTAGATTGGCTTGCTCATATAAAAGTTTTTTATAGGATGCCGTTACCAAAACGATTGCACAAAGCGAAGTAGACTTTAATTTATGAATGCCGGAACTACCTGCTGCAAGTAAAAAGAACGCAGAGAAAAAGTAGCGGATATTAGAACCAGGAAGCCGCTCCTGCATAAAAAAAGCAACCTTTTCAGGTTGCTTAATTCGTTTTACCGGTTTATACTTCAGGTACTTTATACTGATTTTCTGCCCATAATAAGAGACAGAATAAACAGTACAATAAAGATGAAGAAGAGTACTTTAGCTATACTGGCTGCACCAGCAGCAATACCACCAAAACCGAATATTGCAGCAATGATTGCTACAACCAAAAAGATTACTGTCCAGCGTAACATGGTTATTAGTTTTAAATGATTAATAATTTAGGCTATGATTACTAAAACTATACCAACCCAAATTCAAACCACACGGAGGCCCTTTTACCTGCAACCCTCAGACCATTTATCCGCATGCAATTAAAAATTGACCAGGAATTGTTAAACGCGTGATCAAAGTTTATCAGCAGGACGTTTCGTTTATTGAAAAATAAGTTAGTTTAAATGGATCTTTCCCGCTAAAAAAATGAGAACACCTGAAACCAGGTAGGGGCAAAAGCAAGTTTACGGGCTAATAAATTTGACGGCTTTAAGGTAAGTTTTACTTAACGGAATTTATCTTTGCCGCTATGGACCAGGAGAATTTTACCATTCTTTATACAGACGACGATATTGATGATCGTGAATTTTTTATGGATGCGGGCAGGGAAGTTTCTCCTTCACTTACCATTGCAACGCAGAGCAATGCCAAAGAATTGATCGAGCTGCTTAGGAATCCTCCGCCTATGCCAATTATTTTGTTTTTGGATTTGAATATGCCGATTAAAAATGGTTACGAGGTGCTGAAAGAATTAAAGGAATGCCAGCAAACGAGACACATTCCCGTTATAATTTTTTCAACTTCCAACGATGCTACTGCCATAGACACTACACGGCAGTTAGGCGCTAATTTATATATTCCCAAACCTACCACTTACAGTCACCTGAAGGAAGTGATCAGGCACAGTATTTCTATCGATTGGGATACTTTCTCCCCATCAAGTGAAGAATTTGTGTACCGGGTAAACTAAGAATCTTACTGCTTGCAGGTTCAAGTGAAAAGCCTGTGCTGCAGGCGTGAAAGCTTTACTCAAAACAACCCGCGACCAGCTAACAATGTAGCAAACCGCCGCCCGGCAGCCGCCCGTTTGATCTATCTTTCTTTAGATAACCCTGCTGCCAATTGCATAAAACGGATATAAAAAAGAAGTGCTGCAACTGGCAAAATCACCTCCACTTTTTTTATTTGCTATAGAATTTTTTGGCTGATCGTGAGAAAACTGATCAACAGTTTTGATAATCAATATGTATAATAGATAGCTTCTTTTATTGCAGTCTAAAGTTGCATTTAGCTATACTGTAGAAGTGTGCGACGCAACGGCCGCCCAATAAGTGTTCTTCTGCCGGGTACATAAAAAAAACTCCACCAGGTAAGAAGAAAAGAAACCAGATGACCTGTATTTTGTATGAACTGTGATCACTTACTTTTGAAGGAGAACACCCCGGTTGCTTTTTCACTTTTCGTAGTACCAAACTCCCGCGATAATTATGAACATAATTGCAAAGACTTTTCTTTTTGTTGTATTTCCCCTGGTTTCTTTTTCGCAAACTTTAAGCCCGGCAGATATAGCCCGCTGCAAAGCGGAAGCCCGGCGGGTAACCATTATCCGGGACAATTGGGGGGTGCCGCACATCTATGGTAAAACTGATGCGGATGCCGTATTTGGTTCTTTGTATGCGCAGTGTGAAGAAAGCTTTGCCAAAGTAGAAGAAAACAACCTGGAGATGCTCGGTCGCCTGGCTGAACTTTATGGTGAAGAGCAATTGTACAACGATTTACAAATGCGTTTGATCTATGACACTGCCGCCGCTATAACCGACTATAAACGACAGCCCGCTTTGGTTACGCAAGTTGCTGGACGCGGCAGCAGATGGAGTGAATTACTACTTGTACACCCACCCCGGTGTGCACCCAAAATTGCTAACGTATTTCAAGCCGTGGTATGCGCTGCTGCGGACGAATGGCAGTATATCGGCAACGCAAAATGGCGACATAACCGCAGCCGATATGCAACGTATGTACCCGCCGCCAAGCAAGGGTGTTTCCTATCAACTCAATAGCGCCGCACCCGCGTGGGACGAGGACCCTATTGGTTCTAATGGTTTTGCGGTGGCGCCGGCAAAAACTGCTGAGAAGCAGGCGATGTTATATATCAATCCACACGTAACTTTTTATTACCGGTCAGAAGAACAAATGGTGAGTGAGGAAGGGCTGAACAGTTATGGCGCCATTACCTGGGGAACGTTCTTTATTTTCCAGGGGTTTAATCAATATGGAGGCTGGATGCATACGTCGGGCGCTACTGATGTATCGGATCTTTTTACGGGAAACGGTTGTAACAAAAGGCGACTCGCTATTTACCCGCTACGACGGGAGGCTGCTACCGGTGCGTACACGTACGATTACCGTTCGCTACAAACAAGGTGAGGGCGTTGCCTCGCAAACATTTACTACCTACCATACCGTGCATGGCCCGGTTATGGGCAGCCGCGATGGCAAGTGGCTGAGTTTGCGTGAAAACAACCGGTCGCTCAATGCCTTGCAACAGTCGTGGCTGCGCACCAGGACAAAAGGCTTTGCAGATTTTAAGAAAGTTATGGAGTTGCGCTCCAATACCTCTGATAACACTTTGTATGCTGACTACCAGGGCAACATAGCCTACTGGCATGGCAACTTTGTACCCATACGCAACAAAGCCTACGATTATAGTTTGCCTGTTGATGGGACTGTTTCTGCCAGCGACTGGCATGGCATGTACCCGCTCGGGCAGATAGTGCATGTATATAACCCCGCTACTGGTTTTATACAAAACTGCAATGCAACACCTTTTACTGTGTCGGGTGCCAGCAGCCCCAAAAAAGAAAACTATCCGGTTTCGATGGCACCCGATGGTGAAAACTTCCGGGGTATAAACGCAGTAAGGTTACTTAGCAATGCACACGATCTCACACTCACCAAAATGATCACCGAAGTGGGTTACAATCATCACCTTACCTACTTCGATACATTGTTGCCAGTTGTTGTTCACGACTTCCACCTTTTGCCGGTAGCCGATAGTCTGCGGCACCGGTTGGCAGAACCGGTTGCAATATTGCAAGCCTGGGACCGGAACTCGGCTGATACCTCTGTAGCAACGGCTATAGCTATAGAGTTTGGCTACCGCATTTTGCAAAAAACGCTGCCACTGGCAAGTCCCTACGATGCCGGACACCTGGTGAGCCAGTTGCAGCAGACTCTGCAGGTTACATCGGCGCGTGAGCGATTGCGACTATTGAGTGAAACCCTGACTGATCTTGAAAACAGGTTTGGTACCTGGCATAAAACCTGGGGCGAGATCAACCGCTACCAGCGCCCGCCCGATGGCAGGTTTGCCGACGATAAACCCAGTTTGCCGGTTGGTTTAGGCAGTTCCAACTTTGGTTCGCTGCCATCGTTCGCCTCCCGGCATTTTGGCGATACCAACAAGCGCTACGGCTACAACGGAAACAGTTTTGTTGCCTGTGTGCAGTTTGGCAAGCGGGTCAATGCCAGGTCGGTTATTACCGGCGGTCAGTCGTTTAACCCCGCCAGCCCACACTACGATGACCAGGCTAAAATGTACATTGACGGCAACTTTAAAAGAATACTGTTTTATAAAGACGAGGTGGTTAAACATGCCGAAAACCAATATCATCCCGGTGAGTGGCTGGAAGCTTTTTAACAGCCTTCCTGTTTCTCATTCAGCTCTAAACTGTAGGAACAACCAAATAATTTGGTGGTAGCCAACTGTAAGGTCTATGATTGTACATTGTTGTGTTATTTTAATTCCGATTTTTCGGAACACCCTTGTACCACATCTTTTTATGCAGCAAAAAACAAGGCGATACTTATTTTTTTAAGGTTGAATGTACCGGCATGCTGGTACAATAGCAATTGGTGGTAAAAGCTAAAAGAAAGTGGTGCCGCTGAACGGAGCGTCGCAACAACTGTCGCTGCAGGGTAGTAAAGCTGGCAACCAAAAATTGCTACCGCTGTTGTTTTGTATTGCGCAAGTAGCAAAAGATAGGGTCAAAAGCCTTGCTACAAGGTTTACTTTTGCCGCTTAATACCTTCTATCTTTTATGCGCGGGCTACTTCCAGGATTATTTTTTGCAGCTTTGTGGTCGTCGGCTTCGGTGGCTACCAAGGTGGGTATAGCGGTTGCAGACCCGCTGGTGCTGGCCAATGTGCGGTTCTTTATTGGCGGTACGCTGATGTTGATTTTTGCCTATAGCGGGCGCGGCAACCGGCTGCCGCAGGGTAAAGAATGGAAACACCTGCTGATCTTTGCATTCCTCAATACCACTGTTTACCTGGGGGCATATGTGCTCGCTTTGCGGCATGTTTCGGCCGGCATTGGCAGCCTTGCGGTGGCTACTAATCCACTGTTCATTTCTATACTTTCTGCCATTTGGCTAAAGCGAAAACTGCAGCCCGCAGAGATAGGTGGGCTGGCGCTTGGTCTTACCGGGGTTGTAGTTGCAACTTATCCGCTGCTGCAAAATAGTTATGCTACCATTGGCGGTTTGTTGATACTGTTGTTTGCAATGGTGGCAGTATCGGTAGCAACAGTTTACTATGCCGGCATCAGGTGGCGATTGGAAAATATTGTGATCAATGGCTGGCAGGTTTTGCTGGGTGGGTTATTGCTTTTGCCGGTTACACTCCTAAACGGTGGAGTTACTAAAACTATTTACAATCACCAATTTTTTGGTTCGGTTCTGTGGCTGGCTATCCCTGTATCGATTGGCGCATTGCAGCTTTGGTTTTACCTGGTAAAACAGGATGCGGTACGGGCATCGCTCTGGTTATTCTTGTGCCCGATCTTTGGTTTTGTATATGCCGCCATTATATTGTATGAACCTATTACCTCTTATACTTACGTGGGTACTGCACTGGTAATTGGTGGGCTGTACCTGGCGCAAAAAGATCGCCTGGCAAATATTGCAAAGGCTAAATAGAAGAGATGTTTGCGCCGGCGGCGAGCACCAGACCATTAATATTTTGGGTCAGTTGTTTCATTCTGTAGAGCCGCTCAGCAGCATTGTCTGTTTGCTGTGCGGGCGGGCAGTAAAAATTATCTGTATAGTTATTGATCTGCAAACCTAACCGGGCGGCAATGGCAAAGACAAATGGTCGCCAGCCCCAACCAATGTCGTTAGGTAAGTTGTTTACATAAGAAAGAACCTGGCGGTTAAGTAAAAATGGTCCGTAAGTATAATCAAAAGAGTTTCCTATCATTTCTTCGCAACACCTGTTAATAGTTGCTTCGGTTATTTGCTGAAAATCGGGAAAACTTGACAAGGCAATTGCAGACCGTGAAGCCAGAACAACCCCGGTTTGTTCGGTAGCAGCTATTGCAGAAAGCATATTTGGCAGCCGGGCAAAAAAGCCGGCTTTGTCCGGCTCGGTATAGAGTATAAAATATGATTGATCTGCTGCCGCCAGCAGACTTGTTTGCGCTTGTGCCCAAAGTCCTTTGTTTTGCGCCTGCAAAACGGTAAAGCCGGGCAAATTTTGTAAAAAGTGAATGAAGTCATCGCCGGAACCACCATCAGTTACAAATACCTGTAGCCCTGTTTCGGAAAGTACCTTAAGCGCACCGCGTAAAACTTCTTCTTCCTGCTCATCTCTTGCCCAACTGATGGTGGCAACAACCGGCGGTGTATTCATCTGAGAGATAATTATTTTTCTTCGGCAAAGATCAGGTAAACGCCACATCTGGTTAATAGCGAGGTGTGCCTGCATTGCAAGGAACAACGCTGCGTTCCAAATTTTTAGGTACAAAAAAACCCGCTAAAAAACTTTAGCGGGACGAGTATAAAAATACACTGCAAAATTGTTTTTATAAAACATTATAGGCAAAGGCTATATAGTACAACCCGCCTACTTCGGGGTTGCCAAACGAACTTCTATAATACTTGTTTAACACGTTGGTTGCTCCAAGTTTGATCATGCTTTTAACCTTTGGCAATCTCAATGCTACCATAGCATCCAGGCTGCCAAAAGCAGGTATTTGACCGGCTGCAAAGGTGCCTTCCCAGTTGATCTTGTCTTGCCAGCGATAATTAATATTGAAGCCAAGACCTTTGAACAGATTAGGATTGGCAATACCCAGGTTGAAGCGATATTTGGGGGCGTTGAAAAAAGTGACCAAACCTGCCGGAACATCCTTCAGACGATCGCTGAAAAAGTTTCCTGAAAAAATGAAATTGTGTATAATGTCATATTCCATTCCAACACCAAAGCCAAACTCTTTGACCGGTGTGGGAGAGTTGACTGAAAAAGAATAGTTGTTGGTAGTGAACGGGCTTGCAAGGTCTCTCGGTGCATTGGCAGCAACGTCACTTTTGCCCCGTGCCACTGCATTTCTGCCGTTGAAATCTCGGTACCTGCTGTAATAACCATATACATCCAGCAGGAATTTTTTTGCATATAATGCCTTATAACCTATCTCGTACGATTGTACATTCTCGGGTTTAATTTTTTGAAATTTTACCGGCACCAGTAGTTGTGGATTTGGTGTGCCGGCGCCGTACGAATTTCTGTAAGCCACTACACTTTCTGCGGTATATGCCGGGTTGGTGTCAAAATGAAAGAAGGTCTCGAACTGTGGAAGCCCACCAACCAGGCGGTTGGCACCACCGGTCACCAGGTTTATGTACTGGTCCTGGGTGGAGGGAAAACGATAAGCTGTCTGGTAAGACAGGCGAATGTTGTTATCCTTTGCAACTTTTATTAAAGCACTAAATCGGGGAGTGAAGCGTCCGGCGAAGTTTTGGTTTTTATCGTAGCGGATAGAACCTGTAAGTTTCAATACTTCTTTCAACAATTGTTTTTGCACTTGCAAATAACCACCATATTCATTGATGCCAATAGGACCTGTTGTATCGGCAAATATGGTTCCGTTAGAGTTGAGAGAATAGCGCCTGTAACTGGCGCCAACCAGTACTTCCGCAAATTTTATCTTATCGGAAAAATTATATTGCCCTTCGTAGTGATACATGCTTGACCGGTCTGAAAAACGGGCACCCCCATTATTGATGTCAGTTTGTTTTGCCTTGTTGAAGGCAGAGTCATATTGTGCTGTTCCGGGTAAGAACCTGCCGGCTTCCGCAACTGACCGGGCTGTTGCATGCGATTGTTCATTACTCAACACGGTACCATTTGTGCCGGGTAGTATGCCCAGGCGGGCAGCGCCATACACACCGGCATATTGTTGAAACCAATCCTGGTCGCTCTTCCAGGCGCGGTTGATAAACAGCGCAGCAGTAGTGGCTGTATAGGAATTGCCGGCATCTTCCTGCGTTGTATAGCCGCGCAAGAACCAATTTTTACTTCTTAGTTCAAGTTTATATTGCCCTATTTTAAAGTTTTTCAGAGAGTAGCGGTCAGCACCTGTATAAACGCTGGTACCAATGCCATAATACCCTAAGAAGATTGCTTCCAGGTTGTTGGTGATCTTATAGTTCAGACCCAGATTGAAGCGTGCATTGTACGAGCCATAGTCAACGAGATAACGTTCTTCATACCCGGTGCGGCTTACATATTGGCTGCCAAATGTGCCTTTGTAAGGATTGTTGGAAACAGGGCTGGTAGGAATTAAGAACGGCAAATACGGAACCAATGGTCTGGTGGCATCAGTTGAGTTATAGGCTGCATAGATCTGTTGCGAAGTTGCACCTAACGATAATAGTCCATCAACTCCCTGTATGCCTGCATTTCCCTGAGGAGTGGCGCCAACCTGTGCACGTACTGCCTGGGCAAACGCATTCATGCTGGCACTTGCCTCATCGCCAAAAACGTTTATCCCATCATAGTTGGGATCGGTTTGCCGGTTGCCTTCCTTCAATTGGCTAAGCACATTGTTTCTCAGCAAATCTCTTTCGTCTGATGCCTGCCAATCCTGGGCTTTGATATATTGTGCACCGATTTTGAAGGCGAACTTTTCGGAGATCTTTTTAGCATACCTCAGCGAATAATCGTAAAAAGGAGCCGCGTTGTGCTGATAATTATCAATGTGATTGACTCCCTGTTTTATCTGTACACTTAATCCCTGGTATTTAAAAGGATTTTTGCTGTTGATCAGTAAGGTTCCGTTCATGCCACCGGATCCATACAATGCAGATGATGCGCCGGGTAGCAATTCCATACTTTCCACATCGAGTTCTGTAAGACCGACCATGCTGCCCACTGCAAAATTAAGAGCGGGTGCCTGGTTATCCATACCATCAACCAACTGGTTGAAACGCAGGTTGCCGCTGCCGTTAAAGCCACGTGTACTTGGTGTTTTAAAGGCAAAGCTGGAAGTTGTCACATCTACTCCCTTCAGGGTGCCGATCACATCGTAATAACTTGGCGATGGTGTATTCCGGATGTTCGCCAGACTAACCCTTTCAATAGAAACCGGAGACTCTAATATGCGTACCGGCTGCCGGGTCGCAGACACCACAACGTCCTGGGCTAAGGAAGAAACGGGATCTAACGATACATTCACACCGGTCGTTTCGCCTGGAACAACCACACTTTGACTGGCATAGCCTATAGATGAAAAGATAAGGGTGGCAGGGAAGGTAATATTACCGGTGAGCTTATAATTTCCCCTGTCATCAGTAAAGGTGCCTATGTCGCTGCCTTTTACTATAACCGACACAGCAGATATACTGATGTTATTCAATTTGCTGGTTACGGTTCCTGAAACAGTTGCCCTGTTTTGTGCAAGTAGCGATGTAGAGCCAGTTATAGATACCAAAAGGATGGTCAGAAGACCAGTTATATAGTTTCTCATATAGCGGTTTTGATGAAGTATTGTGGGGGCAATGTAGAGATTGTTTTAATCGAAAGAAAATTTTTATTTTCCTCTACAGGTAACCAAAAAAAACTAAAAAACATTTGGTGTTTGATGACCTGTTAATTTTGAAAAATGATAAAGTTCAGCTTCGCCGGGCAAACCGGTTTTTACAGTGGAAAAGTGCGCGACGTTTATTCCATTCAGGAGGAATGGCTGGTGATGGTAGCTACTGATCGTATCTCAGCTTTTGATGTTATTTTGCCCAAACCCATACCTTTCAAAGGACAGGTTTTAAATCAATTAGCCGCCTACATGTTGGCAAAAACTGAGTCAATTTGCCCGAACTGGCTCGTATCTACACCAGCTCCTAATGTGGCGGTGGGCAAACGGTGCAAACCTTTCAAAATAGAGATGGTGATACGTGGAAATTTAACCGGGCATGCCTGGCGAACTTATAATGCCGGCAAAAGAATACTCTGTGGTGTTGATATGCCCGAAGGCATGAAGGAAAATGACTTTTTTCCCCAACCGATCATTACCCCAACAACAAAAGCAGACGCAGGTCATGATGAAGATATTTCCCGTGCAGAGATAATAGAACGTAACATAGTAGGCGAAGACGACCTGGAAGTACTGGAAAGATACACGTATGCTCTCTTTGAAAAGGGAAGACAACTGGCAAAAGACCGCGGGCTGATATTGGTTGATACGAAGTATGAATTTGGCAAGATCGGCGATACGATCTACCTGATGGATGAGATACATACCCCCGACTCGTCGAGGTATTTTTATGCCAACGGTTTTGAAGAACGCCTGGCGAAAAATGAAGCGCAAAAGCAACTGAGTAAAGAGTTTGTACGCGAATGGCTGATCGCTAATAATTTTATGGGCAAGGAAGGGCAGACCGTACCTGAAATGAGCAGTGAATGGACTGACACCATCAGCAAACGCTACATTGAATTGTATGAGCAACTGATAGGAGAGCCCTTTGTGCCGATGCGCCTAAGCGATACCGAAACTGAAGAGCGTATTGTGCAGGCTTTACAAAAGTTATCAGCGGTCTGATGAACAAACAGCTTTTTTCTTTGCCTGCCTTTCATTTGCTACCGGTTACCTTCATTCCATTTCAACTGTTACATACATGCTTTTTACTGATCTTGCGCTCAACAAATACCTGCTGCGTTCCCTGGATGACCTGGGTTTTACAACACCTACGCCCATACAAAGCCGTGTATTTTCGGTAGCCATGAGTGGTGCAGATGTTTGTGGTATAGCACAAACCGGCACAGGTAAAACATTGGCTTATTTACTGCCATTGCTCAACCAATGGAAATTCAACAAAGAAAAAGATCCGCAAATACTCATCGTATTGCCAACGCGTGAGTTAGTTGCCCAGGTGGTAGAAACGGTGAAGAAGCTTTCCACCTACCTGAGTCTTGATGTGATTGGGGTATATGGCGGCGCCAATATCAATACACAAAAACTAGCGTTACAAAATGGTCTCGATGTTTTAGTTGCCACACCCGGCAGGTTATTTGACCTGGCGATGGCCGGAGCGTTCAAAACAAAGACAATAAAAAAACTGGTGATAGATGAAGTTGATGAAATGCTGAACCTCGGTTTTCGCACACAGCTAAAAAATATTCTTGATCTATTGCCGCCGCGCCGCCAAAATTTGTTGTTTTCAGCTACGTTGATAGAAGAAGTGGTGGAACTGATGGATGAATACTTTGCTAATGCAACACGGGTGGAAGCTGCCCCGGCCGGCACTCCGCTTGAGAATATTGAACAAGCTGCATATGTTGTTCCCAATTTTTATACGAAGGTCAATTTGCTGAAGCTTCTTTTAAAGGAAGAGACCACCATGACCAAAGTATTGATTTTTGTGGTGTCAAAAAAAATGGCTGATGAACTATATGAACTTTTGTCGCCTGACCTGGCAGAAACGATAGGTGTTATACACTCTAACAAAGAACAAAATCACCGATTTAATACGGTCAACAAGTTTAAAGATGGCAGCTATCGGGTCATCATAGCAACCGACATTGTGGCCCGCGGTATTGATGTAGCAGAAGTAACCCATGTCATCAATTTCGATCTGCCAATGGTGCCTGAAAATTATATCCATCGCATTGGGCGCACGGGGCGTGCCGATAAGCAGGGCATTGCATTGAGCTTTATTGCACCTAAAGATGCGGCGTATAAAGAGGCAATAGAAGTGCTTATGAAAATGCCAATTCCCGTGTTAAATCTGCCAACTCACCTGGAGGTGTCAACGGTGCTAACACCCGATGAAGAACCAAAAGTAATTGTAAAAGAAGTGCAGCTAAAAGTACCGGTGCAGCCAGAACGGGGGGCATCTTTTCATGCCAAGTCGGCTAAGAACAGCCAGCACAAACCACGGGTAACCCACCGTGAAAAAATGAAAAAGAAATACGGTAAACCAGTTACCAAACGCGGCAAACGATTGTAAAGAGTAGAAAATTGAATGGCACTTGTTTGTCTGTTGACAGATGGTTTCCTGCACAAGAGTGCGACGCAACGATGCAGCCTGCAGATATACCGCTGGCTACCCAAAAATAAAAAATGCTTATGGCTGTTTTGCTACCCCTCTGCTACTTCCTTCAACTTTAAACCCGCAACCCTTGCTTCCCCAGGTTTTCGCCACGCCTTTCTAAGCGCAGGTATGAACAAAACGATCGCAATCAACCCGATCAATCCTTCGAGCAGCATGGTGTAGGGGGCACCTGTTTTTTGTGCAACCGCGCCAATTACCAGGCTCCCGATCGGTTGCATTCCCTGGAAAGCCATCACGTAGTAACTCACAACTCTTCCGCGCATATCTTCGGCTACATGCGTTTGTACATAGGTGTTGGTGGCGGCTATTTGTGTTAGCATGCCTGCTTCACCCGTCATGATAAGCGCCAGCGACAGCGGCAGATTGGTTGAGTAGGCAAATAGTATCAGGCTGGCTGAAAACAATAAGCCGGCAATGGCGATAACTTTTAGGAAGTTGGTGGCAGGCTTACGGGTAGCAATGAACAACGCACCGGCAAATGCACCCAGGCCCGACATACTGTTGAGCCAGCTAAACGTGCTGATGTTGCCCTTGAAAATGTCTTTGGCATAAATTGGCAACAGGTTGATAAACGGCATTACAACAAGGCTGGTAACCGCCATCAACAAAATAGCAGACCGCAAGCCCGCATCGCGGCGCAGGTAGTGGTAGCCTGCCGCCAGACCTTTCCAAATGTGCTCTTCGTTTTTCTTCTTCGGTGGTGTTTTTATCCGCATCAGCAGCAGGCTGGCTATTACAGCAAAAAAGCTGAGAAAATTGACGAAAAAACAAATGTCCTCACCATAAGCCGTCAACAAAATGCCTGCGGCTGCCGGGCCGGCCAGGCGTGCCAGGGTTACCATTGACGAGTTGAGAGCGATAGCGTTGGGCAGTAGTTTTTTATCTTTCACCAACACGATCATAAACGATTGCCGCGACGGTGTATCGAACGCATTGATAATACCCAATACCGCACTTAAAATAGTGATCATGGTCACGTCGTAGGTATCCATATATACCACCCAGGCAAAAATTCCGGCTTGCAGCATCGAGGCTATTTGCGTCACCAGCAGCGTATGGTACCTGCTGTGCCTGTCAACAAATGCGCCGGCATAGGGCGATAGCAGCAACACCGGTATTGAGCCTGCAAACGCAACCAGCCCCAGCATAAATGCCGAATGTGTAAGGCTGTAAACCAGCCAGCTAACCGCAATGCGCTGCATCCATGTGCCAATGAGCGACAGCGCCTGACCTATAAAATAAAGCCTGAAATTATAGTAGTGCAATGCCTTCAGCGAAGCCGGTAAACTCATTTGTCGTTGATTGATTGAACGCGTTTTGATCCACAACAAATTACTGCTTATAAAAGAAGTGCCGCCATTCATTTTACGGGCTTTGGTTGAAAGATCTTAGTCCGGGAAGGAAGATGTGGTAACCAACTATTGAATGAATGAAGAGGCATTGTTGCGACGCTCCGTTCATCTACCGGTTAGTAATACAGCTTTTGAAAAAACAATGCAAGCCAATGCAAATTCATCAGGTCGTCTATGCTACTATTCTCAATCACACACTGTAGCAGACGGTATATCCCAAAGCAGTGGAGAGCGCAATTTTTTCCTTTCGTGTTGTTTAGAAAGTAAAACCTGGTGGAAATTGTACAACCTTTTGCCCTTATTGTACTTTAATTGCATAGGCGGGTAAACCCTTTTACTTATTCAATAGTTTTGTTGTAAATAATTAAAAAAATGAAAAGACGATCATTTGTGAAAACCTCCATGCTCACCGGCTCACTTACAGGTATGTCATCGCTTGCTGCCCTGGCTACTGAAAACAACGCAGGGTCTAAAGACACGGCAGAACTCTATGAACTGCGTACATACACACTCAAAAACGCGGCGCAACAAAGCCTCGTTGAAGACTACTATCAACATGCAGCCATACCGGCATTAAATAAAATGGGCAGTAAAACCATTGGGGTATTTACAGAACAAATGCCCGAAGGTCAAACAAAACTGTTTGTGCTGGTACCTTACAAAACCTGTGACGATTTTATGTCTGCACCCGACAAGCTGATGCAGGATGCAACCTATGTAAAAAACGCAACTGCGTACCTGCAGGCGCCTGCTGCCGAACCCGCTTATGAGCGTATTGAGAGTTCATTGCTGAAGGCTTTTGCAGGTATGCCCGTGCTGCAGGTACCCGGCGACAAGCCACGTATTTTTGAACTGCGCCAATACCAAAGTGCAACCGAGGCTGCCGGTAAAAAGAAAATACAAATGTTCAACGAGGTAGGGGAGATTGCGATTTTTAAAAGGGTAGGGTTGACGCCGGTTTTTTTTGGAGAGACCCTCATTGGCAGCCTGCGCCCCAATCTTACCTACATGCTCACCTTCGATAATATGGCTGAACACGACAAACGCTGGGGCGCTTTTGTCAGCGATGCGGAGTGGAACAGGATTAAAGCAATACCGGGTTATGAAGACGCCAATTTGGTAAGTAAGATCGTGCGAACATTTCTTGTTCCGGTCTCGTTTTCACAGATATAAAAGAAGGTGTTGTAAAGAAAGATGGGGCTGCCGCAGGCAGCCCCATCTTTCTTTATTTCTACAAATATTACGGTGCGCTGCACCGTTTGCATCTGCGCCGCTATAAAAACCCACACATCGCCTTCTGACTTCCGCCTTTCACAGTTCACCTAATACTTACCACTTATTACTTATAACTTATAACCTACAACTTATGACTTATACCTACAACTTACCACCTTCCATACCTAATATTTACCACCTACCACTTATTACTTACCACCTATTTTTAGCCGAAATGTATCACCCTGGGTGTAGATACTCATTTTGATGTCGCTGAATTTAATAAGTCCAGCACGGGTAGTGCTAAGCTGCTGCGGGTCGCGGAATACAATGACCTGGCTGTCGCCGGTAACGGTTGCCTGGTTGTTGTGTACAATAATGGCGGTGGCTTCGTCTATGCCAATGCATACATACGAAGGGAAGCGGGCTATGGCTGATAGCAGGCGGTTGTAGCGGCTACGGACTATAAAATGCTGATCGATAATGACATGATCAATGAGCCCGAGCCCGGGCCGTAACTCGAGGTTTTTATCCTGCAGTTTTTTAAAGGTTGCGTTGTAGGTAGTATCGCCCAGCAGTTCCTTGCCGGTAATCATTTCCCGGCTCATAACTGCTGCGCCTGCACTGGTACCCGCTATGGTTGCACCCTGTTCGTAGGCGGTGTGGATAGCAGTAAACACAGGTGTATTGACCACTACCTGCATAAAGCGGCTTTGGTCGCCGCCCGCAATGTAAATAAGCCGTGCATGTTGCAACGAATCGAGCCACGACTGCCGGTTAACTGTTGCCGCAGTAAAGTTGAAACTAACAATGTGATTGTTGCACAGCGATTGCAACGATTGGGCGAAATAATACAAAGCCGTATCGGGCTCTGCAGTAGCCATTGGCAGTACAACAATGTAATCGGAGGGCTTGAGATGTGCAGTTGACAACATGCTTTGCATAAGTGCGGCAGTGCGTTTGCCGCCACCTATGATGAAGAGATTACCTTTTGGTTGCGTGGCTGGCTGCCGGGCAGGCGCATGATAGTGGAAAGACAGAATAAGAAGAATAGTACAAAAGAATTTATACATGAGGCTTGGGCGTAAAATCATGATATATAGCAGTTGAAAAATGCAATGCAGTTTACTATTCTTCTTTGGGTGCTGAGATGAATTCGGTTGTATAGTGTTCACCGGATTTGGGCTGTGCAAACTTTTGTGTATTATAAATGGCAGAGTTGCCCCGGGGAATTGAGAGTGATGCCCAATTGTTTGCCAGCAACATTTTGCCAATAAATACGATTTGCCCAACGTGATAAGGGTAGTGTGTTAGTTGGCGATTGATAGCTTCTAACACCGTATGCGCCTGGTTGCGGATGTAGATGGTAGCCGTTATGTTGTCGTTAGTTATGGTATCTAAAGCACTGAATAAACAACGCCAGCCTTCATCCCATTTTTGCAGCATTGCAGCACGTGTTGGCAGGTCATTGTCAAACTCTGCATCGCGTGCACGCCAGGGCTTTTCGCCATCGGTGGTCAGGAAGTCTGTCCAGCGTGAAAGCATGTTGCCCCACAGGTGTTTTACAATGGTAGCAATGCTGTTACTTTCCTCGTTGTATTGAAAGAAGAGCTGCTCTTCAGATAATTGTGCGAACGTTTTTTCGCCAAGTGATTTATACAGAAGAAACTGCTTTTTTACACTGTCGATATAGTCAGATGTCATACTACATTTTTTACTAAGTCAAAAGTAAACGATAGGCAAGAAGGGTGGTAGGTTTAAAGCACTTTTGGCTTAAAAGAAGAGTAGGAGAATTACGCCCGTTACTGTTCTTTACATTGGCGTAATATTTTTACCAGTTGTAAAATGCGCATTATTTTCATTGCCGGTATGGGTGAAGATGAGACCATCTTCGACAACATTGCCCCTCACATTGCAGGCGATCAACTTATTCTCAGCAGTTGGAAGATAATACCCGACGAGCCATGGAATGACATTAATGGACTGAGTTTTGCCCGGTCATTTATTGCCCGGTACAACATAACCAAAGAAGATGTTTTAATTGGTCACTCTATGGGCGGCTGGATAGCCTGGTTTGTAAAACACTACACGGGTTGTACGGTCATACAGGTTTCATCGCTCACCAATACCGACAGGTTGGTGCTGCCGTTGGGGAATATTCCTCTTGTATATTGGGCGATACGCGCCGGTTTTGCTTTCAATGTTTTTACCAAATGGTTGCTATCAGTGGTTCAATACAATTACCGGCCTTCCAAATATATTTATCGTTATATCATGGATCTTTTCATTCACGGTAACCGCCAAAATACAGTAAACCAATTGCGGCTGATACTCAATCCGGTACCGGAAAAAATAACCGTGCAGCCAGATCTGCGGATACACGGCAGCAACAACTCTATTCTCAAGCCGCCAAAAGAGCCTTATGTGCAAGTACCAGGCGATCACTTTTCGCTTTACACTTTTCCGGCAAAAGTGTACGAACCCATCAATAAGTTTTTACAGAAACAAGATAAGTAGATCTAACCGGTCTTACACTGAGATCAGTTATTTTTCCATTCCTTCCAGGGCAAACATGAAAGCATAGTTCAGGGCGATCTCGCGCAAATAATCAAACCGTCCCGACGCACCACCGTGACCGTAATCCATATTGGTCTTTAGTAGTAGTACTTTGTTGTCCGTTTTGGTAACGCGCAATTTGGCAACCCATTTTGCGGGTTCAAAATATTGTACCTGGCTATCGTGCAGACCGGTCGTGACCAACATATTTGGATAGTCTTTATGCTCCACATTTTCATACGGCGAATAGCTTTTCATGTACAAATATGCATCTTTGTTTTTTGGGTTTCCCCATTCGTCAAATTCATTGGTCGTCAGTGGAATGCTTTCATCCAACATGGTATTGATCACATCAACAAAAGGCACTTCAGCTATTATTCCATTAAATAGTTCAGGCGCCATATTAGCTACTGCACCCATCAGCAAACCACCGGCGCTAAGTCCATTGGCATACAGGTGTTTGGGGCTGGTGTAATGGTTAGCCACCAGGTATTTGGCGCAATCTATATAATCTGTAAAGGTGTTTTTCTTTTGCATCAGTTTGCCATTCTCATACCAATCTCTGCCCATCTCCTGCCCACCGCGTATATGTGCAATAGCAAAGGCAAAACCACGGTCGAGCAGGCTTAATGTTGTGCTCATAAATTCAGCATCGCTGCTGGCACCATACGATCCGTATGCATACAAAAGCAAGGGTGCCGAACCATCTTTCTTAAAATCTTTTCTGTACACGATAGAGACCGGCACCCTGGTTCCATCTTGCACTATAGCAGACAACCTCTCAGTTATATAGTTTGCTTTATCATAGCCGCCCAATACCTCCTCCTGCTTCATCAGTTTGCGTTCTTTGGTGGCCATGTTATAGTCAAATACTGATGGCGGCGTTTTTAGCGAAGTGTAGTTGTAGCGCAGCAAGGTAGTATTGTATTCGGGGTTGTTGCCTGTCGTTGCTTCATAGGTAGGCTCATCAAAACGCAGGTAATCTTCTGCCTGGCTGCCGCTCTTTAAAACACGAATTTGCACCAGCCCATTTTTCCGTTCAGACAACACCAGGTAATTTTTAAATTCATCCACATCGGTCAGCAAAATATCTTTGCGGTGCGGTATCACCTCTTTCCAGTTTGTTCGCGATGTTTGGTTTAGCGGGCACTCCATTAACCTGAAATTTTTTGCGTCCAGATTTGTCATCACCAGAAAACGGTCGTCGAGCGCATACACATTGTATAACACCTCTTTTATGCGCGGCTGAAACAGCCTAAAATCTGCCTCCGGATCAGTGGCTTTTATATACCTCGTCTCCGACGACAATGTACCAGCCGACCGGATAAAAATAAACTTCCCCGACTTCGACTTACTTACCCCTATGTAATTGGATTTATCTGCTTCATCGTACACTATTACATCGTGGTCGTCCGTTGTTTGCAGACGATGTCTTTTAATTTTTTCCGATAATAAAGTCACCGGGTTATTAGCCGTATAGAACAACGTTTTGTTATCACTTGCCCATACCGACGAGCCATCGGTGTTGTGTATTTTGTCAGGATAGATGTTGCCCGTTCGCAGGTCTTTTACGTGTATATTATATTGCCTGCGCGCCAGTGTGTCCACACCAAATGCCAGCAGGTTATTGTCTTCGCTAATGTTGAAACCGGCTACAGAATAGTAGGGATGTGCTGCCGCCATTTCATCTACATCCAGCAGTATTTCTTCGGGCGCTGATAGTGAACCTTTTTTGCGGCAGTATTTAAAATATTGTTTGCCATCATCGGTGCGGAGATAATAGAAATAGCCGTTCTTAAACACGGGCACCATTTCATCTTTTTCTTTGATCCGGTTCTTCATCTCAGTATAAAGATCTTCCTGTAGTTTTTTTGTGCCACTAAGCAGGGTATCCAGGTAGGCATTTTCTGCTTCCAGGTAATCTACCACTTTGGCGCTGTCTGGTCCTTTTTTAAAATAGTCATTCATCCAGTAGTAATTATCTACTACCGTATCGCCATGCAGTATACGCGTATAAGGTTTTGTAGATGCAACAGGTGGTGTTGCCTTGGGCCAGGTGTACATAGTTGTAGCAGGGGTTGAGGTTTGTTTACAGGCAATAGCAGTTGCAAGCAACAGCAGCCAGGGCAGTTGTTTCTTCATAACAATTCAGTTAACTTTTTGTATCATCGGAGTGGTGGGTCATAAATATACTACCTGCATACCGGGCCGCGCCGGTCTATGCAAATAAACGGAAAGTTCCTGCCTGTGGTTAGCTTAGGGTACCGCACCAGCCCAGGCACCCAATTTTTTTTTGGTAGCCAGCTTTTTCTCTCACCGCGACGGATGTTGCGACGCTCCCTTGTACGGTTTGTACGCTGGGCGGCTTTTTGCTATTTGAAATAATTGGTCTGCCAATTAACTACCATTGATTTTCTAAATATATTCCACCCCGGCAGATAGGTAAATAAGAAGGCTATTCATTTATAATGCTTATTCAAAGCGGTTCATCTTCGCCCCGGTTCCTCTTCTCTTAGCAAGTAAAAAAATGTAAAAAAACCTCGTCTTGTTTTATTATGTTTATAAGGGCGTTGTTTTCCCAATCTTTATGGTGTTGACCACCGTCCGCTGGGTTCTGTTTTGGGTTCTGTTGGCGACGCAGAGCGTCACAATGTAGAACAATTGGAGCGAAACTTTACACAGAGCGTAGCCGGTCATTGTCTTTACTCCATTGGGAAATAGGTCGGAATAGAAAATATTATTGACTTCAAGGCACTAAGCAGCTATTGTACTGAAAAAGGTATTCATGTCAACCTCTTCCAACGCCTGGGCGCAGGAACCAACCGCCAAATTCCCGAACCGATTGGGCGCAGCGTACGGTCGGTATGTACCGGCAAATGGTTTGCGCATTATAGTGCCGGAGTGGTACAACCGCTAACTCAGCCTGGCACTTTACTATTGGTTCTGCTGCCTTCAATATTCACCCCCGATCAACGGCTGTTTTACAATTCAGCTATGGTACACTATTAGAAAACGAGCGATATATGAATAACAAATTATTATTGGTGCTGGCATTTGTTGCAACTTTTTTCCTGGGTTTCGCTTTTAAGTCGGCTACCCTTAAAAACGCTGCCAGCCCATCAACCAAAAAGGTAACCGGTATTGGCGGTATTTTTTTCAAATGCCAAAATCCGGCGAAAGTGCGGGAGTGGTACAAAACCAACCTGGGTTTTGCGACCAATGACTACGGGGCTGTTTTTGAATGGCGACAAGGAGCCAACTCCTCGCAAAAAGGTTTCACGCAATGGAGTCCGTTTGGTGAAAAGACAAAATATTTTGAGCCTTCCACCAAAGATTTTATGATCAACTATAGAGTAGAAAACCTGGACGCGTTATTAAAACAATTGAGAAAAGACGGAATAACAATAACAAATTCGGTAGAAACGGCTGACTATGGAAAATTCGTTCACATTCTTGATGTAGAAGGTAGCAAGGTAGAATTGTGGGAACCCAATGACAAAGAGTTTGAAAAATTGGGCGAAACAATGGGAAGTAAAACGATCAAGTAAAGTTCTCTATCTTTCACAGTGTTTCTTACTACAAATTTCATCGCTGAACTTTCTACAACCCGGTACCGTAATAACATTTCTATCTTCAATTGTTTACAACCTTGTATAAAGTGCCACCTGCACTATATGATTGTTGGTGAATGATGCTGCCCGGTCGATATACTGGTTCATGTAACCCGTTTCTACATCCAGTTTTTCATGCAGCCTGTAACCAATAGCAGCGTAAGCCCGGTTCTGGTCGAATGTTTTTCCATTTACAGCCTTTTTATTGCCGGTGTTAAGAAAGATCTCATTCTGCAAAGCCAGGTAGGGACCTTTTGTAAAGTTCTGCCCAGCGGTAAAAGGTATTAATCCGCGCACAAAGTAACGCAAGCGAAAAGCCTGTTTATACCCATCCACTTTTAGGTCGTTGCCTTGCACGGCAGCCTGCGACAGCCAGCGTTCTTCAAAACGAAAGCGATGAGCTACACCAATATTTTTGATTTTATGTTGTAGAATAGCCTGTTGCCAAATGCGATGCTCTGGCAGATAGTCAACCACCGTCCCGACCGTGCGACGATTTAAAATGTAGCCATACCCAAGAGAGGCTGTCAGGAATTTGGTAACACGCATATTTACACCCGGGCGCAATAGCAGGCTTTGTATATGTTCTATTTTATCGGTCGAGCGCAACTGTGCATCGAAGTGCAAACTGAATTTTTTGTCAAGTTTTATGGTATGAAATGTTGCCAGCCAGCCGCTGTGCTGCACCTGTGCCTGCACCGCATAGCAGACAAAAACGATCAGGGAGAGTAAAAGCAGTTTCTTCATGTTGAGCTTTTTTGGTACCCGGCAAATATCCGGTGTACCATCCATTTGGAAAAGTAACCGCTTTTTTTTAGGTTATTATTTTCGCAACCTATGGTCTTGAAGAAAAATTATGAGCCCAATATCCGCGGGCTAAATACTTCAGGAAGATCGCTTTTCTTCGCCACGCCGAAACAAGCACTACTGTACACGGGTGCGACGCAACGGCCGTCGCCCGGAGTTGTTTGGCCGGGTTCCAAAAAATAGCAAACCTTAAAAAAATTGATGAATTATTTTTACGCCTCAACCGTTGCCACCACTTTTCTTTTGTGCAGCGTGAGGTAAGCGATCACTGCACTGCCGAGCATCAACAGCGCCCCCAGCAAAAAGGGCGCACCGGGGAAGTGAATGCCGGTTTTGCGCTCGGTATAGTAAGCAAACAAATGGGTCATTAGCAGCGGACCTACTATAGAAGTAGCGCTCATAAGACTGGTTAGTGTGCCCTGTAGCTCGCCCTGTTCGTTAGCCGGCACATTGCCCGAAATAATGCTCTGCAACGCCGGACCGGCAATGCCGCCGAGGCAATAGGGGACGAGGAAAGCAAACATCATCCAGGTTTGGGTAGCAAATGCAAACAGCAAAAGCCCCAGCGCGTACAGGCTCAGTCCTATATACACGCTGCGTTCATTGCCGAGCCAGGGATTGGTAAACCGCATAAGTATTCCCTGTACCACAGCTACCAGGATACCCACCAAACCCAGCGAATAACCTATCATCGCCTCGGACCAGTTAAATTTCTCAATGTTGATGAAGGTCCAGGTACTTTGAACGGCGTGGGAAGCAATATAGATCAGTACCAGCGAGCCGATCAATCCGCCAAGCGACTTATACCTGCGAAGTTGTTGCAGGGAGCCTAAGGGATTAGCGCGTTTCCAGCTAAAAGGCCGGCGGTGAGCGGCATCGAGCGACTCGGGCAAAACAAAATAGCCATACAACGCATTGAGCAGCGCCAGGCAGGCAGCTACAATAAAAGGCAGGCGGCTGCTATACTGACCCAATACACCGCCCAGAACTGGTCCAATAATGAATCCCAGCCCAAAAGCAGCGCCTATCATTCCAAAGTTTTGCGCGCGGTTTTCGTTGGTGCTTATATCGGCTATGTAGGCTGAAGCCGTAGTAAAACTGGCGCCGGTTATACCCGCAATAATGCGCCCGACAAACAGCCAGCCAATAGTAGGCGCCAGTGAGAGAAAAATATAATCGACACCAAAGCCGGCAAGTGAAAAAAGCAGAATGGGTCGCCTGCCATATTTGTCGCTGAGGTTGCCCAGGACCGGCGCAAAAATAAATTGCATAATAGCGTAGGCAAAGGTGAGCCAGCCGCCCCATTTGCTGGCTTCGCTGATATTGCCGTGTATAAGTTCTTCTATCAGCTTGGGAAATACCGGTATAATAAGCCCAAAACCTGTGACGTCAATAAGAAGAGTAATGAAAATAAAACCGATCGCAGCCTTGGTAGAAGTTGCCATAACGAATTAATAAGAGGCGCAAAGTTGCCTTTTTTACCTGATTAATTGCATAGCAAAAAGGCGGGTCGTTTTTTTGACCCGCCTTTGTTATTGTAAACGTCTTTTGTATTTGTCGGCTTTGGTACCAGGGTGTAGAATATCTATTGGGCATTGTTGCGTCGCACAGCGTGTACGGCAAACCTTGCCGCGGCCATCCACATCTACTCTCCACCTCAACCTTCACCTCAACCTCCACCTCCACCTCTACCTCAACCTTCACCTCAACCTACTCACCCTCCACCTCCACCTCCACCTCAACCTCAACCTCTTTCTAATTAAACGACTTCAGATCTACCTTAAAGATCAGTATCGAGTTTGCTGGAATGTTGCCATTGGCTACTGCACCATAGCCTAAACTTGGTGGCAGGTAAAGGGTAATAGAACCGCCTGCACCTATCAATGGAATACCTTCCTGCCAGCCTAGTATAAGATCAGAAAGCCTGAACTGTATGTCGTTGCGTGCATCGAACACAGCACCCGAGGTAAGTGAGCCGGAATAATTGATCAATATCTGGTTGCACACTGTTGGGCGTTCTGCTGTGCCTGTAGCGTCTATACGGTAAAAAAATCCACGCGGATCCTGCGTTGCAGTAATACCTACCGAATCAATGTATTGTTTTACTCTGAAAACTTCATCGGTTGGGGCAGTGCCGTTTACCGGGTCGCAGGTTTGCTTCAGATCGTTTTTGATACAGGCACTAAAACCAACAACTACCAGCGATAAGATTAGAATTGTTTTTTTCATTTTTCTAGATTACGTCCTCGATAATTAATGTTTGATTTATTGTGTGCAAAGTAAAGGCAGGTCAATGGTTTTAGCCACACCCCTCATAGCCATGTGGATATTTCACACTTTCTTAAGTTTAGCCTACACGGGTTCAATAGCTTTGGTATATTTAATTCGTTATCGCCGGTAGGTTTGATAGTTGAAAGATTTTGCCGGCATGAAAATGTTTTGTACCCAGAATTTTAGGTAAAAAAATTGGGTTGTAGTAATTAGAAATTTTACTTCCCGTAATAATTGATCGCTTTCTGTAGCTATAAAAAATTGTAAACAAATGAAGATTGCTACCTACAATGTCAATGGTGTCAATGGTCGCCTGCCGGTTCTTTTGCGCTGGTTAAAAGAAACACAACCCGACGTGGTTTGCCTGCAGGAACTAAAAGCGCCACAGGAAAAATTTCCGGAATCGGCGATCATTGAAGCAGGTTACCAGGCCATTTGGCATGGACAAAAAAGCTGGAATGGTGTGGCGATATTATCGCGCGGTGAGATGCCTGTAGAAGTACGCCGGGGCTTGCCCGGCGATGAAGAAGATCTGCACAGCCGCTATATTGAAGCGTTGGTTAATGACATCCGTATTGGCTGCTTATACCTGCCCAATGGCAACCCTGCTCCGGGACCAAAATTCGACTATAAACTACGTTGGTTTGAGCGGCTGACCTTGCACGCCGCCGAACTTTTTGCTTCAGGTGAACCGGTAGTTTTGACCGGCGATTTTAATGTAATGCCAACTGAAAAAGATGTGTACAAACCCGAGCGCTGGGTAGATGATGCGCTGTTTAGACCTGAGGTGCGTGCCGCCTTTCACAACCTGGTTGCCCAGGGTTGGACTGACGCTATTCGTAAATTGTATCCTGACGAAACGATCTACACTTTCTGGGACTACTTTAGAAATGCCTACGGTCGCAATGCCGGGCTGCGGATCGACCATTTTTTGCTCACTCCCCAGGTTAGCAACAGGTTGGTGCTGCCGGTGTCGATCATGTTGTACGTGGCTGGGAAAAGACAAGCGACCATGCACCCGTATGGATAGAACTAACTGACCTCAAATAAAATAAGCACCAACAGTATGTTAGTAAAAGAATATGGAGTGGTTAAAAACCTTTCACTTATTTCACTCATTAGTGAAATTGATTATTTAATAGAAAAAGGCTGGCAGCCCCTGGGTGGTATAGCTGTTGCGTATGGCGTTTACAGTCCTGCAGGAGAGCCTGCTTTGGCAGGCATCTCTGGCATCTTGTATGTACAGGCAATAGTAAAGGGGTAGCGCCGGTAAAAGTTTGTATTATAAAAAAAGTCCGGCGTTGTGCCAGACTTTACAGTTTTTTGCGTGAACAGGTTTTTAATAACGGTTGTATCCACCACCGCTACCGCCACTTCCACCGCCACGATTGCGATTGAAACCGCCACCGCCGCCGCTTCCGCCACGGTTAAATCCTCCGCCGCCTTCGCTGCCAAAGCTTCTCTTCTTAAATCCGCCACCACCACCAGTTCCGTCTTTCGGACGTGGTTGTAATTCGTTAACAACGATCTTGCGACCCATAATGTCGCTTTCGTTTAATTGGCTGATGGCAGTACGACCTGCTTCATCATCAGACATTTCTACGAAACCAAAACCTTTGCTACGGTTACCGTTGAATTTGTCGGTAACAATTTTTGAAGATACTACTTCTCCAAAGGGAGTAAATAAATCGGCTAAGTCCTGCTCAGTCATAGTCCAACTGAGGTTTCCAACGTAAATGTTCATTTGTAAAAAATTAAGGAAATAAATAAAAACCCATAATGAACACAGCGGACAATATACCAGAGAAACATTTACTTAAAACGTCCAGAGAGAACTATTGTAAAACTGTAAAGATCATTAAGGCAGTGACGAAGATAGACATTTTATTTAAAAATGTTTTTTTTCTTGGAAATTTAATGGAGGCTTCAACTGCCATATTCTTGAGCCATTTACATGTTATAAAACAAAAAATCCGTTAGCTTTTCAGGCTAACGGATTTCATTATTTTACGACGTGTATCTTATTCAGCCACAACCTCAAAATCCACTTCGGTGGTATTGCCATTGCCAAAGTCTATGCCGGCTTTATAGCTTCCCAGTTCCTTCACCTCGTCGGTTATGTGTATGCGTTTGCGATCAATTTCATACCCTTTCTGGTCGCGAATGGCACGGCTGATCTGCAACGACGTAACACTACCAAAGATCTTTCCACTGGTACCGGTTTTTGCACCAATACGAAGCGGAGATTCCTTCAGCACAGCTATTACACTGTTGATCTCAGAAAGCAATTTAGCTTCTTTCTTAGCCAATTGCTTTTGCTTTTCTTCCATTTGCTTGCGGTTAGAAGCGTTTGCTTCTACTGCCTTCTTCTGTGGAATTAAAAAGTTACGTGCATAACCGTTTTTTACAGTTACCAGTTCGTTTACACCACCCAGGTTATCTACGTCTTGTATAAGTATTACTTGCATGACTTCCTCCTTACTTTAAAAGATCAGTTACATAAGGTAATAAAGCCATTTGACGGGCTTTTTTTACTGCCTGCGAAACCTTGCGCTGGTACTTTAGCGAATTGCCGGTTAGCCTGCGTGGAAACAGTTTGCCTTGTTCGTTCAGAAATTTCTTCAAAAACTCGGCGTCTTTGTAGTCGATGTACTTGATGCCATACTTCTTGAAGCGGCAAAATTTCTTGGCGCGCTTTTCCTGCTTTATGGCGGTCAGGTATTTTATCTCGTTTGCTTTTGCCATGGTTATACCTCCGCTGCTTTTTCTGTTCCGGTTGGTACGCCACTTCTCTTTCTTTGGTTGTACTCGACGGCGTATTTATCGAGTTTGGTCACCATGAAACGCAGCACTTGCTCGTCTCTCAGGAGCTGAATTTTCAGCTTCTCATTGAAGTCGGATTGCCCTTGAAACTCCGACACCCAGTATAAACCTGTGGTTTTTTTCTGAATGGGATAGGCAAGTGATTTTAATCCCCAGGGGTTTGTGTTCACAATCTCGCCACCGTGTTCGACGATCATGTCCAGAAACTTTTTCTGAGCCGCTTTAAATTCGTCTTCAGAAAGCACCGGGGTAAAAATCACCATCAATTCATAATTGTTCATTAATCCCTGATTTTGATTTGGTAAAAATTGTTTAGAAAATACATCCACCAATTGCAGTGGAAGTCCGCGATTTTTTTTAATTCGGGCTGCAAAGGTAGGGGAAACGACTTATATTCTGTATTCAATTCAAAACCCGCCTCTACACTTTGCATACCCCTAACAAAAGCTGCAGAAAAGCTCCTCAAAGACTTACCGTTGAACGGAGCGTCGCAACCATCGCCCTATTATTAATTAATGCTGGCGGCCAAAACAAGCGTTGTTCTGGTGGTACAGGCATTTGTTCTTCAGGCTACATCGTTGCGTCGCATTTCGTTGTAGCGGCAACGCCCGGTTGAGCTTTTTTTACAGAGAGTATTAAGGTATTTTTTTCAACATCACCAGGTACGTGGGAAAGTGATCGCTGTACCCGGCCCGGTAAGTATTGCCGTCCCAGGTGCGCATGGGGTAGCCTTTGTACTGCCCCACGTTCTCTACCATAAACTCTTTGTTGAAGATCTGCTGCTTTTGATAAAAGAAGCCACTTTGGTTGCGGTTGAGCCACGGGTAAGAGATCATGATCTGGTCAAAAAGGCTCCAGGCGTCGCGGTAGGCAGTAGTACCAATGCCACGTTTGTATAGTTCCGTCCATGGGTTGTAAATGCCGTTTTCTTTTACATCGCCAATCTTCTCCTTGGCATTGAGCACTTTAGCCACGCTGGGGCTGGTTGGGTCATCGTTCAGATCGCCCATTATTATAAATTTAGGATCTGGTGCTATTGTAGCCAGCGAGTCGATGTGGTGCTTACAGACCATGGCTGCGGCAGCGCGGGCCGGTGCACTGCGTTCTTCACTTCCGCGGCGGCTTGGCCAATGGTTTACATATACGTTAATGGTTTCTCCATCCAGTTTTCCCTGCACCCACAGAATGTCGCGGGTAAAATAAGCGTCTTTGCTGCCACCCGGCAATTGTACAAACAGCTTATCGCTGTTGGTAACCGTAAAATACCTGGGGTTGTACAACAGCGCTACATCTATGCCACGCACATCGCGTGAGTCATAGTGAACAAATTTATAGTTGCGGCTTTTTAGCAACGGGTGATGAATGAGATCGTTTAGTACCGTATCATTTTCTATTTCAGCAACGCCCAGCAGCGCCGGTCCGTCGGGTGAAATGTCGGTACCTATTTGTGAAATGACTGTGGCGAGATTGGCTACCTTGTTCCAGTAGATAGTGCTGTTATAATTTTTTTCGCCCGTTGGTAGAAACTCTTCATCGTTCACTATCGGGTTGTCTATTGTATCATAAAAATTTTCAAGATTATAGAAGCCGACAATGGCAACCTTGTAGCTGTTTTTAGCCTGACCAAAGCACGTACAAGACACAAGAACAAAAAACAAATATGATATAAACTTCATGTTACTCATTGATTTACAAACATACTATAGGCATATTTGGACGGGGGTATCTTAATAAAGATTTAATGTTGGAACACATGAATGTTAAGGTCGAAATAATTTTTGGAAGCTACATTTGCCGTTGCACCAAAATAACCTTATGCAAAAATTTACCCTCCTTTTGCTCATTCTGTTTGGCACAGCAGCAGTGGCGCAGGATGTTCAAAAAAGTAATGGTGACACCACCCGCCGCACTAGTGACAGTGTTATGATAAACGATCTGAAGGAGACAATGCTGGACAACATTCCCGTAGTAACGATTGATGAAAATGATTTGGGTGATGGAGGTGGTCAAAATATATCTTCTGTTCTTACTGCCGGGCGCGACCCGTTTTTCTCTGCGGCTTCCTACAACTTTAGCACAGCCCGTTTTAGGATGCGTGGTTACGACAACGACCTCAATGCCACTTATATGAACGGCATTCCCATGGACAATCTTGACAATGGCTTCACTCCCTTTGGCTTGTGGGGCGGCTTGAATGATGTAATGCGTAACCGCGATGTCTCTGTGGGTTTACGGTACAACACCTTTGCTTTTGGCGATATCTCTACAACTACCAATATAGATGCACGCGCCAGCAGGCAGCGGGCACAAACACAGGTGGGTTATGCATTTTCTAACCGTACCTATAATCACAGGGTCACATTGTACCACGGTACCGGCATTAGCAAAAAAGGCTGGGCTTTTACCTTCGATGGTAGCTTTAGAGGGGCGAGCGAAGGCTATATACCGGGTACTTACTATAATGGCTTTAGCTATTTTGCCGCTCTTGACAAACGGTTTGGGCAAAAGCATTTACTTTCTTTGGTAGCCTTTGCTGCGCCAACCGAGAATGGACGGCAAGGCGCCGCAGTAACCGAGATGCAGCAATTGGCAGATGACAAATATTACAACCCTAACTGGGGTTTTCAAAACGGTAAAAAAAGAAACGCTACAGTAGGTAAAAGCAACCAGCCTGTTGTAATACTAACGCACGATTTCAGGATCAGCAACAAATCAAGCCTGGTAACGGCCGCAGGTTATTCATTTGGCGACAGAAGTACCACGGCTCTCGATTGGTACAATGCTCCCGATCCACGCCCGGACTATTATCGTTACTTACCCAGCTATGCCACCGACGAAGGTCAAAGGCAACAGTTGCAGGATCTGCTAAGTAACAACGAAAGCGCCAGGCAGATCAATTGGAACAGATTGTACGACGTGAACAGGATCAGCAATGAAACCATTCGCAACGTAGATGGCATAACCGGTAATAATGTAACCGGCAAACGTTCGCGCTACATTGTGGAAGAAAGAGTGAATAACACGCGCAGATTTAATTTTAACACCGTACTTAATACACGTATCGGTAATCATGTAGACTTTACGGGCGGGCTTACCTACCAAAGTCAGAAAAATCATTACTATAAAAAAGTTGATGACCTTTTAGGTGGTGACTTTTATGTAGATCTCAATCAATTTGCAGAGCGCGATTTTCCAACCGATCCTTCTGCTAACCAAAACGATCTCAACAGACCTAACCGCATACTGGGCGTAGGTGATAAATTTGGTTATGATTATGATATTAATGTCAACAGAGCTTCGGGTTGGGCACAAAGTGTTTTTAAGTTCAACAAGGTTGACTTCTTTATTACCGGCGAACTGTCAAACACCGAGTTCTGGCGTGTAGGCAAAGTGAAGAACGGATTATTCCCCAATAATTCCTACGGCAAATCGAAAGTGAACACCTTTACCAACTATGCTATAAAAGGTGGTGTAACCTATAAAATAAACGGGAGAAATTATGTGTATGTAAACGGAGCCTATTTAACCCGGGCGCCGTTTTTCGAAAATGCCTATATTTCACCACGTACCCGCGATTTTGAACAAAATGATTTGACCAGTGAGACGATCAAAACAATTGAAGGCGGCTATGTTCTCAATTCTCCCAGGCTAAAACTCCGGCTTACGGGTTACTTTACCCATTTCGAGAACCAGTTCAATGTTCTTACCTTCTACCACGATGACTATCGCAATTTTGTCAATTATGCTTTGAGCAATATTGATAAGATGCACTTTGGTGGTGAGCTTGGCTTTGAAGCCAAGATATTACCCAATGTTAACCTAAACGGAGCAGCTTCTGTAGGCAGATACTACTACGATAGCAGGCAAAAAGCTGTGATCACCCAGGACAACAGCGCCACTGAATTAAACAGAACTACAGTATATTCTGAAAATTTTCGCGTTGGTGGTACACCGCAGGAAGCCTATAGTTTAGGTCTTCAATACCGCTCCCCCAACTATTGGTTTGCGGGTCTAACCGGTAATTACTTTGATCAGATGTGGCTCGAATTCAACCCTATTCGCCGCACCTACGAAGCGCTGCAGGACGTAGATTACAAAAGCGATAATTGGAACAGGATAGTCGATCAGACGCGTTTACCCGGCCAGTTCACACTCGACTTCTTTGCAGGTTACTCCTGGAAAATGCCCAAAAGCTTTGGCTTTAAGAAAAGCACCTTCCTTGTTTTAAATGCGGGTATCAACAATATTCTTAATAACCAGGATATCATCACCGGCGGATATGAACAACTGCGTTTCGACTTTGCCGGAAAAGACATCAACAAATTTCCGCCGAAGCTTTACTATGCTTATGGCATCAATTACCTGGTGAGCGCAGCGATCAGGTTCTAACTACATTATTTTTTTTGGTTATCACTTTTTAAATGAGATTATGAAGAACAAATCTTTCGTTTGGTTTTTTAGCCTGGCAGCAATATTGGCAACAGGGTTATTGGTTATATCGTGCAACAAAAAATTTGATGAACCACCAACTTTCCTCGAGCCGAATATTACAGCCAATACTACCATCAGCGCCTTGAAGGCATTGCATACATTTGGCGCTTTCGAACCCATCACTTCCGATAAGATTATTGAAGGAATTGTTGTTGCAGATGATAAAAGCGGCAACTTCTACAAGTCCATTGTTATCCAGGATGCAACAGGTGGTATCACTGTTCGCCTCGATGGTACCAGCCTTTTTACCACCTACCCTATCGGCAGAAAGATCTATATCAAATTAAATGGTCTTTATCTTGGCGACTACAATGGTCTGGTGCAGATAGGCGGTGGAGTTGATAATACTGACCCGGCACGTCCAGCCCTGGCACCACTGGCTTCTAATCTTTTTGATACCTACATCGCGAAAGGAAGTGTTGGAAACCCGGTTGTGCCCAAAGTAGTAAAGCTCTCGGATCTCACTACCAATATGCTCGATCCATTGCAGAGTACGTTGATACAACTGGACAATTTTGAATTTCTTCCTGCCGATACCAACAAGGTCTATGCACCACCACAAACAACTGTCAATTTTACCATCCGTAATTGCGATGGTAAATCAATCGTGGTACGCAATAGTGGATATGCCAACTTTGCCGGGTTCAATCTTCCTAATGGCAATGGTTCTATAGTGGCTGTTTATAGCATTTTTGGCAGCACACCACAATTGTTCATTCGCGATACGGCCGATGTAAAGTTCAACGGCGTGCGGTGCAATGGCGGCAGTGGAAATGGTGCAGTTGTAACTGTTGATAGCCTGCGCAAACTATATACTGGTACAGGACTTAAACTCGGTTCTTATAAAATTTCGGGTACAGTCATTTCAGATGCGGCTTCTAAAAATGTTTCGGGCGGCACTGCCATTTTACAAAACGGTAACAAAGGAATTGCAGTGTATTGGGGTGGCACGCTGACCTATAACATTGGTGACTCCCTGGTTTTGGATGTAACGGGAGATTCCCTTATCAGCTATGCAGGTGCGCTGGAGTTGAAAAGGCAGTCCGGTGCAGACAAACCTGCCCCTGTTGCTACTGGTAAATTTGTAACGCCGCAGGTGATGACAGCGGCACAACTCTCTGCAGCGCTCAATGCTCCCCTCGCTTCTTCCATCGAAAATACACTGGTAAAAATTGTAGGCGCAGCAGCAACACCAACCGGTACTTTTGCGGGTGCTAAAACCCTTACCGATGCGTCTGGCTCCATTATCCTGTACACTGCCAGTGCCGCAACATTTGCCGGTGCCACTATGCCTGCAGGCGCAGCCGATTGGACCGGTATTGCAACTGTATTTCCCTCTGGAAACGAGTTGAAATTGAGAAATGCGAACGATGTAACAGGCGGCACCAACACGGGCGGCAATGCACTCATCGATCAAAATTTTGAAGGGGTCACCGCTAATGCAGATATCAGCATTGCTGGCTGGCAAAACCTTGCCGAGACCGGCGGAGTTAAATACCAGGGCAAACTTTTCAGCAATAACAAATACGCACAGGTAAGCGCGTTTTCAAGTGGACAGGCTACTGTGACCAGTTGGCTGGTAACACCGGCTTTTAATCTCGACAATACCACCGGTGAATTGCTTACGTTCAAATCAAAAGACGGGTTTAATAACGGAGCTACGCTCAAGGTTATGATCTCTACCAACTACGATGGCGGCGTCACGCCGTGGACCGCTACGTGGACCGATCTTACTGCGACTATATCGTCTGGTACAGCTACCGGGTATGCAGCCAGTTGGGTCAATTCCGGCGATATTTCGCTCAATAGTTTTGCCGGCGCAAATGTCTATATCGCCTTCAAATATGTTGGTGGCGACCCCGGCAGCACTACCACTTACCAGATTGATGATGTAAAGGTGACCGGTAATTAATATATCCATTGCCGCATAAAAAAAGCTGCCCGTTACTGGCAGCTTTTTTTATGGGTTTTTTTGGGTGAGCCAGGCTTTTGGTTCTTTGTTATTACATCGTTGCGTCGCACTCTTGTACATTTTCCTAAATATCAACAGTGGAGAATACATCTTTCATCCGCTTTGTCATTCCAACGCAGGAGGAATCTCATTTCAAACTTGTCCTTTCGAACCCTGATGTATCTCAATTCGCTAATGTTATTCCGTGCTATTGTTCAAAAAAAGCCAGCGTGCCACCAACCCAGGTTTTGTCCTGGTTATAACGTACGCCTATCATTTTTCCTTTACTTACGCGGGCAAGATTGGTGGTGGCTACCGGGCGGGCTTCCCCATTTTTCCAGAAGTAAAAGATCCTGATCTCTGCTTTGGCAAATCCGTCGGGCGTTTCAATCACCTCTGCGTATTTTACTTTCCGCTGCAGTATCCAGTTTTCCGGATCTTTCACCTCAGCGATATCATCCTTTGTTACATCGATAATAACACCCTGCCCGGCAAATGAAAACAACGGTTTTAAAACATAATTTTCAAGGTCGGCAGGTACGGTTTGTATGTCACTCAAAAAACGAGTTTCCGGCACATAGGGATGGTTGATAAATGGCAAGGTGTATTTGCTGATGCGAAAGAACCAGTTGGGGTGCGGTACCCATTCTACATCCAGGTCTTGTAGTAATATTTTACCTTTCTCCTGCACCTCCGCACTTTGTTGTTGCAGATCATCAAATATTACCCGGTTATAAATGCGCTTAACCTCGGTTTGTTTACCATTGTTAGTATAGTAAAGTTTGCGATCTCTAACCGCCAGGTCCATCAGGTCAACTTGCTTAATACCTGTATAGTCTTCGGTAAAATAAAAATCTATACGTGTCTTCTGTTTCTCCGGAAAAATTTCCAGCAGTATAACATTTTCCGGCTCATGATCACCCACGATGATCTCACGCAATAGTTTTAAATAAGTTTCTTTGGTAAAACCATTAAAATAAGCCGAGTAATTGGTTGGAATAGAAAATATTTCCTCCGCCACTTCAGTTTGGTGTACCTGAAAAGCAAATAAAGTAGGGAAGCCCTGCATTTCAATTAACTGTGGTTCCAATTCCCCTTCTTCATTTTCACAAATACCAAAATCGAATGCAATAAACTGGGTATGTTCATCCTCGCCGGGCACATTAACTGCTGCAGGAATAGCTTTTTGGGATTCCCTTTGAAGGTGGGTGCAGCAATAACATCCACAATACTTTCGCAGGCCGATAACATTTTTTCAGTGAATGCCTTATCACAAAAAACAGGTGTTTCTGCCACTCTAAAGTCAAGTGTACCCGGGTGTGGTGCATTTAATGCCTGCAAATACTTTTGGTAAATTTCCTCACTGAATTCCAGGTTAAACGACTTGCGTAAGAGGGGGACCATGAATGTTGTTTTTATTATTCGTAAAATAAAAAATCCCTGCCATAAACAGGGATATATTAAATATTACAACGTTTTATCAGGCTACTACCATGCTACCCATTGCCTCATTAAGAAAATTGGGTAATATATGTTGGTAGGTATGCCTGATCTTATCCGGATCATTCAATTGTTCAATCATACTCTTCCATTTTGCTTCGCCGTGGTTGTTCATCACAATTTCTTTTTTGTCTTCCTTTAGCAAATACATCGTCATTCCCGTCGCATCAGCTTCGGGGTGAAATTGTGTGCCAATAAAATATTCATTGAAACGTATGGCCATCACAGCCCGGTCGTAGGGTACATGCGGGCGATCTTTCTCTATAGCAAGTATGGTTGCCCCAAGCTGCTCCAATACCGCCTCATCTGGTTTGGTAACCTGGTAATCGCGGCTGTCAACTGCATAGAATGGATCTTTCAATCCATCGAATACAACTTCGTTCTGACCGGCAGTGCACACATGTATGGGAAACACACCAAAGGAGGTGGATATTCTTTGACTGATCAAACCAACTTTATAATGCCTGCACAACAATTGAAAACTATGGCAGATAAAGAACACATATTTTTTGGGATAACCCTCCGAACTTTTATTCCAATTCTCTATTTCAGTTACCCAGTTAAAATAATGTTTTTCCCACTCTTCACCTTCAGTTTGCAGCGGCGAGCCCGGCCCACCCGATGAAATATATATATCGAAATCTGTGCCCGGCACCTCATTTCTTTTGCGCACTTCAAACTCCTGCAAATGCAGATCGTAGTCGTTTTCTTTACTCCAATTGTTTACAATCTCTCTGATGCACCGCATACCCTGGTTAATCAAAACCGTTGTTCAGATCCAGAATGGCTACACGGACTTTCTTTTTTTCGTTCAAATTCATCGTGCGAAATTACTGATTTTAGGTTAAAAGCTACCCGGCAGTAGCGTTAAATAAACCGTGGAACTATTCAACACTGTACGCAAAGGGACAGGTTTTACGCTGGTCGGCGACATAAAAAAAGAAACCTGCAGATCAGAATTGCCATGCTGTACAAGCGAGCGTGGCAACGATGGAGACTGAAGAACTGCTGCAGGCGACCTAAAAAGCAAAAGGTGAAAAGTTTGCACTCTTCACCTTGCCGGTATTTGCGGATTTGAGATGGCTAAGGTTTAGGTAACCAAAAATTGCGAATGAATATAGTCCATAACATGCACCAGGTTTTGGTTCATGTTATAAACTGTTAACTGGCGGTCGGCACCGGTGCCATGTTCTATCATCTTATGTATATAGTCGATCGCATGGCGGCTGCCGAGCGGATCAACTACATCATCAACAAAATCGAGCAACTCATAAATTAGCACCCGGGTATTTATCTCACTTTCTTTTCCGAAATCGATCATTGTGCCGTCTATGCCATAGCGGCCCGCCCGCCATTTATTTTCATTGATAAGAAGGCGCGAATACATGATAAAATTTAGGTTTTTGCTGCGTAGCTAGATACAACTTGGCACAAATAGCCTGGAATAATGCTGCAATGGCAATCGTCTCGTTGATCGTCATGGGCACATCGCAAATTCTAAACTCGACCGTATTAAAAAACGGGTGAACCCGCAAATCCCACCAGATCTTTTTTGCGTTGTCAATGCAATTGGTTTTCACCAATAGCTTTATATAGTTGTCGTAGGCTTCTATGCTTTCAAAAAAATCGGGAATGCCGGTGCGGGGAAACTTATCAAAAACCTTGGTGCGAAACGATTTGTAGCCTGTTAGCCTGCCCTCCCAAAAAGGAGAGTTGGTACTAAGTGCATACACATGCGGTAAAAAATAACGGGCAGAGTTGGCAATATGAATGGCCATTTCGCGGCTTTCCATGCCCACGTGTACGTGCAGGCCAAAAATGAGGTTGCTGCGTGCAGCTTCCTGCAGTTCGTTTACTATTTCATTGTAGCGGGCATGGTCGGTTATCAATTGCCTTTCCCAATGGCTAAAAGGATGTGTGCCGGCAGCACCAACCCAAAGACCCAGGTCGCCGGCAATTTGCGAAATTGTATGTGCGCAAAGTGGAAACATCGCGGTAGGCAACATCAATATTTTCGCAAATTCGGTCCTACTTCTACAACTGCCTGGTGCATTTCGGCTTTTACCTTGTCCCTGATTATTTTCTGCCCTCGGTTACAATTTTTTGTTCATGGCTTTTTAGTTCCCGGGTCTGCGGGTCCATTACCATGTATTCTTCTTCTATACCGAGTGTGAAATGTTTATAATTTACAGGTCCCATAGATTAGAATTGGATTTGAAAATTTGGTAATTTGGCAATATGTGATTGATAATTTGATAAAAGCGAATGTTGACAGGACAATACCCGGTCAATGTATCGTTTCAGCGATCTTGAGAACTGGTTTCATTTTCAAATCTTCAAATTGCTTCATTCTCAAATCAAAGTATTTTCAAATTAATTCGTCAGCATTTTGGCTGCTTCTCTTTACATATTCGCCCCAGGTTAGATTGTCTTTTCCCGGTTCGATACGATCTGCGCTTTTTCAATGGCATAAGTTGCTGCGGTTTCCACCACCCAGTCAAAGTTTTCCTGGCCCACACTGTTTATGTCTGCATCGGGTGCAGGATTGCAAAAGTCAATCGCATAAGGAACACCATCTCGTAAAGCAATTCTACCGTATTGAAATCATAGCCCAGGTATTTGTTTAATACGCAGTACAATCTCTTCCATCTCGTTTCAGCCTTTCTTCAGGTGTGGTGAAAAATCGGCCACATACGCTCAGGTGAAACGGATTTCGTGGTTCATAAGGCATAATGCGTACATATTTGCCGCCAATACAATAGCAGCGATAATATTCTTCAAACTTGATCTCTTCCTGCAGCAGCATCACCAGTTCGCCTGTTTCGGCATGTGTTTTGAAAAAATGTCCATGTTCTCGAGGCGGTAAACACTTTTCCAGCCGCCACCTGCAAATGGCTTCATATATGCAGGGAAACCAACGTAATTAAAAATTCCTTCCCAGTCTAGCGGGTAAGCAAGGTTGCTAAACGAATTCGCCGAAGTATCGGGCAGGTAAGTTGGTATGAGGGAAGAATAACTGTTTTTGGAACAGGAACACCAATTTTGGTAGCAAGGCAATTATTAAAAAATTTCTCATCGGCACTCCACCAAAATGGATTGTTAATAACGGCAGTGCCGCACAGTGCTGCATTTTTAAGGTAAGCGCGATAAAAGGGAACATCCTGGCTAATACGGTCTATGATTACTGCATATTCGGTTGGTTCTCCCTGCATTACCTTGTCTATCTTAACGGCTCGGCAACAATGCCATCACTGCTTTGCTGTTTACTCTGTCAATAAATGCAGTGGGAAAACTTCTTTCTTTTCCAAACAGAATTCCAATCTTTTTCATGCGGTAAAAATTTTTATGGTAAAAAAATACCGCTCATCGTTTTTACTTCTTACACACTGCGGTTTGATAATAAGTTTTGTAGAACACAAAATTGTTGCCAGCTACCAATGCCAAACAGTTGCTAAAAGGCAGGCTTTGTACCTGTGGAAGCATTTTTGTTATGAACAAGGTACATTGCGAAAAGTAATTGATACTATTGCAGTTAACAAAGCCGCAACTGGTAAAGACTTTAGAAAACTACGGTCTTTTTTTTAAATAAACAGAATAAAATAATTGCAGCAGCGCAGTAGCAACAACATAGGGCAGGCCACTCAACTAATTTTATCGTAAATGCAGAAAGCGGCAGCAAAATTTGTAGTCGAACCAGCTAAACATACAGAAATTATCATGGTAGTGATCGAAGCAAAAAAAGGTAAGACAGCCCCGGTACGGGTTGTTCCTAAAAATATATTTTCTTTTTATCTGGAGCGCGACGTGCTTGTTGATCTGTATTTGCCGCCCATGCAATCATTTGAAAATTTGTCGCTGTTGTTGATCAACGATGGACAAGATCTCAGGACCATGCAGTTTGTGCACCTACTCGATAACCTGTTAGCGGCACAACGCATACAACCGCTGGTTTGTGTGGGCATACACTGCAGTGCCGACAGAATAGATGAGTATGCTATAGCCTACCGCACCGACTACAAAGGCAGGGGAACCAAAGCCGGTATGTACCAAAAATTCATTTTCGATGAGCTGCTGCCAATGCTTGAAAAAGAACTGTCGGTCAGTCGTTTTGCTGATAAATCATTTGCCGGGTTCTCAATGGGAGGTTTGAGCGCTTTAGATATGGTTTGGAACCACCCACACGAATTTGTGCGCGCCGGTGTTTTTAGTGGTTCTATGTGGTGGCGCCGGCGTGGCTACGACGATGCAGATTATGACTACGACCGCGACCGTATTATGCATTTGCAGGTACAGCGCGGCAAACACCGCCCCTGGTTACAGTTCTTCTTCGAATGTGGTCAGTTAGATGAAACTGCAGACCGGAACAACAATGGAATAATAGATGCCATTGAAGACGTGACTGACCTGATTGAAGATATGAAACGCATTGGCTACACCAGCGATCAGATCCGCTACCTGGAGCTACCCAACGGCCGCCACAATATAGAGACATGGGCGCGGGCTTTTCCGGTTTTTTTGGTGTGGGGTTGGGGAACGGGTGAACCCGGAGAATAGTTTTTTGGAAGCCGGCTATGGAAAAAGCCCGGGCAGAGGTTGCGTCGCACCCTTGTACATTTTATTCATTTGCCGCGACGTTGTTGGCGTTGTTCGGGGTGTTCAATGTTGTTCGGGGTGTTCCCGATGTTGTTCGGGGTGTTCCGCAGGGCACCCCGAACTTTAGATAATTGTTGTTCTTCAGAACAACTGCCACACGATGTTTTACAACGCTGTTCGACGTGTTCCACACGGCACCCCGAATGTATGGATAGAAGTTGTTTGATAAACAACCTTCTCCGTAAGTACAAAGGCGACATCTTACACTGATGTTGTTCGGGGTGTTCCGCAGGGCACCCCGAACCTTCGGATAAATGTTGTTCTTCATAAAACATCTTCTTTAGGAAGGATGTGTGTGTTGTTCGGGGTGTTCCGCAAGGGCACCCCGAACCTGCGGATAGATGTTGTTCTTCAGAACAACTGTCACACGATGTTTTACAACGCTGTTCGACGTGGTCCACACGGCGGCCTGAATGTATGGATAGAAGTTGATTTTAGAACAACCTTCTCCGTAAGTGCAAAGGCGACATCTTACTGATGTTGTTCGGGGTGTTCCGCAGGGCACCCCGAACCTGCGGATAGATGTTGTTCTTCAGAACAACTGTCACACGATGTTTTACAACGCTGTTCGACGTGTTCCACACGGCACCCCGAATGTATGGATAGAAGTTGATTTGATAAACAACCTTCTCCGTAAGTACAAAGGCGACATCTTACACTGATGTTGTTCGGGGTGTTCCGCAGGGCACCCCGAACATGCGGATAAATGTTGTTCTTCAGAACAACTGCCACACGATGTTTTACAACGCTGTTCGACGTGTTCCACACGGCGCCCCGAATGTATGGATAGAAGTTGATTTGTAAACAACCTTCTCTGTAAGTACAAAGGCGACATCTTACACTGATGTTGTTCGGGGTGTTCCGCAGGGCACCCCGAACATGCGGATAGATGTTGTTCTTCAGAACAACTGTCACACGATGTTTTACAACGCTGTTCGACGTGGTCCACACGGCGCCCCGAATGTATGGATAGAAGTTGATTGTTAGAACAACCTTCGCTGTAAGTACAAAGGACATCTTACAGTTGATGTTGTTGGGGTGTTCCGTAGGGCACGCCGAATATGGGGATAAACGTCGTTCTTCAGAACAACTGTCACACGATGTTTTACAATGCTGTTCGACGTGTTCCACACGGCGCCCCAAATGTATGGATAGAGGTTGATTTTAGAACAACCTTCGCTGTAAGTGCAAAGGCGACATCTTACTGATGTTGTTCGGGGTGTTCCGCAGGGCACCCCGAACTTTTAGATAATTGTTGTTCTTCAGAACAACTGCCACACGATGTTTTAACGCTGTTCGACGTGTTGCACACGTCGCCCCGAATGTATGGATAGAAGTTGTTTGATAGAACAACCTTCGCCGTAAGTGCAAAGGCGACATCTTACTGATGTTGTTCGGGGTGTTCCGCAGGGCACCCCGAACTTGCAGATAATTGTTGTTCTTCAGAACAACTGTCACACGATGTTTTACAACGCTGTTCGACGTGGTCCGCACGGCGGCCTGAATGTATGGATAGAAGTTGATTGTAGAACAACCTTCGCCGTAAGTGCAAAGGCGACATCTTACACCTTTCACCTTCCTTATTTCACCAACCACCTTCCGCCTTTCCGCTTTGCAAATACGTTACAAGCACAATAGCGAAATAACTGTACACGCTGTGCGACGCAACAAAAGCTTCATAGAAGTACCCTTGCCGGGTACCAAAAAAAGAGAGGTGTTCAAGCCAAATGCTTCTTCAAAAAGGTGAAAAGATAAAAATGGGATTGTTGATGTAAACCAACCTACAAGGCTGATCGTGCTAAAAGAATGAGAGTGTCGGTAAAAATAAAAAGAGGCTGCCTCCTGCGAGACAGCCTCTTTTATTTCTTAGAGATATACTATTAGAAACTATACCTGACGCCTAACTGTACGCTCCAACGGGAGAGATAGTCAGAATAACCATAAGGTTTTTGGGTGTACTGGTTCAAACCAAAAGTGGGGTTGAAGTAATACAAGGGTTTAATGGTACCATCGGCCAGTGTTTCAAATTTGGAAACGGTAAGTGGCGAGGTGCTTTGGTTAGAAACATAGTAAGATCTTCCCCAGCTATGCTTCAGCAGGTTGCCTACGTTGAATACATTGGCAACTACAGAAAGTGTGTGTTGCTTATAAAACGCAAAGCCCTGCTCTACCTTCAGGTCAAAATGATTTTCCCAGGGTAGTCTGTCACCGTTTCTCTTGGTGTTTTGACCAATGTGCGAATTAAGATAATCATCGGATTTCATGTAAAGCTGAAAGGCTGCAAACTGGTCTGCTGCAGTTAAACCGCCATTGTCAATAAATTGAGAGGCATCGGATGGCAGGTAAAGCAGATCAGCACCGCCGGAAGTGCTCAGCTTGGTGGGTGTAGATCCGTCGTCGCCATTGATGTCGCCAAAATAATAATAGGAGAATGGCAAGCCGCTTTGTCCATTGTACACCAAACCAATATTGGTGGAGAACTTACCATAGGTAAATTTCTTGCCGATGTAGCCAATAACCCGTGAACCCTGGTCGTAGTTGCTGCGGGCAAGGTCTATGTTGTTCAACCCATTGATGTTATAAACAAACCTGAACTGCGATGCTGCGGTAGAGGAAGTACCATCGTTCATAGTAAAGGAATGACCAAGGCTGTACGAGATGCTTCCTGTCCAACCTTTTGTGGTGGTCTTAGACAGCGATGCTGTGAAGTTGTAAGAATATCCTTTGTTGGTATTGCCTAACTCGTACAAGGTTGAGTATGCAGGGTTGATCTTGTTGCCGTAAAAGGGGCGGGTTGTATTGCCCAATTTCTCGAGGGCAAGAAATGGTGCCAGGTTAAGATCGTGGTACAAAATATCCTGAACGGTCTTGGTGTACAAACCTTCCAACGAACCCACGAAACCGTAAGGCAGTCTCTGTTCTATAGCCAGGTTGGTTCTGAAAGTTTTGGGATATTTAAAGTCGGGATCGGTAACGTTAATAGCGGGACCAAAACCAGTTGCGGGTTGAAACGGTGTAGTTGGCGTAAAGTGTACATTGTTGCTGATAATATCTGCACCCGACACAGTGCTGGAGATAGTACCTAAACCTGTATTGCTGTATTGGTTAGACACCCACACAAAAGGAATACGACCGGTAAATAAACCTGCACCACCACGTACCTGTGTTGTTCTGTCACCCTTAACGTCCCAGTTGAAACCTATGCGGGGCGAAAGGAGAATTTTGGTGGTGGGTATCTTATTGGTGGCTACATTGTTTTGCCGGGCAATATCTGAGTTATTGAAGGTTTCGTTGGCTGCAGGCTTGCTGTTAAATATGGGTACATCAGCACGTACACCATAGGTCAGTTTAAACTTGTTGCTAACGGTAAAGGCATCCTGTGCATAGAAGCCAAGTTGCGTAAACTTAACATTGGCAACGGGTGTCTTTACCTTCGGATCAGTTGAGTAAACAGTTTGATAGCGGGTTGAATAAGCAGTAGGAACACCCGCTGCATCATCATAGAAACTTTGCAGGCTGTTGTAAGTGTAACTGCCAACTAAGCCCTGCAAGAAAATATTCTTTGAATTATAAAAAGTATTGTCGGTACCAACAACTATGTTGTGCTTGCCAGCATAGATATTGAAATTGTCGGTGACGGTAAACGTGTTTTGCGCCAATGAGTTTGCCTGTGAGCTATAGTCGGTACCAAAGGTATAACTGGCGCCATTGTCACTGATGGTTACAGCGGGAAAAAGATCACCCGGTGTACCCCGCTTATCGCGTGCTGCTGTATAGGTCAATCGCAGCATATTAGAATACCTGCTGCTCAGGTTCGAGTTCAACTCAGCCACAGTAGAGTTGGTGGTGGAGTAAAAGTTGTACCCGTTATTGTAAAAACTAGCCGAACTGATGCCATCGCTGAACACAAAGCTGCGACCTTTTACAAAGTTGTGGCGCAGTGTCAGTTTGTGCTTGTTGTTGATGTTCCAGTCGATACGGGCAAATAAAGCATCCGATTTTTTGTCTTTATTAAATCCGTTATAATCTCCCGGATCGTAAGCCCAGGCCGGGTGTTTGCTTTTATCCTGCAGAAAAGTCCGGATTGAATTGAGCGTACCGGTTCTGATCTTAGAAGTTGCTGAGCCTGGCAAATTATCCACCGGCTGTGTGCGTGTTTCGCCTTCGTAGTTCACAAAGAAGAAGAGCTTGTTTTTTATGATTGCACCACCCAGTCTTGCGCCATAGATCTTATCAGAAAACTGACCAAATTTGCTGTTATCATTGGGGCTTTTACCTACCAGACTTTCATTTTGGTTGAAGCCATATACTGAGCCATGCAGCACGTTGGTTCCTGATTTGGTTACTGCATTGATACCACCGCCGGTAAAACCGCTCAGGGTCACGTCGTAGGGAGAAAGCACTACCTGTACCTGGTCAATTGCATCGAAGGGTATAGGATTGAGAGATGCCTGACCACCATTGGTGCCGCTTGCAGCCAGTCCAAATACATCAGTGGCATTGGCGCCGTCAATGGCAAATTTGTTGTATTTGTTACTTTGTCCGGCAAACGATACACCCAAAGTACTTCCATCTGAGGTGCTTCTTCTGGCCTGCGCCTGTGGAACCAGCCGGGTATAGTCGTCTATGTTGCGGGTAATGGTTGGCAGGGTTTGCAACTGTTGCTGCGTTATTTGGGTTGACGTTCCCTGTTTGGTTCTGCCTATACTGCGGGTGGCGCCAACAACTACTTCCGTCAGGGTTTGGCTTGTAGTACTGAGTTTGGGTGACAGCTTGGTGTCGATACCCAGTTCCAGGTTGATGTCGTTGAACGTAGCGGTCTGGTAGCCAACATATGTTACGGTGACCGTGTAGGGACCGCCAACACGCATGTTCGACATTACAAACGTACCTCCCTTCCTGGAAGTGGCTGCATACTGTGTGCCCGATGGCGTATGCACTGCGGTGATTGTCGCGCCTTCAAGTGGGGTGCCGGTTTCTGTTAAGATCGACCCCGTGATACCACTTGTGGTCACCTGTGCCTGCATTGCAAAGGGCACAGCCGCCACCATGAGAATGAGTAAAATTTTCTTGATTAGCATAACTAAAAGGTTGTTTTTCGTGTGCAAATAAAGGGAATTATGTAGTAACATCTTTTTCAAAAATGTTATCAAATTGTATTCAGAAAGGCAGGTGCACAAGGCATATTGCTGCATTAAAATTATAGCCGGGTGTGTCTTAGAACTTTACAAGTTCAGGATTGTTATAATGTAAGACGGTAAGCGATTGCGGTGTAATTTTGCAAAAACTGATGTATGTTAGACACGATAGAAAGTGCAATTGAAGATATAAAGCTGGGTAAAATGGTGATCGTGGTAGATGATGAAGACCGCGAAAATGAAGGAGATTTTATTATCGCAGCCCGCAAGGTCACCCCACAGGTTATTAATTTCATGAGCAAAGAAGGGCGTGGTTTGATCTGTGCGCCATTGGTAGAAGACCGCTGCGATGAACTGGGTCTCGACCTGATGGTAAATAGTAATACATCGCTGCACGAAACACCTTTCACCGTATCAGTGGACCTGCTTGGGCATGGCTGCACCACGGGTATCTCTACTCACGACCGTGCCAAAACAATACAGGCACTTATAAATACCAACACCAAACCTGAAGACCTGGGACGACCCGGACATATTTTTCCACTGCGTGCCAAAAAGGGTGGTGTGCTGCGCCGCGCCGGGCATACCGAAGCTGCTATTGACCTTGCCCGTTTGGCCGGTTTCGAACCTGCCGGCGTGTTGGTAGAGATCGTTAGCGAAGATGGTACCATGGCGCGCCTGCCCGAGCTACGGCAGATCGCCCAAAAATTTGATCTGCGCATAGTTTCCATAAAAGACCTGATAGAATATCGGCTCAAAAAAGACTCCCTGATAGAAGAGATCGTGCGGGTTGATATGCCCACCAAGTACGGAGACTTTAAACTGGTCGCTTTCAGAGAAAAAAGCACCCAACGCGAACACCTTGCCTTAATAAAAGGCGAATGGCAAAAAGGCGAGCCCGTGTTGGCCCGTGTGCACAGCAGTTGTTTTACCGGCGACATTTTAGGCAGCTTTAGGTGCGACTGTGGTGAGCAACTGCACCGCGCCATGCGCATGGTAGAGCAGGAAGGAAAAGGCATCATTCTTTACATGAACCAGGAGGGCAGAGGAATTGGTTTGGTCAACAAACTGCGCGCGTACAAGCTACAGGAAGAAGGGATGGATACTGTGGAGGCAAACATCCACCTGGGCTTCAACAGTGATGAACGCGACTATGGTGTGGGCGCCCAGATCTTACGCTATCTCAATGTTACCCGCCTGCGCCTGATGAGCAACAATCCAAAAAAACGTGCCGGTCTCAAGGGCTACGATCTCGAGATCGTTGATATTGTACCCATAGAAATAAAGTCAAATCCCCACAACGAAAAATACCTCCAAACCAAGCGCGACAAACTCGGTCACGAAATACTGAACGATATATTATAGTTTTTTTGGTCACCGGCAGTTGTACACATGGCGACATTCTTGCGTCGCACTCTTGTACAGTTGTGCTACCCGGAGAAAGATTATTTGAGGTGTTGCGGTTGTTCGAGGTGTTGCGGTTGTTCGAGGTGTTCCGCAGGGCACCTCGAACGGAGGATAAAAGTTGTTCTCTGAACAACCAATTCAGCAAGGATGTGTTGTTCGAGGTGTTCCGCAGGGCACCTCGAATGAGGATAGAAGTTGTTCTCTGAACAACCAATTCAGCAAGGATGTGTAGTTCGAGGTGTTCCGCAGGGCACCTCGAACGGAGGATAGAAGTTGTTCTCTGAACAACCAATTCAGCAAAGATGTGTTGTTCGAGGTGTTCCGCAGGGCACCTCGAACGAGGATAAATGTTGTTCTTTTGAACAACCGGCTCTGCAAACCGCACGCAGTACTGGTTTCATTTTAGATTCAGCAGTTTAGCGGCTATGGTTGTCCATGTTTTGTTGTACACCTTTTGCTTTTCTTTTTTTCTTGAAAAAAAGAAAAAAAAAATCAACTTCATATAAAAGGCTAAAAATTAGTGGTTTGGGCAAATGAAATAAGCTACAAGAATAAATACTGCTCTCCGACCAACCAACAGACACTAATTCTTCTCTAAACGCCTCGATCGAAAAATAACGATGTTATTCGAGGTGTTCCGCAGGGCACCTCGAATGGAGGATAGAAGTTGTTCTCTGAACAACCAATTCAGCAAGGATGTGTTGTTCGAGGTGTTCCGCAGGGCACCTCGAACGGAAGGATAAATGTTGTTCTTTTGAACAACCGGCTCTGCAAACCGAGGTACTGGGTGTTCCGGAGCCACTCAACGGCAGGATGAAGTTTTCTTGACAACTTCAGCGTCATTTTTTTCGAGGTGTATCGCAAAAATCGAATATAGGATAGAAGTGTTTCTGAACAAAATTAGCAAGATGTGAATCAGTGTTCCCAGGGCTACCTAAATAAATTACCAGACAACATAATATCTATTTCATTTCCGCCCCTCGCACAATCAAAGTTTTCTTGAACAAAATCGGAAACTGTGTTATTCGAGGTGTTCCGCAGGGCACCTCGAACGGAGGAATAAATGTTGTTCTTTTGAACAACCGGCTCTGCAAACCGCACGCAGTACTGGGTTCATTTTGGATCCAGCAGTTTAGCGGCTATGGTTGTCCATGTTTTGTTGTACACCTTTTGCTTTTCTTTTTTTTCTTGATAAAAAAAGAAACAAAAAAATCAAGACTTCATATAAAAGGCTAAAAATTAGTGGTTTGGGCTGAAATGAAATAAGCTACAACCGCTGAATAAATACGTGCTCTCCGGGACTTACCTACCAATAATATTACCAGACAACAGTAACATCTATTTCATTTTTAACCGCCCCTCCCACTAATTTTCTAAACGCCTTTTCTATGAGGTGAATTGGAAAACGGTGTTATTCGAGGTGTTCCGCAGGGCACCTCGAATGGAGGATAGAAGTTGTTCTCTGAACAACCAATTCAGCAAGGAGGTGTTTATCGAAGTGTTCCGCAGGGCACCTCGAACGAGGAATAAATGTTGTTCTTTTGAACAACCGGCTCTGCAAACCGCACGCAGTATTGGGTTCATTTTGGATTCAGCAAGTTTAGCGGCTATGGTTGTCAAAGTTTTGTTGTACACCTTTTGCTTTTCTTTTTTTTTGATAAAAACAGAAACAAAAAAATCAAGACATGTGTTGTTCGAGGTGTTCCGCAGGGCACCTCGAACGGAAGGATAGAATGTTGTTCCTTTCGTGAACAACCGGCTCTGCAAACCGCACGCAGTATTGGGTTCATTTTGGATTCAGCAGTTTAGCGGCTATGGTTGTCCATGTTTTGTTGTACACCTTTTGCTTTTCTTTTTTTCTTGATAAAAAAAGAAACAAAAAAATCAAGACTTCATATAAAAGGCTAAAAATTAGTGGTTTGGGCTGAAATGAAATAAGCTACAACCGCTGAATAATACGTGCTCTCCGGGACTTACCTACCAATAATATTACCAAACAACAGTAACATCTATTTCATTTTTAACCGCCCCTCCCACTAATTTTCTAAACGCCTTTTCTATGAGGTCGAATTGGAAAACGGTGTTATTCGAGGTGTTCCGCAGGGCACCTCGAATGGAGGATAGAAGTTGTTCTCTGAACAACCAATTCAGCAAGGATGGGTTGTTCTAGGTTGTTCGAGGTGTTCTGCAGGGCACCTCGAACGGAGGATAAGTGTTGTTCTTTTGAACAACCGGCTCTGCAAACCGCACGCAGTACTGGGTTCATTTTGGATCCAGCAGTTTAGCGGCTATGGTTGTTCATGTTTTGTTGTACACCTTTTGCTTTTCTTTTTTTTCTTCTGATCGGAAAACCGAACAATCCGGTGTTATTCGAGGTGTTCCGCAGGGCACCTCGAACTGAGGATAGAAGTTGTTCTCTGAACAACCAGATTCAGCAAGGATGTGTTGTTCGAGGTGTTCCGCAGGGCACCTCGAACGGAAGGATAGAATGTTGTTCTGTGAACAACCGGCTCTGCAAACCGCACGCAGTATTGGGTTCATTTTGGATTCAGCAGTTTAGCGGCTATGGTTGTCCATGTTTTGTTGTACACCTTTTGCTTTTCTTTTTTTCTTGATAAAAAAGAAACAAAAAAATCAAGACTTCATATAAAAGGCTAAAAATTAGTGGTTTGGGCTGAAATGAAATAAGCTACAACCGCTGATTAAGTACGTGCTCTCCGGGACTTACCTACCAATAATATTACCAGACAACAGTAACATCTATTTCATTTTTAACCGCCCCTCCCACTAATTTTCTAAACGCCTTTTCTATGAGGTCGAATTGGAACGAAAACGGTGTTATTCGAGGTGTTCCGCAGGGCACCTCGAATGGAGGATAGAAGTTGTTCTTTTGAACAACCGGCTCTGCAAAGAGCCGAAATTAATACCGGTTACAAATTATTATAGGTCATCTAAACCAAATCGAGGAAAGTAGTTTTTACTTTCTGTGTTATTCGAGGTGTTCCGCAGGGCACCTCGAATGGAGGATAGAAGTTGTTCTCTGAACAACCAATTCAGCAAGGATCCGGTTACTAGCGATTATAGGTCGTCTGAACCCGCTCCAGGAAGGTGATTTTCACCTTCCCAACCTGTTTGCCAGTAAAATAATCCGCAGCGCTACTGTATGTATATTCTTCTGACTTCGTAACCCATCCCGCCCTGACCGGGTTATTATGAATATAGTTCAACTTCTGCCAGGTAAAAGGAAGTTGGTAACACAACTCCGGATGATTTTCCGGTTGCCAGAATTGATAAGATACATGTTGGTTTTTGTCGGTCTCTTTGAAAAGCCAAAGCATCCAGTTTCGCCTGCTTTCCATATTACTTTTGTCGATGCTTTTTATAACGGTTTGCGAAGTGTACTTCTTGAAATCCCGTAACACATCCGGCAAATCTTCATTTTTAGATTGCACCAATAAATGAATATGATTGCTCATTATAACATAGCCGAAAATAATCAAGCCTTTATTTTCGACACAAAAGTTTAAACTGTCAATAATTATATCGCGATAGACTTGCCGGGAAAAAACATCCACCCATTTATTGACCGTAGATGTAAGAAAGTAAATGGCGCCGCTGTCTCCAATTCTGTAAGCGTAACCCATATAGCACTATATTTTGTTTGTAAGTTAGTGCGCGTTTACATTTCTGTAAACTCTGTTTACTGCTTTTAAAAGGATGAGGTCAGAGACCTCATTTTATCCCTCAGTTCAAGGTGCCCTGCGGAACATGAGGTTATTCGAGGTGTTCCGCAGGGCACCTCGAATGGAGGATAGATAGTTGTTCTATGAACAACAGAAGTTCAAGGCACCCTTTGGAAAACTTTAAAAACACACGAGTTTGCACTCATTTACTGCATGAGGTCAGAGACCTCTTTTTATCCCTAAATTCAAGGTGCTGCTAGATGAGGTCAGAGACCTCCTTTTATCCCTAAGTTCAAGGTGCCCTGCGGAACATGAGGTTATTCGAGGTGTTCCGAAGGGCACCTCGAATGGAGGATAGAAGTTGTTCTATGAACAACAGAAGTTCAAGGCACCCTTTGGAAAACTTTAAAAACACACAAGTTTGCACTCATTTACTGCATGAGGTCAGAAGACCTCAATTTATCCCTGAGTTCAAGGTGCCCTGCGGAACACGTTGAACAACGTAGGGATCAACGTGCCCTTCGGAACACCTTGAACAACCTCGACTCCAACTTCAAGCCCACTTGCAGCAAATAGCGTTGTTGACTGTAGTGCTGTTCTCATGAAGCTTTCAAATGCAAACTATCTTCAGGCTTCTGCAACTTCAGTTTGTACTTCACTCTAATCGCTTCCATGTCCTGTTTTAGTACTTCAGGATGCTTCCAATATTTCTCACTTAACTGCTCCCGTACATTACGCATATATTGAACGGCGTCAAATTCTTTACTCGTCTTCATAATCAGGCAATTCTAAAATTTCTCTTGGCGTTCTGATTTCAATCATTCTGTAGCCAAGTTTCAGATTGATTGAGTTATATAATCGAATTCGGTTAAGGTTGACGATGTGTTTGAAGTTCCAACTTGCTAAAACGTCTGCATTATAAAGTGTAGCAAGGGCAATATGCAAAGCGTCATTGAAACTCTTAGTCGTCAAAGCCCCTTCGTTGATGTAGGTTTCAGCTAGTTGTACAGCCTCGTCAATAATTCCAATCCCGATTTGATGTTTTTTAGGAATTTCCAAAAGTTTGTCCTTAACTTCTTGTGGTGCTGGCTCAAGTTCCTGCAAAGTCAAGTCCGAAAGGATTAGCAACTTTTTTCCAACTTTAAATTCTTCAACCAAAGCATTTGACCACTCTGCAAATTCTTCGTCAAAACACCCTCCGAGGGTTGAAGTATCAGAATAAACTCTCATAGAGCAAATTTAAGAATTCGGGTCCTGATCTATGATTTTTATGATGTCTTCGCGCATTTCTGCCAACTCTTATTTTGTAGGCGTAACCCATATCGTAATATTTATAGGTAAGTTATTACGTGTTTACTTCTTGCTTCTGTTAATTGCTTTTTGCGGTATTAGGTCAGAAGACCTCCTTTTATCCCTAAAGTTCAAGGTGTGAGGTTTTTCGAGGTGTTCCGCAGGGCACCTCGAATGGAGGATAATAGTTGTTCTGTGAACAACAGAAGTTCAAGGCACCCTTTGGAAAACTTTAAAAACACACAAGTTTGCACTCATTTACTGAATGAGGTCAGAAGACCTCAATTTATCCCTCAGTTCAAGGTGCCCTGCGGAACACCTTGAACAACATACAGGAAGAACTCGAGGTCAGAGACCTCATTTTATCCCTGAGTTCAAGGTGCCCTGCGGAACACCTTGAACAACGTGCACGAACACAGAGGTCAAAGACCTCATTTTATCCCTGAGTTCAAGGTGCCCTGCGGAACACCTTGAAGACCTCAGGTTCAAGGCGTGCTGAACTTGAGATCTGAGACCTCAATTTATCCCTGAGTTCAAGGTGCCCTGCGGAACACCTTGAACAACCGTACAGGGAGCGCGAGGCCTCAGAACACCTTAAGTTCAATCCCTGGGAACTTGAACAAGGTGCCCTGCGGAACACCTTGAACAACACAAACATTGAACAACACATACTGCCTTTGTACGGCAGGTCGCTGATATTATTTTATGTTTATTAATTAACGCTAAGACTGCCGCTTTACTTTTTTTGCAGTAGATTTAAATTCTCTAACAGTTTCTTGCTATCAAAAAAAATTTAATAGTATGGAAACCGTATTAGCCTATCTTCCCACTTTTCTTGCCATCCTGGTCGTATGTCTGGTACTGGTTAAAGTCACCCTGTTCTTTTCGTTCAAAACAAAAAACTGGAAAATGCTTAACCTTTTTTACTTCGACATCACCCATATTACCCTGTCGAATCTACCAAACGAGCTTCCATAAAAAAATGGCAAAATAACCTCAGCCTCCTGATCATTATCTGCCTGGGATTTTTTGTCTGGATGAAAGTGGTCATTAAAATGTCGTGACAAGAGGTGTTCAAAACCTTCCCACAGCGGGAAAAGTTTTCCGGATTTGAACAAATGTTAAATAGTTAGATAATAACAGCGCTACTTCAGCGTTTATAACCTACCAAAAAGAACCCGTTACAATGGAACCAATCATATTCGGAGTTATACTTTCTTTTCTCATTACCATCTTTGCTATACCCAAGATCATATATGTATCAGAAAAGAAAAAGCTCTTCGATACTCCCGACGATGTACGGAAATTGCACAAAAAACCGGTTTCCTCCCTGGGGGGGCTGGGCATCTTTTTAGGTTTCATTTTGTCGTTGCTGTTAACCGTCAATTGCTTCCAGGCAGCCGAATTTCAATTTTATATTGCCTGTTTTATATTGATGTTCTTTGTGGGTATTAAGGATGATATGGTTGAATTATCGGCTGTAAAAAAGTTTATCGGGCAGGCGTTGGTAGCTTTCATCCTGATGTTTAAAGCCCACCTTGTTATTACCGATATGCATGGTTTTTTTGGGTTGACCACTATCTATCCGACCTTCAGTTATTTCCTTACTTTTTTCACCATCATTGTTATCATTAACGCCTTCAACCTCATCGATGGGGTGGATGGTCTGGCGGGTAGCCTGGGTGTTATCAGTTGTGTTTTCTTTGGTTCTTTCTTTTGGCTCAATGGCAATTTGCCCTATGCTATGCTGGCCTTTGCCTTTGCGGGCAGCCTGTTAGCCTTTCTTATCTACAATTTTCAACCTGCCAAGATCTTTATGGGCGACACAGGTTCTTTGTTGTTGGGTGTCATCAGTTCTATACTGGTGCTTAAGTTCATTGAGACCGGCGCCAGCAGTGCCACTTACCCCGTGGGTGCGGCACCTGCCATAGGTTTTGGTATTTTGTTATTGCCTTTGTTAGACACCCTGCGTGTATTTGGTTATCGCATGTTGCACCGCCGCTCACCCTTTAGCGCCGATAGAAATCACCTGCATCATTTATTGCTCGACCGCGGTCTGTCGCACCGCAATGTTACCCTGGGTTGTGCCGGTGCCAGCATACTTTTTAGTGCTGCCGTATTCACTTTCCAGGCAGCCGGCACCACTGTCCTCATCATTGGTTTGGTACTCACTTTCGCCGGTGGCATATATACTATTATGCAGTTTCCCTTGCGTTCTATGCGGGTCATTAAAACCAAGCAAACACGTTCTCTTGACCCTGTCGGTGATAACTACGCGCCGGCAAAAGTGGTATAGAAAAAGTACGACAGTAAAACTACGTTCGTAGTGGTTTTGCCTTTAATGAGGTGTGCTTTACACACTTTATTCACAAGTTTTTACATTCCCATTATTGGAAGTTCCTCTATATTTGCTGCATTCTATCGAAAAACATTCGCTACATGTGCATGGATATTCTAATGAAGCAAATCAATTTATTCAACTTTTTTTTACCCCGTTTTTAAATCATTACCGGCTCCAGGATTTGCAATCAATCCTGGAGCTTTTTTATTTTATTCCTGCCCGGTCTGTGTGACTGAGGTGGCGAAGCTGTGGAAGGTAATTGCTGGTGTTTTGTATGCGGTATGGGTTTTTCTGCCCTTTACTTATTTTCAACGTGCATACACAATACCTTTTTTAATATTCAAAAATTTACTGCCATTCCCTGGCAATATTGATGTTCCTGAAACGTTACACCTTCGCCCACTAATAATTTTTCAACAGTAACTTTTACCTTTCGGCGTATGTTGTACGCTTATAGGTTTACCACAATGAGATCATCAAAATTTCCTGCCTCTTTATTCCTTCTTCGCGACCTGTTGCTCTGCTGTATGGCATTACCTTTTTTACACGCCTGCAATACACAACGAAAGTTGGAACTCACTGGTCTATTTCAATGAACAGGGCGATAGTACGCTGGCTAGTATGGTACAAAATACCGAACCTTTATTCAGCCGGGCGATAGGTCGGCATCACTGTCAACGCTCTCAACCAGGCTTCCGGCAGCTCCTTACAATTTGGGTTCCGGTGGATTAACATCTGTTGCAGGTTCAACAGGTGGTGGCGCTCCTACAGCAGTGCGGGCTATATAGTCGAGGCAGATGGTACTATTCAGTTTCCCCACGTGGTAAAATAAAAGTTGCCGGTCTGCATCGCAAAGACCTGATCGACACCTTAATCCAATTATCTGGTGAAGTATGTAAACGATCCCAATCGTTACAGTTGATTTGTTAAATTTTCGTATCACCGTCTTGGGTGAAGTTAACCGACCCCGGTAGCCATTTCATTCAGGAGGGAAAAGTAACATTGGTCGAAGCCATTGGGCTTAGCCGGTGACCTGACCTATTACTCCCGACGCGACAACATCATAGTGATCCGCGAAAAAAATGGACAACGTGTCTTTGGCAAGATCAACCTGCTTACTAAAAATGCCTTTAGCTCACCCTATTTTGTGCTACAACAAAACGATGTAGTGTATGTGCAACCCAATAGCACGCGGGCGGCAACAACGGACCAAACCTTCACCCGCAATCTCGCAATTGGCACATCACTTATTTCAGTCCTCAGTACACTCATTGTTATCATTATAAACATAACCAGGTAAAGGAAATGTCGGCACCAACGGAACACGGAATAGAAGATAAGCAGGGCAGGAAAATAAAGCCAACGCCAAAAGAGCTGGTTTATAAATACCTAGTCTTTCTTCCTTTGTTCATTGTATCAATTGGGGTCTGTTTAGCTATTGCCTATATCTATTTACGGTATAAAGTTCCCCTCTATAATTCCTCTATCTCCGTTTTGATCATCGACGATAAGAACTCGCGGGGCAATACGGCCGCCCTGGATGAGATCGCCGTTTTTAGAACTCGGGTAAACTTGGCAAATGAGGTAGAAATCTTAAAGTCAGCTACCCTTATGCAAAAGGTGGTGCGGGCACTCAATTTAAATACACAGTTTTTGGTAGAGGGAAATCTGAAAACGAACAGAGGCGTATGGTTACAAACCTTTCACCTACCAGGTAATTTCAAAAAAGGATACTACTTCAGCCTACGCTACTGTCTTCAAATTTAACCGGGAAGGCGAATTCCAGGTCCCAAGTCTAAACGAAAAATGGTACCATAGTGGTGAGATCATCCATGGAAGTCATGGAGATTTTTACATCACGGTATCTGATAAAAGTGCGATTAATCCCGATTATAAATACATAGTACAATGGCAACCTCCCCTTCAAACCGCTGCTGGAATTGCAGGTGGTTTAAGTATTCGTCAATTGAACAGGGATGCCAGTATTTTAAAGATAGATTACACTACCGAGATACCACAAAAAGGTGTGGACATTTTAAACGAACTCGTCAAAGCCTACAATGTTACTACCGTCGAAAATAAAAACCGGGTGGTTGACAATACGGTAAAATTCATTGATGGACGTTTAATATTATTAACCTCGGAGTTGGGAAAGGTAGAACAGGGTTTGCAGGACTTTCGTCAGAAAAATGAGATCCTTGATATCAAAACCCAGGGTGAAGCTCAATATAACGAGCTACAAACCAATGACGAAAAACTCAAAGCGCAGGAAGTTAAGTTACAGGTGCTCTCTATGATCCAGGACTATTTAAATAATCCTGGAAAAAAATATAGTCTTGTACCATCATCGCTTGGCATCGAAGACCCAACTTTGAATGTATTGATTAATAACTACAATCAACTACAATTAGACCGCGAACAAAAATTAAAGACGATGCCGGAAGCCAATCCTGCCATTCAACTCATCAATGGTCAAATTGAGAAGGTCAGGATCAGTATGCTCGAAAACCTGGCTAATATCCGGCAGTCGGTGGTTTCTTTGCGCAATAGGTTGCAAGGCGATATCAATTCGGTTAAAGGACAGGTGCGCACTGTACCCGCAAAGGAGAGAGAATTGTTGGAAATTGCGCGCCAACAAGGAATCAAAGAAAAACTATACCTGTTCCTCTTGCAAAAACGCGAAAAGTCGGCTATCACCATGGCATCAAGTACTTCCAATGCCTCTGCCATTGATCCTGCAGTATCCTCTGGCGGTCCCGTTAGTCCGGATAGAAACGGTACATTCCGCCTGGCACTAATTCTGGGGTTGGCTTTACCTGCAGCATATATCTACCTCCGCGAACTTTTAAATGATAAAATCAATAGCAGGAGCGATATAAAAAAGCTACTACAATGCCCATTATTGGCGAGATTGCTCACCACAAAATGATGGACCGGGAGGTAGTAATTGGTGAAAAAGACCGCAGTGTCATTGCCGAGCAATTCCGCGTTACCCGCACCAACCTGCAGTATTTTATTACCGATAAAAAAGTCCGGTTATTTTGGTCACTTCTTCCATGGCAGCCGAAGGCAAAACCTTTACTTCCATGAATCTCGGGGCAGTGTGGGCAGTAGCAAAAAAGAGAACGGTGATCCTGGAGTTCGACCTGCGCAAACCCAAGATCTCTAAGACACTGGGCTTATTGGATCGTAAAGGAATCAGCAATTACATTTTAGGAGATGCCAGTAAATTTGAACTGCCGGTGCCGATCAATAATTCTCATAATTTGTTTGTTGTTCCTGCCGCCCGATTCCACCCAATCCCTCAGAATTATTGCTCGATCCCAAGATCGACGAGTTGTTTACCTACTTGCGTGAGACGTTTGATATCATCATTATCAACTCGGCGCCACTGGGTCTGGTCAGTGATGCCAAAGTGCTCAACCGTTTTGCAGATGCTACTGTCTATGTGGTTCGTCAACGCTATACTCCCAAGAAACAACTGGAACATATAAATGACCTTTATCATAGTAAAAATTTTGCAAATATTGGCTTATTGGTCAATGACGTAAAAATGGGTGGTGCAAATTCCTATTATGGTTATGGCTACAGCTATGGTTATGGTTATGGTTATGGTTTTAATTACAACATGCCGTACGGCTATGTTGACGTAGAAAAGAAAAAAGGATTTTTCCAGTCCCTGGTTAGACTATTCAAATAGATACTATCTGTATCTATTGAGAGGCAGCTCCCTATCATAACAAATACACATGTGCAGAATAGCTGGAATTTTTAGTGCAGCAGATCCTGATTTAAAAGCAAATATTGAGGCAATGCGGGATAGTATGCACAGGGGAGGACCTGACGATAAAGGCATCTACATCGATAACGATTTCCCCCTTGCCTTCGGACACCGGCGTTTGTCATTGCTTGATTTGTCCAGCGCAGGTCATCAACCTATGCAGGACGCAGATGGGCAACTTCAACTCATTTTCAATGGTGAAATTTATAATTTCCTCGACTTAAAAAATGAACTGCTGAACAGATGGTTATACTTTCAAAACCAAAACTGATACGGAGATCATTTTAAAATCCTATTTGCAGTGGGGTACAGGTTGTTTCGCAAAGTTCAATGGCATGTTTTCTTTAGCCTTACTAGATAAAAAAATAGCCAACTAATTCTTGCCCGTGACCATGCGGGTATGAAACCGCTCTATTACTCACTTTCGCGGAGCGCTTAATATTTCCATCTGAAATAGCGACTTAAAGCTTACGATGATAATTGGCCCGCTGATCCAAAGTGGAAAATTCCTTTTTTAACCTTCGGTCATTTGCCCGAGCCATTTACAACTCTGGCGAATGTTAAGCCACTATTAAAAGGCACATTTGCTGTATTTGATTTACCTGGGTTAAGAGTAAAGTATAGCACCTTTAATAAATTTAATTTTTCCAGTACCATAAATGACCTTTCCGCAGCCGTGCTCCAGGTCAGAGAAAAATTACAAAGCCGTCGGGCGACATTGGCTTCAGATGCACCCATCGGCTTATTTTTAAGTGGTGGTATCGACTTTAGTTTACTTGACGTTAATTGCCAGTAAATACATCGGTCACAACCTCCATACACTTTCAAATTATATTTCAGGATGCTACGCTTAGTGAAGAGAAATATCAGAAGATCATAATCGATAAGACCAGCGCCAGGCATCAATCATTCCTGGTTACAGAGCATGATTTAAGAGTTGCCTGCCTGATATTCTTTCTGCAATGGATCAGCCTAGTATTGACGGCATAAATTCCTATTTCATATGTAAGTATGCCAAACAATATGGTTTAACTGCTGTGTTAAGCGGCTTAGGTAGCCGATGAATTGTTTGGCGGCTATGCTTCTGTTAACAGGGCAAATGCATCTACCCTTATTCAAAAGCTTCCGTCACTCATACCCGGGTTCTTTGAGAACTTTTCAAATGACAAACTAAAAAGGATTGCTTTTTTAAAAAGAAAAGATATTGTCGGGGAATATCTATTTTATCGCGGTTTGTACTCTCCCCACCAGACTGCCTCTCTTTTAAATTGTAGAGCAATACGATGAGTCAGTAGACTACATAAACACCACGTATTGCTGCGCGTGGAGGTGCTCCTCCGCCGCGCCAAGCTCTTCACCGAGCGGCTGGGGCGCGACGACTCGCGCTCGAGGACTGGAACCGCGTCCTCGACATCGACTACGCGAACCTCGCACGCGCTCCGCGCGATCGCCGACATCCGGCGCCGCGCAAGGCGACCGCAGGAGCTCGTCACCGCGCTCCACCAGATGGTCGACCGCGCCGCGGCGATGCTCGACGGCCGAGGAGCTCAAGGAGATCTTCCGCGAGCTCGGCAAGATCTACGGCGAGCAGCTCGCAGCAGCCGTACGACGCCGCCGACGCGTGGCGGAAGCTCCTCGAGGTCGATCCGCGCGACTTCGAGGCGATGGACGCGCTCGAGGCGATCTACTCGCGCGCCGAGGAGCACTGGACCGACGTCATCGACGTCAAGATGCAGCGCGCCGCAGCGCTGCGAGGACCCCGCGGAGAAGATCGAGGAGTACCGTCGAGGTCGCCGAGCTCTGGCGCGAGACGGTCAGCGAGCCCGACAAGGCGACGCCCGCCTGCGAGAAGATCCTCGAGATCGACGCCGACGCACGACGAGGCGTTCCTCGCAGCTCGAGAAGCTCCACACCGCCGCGCGGCCGCTGGGAGCCGCTCATCGAGCTCTACCTCGGCGCGCCTCGACACGCGCGAGGAGACGTGCCGAGCAAGACCGACCTCCTCCGCGCATCGCGCAAGGTCTTCGAGGAGAAGCTCGACGACAAGAACCAGGCGCTCGACGCGCTGCTCAACGCGCTTCGGCGAGGACTTCCACGATCGCGAGACCGCGCAGTACCTCGAGCGCATGGCGCAGGCGACCGGCCGCTGGGGCGAGCTGATCCAGACCGCAACAACTGGCTGCAGGCAGCAGACGGAGCCGCACCAGAAGATCCGCCTCTGCCTGCGCCTCGCCAAGTGGTACGGCGACGACCTCGGCCACCCCGAGTACGCGCAGCCCTACTACGCGCAGATCGTCGCGCTCGATCCGAACAACGTCGGCGCGCTCCGCCAGATGGGGCAGCTCTATCGCAAGAACGCGCAACTGGCAGCAGCTCGGCGCAGACGCTCACGCGCGCGCTCGACGTCGCCGTCACCGACGTCGACCGCAAGGAGATCCTGACCGAGCTCGGCGAGCTGCTCGACAGGCAGATGAGCCAGACCGATCAGGCGCGTCACGTACTTCCAGCGCGCGCTCGAGGTCGACCCGCACTACATGCCGGCGATCGAGAACCTCGAGCGCATCTACGCCGCAGCGCGGCGAGAACGACGCGAGCTCGTCGACATCCTGCACGCGCAAGGTGCACGGCGCTCGCGCGAGCCCGAGCGAGATCGCCGGCGACCAAGCTGCGCATCGGCGGCCTCTACGAGACCGAGCTGCAGCGACCCGCAGACAGGCCGGCGCAGATGTACCGCGAGGTGCTCGAGCTCGACGCCGCAGAACCTCGCAGGCGCATGCGCGGCCTGGCGCGCGTCTACGAGGTCGCTCAAGCAGTGGCCCGAGCTCGTGCAAGGTCCTCGAGACGCAGCTCGACGTCGTCACGACCGAGCGCGAGCGCATCGACGTGCTGATGCAAGCTCGCGCAGCATCCAGGAGGAGCACTTCCTCAAGGCCGACATCGCGGCGCAGCGCCTCGAGCAGGTCCTCGAGATCGACCCGAACCACGAGGACGCGCTACTTCGCGCCTCGAGCGCTGCTACCGCAAGCTCGCCAGTGGCTCGAGCTCATCAACGCCTACGAGCGCCACATCTGCGGCGACGCACGATCGCCAGACGAAGGTCGAGCTCTACGGCGCGATCGCCGCAGGTCTACGCCGACGAGGTCGAGGACACCGATCGCGCGATCGACGCCTACCGCAACATCGTCGACCTCGACGACACGAACATCCCCGCGCTCGAAGCGCTCGCGCAAGCTCTACGACAAGCAGGGCGATGCCGCGCAGGCCATCGACTACATGACGCGCGTCGCCGAGCTCACGCAGGACAGCAAGCAGCGCGTCGAGATCGTACTACCGCATCGGCAAGGCGCTCGACGAGAAGCTCGGCGACCGCGTCTCAGGCGCAGGAGCGCTTCGAGATGGCGCTCGATCTCGATCCGTCGCACCTGCCGACGCTCGCGGCGCTCCGCGCGATCGCGCATCGACAACGCCGACTACGACAAGGCCGCGCGCTACCTCGATCAGGAGCAGAGCTACACGCCGGCGCCGCGCCAGCGCGCGCGGCTCCTCGTCGAGCTCGGCAAGCTCCGCGAGGAGATGCTCGGCGAGCACGACGCTGGCCGTCCTGGCCTGCGAGCCGCGCATCGCAGAGCCGACGCGCGAGAACGAGGACGCGGCGCTGCCGCTCGTCGACGAGTACATCGCGCACCGAGCAGCTGGGCGAAGGCCGAGCCGCTCGCTCGACATGCTCGTCCGCAAGGCGGGCAAGCGCGAGCGCGGCGAGCAGCACACGCTCCACAACAAGCTCGGCAAGGTGCACGGCGGCGCTCGGCAAGAACGAGAAGGCGCTCAAGGCCTACTCAGGCGGCGCACCAGCTCGATCTCACCGACCAGGAGACGATCCGCGGCCTCGCCGACGTGAGCTTCCGGCTCAAGGACTGGGCCGGCGCGCTCACCAACTACCAGAAGGTGCTCACCTCGCTCGGCGAGGACGAGACCGAGGAGCGCGCCGACGTCTACTACCAAGCTCGGCTGCATCAAGCGCGAGCAGGGCCAGGCCAAGCAGGCGATCAACAACTTCGAGAAGGCGCTCGGCGTCGACGCCGCGCACCGCCCGACGCTCGAAGCGCTGGTCGGCGTCTACGCAGAGCTCAAGGACTGGAAGCAGGTCGTCGCGTACAAGCGCCAGATCCTCGACAACGTCGTCGACGGCGAGGAGCGCTTCAAGATGCTCGATCGAGATCGCGCGACATCTGGGCCGACAAGGACAAGAACCCGCCGAAGGCGATCGAAGCCCTCGAGGAGGCGCGGGACCTCCAGCCGGCAGAATCACGTCGCTGCTCCACAAGCTGCTCGCAGCTCTACCAGAGGCCGCAGAACTGGGCGAAGATGATCGACACCATCCAGGCGCATCGCCGAGATGGAGAAGGAGCCGGTGCGCAAGAGCAAGTTCATCTACACGATGGCGCAGCTCTATCGCGACAAGGATGAACGATCAGGACCGCGCGGTCGAGCTCTTCAACGAGGCGCTCGACCTCAACCCGAGCTACCTCGAGGCCTTCGAGCGCATCAACAAGATCCTCACGGCGCAGAAGGACTGGAAGCAGCTCGAGCGCGCGTTCCGCAAGATGCTTCATCGCTGTCGCGCGGCGAACGCGGGAACACGGACCTCGAGTTCAACCTCTGGCACAACGCTCGGCCTCATCTACCGCGACCGCCTGCAGCAGACGTGAACAGCGCCATCGAGGCCTTCAAGATGGCGACGCGCTACAAGCCGGACGAGCCGGTCGAGCGCCAGATCCTCGCCGAGCTCTACGAGCAGACCGATCAGCTCGACGCGGCCATCGGCGAGCACGCGCATCGTGCTCCAGAAGGACCCGCTGACGCGTCGATCCGTACCGCAGCGCTCTACAAGCTCTACTTCAAGATGCACGACGTACGACCGGGCGTGGTGCATGTGCTGCGGCGCTCGCGTTCCTGCACAAGGCCGACGAGGAGGAGCAGCGCTTCTTCGAGGACTACCGCCCGCAGGGCATGATCCAGGTGAAGAGCCGGCTCGACAACGAGCAGTGGGTCAAGAACCTCTTCCACAAGGACGAGAACATCTTCATCGGCAAGATCTTCGAGATGATCACGCCCGCGGCGATCGTCGGCGAAGACGCAGGCAGCTCGCAAGGCGCAGAGCAGCTGCCGGTCGCTCGACAAGCGCTTCAAGCAGGATCCGGCGACCTCACGGTGACCTTCGCCAAGACGTTCGGCTGGGCGGCGCAGGTCCTCGGCATCCAGCTGCCGGAGCTCTACGTCCGCAACGACGTGCCCGGCGCGCTCGTCGCCGTGCCGTCGACGTCCGCCGGCGTCGCGTCGCGGGTCAGACCGTGCTCACCGGGCTTCACGCCGCAGGAGCTCACGTTCATCGTCGGCAAGCACCTCGCGTACTACCGCGGCGAGCACTACATCAAGAACCTCTTCCCGACGCTCGACGAGCTGAAGGTCATGCTCTTCGCCGGCGATCAAGATCGTCGCGCCGGACTTCGCCGTGCCCGCCGGACATGGCGCAGGCCGTCAACACGACGGCGCAGGAGCTCGTGAAGTACATGCAGCCGGTGCAGCGCGACTGGCTGCGCCTCGTCGTCCAGAAGTTCATCGAGGACGGCGCCAAGGCCGACCTCAAGCGCTGGATGCAGGCGGTCGAGGTCACGGCGGCCGCGCGGGCCTCCTCCTCTGCGCGCGACCTCGAGATCGCGAAGAAGATCATCGCGCGCCGAGCCGCAGCTGCCCGGCGATCTCTCGCCGCCGGAGAAGCTGAAGGAGCTCATCGTCTTCTCGCGTCAGCGAGCAGTACTTCGCGCTGCGCAAGGCGCTCGGCATCGCCATCGGCGTCGGTTGACGATGCGGGCCGCGAGCGGCCCGGACCCCGTTACTATCGGGCCGCAGAGCGGCCCATTGTGACGATGAGGCCGCAGACGGCCGTACCCCGTGACAATAGGGCCGCAAGCAGCCCCATACCCCAAGCGTTCCGCTTCGCCTGAGTAGCTCCGAGGACCGCGAATAACGTGAAGCCCTCTCTCCCGCAACGGGGGAGGGGGTTTCGTGTTTTGTCGGCTGCACGTGAAAGTCCTTGATTTCTAAGCCCAGAAAATAGAATCATCATTCTGGTTCTGGTCCTCAAGGAGCTCCCGATGCAGATCGATCCGGTTGTCGCTCCGCCAAGCCTGTCCCCGCGTCTCGCCCCTCTGCGGTGGAGCTGCCGCGCGCCAACCGGGTCATCCACATCCCCGACTTCGCGCTCGACGAGCGTCTCACCGCCGAGCAGACCGACTTCCTCGAGACCTACGGCTTCATCCGCTTCAAGCGCTTCCGTCCCGCGCGAGCGGGCGCGCTCGCTCTACCACGAGGTGCTCGAGGTCGACAAAAAGCTCGTCGCCGCGGGGAGCGAGCAGGTCAACGGCGTGCCGCTGATCTTCGGCAAGCGCGCCGACGGCACGCCGCTACGTGCAGCGGATCCCCTTCGCCTCGCTCCAGAGCGAGGCGCTCCACGAGTTCCTCCAGGACCCGCGCTTCCGCGCCATCCTCGAGGCGGCGGGGCCGGGCTATCGCATCGGCGAGGACGAGCGCGACGGCCTGGTGGTCAACCGCTTCCGCAACGAGCCAGGCGCCAAGTACAAGCGCCTCGGCTGGCACACCGACAGCCTGCGCGACCTCTTCTACTTCGAGAAGCCGCGCCGCTACCTCAACGTGGGCTTCTATCTCACCGACTCGCCCGCTCGAGGTCGGCGGCCTGCGCGTGCTGCCCTGCACGCACAACCAGTCCATCGCCTCGATGCTCACGCGCAAGATCCACTTCCTCGACGACGAGCCCGATCCCGACGAGCTGGCCATCACCGCCGAGGCCGGCGATCTCACCATCCACGACGGCCGCATCTGGCACCGCACCGCCCTGGCCACGCGTGCACGGGCGACGCGAGCGAGCGCTGCGTCTTGTACCTGCCGCTCATGGACGGGCCCGCTCAAGCGCAAGACACGAGGGCAGCGCGACGCCCTTCTATTTCCACCTCAAGCGCTTCGTCGGCTACTGAGCGGGTCGTGGCTCGAGGGCGCTCAGCGGTCGGGAACGGGCCGCGGCGTCGGCGCCGCGCGCGGCGGTGCCGCTCGCTGGATCACACGCCCCAGCAGGACCGGAGCCGGAAGACGCTGGAGCGCCTCCTCGACGCGACCGAGGAGATCATCCGCGAGCGAGGCGTCGAGGCGGTGACGGTCCCCGCCGTGGCCCAGGCCGCGCCGTCCTCGGTGGGGAGCTTCTATGCCCGCTTCCCCGACAAGGCGGCGCTGCTCCGCACGCTGCACGAGCGCGCCTGCGAGCAGTCGGTGGCGACGGCCGAGGCCGCGCTCGACCCCGCGCGCTGGCGGCACCTCGGCGACGACCGAGCTGATGCGGCGTCTTCCTCGGCTTCGTGGTCCGCCTCTTCCGCGAGCGCCGCCCGATCATGCTGGCCTTCACCGCGGCCCTGGCCGAGGACGCCGGCTTCGCCGCAGCGGCGGGCCCGCAACGCCGCGGCGATCGGGCGGAGCCTTCGCGCGCGCTCCTGCTGGAGCGGCGCGCCGAATCCGCCACCCGCGCCCCGCCGAGGCCATCGACATGAGCCTGCGCGTGGTGACGGCGACGCTCGAGCAGCGCAACGGCCTTCGACGCCGGCGTGGCCGAGGTGGCGGTCGAGGACGCGTTTCGATCGAGGAGCTCGGCCGGATGGTGCTGCGCTACTCCTCGATGTGCAGCCTCGAGGGTGAGGCGTCTGCCGTCGTTGACGGTGTGATCCATCGAAAACGTCGCCGTCGACCGCGGCGCCGAGGCAGGCTCGGCGCCGCCGATGCCGAACAACCCGCACCGACGGCCTCTTCAAAGCCACCTTCTCCCAGGTCGAGCACGCCGCGGGCGAGCTGCGCGCCATCCTCCCGCCGGCGCTCGCATCCCGCCTCGACTTCGCACGCTGACGCTGTGCCCCGGAGCTTCGTCGATGAAGCGTTCTCGTGGCGGCACACCGATCTGCTCTTCACCGCGCTCTTCGCGGACCGCCCCGCGCTCGTCTACGTGCTCTTCGAGCACCAGAGCACGGTGGACCCGCGCATGCCCTTCCGGCTCCTCCGTTACATGATCCGGATCTGGGAGGCGCACCTTGCGCCACGCACCCTGGACGCGGCGAAGCTGCCGGTGATCATGCCTCTGGTCCTCCACCACGGCGAGGGCGGCTGGCGCGCGGCGGTCGCATTCGAAGACTTGCTCGACATCGACGCGGAGCTGCTGGCAGAGATCGGCGCGTACGTGCCGCGCTTCCGCTTCGTGCTCGATGATCTCGCGGCCACGACCGACGAAGCGATTCGGCGCGCGGGCGATGAGCGCGCTGGGTCGTTTCGTGCTGTGGTGCCTCAAGCACGCGCGGCGGCAAGGCTCTTCAAGCACGAGGGGGAGGGCGAGGGGAGGAGGGGGGGGAGGAGAGAGCGAGGGGAGGAAGGGGGGGGGAGGGAGGGGAGGGGGGAGTGGCGGAGATTCCGGTGTAGGGCGGCGAAGGTCGAGTGGGGACGGGGGAGTCGGTAGGGCAGGGGAGAGCTCGAGACTGGGCGAGGGGATCAGGAGTGCGAGGTCATCGAGGCTTCCGAGGGGAGTGCGCCGAGGGGCGCCTCGACAGCGAGGCGGCGCGCGCTCTCGACCTGCTCAACCGCCGCTCACGCGCCCGGACCGCGAGTATCCGCTCGATCTCCGGCGGGACGCAGCCGTAGGCCTCCGCCGCCGCGAGGAGCGCCGAGTTGTGCGGGCAGGCCGAGCAGGAACGAGCGCGCGTACGGCGTGCCCTCGAGGCCCTTGAGGCGGCGCACGAGCGGCGGCGATCGCCGCGCTCCATCGCGTTGCGCGCGCCGCGAGATCGCCGACGTCGACGTAGCGCGTCGTGGAGCGCGAGGTAGATCGGCGCCTCGTTGAGCAGGCTCGGCGAGCCGGCCTCGACGAGGGCGCCGGCCTCGCGCGCGATCTCGACGGCGCTCTTCGGCGTTGCCGGAGCGGCGCTCGGCCTCGGCCCAGAAGCCGAGCGCGACCGGGAGCGACGTCGCGCATCTCTCGGTCGCGCGGTAGCCTCGCGCCGCGGTCTTGAGGAGCGCGCGCGCGCCGCGGCGAGCGTGCGCCGACTCGCCGCGGAGCAGCTCGCAGCCGCGGTAGAAGAGGACGCCGAGCGTCGACGCGATCGTGCGGCACCCAGCGCCCGCGCGCGGCCTCGTCGGCGATCGGCGCGCGGCTCGGCGAGGATGCGCGTCGAGCTCGGCGTTCGGTGCCGAAGGTCGCGGCCCAGCAGAGGAGGATCATCTGCCCGTGGCGCACGGCGCCGGGCGATGCCGATCGCCTGCGCCAGGGCGATGCCCGGTCTCGACCTCGGCGCGCGCCTCTTCCCGCGCGCCGATCGTCGTGAGCGCGAAGCCGACGTTGATCGTCAGCATCGCCTCGCGCTCCTGCAGGCCGGCGGCGCTGCGCGGCGCGCGCGGCGGCGCGGCGCGCGTCGAGCGCGGCGCCGAGCTCGCCGCGCGTCTGGTGCACGACGGCGAGCGTCTGCCACGCGTCGACCGCGGCCCGGACGATCTCGCGCCGCTCGCGCGAGATCGAGGAGGTGCGCGGCCTCGCGCTCGGCCATCGCGAGCTGGCCGGCGAAGGCGTAGCGCGACGGCGAGCGTCGCCCGAGCAGCGCGCCTCTTCGTCGACGAGATCGAGCACCCGCGCGCGCTCGCGCACCTGCGTCGAGCCGCTCGCTCGATCTCGGCTCCCCGACGCGCAGGCGTCGTCGTAGCGGGCGCGCGCGCCGCGCGCGTCGTGAGCTCGCTCGCCTCGTCGAAGACGTTCTCGCTCATCGCGCGGATGGCCGTGTCGCGCTCGCCGGCGCGCGGCGTCGAGGCGGCTGTACGCCTCGTCGAGGAGCACGGCGCGCGCGAACGCGGTCGGTCTTGTCGTCGCGCGAAGGCGAGCGCGCTTCTCGGCCATGCGTCACCGCCTCGCGCGAGCGCGTTGGCGGCGAGCGCGCGGCGGGCCGCGGCCTCCCGAGTCGTCGCGGCCTCCTCGTGGCGCTTGCCGCCGAGATCGAGGTGGCTGCGCGACGATCGCGTCGTCCTCGCCCATCTACGCGAGCCAGCGCGCCGGCCGCGGCGTGGAGCGTCCTTCAGGTGCTCCTCGCCGAGCGAGGCGTAGGCGACCTCGCGCACGAGCGCGTGCTTGAAGAGCCCACTCGCGCGTCCCGGCGAAGCGCGAGCGCGCGCTGCTCGACGAGGACCTCGGCGCTGACGAGGCGCGCGCAGCACGCGCCTCGGGCTCGCCCACGCCGAGCGCGGCGAGCGCCCGCGTCCCAGACCGAGAGGCCGAAGACGCTGAGCGCGCACGACCGCGTCGCGCGTCGCTCGTCGAGGGCGTCGAGGCTGACCTGGATCGCGGCCTCGATCGTCGGCGCCTTCGCGACGTCGCTTGCCCTGCGCGATCGAGGCGCGCGAGCTCCTCGGCGAACAGCGGCGAGCCGGCGGCCTGCTGCGGCGACCTGATCGAGCATCGCCTTCGGCGGCGCCGCGGTCGCCGAGCACCGCCCGCGCGATCGCGCGCGTCGCCTTGCGCGCGAGCGGCCGCAGCTCGACCCGCACGTGGTCGCGCCCGGCGAAGCGCTGGCCCTCGTCGCGCCAGAACGACGGGCCGCGTCGTCGCGATCACGAAGAGCGGCGTGCCCCGCGGCGCGGGCGAGGAGGTGGTCGATCCACGCCGACGACTCCGGGTCGGCCCACTGCGCGTCCTCGATCGACGATGACGCACGGCGCGCTCGCTGCGCGGCGCCGAGCGACGATCTCGGTCAGCGAGATGTAGAGCGCGTCGCGCGCGCCGCGCGGCGTCGATCGCCTCGGGAAGCGGCTCGTTGGCGAGGAGGCGCGCGAGGAGGCCGCTCGTCGTCGCGGTGCGAGCCTCGCGAGCGCGCGCACGGCCTCGTCGGCGCTCGTCGAGCGTGGCGCCCTTGGCGACGCCCGACGAGCGCCGCGCGCGACGTCGGCGACGACGCCGAGCGCGTGGCTCTTGCCGAACGACTCGCAGCGCACGAGCACGATCCGCGGCGCGCATCGGGTGCGACGCGATGCGCGCGACGACCTCGCGCGCGAGGCGGCGTCTTGCCGATGCCCGGGCGGGCCGGAGACGCGTGACGATGACCGGCGTGCGGTCCTCGATGCAGCGCTCGTAGCGCGGACGATCTGGCGACGAACTCCGCCTCGCGGCCGACGAACGGCGCGCCGCCGATCCCGGCGTCGCGCCGGCCCTTCGGCCGCGCCGACGACGGCCGCGGCGCCGTCGCGGCCGCACCTGGAACTCGAAGCGGCCGCGCGCGAGCTCGCTCGTCGTCGTGTCGGCGAGCACCTGCCCTTGCCGCGCGTCGCGCGCGAGCGCCGCGGCGCGGTCGACGACCTCGCCGGCCGGCGCGTCCGATCGATGCGCGTGCGGCCGGTGGCGACGCCGACGCGCGGCGCCGCGCGTCGCGAGGCGCACGCCCGAGATCGAGCGCGCGCGCCGCCTCGTCGCCGAGCGCGCGCCGCGCGCCGAGGTGCGCGACGATCGCGTCGCCGCCGAGCTCGGTCGCGTCGGCGCCGCGCGCGCGCAGGTGCGTCGATGCGCCGCGGCGCGCGCCTCGGCCCGTGCGCGACGTCGAGCGCGACCGAGCGTCGTCACGAGCGCGCGTCGCCCGCCGAGCGCGCGATCGGCCTGTGCCGGCGCCGCGCGCGCGAGGCCGGGCGAGCGCGTCGCGGCTCCGACGCGATCGCTCCGAGCGCGCGCCGCGACCTCGCGGCGCCGACGCGGGCCGGTCGCTCCGGGTTCGTCGCGAGCATGCTGCGCGAGGAGATCGTCGAGCGCGGGCGGCGCGTCGAGGAGCAGATCTCGGAGAGCCGCGGCGCGGGCGTCGTCACGAGGCGCGCGAGGATGGCGATCGGCGTCGGCCCGATGTGCGGCGGCCGCCCGGCGATCATCTCGAAGAGCGTCGCGCCGAGCGAGTAGATGTCGCGCGCGCGTCGACCTCGCCGTCGCCGCGGGCCTGCTCGGGCGCCATGTACGCGGGCGTCCCGACGATCGCGCCGGTGCGCGTGAGCCGCACGTCGTCGGCGGCGGCGACGCCGAAGTCGACGAGCTTGGCGCAGGCGGTCGCGACGTCGCGCCAGCCGGCGTCGACACGCCCGACGCCGGCGCGTCGCCGGCCGACGAGGAACACGTTCGACGGCTTGATGTCGCGGTGGACGATCCCGGCGCTCGTGCGCGGACGCGAGCGCGTCGGCGACCTGGCGCGCCGACCTCGAGCGCCTGGCGCGAGCGTGAGCGGCGCGCGCTCTGGCGCTGCCGCGATGTCCTCGCCGTCGAGCCACTCCATCGCGACGTAGGGCGAGCCCTCTTCGAGGCGCCGCCCGTGGCCGTCGACGCAGCTCGCCTCGAGCTCGCCGAAGGCGACGACGCGCACGATGCCCGGGTGGTTGAGCCCCGCGAGCACGCGCCCCTCGCGGCTGAAGCGCGCCTCCTCGCCGGCGTCGACGCCCGGGATGGCGATGACCTTGAGCGCGACCGTCGCTCGCCGGTGATCTCGTCGATGGCCCGGTAGACGATGCCCAGCCGCCGCCGCGCCCGACCTCGCGCTCGATCAGGAAGCGGCCGGCGACGAGGCCAATCAGCGTGGCTTCCATCAGGCGTTCCCGGTGCCCGCGGCGTGGCGGCGCGCCGAGGGCGCCGAATCCCCGGCTCACCCGCGCGCCCCGTGAGGGCGTCGGGGTCTGGGGTCGCGTGCGGCCTCGTCGCGAGGCGGAGCAGCGGCCGAACGGGGACACCATGGAGCGAGAGCGTACGCCGACCGGGAACGGGCTACCAGACGAGAGGCGCGCCTTCGTCCTCGCCCCGGCGGCGCGTGGATCGCGGGGCGAGGCGCGGGAGGCGCTGAGCGTAAGCCAAGGCCGCGCGATCGAGGACCGTCGCGGGCGCCTTTCGTGGTATGTCTGCCGGTTGCTGGTGGGGGCTCGCCGGTGCATTCCTCTTCGGCGCAGGCACCCCTTCGTTTGCCTCGACGAGCGGACTTATGGCCCTGAAGCGAAGCTCCGATTCACCCCAGGAGGCGCCGCCCTCGTCGAAGGCGTTCGGCGTGAGCAAGACGCCGGCGCCGCCCTCGTCGAAGGCGCCGGAGAGCCGGATCCCGCCGCCGCCCTCGTCGAAGGCCCGCTTCGAGAGCCGGTATCCGCCGCCGCTCTCGGCGCGCGGGCGCCTCGACGCCTCGCGCGACCTCTCCGCCCTCGCGCCGGCCGGCGCGCGCCGCGCCCCGCGCCGGCAGAGCCGCGTCCTCCTCGTGGACGACAGCGCCGTCTGCCTCGAAGCGGCGAGCATGTTCCTCGAAGAGGGCGGCTTCGAGGTCGTCACCGTCGACTCGCCCTTCGCGCTCAGCTCGGCCCTGGCCCAGGAGGATCCCGATTTGGTCCTCGTCGACGTCGGCATGCCCGGCCTCGCCGGGGACAAGCTCGTGGAGATCACCCTGCGCAACCGGCCTTCGGGGCGCGCTTGCCCCCTCGTGCTCTACTCGGATTGCCCCGCGGAAGAGCTCGAGCGCCTCAGCCGCGAGTGCGGCGCCTCCGGGTTCATCCGCAAGAGCGGCGACGGCGCCGCCCTGATTCGACGCCCTCCGGCGCTTCCTCCTCGGCTGAGCCGCCGCGCGGTCCTCGACCATGAAGAGCCTCCTGCCGCTGCGGATCGACGGCGTGTGGCTCGCGATTGACGCCGCGGACGTGGTGGAGATCCTCGGCCCGCGCGCCTGGACGGCGCTCCCCGGCGCGAGCCCGATCGCGCCCGGGGTGATCGCCTTCCGCGGGCGGGCCATCGCCGCGATCGATCTCGGCGCGCTCCGCGGCGTCGCGGCGCGGCTCGATTCCGCGCGAGCCGCGGGCGCGCACGGTGGTCGCGCAGCACGGCGCGAGCACCTTCGCCCTCCCCGCCGACGCGGTCCGCGAGGTCCTCTCGCTCGCGGAGATTGGCGACGCTCCGAGCGACGCGGCCTCGCCCGCCGCGCCCTTCCTCGCCGGCGATTGCCTGGAGGTGCTCGACCTCGGCCAGATGATTGAGGCCGCCTCGCTCCGCGCCTAGCCGCGCTGTTCCCCCGCCCGAGCCCGACGACCATGAGCTTTCGCAACCTGTCCCTGAGAGCCAAGCTCGTGACCCTGGTCGCGGTGCTCGTCGCCGGGATTCCGATCTTCATCACCCTCTTTTTCCCGGCGCGCCTCGCCGAGAGCGCGCGCCTCGGCGTCGAGCGGCGCGCGGTCGGCATGTCGACGGTGCTCTCCGCCGCGGTCGCCCCCGGGCTCGAGTTCGACGACACCGCCAGCGTGCAGGATTCGCTGGAGCAGCTCGGCGGCGCCGAGGGCGTGCTCTACGCCGCGGTCCGCCGCGCCGACGGCGCCGTCTTCGCGGCCTGGCACCCCGAGCGCGTTGGCGCGGCCGCGGCGCGTCCCGGCGGCGCCTCGGTGGTGTTCTCCGCCGATCGCGTCGAGGTGGTGACGCTGATTCCGCGCCCGCGCCGGCGCGCGCGGGAGCCTCACCCTCGGCTTCTCGCTCGCCGAGCTCGATCAGGAGAAGCGCGAGAACCGCGCCGTCGTCGCCCTCGTGGCCGGGGTCATCCTCGGCGTCGGCCTCCTCGCGAGCTTCGCCTTCGGATTCTATTTCGTGCGGCCGATCCACCGGATGACGGAGGCCGCGCTCCGCATCGCCGAGGGCGATCTCTCCCAGGCCGACCTCGAGGTCACCGGGCGCGACGAGGTCGGGCGCATGGCCGCGGCCTTCGATCGGATGCTGCGCTCGCTCCGCGGCCTCGCGGCGGCCGCCGACGTCGTGGCCTCGGGGGATCTCACCGCGCACGTGGAGATTGAGGGGCAGGTCGCCGACGCCTTCAACCGGATGATTGAGGCCCAGCGCCTCGTGGTCCACGAGATCTCCACGACGTCGGAGAGCCTGGCGCGCGCCGCCGCGGAGACCTACGCGGCCTCGCAGGAGCAGGAGGCCGCCGCCGCGCTTCAGTCGAGCGGCGTCGAGCAGGTGAGCCGCACCATGCAGTCGCTCCTCGAGAGCGCGGCGCACATCTCCGAGTCGGCGCGCGGCGTGCTCGTCAACGCCGAGCAGACCCGGAAGACCACCGACGCCACCGCGGCGAAGATCGCCGAGCTCAGCGGGCACACCAGCCGCATCGGGGAGATCCTCGAGGTCATCCGCGACATCGCCGATCGCAGCGATTCCTTGCGCTCAACGCCTCGATTGAGGGCGCGCGCGCGGGCGAGGCCGGGCGCGCCTTCACCCTCGTCGCCGCCGAGATGCGCAGGCTCGCCGAGCGCGTCACCGCCTCGGTGCAGGACGTGAAGGCCCTCGTCGCCGACGTGCGCGCCTCGGGGACGTCGACGGTGATGGCGACCGAAGAAGGCCGCCGCCTCGCCGAGAGCACCACCGAGTCGGCGCGGACGATCACCATGGTCACCCAGCAGCAGCGCACCGGGACCGAGCAGGTTCGCGGAACATGAGCGACATCGCCACCGTGCTCACCCAATCGGTCGGCGCGACCCGCAAGGCGCGCGCGCTCGCCGAGGATTCCAAGAGCCAGGCCGATCGCCTCGCGGTGGTCGTCGGGCGCTTCCGCGTCGACGCGCCCCCGGGGCGCCGTCGTGATCGCGAGCGAGCGCCGCCGGGCGCTGATGCGCAAATTCCAGGCCGGCTCGGCCGACCGGATCCGCCTGCGTCGATCTCGCGCTCAGCGACCTCCAGGAAGGGCGGGGACCGCCGAGATATCCACTTCATCGCCGCTAGCTCGACACGCTCAAGGGCGAGTCGAACATGCTCTGGCCTCGCCGCGTCGGCGCGGTGACGCACGCGGCGGAGACGGCGCTCCTCGTGCGCGGCGGCGGGCTCCCGCAAGCGGAGACGTGCGCGCGGGTGCAGCGCGCCCTCGACGTCGTCCACCGCGCCATCCAGGGCGAGCTCGCCGACCCCGACGCCACGTCTGACGCCGCGCTCGCCGCCCTCGACGCCGCGCCTCTGGCCGCCGGGATTCCCTCGCTCCCGCCGAGCGCGCCGCCGCCGTCGCGCGCCCCCGAGACGGTGCGCGTCGCCGATCGCTGGGTCTCGATTCCAGGCCGGCCGCGTCGACGGCCTCTGCGAGAAGATTGCCGGCTTCTCGGGGATTTCGGCGCCCTCTCCACCCGCGTCGACGCCCTCCTCCGCGCCGCGGGGCCGGCCGCGTCGCCGCGGGATCGCGCGGCGATTGGCGCCGAGCTCCGCCTCCTCGGCGAGGAGTTCGATTGCTGCCGCGGCGGCCTCGACGACCTCACCGACTCGGCCTGGTCGCTCCGCCTCTCGCCGGTGCAGCCGGTCCTCGAAGAGCTGGTGCGCCACGCCGCGAGATCGCCGCGCGCCAGGGCAAGCGCGTCCACGTCACCGCGCAGGCGGGCGGCGCGGCGATTCAGCGACACGCTCCTCGAAGAGCTGCGCGAGCCTGTTCCTCCACCTCGTCCGCACGCCGTCGATCACGGTATTCGAGCCGCCCGAGGAGCGAGCCGCCGAAGAGCCCCCAGGCGCGCCTCGTGATCCTCGCCGAGACCGTGGGGCTCGAGCGTGGCGATCTCGGTTGTCGACGACGGCCGCGGGCCTGGATTTCCAGGGCATCCGCGAGGCCCGGCCATCCGCCTTGGCCTCCTCGCCGAGGGGGCGCCGCTGAGCGAGCGCGAGCTCGCCGATCTCCCTCTTCGTCCACGGCTTCTCCACGCGGGCCACCGTCTCGGAGCTCTCCGGCCGCGGCGTCGGCCTCGACGTTGTCCGCGAGAAGGTCGAGGTCTTCGGGCCGGCACCGCGGCGATCGCCAGCGAGCCCGGCCGCGGCGTGCGCTTCGCGCTGACGATGCCGACCACGGTGAGCCGCGAGCGCGGCGTCTGGTCGGTCGAGGTCGGCGCGGCGCTGCTACGGCATCGGGCTCGCAGAACATCGTCGAGCTGGTGCGCGCGAGCGAGCACCCGGTCTCGGCCGTGGGATCGCGGGGCGAGCGCACGCTCGATATCCGCGGCCGCGCTCGTCGCCGCTCCGCTCGCTGGCCGTCACCCTCGATCACCCCGGCCCGAGGCCGAGCCGTGGGCGATGATCCTCGACGCCGCGGGCGGCCTCTTCGCCTTCATGTTCCTGCGCGCGTGGTGGGCGAGCTCCATCTCCTCTGCCGGTCCGCTCGATCCGCTCCTCGTGCCGCTCTGGTTACCTCGGCGGCAGCTCCACACTCGACGACGGCCGCCTCGTGCTCCTGCTCCTCGTGCCCGGGATCATCCGCTGCTTCGAGGGGCGCGCGCACCTGCCCGAGCCGCGGCCGCGCGCGCGCCGCCGCCGCGTGCTCGTGGTCGAGGACGCGGCCGCCGTACGCGAGCTCCTCGCCGAGGTGCTCGAAGGCGCCGGCCTCGACGTCGAGGTCGCCCCGGACGCGCGCGCCGCCCTGGCTTTCCTGGAGCGGAGCGAGCCCGATCTCGTGCTCTCCGACATCGACATGCCCGGGATGCGACGGCTTCGCGCTGCTCCGCTCGATTCCGCGAAAGGCCGCGCCGCCTCCCGGTGATCATGCTCAGCGCCCGCGGCTCCGACGAAGATCGCTGGCGCGCCGCCGAGGCCGGCGCCGACGCCTACCTCCTCAAGGCGGGGTTCCAGCCCGGCGCCCTCCTCGACGCGGTGGGCCGCTTTCTCTCGTGAAGCTCCTCGCGTGACGCGCGGCGTCCTCGCGCGCCCGCGAGCGCCGGGAAGCGAAGCTCGCCGCGGCGCCCCGGAGACGGCGCGGGGCAGCCATGGAGCAGCGGATCGTGATCGCTCCCTTCGCACGATGTCCTCGCCCCCGCGCATGAGCGTCGAGGAAACCGCGCTCCAGCCTTCCTGCCCCGAGGGCGTGAGCAGCGCCGAGCCCGAGCCCATCCAGGAGAGCGAGCGCGCCCGCGTGCTCGTCGTCGACGACTCGGAGGTCACGCTCGAGCTCCTGACGATGGCCCTCGCGGCCGAGGGGTGGGAGGTCCTCACGGCGCCGAGCGGCGAGGAGGCGCTCGCCCTCGCCGCCGCGCGCGCGCCGCACGTGATTGTCTGCGACCTCCACATGCCGCGCCTCGACGGGCTCGAGGTCATGCGCCGCCTCCACGCCCTCGACGACACCACGCCGTTCGTGATGCTCACCGGCGACGGGGACCTCGACACCGTCCTCCACGCGGTCCACGCGGGCGTCTTCGACTTCGTGCGCAAGAGCGCCGACCACGAGGCGCTGATCGGCGCGGTGGCGCGGGCCCTCGCCCACGTGCGGATTGTCCGCGAGAACCGCCGCCTCAGCCGCGAGCTCCGCGCCGCCAACGAGGCGCTCGAGCTCCGCGTCCGCGCCCGCACCGCGGAGCTCGCCGAGGCCAACCGCCGCCTGCGAGACCAGCCTGCTCTCGATTCGAGCACCGCGCGCTCCACGACTCGCTCGCCGACCTCGGCAACCGCCTCCTCTTCCGCGATCGGCTCGTGCAAGGGCTGGCGCGCGGCCGCGTGCGGCGCCGCGCCGGCTCGCGGTCCTCTTCCTCGATCTCGACGGGTTCAAGCCGATCAACGACAGCCTCGGCCACGCGGCCGGCGACGCGCTGCTCGTCGGCGGGCGCGCGCGCCTGCGGACGCGGCGGTGCTGCGCGCGCCGGGCGTGCCGGCGCGGCTCGGCGGCGACGAGTTCGGCGTGCTGCTCGACGGCGGGGCCGACGAGGCCGACCGCGGTCGCCGCGCGCATCGCCGAGGCCTTGAGCGCGCCGCCCACGGTCGCCGGGCGTCGAGGTCTTCGCCTCGGCCAGCGTCGGCATCGCGGTCAGCCACGCCGGCGAGGAGACGGCCGACGAGCTCCTGCGCAACGCCGACCTCGCGATGTACGCGGCCAAGGCGCGGCAGAGCGGCGGGCCCGAGCTCTTTCAGCACCGCATGCACGCCTCGGCGATCGAGCGCATGTCGCTGCTGCTCGAGCTCCGCCGCGCCCTCGATCGACGAGGAGTTCTTCCTGCACTACCAGCCGATCGTCGCCATCGCCACCGGCGCGATCGTCGGGCGTCGAGGCGCTGGTGCGCTGGCGTCACCCCGAGCGCGGGCTGATCCCGCCGGTCGACTTCATCCCGCTCGCCGAGGAGACCGGCGCTATCGTCGCGCTCGGCCGCTGGGTCCTCCGCGAGGCGTGCGACAGGCGCGCCGTCCAGGCCGCGCACCGGGGCCCTCTGAAGATCACGTCAACGTCTCGCCGCGCCAGCTCCAGCGACGCCGGCATCATCGACGACGTCGAGCGCGCGCTCGTCGACTTCGGCCTCGATCCGCGCGTCGCTCGATCCTCGAGATCACCGAGAGCATCGCCCTCGAAGAGCGCGAGCCGGTCCTCGTCGCGCTCAAGGCCCACGGCGTGAAGCTTGCCATCGACGACTTCGGCACCGGCTACTCGTCGCTCGCGTACCTGCGCCGCCTCCACGTGGACATCGTCAAGATCCACAAGTCGTTCATCGACGGCATCGTCGGCCAGGGCGGCGACGCCGAGCTCAGCCGCGCCATCGTCCGCTTCGGCGGCGCCATGGGCCTCCGCACCACCGCCGAAGGCATCGAGTCGCCGGATCGTGGGACGAGCTCCGCGCCCTCGGCTGCGACTTCGGCCAGGGATACCACTTCTCCCGCCCGGTCGAGCCCGACGCCCTGATTGCCCTGCTCCGGAAGAGCCGCCTCGCGACCTGAGAATCGCGACATGAAAAAGGCGCAGAGGGTTTCCCCTCTGCGCCTCTCGCAGACCCGGTTGGCGCCTGTTCACCAGGCTGCTGCGCGCTCCGAGTCGTCGGTCGGCCTCGGTCAACGTGCTGAAGCACGCCTCCCTCGGCCTCCCTAGCCTCGGATCGCTCGCGACGCCTGGTGAACAGGCTCTCAGCTCAGCCAAAGAGTCGGACCGTCTCTCCGGTGAGCGGGAACTGGGTGTCCAGATCCGTCCCGGTGAGGCCGGCGATCCGGCGCAGCTCCAGCGTGGATGTGGCGGGGCTCGATCCGGATGCCGGTGCCGTCGGTGGCCAGCGTCTTGGTGTTCACCGTCTTCGGCTTGAAGCCCTCGTCGGTCCCGCCGATGACCACGTTGCCGGGGATCTTCGGGCCGGAGAGGAGCATGCTGGTGATGTTCCAGTGGTCCTTGCCGTCGGCGTCGTTGTAGTAGGGAGTCCGGCCGAAGTCGGAGCCCGACGAGCACGTAGGTCTTGTCGGCGATGCCCATGACCTCGAGCTGCGAGTACAGGTAGTCGAGCGCCACCAGGATCTGCATCTGCTGTGAGGTCTGCTGGTCGTCGTTGTTGTTGTGGGTGTCGAACCCGCCGATGTCGAGATTGGCGCTCACCGCGACGCCCGTCTTGAAGGCGTAGAGCGCGATCTGCGCCTGCTGCATCAGCCGCTCGGCGTCGTTGAGCTCGTTCTTGTTGTCGTCGGGGATGGCGTTGAGCTTGGGGATGTCCGAATCCGGACCAGCTCCTTGCCCTTGAGCGCCTCGCCGAGCGAGGCAAGGCCCCCGTTGGACTCGCGGGCCAGGAAGAGCGAGCCCATGGCGTTGCGGGCCGAGCTGAGGCGTCTGCTGCCCCTGCATCGTCTGGAGGCGCGCCGCCTGGACCGCCGCGATCCGCGAGGCCGTGGCCTGCGAGTTGTAGAGGTCCGACTGCGGGTCGTTGGGGTCGCGGATGTTGGGGTAAGCGAGCCGCTGAATCGAGTCGGTGCCGCTGACGCGCGTGAGCGGGAGGAGCCCGCCCGTCGAGTCGTAGCCACCGTTGCTGAGGTAGGCCATCGGGAGATCGATCTTCTCCAGGGCCTGGGCGGCGACGAGCGCGGCGAACGACGGATACCCCTCGGCGAGCTGCCCGCTCCAGATGGTGCGCGAGCCGGCGTCGTGGTTGTTGGTGGTCGTGTCGAGCCGTTCAGGACCATGATCCGGTCGTGGTAGGCGTCGAGGAACGACCCGCAGCTCGCGGCGAGGACGCCGCCCGGCTTCAGCTCCGTCGGAGCGTGGGGGATGTTGCCCGAGCTCGTGATCTCACCCGGCGCGTAGGACTGGTTGACCGAGGTGCGATCCTCGGATTTCCCGCCCTTCGGGTCGAAGGTGATGGTCGGGTCCCAACCTCCGCCGGCGTTGACCATGATCCAGAATGGACCAGGGTACTTGGCCTGCGACGCGCT
>CAVSED010000027.1:0-73353 GCA_963726895.1 uncultured Chitinophagaceae bacterium | reverse complement strand
CAACCAAAAGAATTGGTAACGATAAGAGTATGAATGCCCGTTCCTGCGGTTGCGGGTTTTTTTGCTGTCCATTTTTTTGTTGTATATCCAGAGGTATCATATAAATCCCACAAATTTGTTGTATTCTCCCTGCATATTTTTATAACTGTATCTTGTCCAAGATCAGGTTTTAGGTTCCTGATCGTTTTTGCTAAACTGTCATTTGAGGAAATGGTATCAGTTCCTAGTTCAGTGAAAGCATTGATAGTAAATTGACCCGTGGGTTTAGATAAGTCTGCTAATGTGGCGAAAGTAAAATCTGCTGTAGAATCGGTTGCTATCTTAAGGCTACCAACGTTTTCAGTTACTACAGTATTCTTGTTTACCTGGTAACTTAAATTAAATCCAGACTGTTCTTCAGTCCCATAATTTTTAATTCTCACTCTAATTTTTTCACCGCCAGAAAGATCACATGCTGAAGTGAGAGACAAAATATTTATTATCCCAATATCGTTTGCCTCCAGTGGTTTGATTGCAAAAGATTTATATAAAACCTTTTCGCTCACGGCATTCCCTAAACCATCCGGGTTAGAGGTAACCTGAAAAGGACCGGTAGGGTCACCCCACCAGCAGTTAGTTGCATCTACTATATCGTTATTCGCCAAACTAGTGTTATTAATCCCATAAAGACTATTTCCAATAAAGGTGGTTTTTATAAATGTGGGGCTGCCACCGGAGGATAGTACACCAATTTTATTATTTACAAACCTGCTTTGCAAGATTTTGGGATTTCCCTTCCTGATTGTCAGGCCAATTTGTTCTGAGTTAGCAACACTGACATTACGTATTGTAATGCTTCCTGTTTTAACATCAATTGCTGCACCTTTTGATGGTGCAGTTACACTGCCGAGATTACTCGTATTCACATAAGCCAGATAAGACGAAGAACTCGTGCTATCGAAACTCAATGTGCCACCGAAACCTATTCCTGCCGACTCTAGTTTTATCTGTTCTGTTTTAGTTCCAATGGCAATTAGGGTACCTTTTATAACTAGATTGGCACTGTAATTATTAAAAATTACTTTGGTGCCCGCAGCTATGGCTAATTTATATGATGGATCTACAACAATAGTACCCTTCAGGAGATATTTGGATGTGGGGCCCGGATTGGACCACTCAGCGTTTTCTGAAACTGTTGAGGAAACTATATTAATACTAGCATTGTTATTTTTGCTAATATACTTCAGATAAAGTGCACCGGAAGTCATATCGCCATTGGTGTTGCCGGAAAAGTCATTGCTTTCAATTTTGATATTATTTGCTTTTAATGTTATGCCCGCACCCTTGGTATTTTGAAAGATACAATTCGTAACTGTACAGGAAGTTGAGCTAATATCAAGAGCCGCTGTGTTGTCGGATCTTTCATTGCCGCCGAATCCCATGGCATCAAAGGTTACATATTGCAGAACTGAATTCTGACTGGTGGATTCTATATAGATCGGACCGCTGATATAATGATAGGGGTAATTGTCGAGGGAAGCACCTGAACCCGTAAAGACGATATTCTTCCCGGAAACACCTTTGGCTATGAGTTTGCCTTTTACATCTAAAGACAGTCCTCCATAGCTTTGCATGGGAAACTGAACATTTACGCCCGGCTGAATGGTGAGGGTGTTTCCGCTAGTTACTGTCAGTGCTGCCAATACTGTAAATGAATGAGCAGTTATAAGAGTATCATCATGCGCCATTGGGTTATTAGCAGTCAAGCCTATGGCAAGGGCACCGTTACTTTTCAATTTGCCGAGGTTGTCCAGGTCACTTACCAAATCAAGATAACTATTGCCGGAGAAGCTATTGTTTGTAACAGCAGGGCAACTATTGCCAAACTTAATTCCAACACGATTACCGCTAAAACTATTATTGGTAATGGCAGCACTGGTACTGTTTTGAAAAAATACTCCAGTTCCCCTGGTATTTTGAAAAATACAATTGGTAACTGTACAGGAAGTTGAAGTAATATTAAGTGCCGCTGTGTTGTCGGATCTTTCATTGCCGCCAATCCCATGGCATCAAAGGTTACATATTGCAGAACTGAATTCTGACTGGTGGAATTCTATATAGATCGGACCACTGATATAATGATAGGGGTAATTGTCGAGGGAAGCACCTGAACCCGTAAAGACGATATTCTTCCCGGAAACACCTTTGGCTATGAGTTTGCCTTTTACATCTAAAGACAGTCCTCCATAGCTTTGCATGGGAAACTGAACATTTACGCCCGGCTGAATGGTGAGGGTGTTTCCGCTAGTTACTGTCAGTGCTGCCAATACTGTAAATGAATGAGCAGTTATAAGAGTATCATCATGCGCCATTGGGTTATTAGCAGTCAAGCCTATGGCAAGGGCACCGTTACTTTTCAATTTGCCGAGGTTGTCCAGGTCACTTACCAAATCAAGATAACTATTGCCGGAGAAACTATTGTTTGTAACAGCAGGGCAACTATTGCCAAACTTAATTCCAACACGATTACCGCTAAAACTATTATTGGTAATGGCAGCACTGGTACTGTTTTGAAAAAATACTCCAGTTCCCCTGGTATTTTGAAAAATACAATTGGTAACTGTACAGGAAGTTGAAGTAATATTAAGTGCCGCTGTGTTGTCGGATCTTTCATTGCCGCCAATCCCATGGCATCAAAGGTTACATATTGCAGAACTGAATTCTGACTGGTGGATTCTATATAGATCGGACCACTGATATAATGATAGGGGTAATTGTCGAGGGAAGCACCTGAACCCGTAAAGACGATATTCTTCCCGGAAACACCTTTGGCTATGAGTTTGCCTTTTACATCTAAAGACAGTCCTCCATAGCTTTGCATGGGAAACTGAACATTTACGCCCGGCTGAATGGTGAGGGTGTTTCCGCTAGTTACTGTCAGTGCTGCCAATACTGTAAATGAATGAGCAGTTATAAGAGTATCATCATGCGCCATTGGGTTATTAGCAGTCAAGCCTATGGCAAGGGCACCGTTACTTTTCAATTTGCCGAGGTTGTCCAGGTCACTTACCAAATCAAGATAACTATTGCCGGAGAAGCTATTGTTTGTAACAGCAGGGCAACTATTGCCAAACTTAATTCCAACACGATTACCGCTAAAACTATTATTGGTAATGGCAGCACTGGTACTGTTTTGAAAAAATACTCCAGTTCCCCTGGTATTTTGAAAAATACAATTGGTAACTGTACAGGAAGTTGAAGTAATATTAAGTGCCGCTGTGTTGTCGGATCTTTCATTGCCGCCGAATCCCATGGCATCAAAGGTTACATATTGCAGAACTGAATTCTGACTGGTGGATTCTATATAGATCGGACCACTGATATAATGATAGGGGTAATTGTCGAGGGAAGCACCTGAACCCGTAAAGACGATATTCTTCCCGGAAACACCTTTGGCTATGAGTTTGCCTTTTACATCTAAAGACAGTCCTCCATAGCTTTGCATGGGAAACTGAACATTTACGCCCGGCTGAATGGTGAGGGTGTTTCCGCTAGTTACTGTCAGTGCTGCCAATACTGTAAATGAATGAGCAGTTATAAGAGTATCATCATGCGCCATTGGGTTATTAGCAGTCAAGCCTATGGCAAGGGCACCGTTACTTTTCAATTTACCGAGGTTGTCCAGGTCACTTACCAAATCAAGATAACTATTGCCGGAGAAGCTATTGTTTGTAACAGCAGGGCAACTATTGCCAAACTTAATTCCAACACGATTACCGCTAAAACTATTATTGGTAATGGCAGCACTGGTACTGTTTTGAAAAAATACTCCAGTTCCCCTGGTATTTTGAAAAATACAATTGGTAACTGTACAGGAAGTTGAAGTAATATTAAGTGCCGCTGTGTTGTCGGATCTTTCATTGCCGCCGAATCCCATGGCATCAAAGGTTACATATTGCAGAACTGAATTCTGACTGGTGGATTCTATATAGATCGGACCACTGATATAATGATAGGGGTAATTGTCGAGGGAAGCACCTGAACCCGTAAAGACGATATTCTTCCCGGAAATACCTTTGGCTATGAGTTTGCCTTTTACATCCAGAGAACGACCGCCATAGCTTTGCATGGGAAATTGGACATTAACGCCTGCCTCTATTGTTAAAATGTTGCCGGAAGCAATAATTAGGTCTCCAGTCAATATATAAGGACTTCCAGCCAAACTCCAGGTGGAGTCTTTAGAAATTGTACCACTAACATTTGTCTGAGCAGCAAGAGGTTGAAATGCTATCATGATACATAACAGCAAAATGCATAGCAGGAATTGTTTCATAGCTTAATGCTTGTTTTTATAGAATTGGGTTGTTGTAATCTGTCGATTATTTTCTATGTCTATTCAGAACTAAAGTAAGACCGTCGTAAATTCTTGACCGGTATTTTAAATTTTTTATTAGTCGTTGAAACGTATGCGTTCTTAAACTAATAGAAAACAAAATAGAATAGTTAAGCTCTTTTTGCAAGTGTTTGCCTATTTTTTTTGAAATTAAAAATTTTAAACTATTGGAAATAAACACTAAATAAATTTTTGCAATATTGAAAAATTAAATATTTGCCTAAAAGGATATTGTTTCAGGCTATTTTCCGTCAATAATAGTAGTTACAGACGAAAACAATTTCGATTTTGGTATACCTGCAAATAATTCAGGATACTAAAATTATAGTACCCCAATATCTTCTTAGTGTCGACTTCTTATGAATATGATTCGGAAAAATTTAAAAAATTCGCATTCTTCAATTCGACAAACCTGGAAAGAATCTATCTTAAAAACCTGATGTTCCTGCCTGCTGAAAATGATTCCTTGACAGAAATTATCTTGGTAGCAGAGTGAAATCGGTCTTTAGTGTCAATTAATAAAATAAGAAATATAGATTAACGGAAAGTGTCCACCAATTTAGCGATCAAATAAATCCCTATAAGAGCTACTTATTCGGGGATTTGTTTCCATCAGATTTTTATAAAATGAAAATCATCGTGTAAACTCATAACTACACAGCTTTGTTCGGTGGTCAAAGGTCAATCGGGTATTTTAAACTGTCAGGCTAGTACGGAGGTGCAAATTGCGAAAAATGGCCGTTAGCTCTCAGAAAAAACATTTGCTCTTGCCAGTGTAACCAACAAATGTCTTTTGAAAAAGAACTGAGAGCAATGTAAAAGTTTAAAAATATTTTCTTTTAAGTATAATATTGATGTTCAAGTAATTGTTTTCAACTTCTCAACTTTAATGTTTAAAAATTAATATTGCCGCTAGGACACAATAGTGAGCTGATTATTATTTGGAATAATTGTACAGGACAATAGTCCTTTTTTTGATTTCAAAAGTACCCCTCAAACTTCAAACTGTTTTTAGAAACAGGCTGTTTGTTATTCGGTAGCATCGCGCCCTGGGAGTTTACGTTTCAATTACAAAAATCTTCCCGACTATATTGCTGTACAAATTTGCGTCTCGAATACAGAACGGCTGTCTTTTCATGTAATTGTGAAGCTATTTAAGAGGAGTATTATTTATATTTTCATAGTTTCGGAATTGCTGGTTTTGCGTATGTACTCTCAATACTCCTCAAAACTCAAAATGACGGTGGTACCGATGGCACAGCCGTTCTCATCTTTTTTGTCAACGGTTGTGACGGTAGCATTTCGTTTGTGCAAAGCATTGTCCAGGTGCAGCCTCGACTGGGTTAACCTGATGCCTTTTGACTGATGGGTTAATGCCTGGTATTTGACTTTACTTTTGCCCGAAAGCTCTCTGCCAATACCATTTTTAGTTTATAAGTTATAGGTGAACGAACGAAGCTATAGGTGATAGGTTATAAAATTAAAGTGAAGAAAAGCTTATAAAATGACTTCGTGCATCTTCGTGTTCGTGGTGTCTTTATGGTTAAAAAAAGTGATAAGTTATAAGTGATAGGTTATAAGTTTTAAGTGAAGAAAATCTTCTAAAATGACTTCGTGCTTTTTCGTGTTCTCTGTGTCTTTGTGGTTAAAAACAGTGAGAAGTTTTAGGTTATAAGTTATAGGTGAACGAACGAAGTTATAAGTGATAGGTTATAAGTTTTAAGTGAAGAAAATCTTATAAAATGACTTCGTGCATCTTCGTGTTCGTGGTGTCTTTATGGATAAAAAAGTGATAAGTTTTAGGTTATAAGTTATAGGTGAACGAACGAAGTTATAAGTGATAGGTTATAAGTTTTAAGTGAAGAAAATCTTATAAAATGACTTCGTGCATTTTCGTGTTCGTGGTGTCTGCGGGGTTAAAAAAAGTATCAAGTTTTAGGTTTAAGTTATAGGTGAACGAACGAAGTTATAAGCGATAGGTTATAAGTTTTAAGTGAAGAAAATCTTATAAAATGACTTCGTGCTTTTTCGTGTTCTCTGTGTCTCGGTGGTTCTGACTTCGCGTCTCTGCGGTTTTTTTCTTTGCTTTCTTAATTCAACATGAAGAAAAGCTGCCTGAAGAATTAACCGATGAACGGAGCGACGCAACGACCGCCCCCCAAACCAACTAATGCCGGTACCAAAAAAAATAAAACAATGAGAGAAAATTTCCGGAAAAAGTTATTGTACCGGGATAAATTGCTCATCTAAATTCCAGCCGCTAACAGAGACAAGCGGCACTTTAGAAACATTAGCAGGATCAAATTCCAACTCGATCGTTTTGTGACTGCCGGGTAAAACCGATACATAATTGTCGCTGTAAAAAACCGGAAGTATTCTTTTTTTAGTGGAAGGTTCGACCAAAGAAACACGGTTGAAAAACGAAACAGGATTGCCATCTGCATTGCTAAAGGTGACGGCAATCTTATTATTTGCAATTTGCTTTGCTGCTATAGTTGGCGTGGGCTGCAGCGTTTGCAAGCCAGTATATCGGTCGGTAAAATTCGGGTAGCCAATACAGGTTTTCACTGACCAACTTATTGTTTGGTCCGGTTACCTGCAACGAGAGAAACAGTCCATTTTTTGCACGCAGCTTATCGATGCTATTTTTAAGCGACAGGTATTTTTGCGCCAAGGAAGCACCTGCTTCTACAAACACTTTGGTAAGGGTTCGCTCTTTGCCCTGCATGTCGTAGGCTTTTACCTGCAGAAACAGATTGTGCTGCGTAGTAAAGGTGTTATTGACGATCATGATCATACCATCGGTGGGGTTATACATAACATGTACCGGTTCACTTCCGTTGTGCAAACCATATAAACAAGCATTGGGATCAAGATAATAGTCATACATCTGACCGCGCAACGCAGTCCAGGGATTTTGCGTTTTCCAAATAATAAAACCAGTGTACCAATCCCACATGTGTGCGCTGAAGCCTTCTGCCAAAGCACGGTATTGATCGTAGTTGACCAACTGTGCTTTTGTTGCAAAGTCTTTTGCACTTTGGGGTTTGCCATAAGCTTCTATAGTTGCATCGTACCCAATGTATTTATGATATTCCCAAACTGAATCAACTTCATTCTTTTTATTGTTTTCTGCATGGTACACCGGCGCCTGCAAATTTTTTTCGGGTATAAAACGCTGCAACGATTCGTAATCGCCAACACCTACAGAGCCAACCTCTGAATTGAACGGGTAAGTGCGGTCTTGCCAAAAAGTGCTGATGTTTTGAATGCCGTAAGGTCCATCGCCATTGCCGCCCAGGAAGTTGTACGACATATCGCTTGAGTTGGAGTAATCAAAAAAGTAACGGGTACTATCGAGAGCCGGTAAGACGGAATCTTTCATTGCCAGGAGAATGTCTTGCGGCGGGGCTATTTCGTTGCCACCACAATAGATAGCAAGCGAAGCATGATTGCAAATCATCTTTACCTGGTCGGCAAATGACGCTATAGCAAGCGCATGATCGTCGGGATAAGTGCGGCGTGTTAGCTGATCTTCTTTTTTCATGGGGTCAGTCCATTTGCCATTGCAGTCGCCGGAGAACCAGAAATCCTGGAAGACCAGCAACCCAAATTTGTCGCAGGCAGCATAAAACTCCGGGCGCTCGGTCAAAGCTCCGCCCCAAATTCTTACCAGGTTCAGGTTCATGTCGCGATGAAAACGCATCTCTGCATCGTAGCGTTTTGCACTCAGGCGCAGCATGGCATCGGATACGATGTAGTTGCCGCCTTTTATAAAAATTTTCTGTCCGTTCACCCATATTTCGCGACTCTGCGATCTCTCATTCCATTGCGTTTGCAGTTCACGCACACCAATGGATACTGTTTCACTATCTAACAACTGACTGCCTTGTACAAACTGATAGGTAGCCTTGTAAAGTGGTTGCTTGCCATAGCCATTTGGCCACCAAAGTTTGGGGTTCATTAATTGATGAATAGGCAACTGCACTTCGCGGGAACTATGCGCAGCGATGGTTACTGTTTGGCTGACGGTCTTACCATCGATTGTAAGTTGCAACCTGCCCTGCACGGGTTGCGCACCGGGATTTTCTATTTCTGCAGAAGCCTTGATAAGGGCTGGTTGCTGAGCAACGCCAGGAAAACGCTTACCCGGAACAAGGGTAACAATGTGCGGGTTTTTTAGATTGATGGAGCGTGTCTTTTCAATGGTTACTTTATCCCATATACCGGTATTGCGGTCGCGTATGGGTTGTATCCAATCCCATCCGGCAACATACTGGTGGGCAACATTGCGGGCTATCTCTCCATCGCCGCCCTGACCGCCGTTAGGGTTGCCAACCGGGTCGGGTGGCAACACTAAAATTGCCAACCGGTTGCGACCACCTTTTGCCAGCAAGGGTGTGATGTTATAGGTTTGTCGCAGGTACATGCCTGTGTGGGTTTGCGCATTTACCTTGTGACCATTGAGATAGATTTCGCAGCTATAATTAACGCCACGCAAATGCAACCAGACAAGCTCATTCTTTACGGGTGCCTTTTCGGTGAAGTCATTGACAAACCAATAAGTGTAGTAATCACGGCCGGTCTCGTAAATGTCAGCGATGTATTTGTTGTTCATTCCATAAAACGGATCGGCAATAAGATGATTGTTGAGCAAAGTAGTGAGGACTGTGCCGGGTACAGTAGCCGGCAGCCAATTGCTGGTTGCGTATGCCAGCGTAGAAATGTTTTCACCTGTGCCGCTGACTTTGCTGACCGGCTGACATCTCCAGTTGGTAGTGAGTTCGTATTGATTTTGTGCATAAACATGCAACACCAACAGCAGATCAATGAAGAGGAATTTTAGCGCTTTACTATTCATGTTGACCCTAAATTTAGATGGCGTAAAAATAAGAGCAGAATGAGAAAGGAAGAAAAGTGATAGGTGGTAAGTTGTAAGTTGTAGGTGATAAGTTGTAAGTTGTAAGTGATAAGTTGTAAGTGATAAGTTGTAAGTGATAAGTTGTAAGTGATAAGTTGTAGGTGATAAGTTGTAGGTGATAAGTTGTAGGTGATAAGTTGTAGGTGATAAGTTGTAAGTGATAGGTTGTAAGTGATAGGTTGTAAGTGATAGGTTGTAAGTTGATAAGTTGTAAGTGATAGGTTGTAAGTGATAGGTTGTAAGTGATAGGTTGTAGGTGATAAGTTGTAGGTGATAAGTTGTAAGTGATAAGTTGTAGGTGATAAGTTGTAGGTGATAAGTTGTAAATTGTAAGTTGTAGGTGATAGGTTGTACGTATAAATCTTACGTCACAAACAAATAATGACTTGTATTTTCAATTGTGCCTTTGCGTTGTAATCTTTGCGTTTTTACTTGAAAATTAAACCCTGGTCTGAAAAGTTCTTTGCGTTTCTTTTTGTTTTACCGCCTTCGTGGCAAACCATACAACTTGAAAAGAGCTGCCCAAAGAATAAACAGATGAACGGAGCCCCGCTGTATGGCGGGGTAGACTGTCGCAACAAAGGCTTCTTTTATTTTCACCTGCAGGTGACCAAAAAAATTTGCGCATAAAAAAGCCACAATCTCGTTGTGGCTTTTTATGCATTAAAAGTTGACTACATTAAGCTTCTTCCTCTGCTGAGTCATAATTAACATGGTTCTCAGCAATAGTGGTAAGCAATACATCTGTTTGCTTTTCTTCTTCGAGTGTTGTGCGCAAAAGACCGGCAACATCAGTAAGCCCCAGTGTTTCGGCAAGCTGTGCCAAACCACCATAGGTTGATATTTCATAGTGCTCAACTTTTTGTGCAGCAAGTATTAAACCTACATCGCGGGTAGCAGTTTTTGCTTCGGTGTCAGAGATGATGCTTTCTCCTTCCTTTACAATTCCTTCGATCGCTTCACAAGTTTTTCCTTTTGCTTTTTTACCCAGCAATTCAAAAACCTGCTCAAGCCTGGTGATTTGCTCTTTGGTCATAGCGGTATGATCATCAAAAGCATTTTTCAACTCCATTGATGTTGCTGCTCTTTTCATTTTCGGCAGCGTTTTAGCTATTTTCTTTTCTGCATAATAAATGTCTTTCAGTTCTTCTGTAAAAAACTCTTTCAACATTGAGTTAGATGCACCCGCACCTGCATTTGGTTTTTTTCTTGTCCTTGAAGACTTTGCCATAATAATTTGTTTAAGTGATTACTTAAATTTTTATACCACCTGTGCAAAAGGTAATCAATTGTGGTTATTAAAAAGCATGTAGCGGGCAGTTTGATAGTATGCATCGGAGCGAAACCTGTATATGCTGCGCAATGAATCGGTAAGCTTTATTTTGTCCTCCGTTTCTATGTTGGCGATCTTTTCGTCGCTGCCATCGAGGTTAGAATTGTAGTATAATGAGTTGTAGATAAATCCCATACGCCGGTTATCGACGTCCACAATAAACGCGCTGTGCAACGAGTTCGGGCAACGAAAAAATATCGCGACCCAATGTACTGTTGCGGTATTTTATCTTTATTAATCCGGCAATGGTTGGCAAGACATCTAATTGAGAAACGGGATACGCATAAGAGGCGGCGTCAAACAAACGCGGCGCATAAAACAACAGCGGCACATGCTCAAACACAAGGTTTTGATCGGTGAAAGCTTTGGGCAAAATATGTTCTGCATTGCCCGCTATTCCATGGTCGCCAATAAAAACAAAGAGTGTGTTAGCGAAGTACTTTTCTTTTTTTGCCGCTTCCATAAAAGTTTGAAATGAAAAATCGGTATAGCGAAAAGCATTGTACTCATCAAGTGAACTAAAGCCATATTTATGCAGTGTATCGTCAGGTACTTTTTTTACGGCAAAGGCTTTTGTGTCTTCGGCAGGTATGGTATAGGGCCGGTGATTGTCAGAGGTTTGAATGACCGCAAAAAAAGGTGCTCGCTGTTGGGCTAATACTTTGTTGGCTTCTATAAAAAGGTTCTTATCGCTTATACCCCATACATCTATTTTGGCAGCTTTGTAATCACCTTCTTCATACAAATGCAAATTGCTGATATTGTTGGTAAGCAAGCCCCTGATGTTTGCCCAACTGGCGCTGCCACCTAAAAAATAATATTTTTCGTAGCCTTTAAAATCATTCATGATGGTATGCTGATCAACTGCTGCCGGGTTGCGGCTGGCAGTATTTACCTGTTGCACATCGGGTATGCCCGTTAGCGTTGCCCACAGTCCACGCGCAGTACCATACGATGGCGTAAAGGCACGGTTGAAATATATTCCTTCCTTCGTCATCTGATTAAAATAAGGCGTGGTATTTAGTGGATTACCAGACATAGAACTCTTATAGGCGCTGAATGATTCACAAATCACCAGCACTACATTGGGGCGATTGGCAGTGTTTACATTGCCCGGATAAATGCGTGTATAATTTAGCGTGCTGCTGTCAGCATGTGGCACCTGTAATTGCGCTGCAATCCAATTATAATAGTACTTCACTTTTTCACGCTCAAAGGTTACAGTCCGGTAACTCAACGAACTAAAGAATGACTGAAATGGGTTCAAAGCTATTTGCGATTTATAATCACTGTTCAGGCTAAAGGCATCACTCCACCGCAGCGGGTACTGCCCTGCCCTGCCAAAAATGCCCAGTGCGATCAGCATAAAAACAACTATTGACCACATTAGCCGGTTGGGTCTGGTACGGATAACCAATCGTTTTGCGATGAAATTATAAACAGCTTTGAGGATGAAATAAAGTACGGTAACACCTGCAATCAAACTCAATAGGATCTTTATAACAGGGTAGGTTTGCCAAACCATGTTCAACGATATGGAAGCGTCGTGCATATAGTTTAGCGCACTGCCATTGAGACGCTGCGCCAGGTAACTATAGTAAGCAAAATCAATGGCATAAAAGAAACACAGTAATACTGAGAAAATCATCCAAAGTGTTATGGTGATCACCTTTGCCCCGCTGCGACCGAAAAGGATGAATAGGTTTGATGAGACCACAAATAAAAACCAGCAGGCATACAATAGACACCATGCGCAAATCGTATCGAAAGCCAAGTACAAACGATGGCAACATACCTTCAAAACCATGAAAGTTAGCTGCGGTTACCAGCAGGCAAAAACGCAACAGCGTCATTATCACTAAAAAAATACCTCCGGTTAATAATATCCATTGTAAGTAAACCGGTATTTTTAGCCTTTTCATAGTGCCAAGTTATTATTAATAGTGCAAATTTGCCTGGGTACTGCTCTAAACTTCCCTTCATGCAACTGCTCAACATATATCATTCGGCACTCGCAAATACCTTGCAATACATCGATCAGACACTTTTCTTTTTTATCAACGGTCGGTTGACAAATAGTTTCTTCGATTCCCTTTTTGTCATTTGGCGCGAGCCCAACACCTGGCTGCCTGTCTATCTTTTTTTACTGCTTTTTGTCACTTTCAATTTTAAAAAACGATCAGTGTGGTGGATCTTGTTTTTCATTCTTACCGTCTCCTTGTGCGACCAGGTAAGCAGTGGCATTGTAAAAGATTATTTTAATCGTGTGCGCCCTTGCAGCGACCCGGTTGTATCGCATTATTGCCGTTTGTTGTTGGGGCGTTGCCCGTCCAGCGGCAGCTTTACTTCCTCACATGCCGCCAATCATTTTGGTATGGCTGTCTTTATTGCAAACACGTTGAAGAAGTATTTTAAAAACTGGATCTGGGCTTTTTATTTTTGGGCAGCTACCATCAGTTATGCGCAAGTATATGTCGGGGTACATTATCCTTTCGATATAGTTGGCGGCGGCTTATTGGGCAGTCTCATCGGCTATCTTGCCGCCTCTTTTTACAATCGCCGCTTCTCGCTCGAAGGTGCCACCAACCCCACCGTTATCAGCAAATTATAGCACTTAAATGCCGGTGCCATACACCAGTCTTGTTTCAGGCCGGGGTCTGTCAACAACGTAGTTATTGCAGCTTTCAATGTTGTTTTTATGTTCCCGGCGGTGGTACAGAAAGGAGGCATTGTTGCGTCGCAGTACGTTCATCAGCAACGCCCTGCTCAGGCATTTATCACCGCGAATATTTTTTACAACTTCTCTATCCGGTATCTATTCAACTAAACAATTTTATCAGCTCGTTGCCGCTAAGAAATGCCGCTAGTTTTATTCGTTAACACCGCGCATTGTATAAACGCAGTTGCCACCAGAGGCAGAGGCTACTAGCTGGAGTGAAATGGGTGCTTATTAAATTGTGTGATACAAATGCAACGAGACAGATAGCTGATTTTTTTTAAAAAGCCGCTCCGCAAAAATGTTTTTCGATTGCAAATAATAGTGCCATATTACTCACCAACTTCTATACTACCTGGCACCATCCTTCCACTTTCCCGCTGACCGCGTTCACCACTTTCATGGTATTCGGCATCGCCATTTACATTCCAGAGATCATATACTTCACTGCCGCTTTTAATGTTTTCAACTGCCAGCATAGCTGTCATCATACTATGGTCCTGGTTGTTGTATTTGTGCATACCATTTCTGCCAACCAGGTACAAGCCGGGGTAGTTTCGTAAACCATCACGTATAGTCTCCACATTACTTTTATAAGCAGGGTCATACACCGGGTATGCCTTTGGCTGCCGCACTACATGTCCATCTACTACATCTGCGGCTTTGCCCAATCCTATTTGCTCCAGTTCCCGTTTGCCCATTTCTATCAAGTCTTCATCTTTGCTTTCCCAAAGTCCGTCTCCTTCAAAACAGAAGTACTCCAATCCATAGCACGCCATGCTCTCATCAGGTACCATATAAGGGCTCCAGCTTTTAAAGTTTTGCACCCTACCCACCATCACCGCCGGATCGTGGATATAGATCCAGTTATCCGTAAAAACTTTTTTGTCTTTTAATATTAAGATCACCGTTAGAAAATCGCGGTACCGCAGGCTGGCAGCCGCTGCCCGTGTTTGCGGCGACACCACGGGATGTATGTTGGGTACAAGCACTGCCAATGGCGCCGAAGAAATAACGTGATCGAAGCGCTCCTCCGGTACACGATTGCGCAAAATAATCTTCCACTTTTCTTCCTGCAATTCCAGGCGTGCAACTGCAGCATTCATACGTATTTCACCGCCAAATTCCTCCACTTTCCTGGCACAGGTTTCCCACATCATGCCCGGGCCCAACTTCGGGTAGCGAAAAGTATCAATAAGCGTTTTAATGGATGAACCGCTGCCTGCAGACGGCTTACGTACCGCATTCCTGATAGCAGCAGATAATGATAAACCTTTAATTCGTTGGGCTGCCCAATCGGCAGATATCTGGCTACAGGGCATACCCCACACCTTTTCAGTGTAGGTTTTAAAAAAAATGGTGAACAGCCGCCTGCCAAAGTGATTGGTTACCCAATCTTCAAAGTTTTGCGGGTTTTTTACCGGCTGCAACCGGGCACGAAAATAACTTAGCACGCAGCGCGCCAACTCAATAATCCCTAGCTTTTGCAAGGCTTCTGACGCTGATAACGGATAAGAGAAAAACTTTTTGTTGTAGTATATCCTTGAACTGCGCGGGCGATCCAGCAGGTCACTGCCCAATAATTCGGTCCACAGATCCTCTACTTCCTTCGACTTTGAAAAAAAACGATGCCCGCCAATATCAAAATGATAACCCTTGTAGGTCTCAGTGCGGGAGATGCCACCCACGTACTTTGGGTCTTTTTCATACACCACAACTGTATGTCCGGCTTTGCTCAACAGGTAGGCAGCCGTAAGACCCGCGGGCCCCGCTCCTATAATTGCAACTCTTTTCAAATCGTTCATACAGACGCGCAAAATAAAGGAAATGCAGAGAGCAAAAGTTTATATAGATTTTTTTTAAAGTATGTTAGCGTTTTAGAAACCGGCTAAAAATAGCCGCGATTGCATAGATTTGCAGCAATAAACAGAGATGACGGAAATAGTTTTAATTATTGGATTGATCATATTGAACGGTGTATTTGCGATGGCAGAAATCGCGCTCATATCTGCCCGCAAAACCAAACTGGAGCTACAATCCAACAAAGGCGACGTGCAGGCAAAGAAGGCTCTTTCCCTTGCCAACAGACCTGACACCTTCTTATCTACGGTACAAATAGGCATCACCCTCGTGACCATATTGGTAGGTATTTTTTCTGAGCAAAATATCAGGGATGCTATCATTGTCTTCCTCAACCGTTTTACCTGGCTGCAGGCTTATGTAAACACAGTTGGAACGGTGATCGTGGTATTTCTTATAACCTATTTTTCACTTATCAGCGAGTTGACGGGCAAGCGGATAGGTCTTTCAAGCCCGGAGAAAATAGCCAAGCTTTCTGCTACACCCATGATCTTTGTCTCGAAGATCGCTTACCCCTTTGTGTGGCTGCTAAGCAAAAGCACCAGCCTGATCTCCAGTATTTTTAATATACGACCCAATGACTCTCCCGTAACGGAAGAGGAGATAAAAGCCATCATAAACGAAGGCACAGAAACGGGCGCCATTGAAGAAAATGAACAGGCGATCATCGAACGGGTGTTTCACCTCGGTGACCGGAATATTACCTCGCTGATGACACACCGCAGCGATATTGTGTGGATGGACGTTAACTGCAAAGTGGCCGACATCAAACAAAAAATGAACGAAGTGGTGCATACGAGCTATCCTTTGTGCGAAGGCGTGATCGATAACATCAAAGGCATCGTCTCTATCAAAGACATTTTGCTTGCTACCGATGAAACATTGCTGCGCGACCTGATGAAACCCGGTTTATATGTGCCTGAAAATAATTCGGTGTACCAGGTGCTGGAACGTTTTAAGCAATTAAAAACCAACAGTTGCTTTATAGTGGATGAATATGGTAGCCTGGAAGGAATGATGACGCTCAACGATATTTTGGAGGCGATCGTAGGAGACATTGGGCCGCAGGACGCGGATGATTACGAAATATTGGAGCGGGAAGACGGCACCTTTCTGATAGATGCACAGTTGCCATTCTATGATTTTTTAAGCCGGTTTGAAAAAACGGATTTCATGGACGAAGGCGACCAGGATTATAATACATTAGCCGGGTTTATTCTGCATCACCTGCAAACCATACCAGCTACAGGAGATAAACTGGAGTGGCAGGGCTTTAATTTCGAGATCATAGATATGGATGGTAACCGTATAGATAAAGTGTTGGTAACTCTATCGGATAAAATGAGGCTGGAACTGGACGAGGATTAGCGGCGAAGCGGTTGGTTGAATAAAAATATTGCCAATGCACTGATCGATGCAGTACGACCCCGGAGAGGTGACATTTCTATCTCAAAACAGGTTGATCATTTTTAGGCAAAGACGCGAAGTTGGAACCACGAAGACACAAGTAACACGAAGATGCACGAAGCAGATTTTATTGATTGTTGAAAGAGTGTATGGTTAAACAACTTGAAGGGCTGAAATTATTGTAGCGCAAAATGTTTTTTGATTTAATACCGCCGAAGGGGTGACCGTATGGTAGCCAAAAATATATCTTGATCTTACAACCCCAGCGGGGTGAACTTATGGTAGATCAAAGTGCGCCCTGATCTTACAACCCCAGCGGGGTGAAATTATGGTAGATCAAAGTGCGCCCTGATCTTACAACCCCGGAGGGGTGAACTTTCTTTATCGAAACAGGTTGGTCATTTTCACGCAAAGACGCAAAGAGAGAGATTGTAAAGAGGCGAAGTTGGAACCGCGAAGACACAAGTAACACGAAGATGCTCGAAGCAGATTTTATTGATTGTTGAAAGAGTGTATGGTTAAACAACTTGAAGGGCTGAAATTATTGTTGCGCGAAATGTTTTTTGATTTAATAACGCCGAAGGGGTGACCGTATGGTAGCCAAAAATATATCTTGATCTTACAACCCCAGCGGGGTGAACTTATGGTAGATCAATGTGCGCCCTGATCTTACAACCCCGGAGGGGTGACCTTTCTTTATCGAAACAGGTTGGTCATTTTCACGCAAAGACGCAAAGAGAGAGAGAAAATGTGAAAACGCGATGTATAAATTATAAACCGTGAGCTGTGTTGAATTGATTTGTTGTCTCGCCTTAACCTTAACCTCCACCTCAACCTCAACCTCCACCTCAACCTTAACCTCCACCTCAACCTCCACCTCAACCTCAACCTCAGCCTCAACCTCCACCTCAACCTTATCCTCAACCGCCCAATACAGTTATTCAGCATACGAGTGCGACGCAAGAGTACCTTGGGCGGGGGCCAAAGCCACACAAAATGAACGAAAGCAAATGTGCAGTCAACCAAAATAGTTTTTTTATTATTTTTAATTCAAAAAGATGCCATTGGGCGCTATAACAGTCTTTTGTATAGTGCTTTTAAGTGCCTGTACGCAAGAGTTGTTGCGGCAAAAGTAGCAAGCCACACAGGTGACTCGTTCCCGTTTAGTAGCATCGTCTTTGCTTAACAGCAGCCAATTTTGCCGTGCCCAACAGCATCTCATTGTTCATTTTTAAATTAAAATGAGCTATGAGCAATTTACAAAAAATTCATCAGGATGTAGCCGGCATAGATGTTGGCGCATGCAAGTTTTTCGTTGGTACCGATGATAGGCGAAGTTCAAAATTTTGACACCTTCACTTGTGGTTGTCATCAGTTAATGGAATATCTTCAAGAGCAAAATATTAAAGAGTGTTGCTATGGAAGCTACAGGCGTATACTGGGTAACGCTTTATGATATGCTTATCCGCAGCAGGCATACAAGTGTATGTAGTAAATGGGCGTCATGTAAAGCATGTTCCAGGCCGAAAAACAGATGTAAAAGACTGTATGTGGATCAAAGAATTACATAGTCATGGATTGCTTCGCAATAGTTTTATAGCCCCGGTAGAAGTAAGAGAATTACGCAGCTATGTACGCATCAGGGAAAAGCATATTGAGTGTAAAGTAAGTGCAGTTCAACGTATGGATAAAGCGCTGGTGATGATGAATATTCGGTTGTCCTCCGTGTTATCAGATTTGCAGGGAGCCTCAGCGATGAGTATTATAAAAGCGATATTAGGGTGGAGAAAAGAAAGCCAGAAGTGCTCGTTGAGTTATGCGCAGCCACAGGTATATAAAAAGAAAAAGGAAGAAGTCATAAAAAGCCTTCAGGGGTTTTATAAAACAGAACAGCTTGTTTGCCCTTCAGCAGGCCTTTGATGAATACATGTTTTATTGCTAAAAAGATGGAAGAGTGTGATAAAAAGATTAATGCAGTATTAAAAGCCCTTACCAAAGACAAAGAAGAACCACCGGTAGAACCAACAGGTAAACGCATTTATCATAATGCACCAAAAGTAAATGACTTTGATAAAATGATGATGCAGCTATTTGAAGGAAAAGACCTCACTATACTCCCTGGTATAACCAGTTATAGTCTGCTTAAGTTATATGCACAAACAGGCAATAACTGGAGCGCCTGGAATAACTGAAAAACAGTATACAGCCTGGCTCGGACTTGCACCATCGAAATATCAGTCTGGAAAATCGAGAAAGTATAAAAAGATAAAAGTAAATACCACGGCCGGACAAATACTAAAAGAATGCGTTCAGCCACTATTTCGAAGTAAAAACAATGCCTTAGGAACCTTTGGAAAAATAATCTCAACCCGCCGAGGACCTTCGGTAGCCATAAAAGCAATGGCACGAAAACTAGCCTGCTGGATTTACAGAATAATGACCAAAGGATTAGCCTTTGTAGAAAACGGAATTAAACAATATCAAGAAAGGCAACAAGCAAAAACTTTAAAGTGGCTTGAAGCACAGGCAGCAAAACTAAATTTAAAACTTACCCCGGCTTAAAGGCAGAAGTTCATTAGTACCGGGGAAGCACAGAGATATACCGCCGGGTACAAAAAAAATTCCGAAACTTTTTATTAAACCCCAGTGAATTAAAGACCCAACTTTACCTTGCATGATGATCTATAGAATGCTACTTGCTTTGTTGCTTCCATTGGGTACGCTGGCGCAGGAAATTAAAAGCAATGAGACCGATGCGGTTACCAATGAACGCACCATTGAAACAAGTATAGTAACGTTGAAATCAGGTTTTAGCACCGGTTTCGGCGTGTCATTCACGGCGGTCAATACCACCTGTTACCTTAATATTATTGGCTATGGCCAGGGCGACCGCATGTTGGATGAAACGGATAGTATCTGGTTTGTATTGAGCAATGGCGCCATTGCCAAACTAAATGCCCCGCTACAAGTTAGCGGCGAAGCAGGCGCATACCAAAATATGTATCTCTACCACTACTACATACCCCTGGAGATGGTAGAAGCCATGAAAGATCACCCCGTGGTGCTGGCTCGCATAGTAGCGGGCAAAGACGATGTAACCGATATTGCCATTACAAAAAAAAACAGCAAAGCCTTTGCAAAACTGTGTTCCCTTTTTTTGACCGAGGTAAGTAAATAAGCACCTGACAACACCGCCCCGCGCCCAACCTGATGATGGAAAAAAAACACGCTATCCTTACGCCGCTGCACCTGTGGGCAATGACCATTGCAACGGGGCTGGTGGTTGCCAATATATACTACAGCCAGCCGCTGCTGGCAGATATAACACTAGAGTTTGGAGTAAGTCCTGCCCATGGCGGCTTGCTGGCGATGATCACCCAGATCGGGTATGCCAGCGGCATGTTGTTTACCGTGCCGTTGGGCGATATGCTGCGTCGCAAACGCCTGATAATGGTAGAGTTCTTTTTGGTGATAGTAGCCTTGCTGCTTACTGCGTGGTCGCCAAGTTTTCCGGTAGTGCTGGTGGGTAGTTTCTTAATAGGCGCCTGCTCCATGATACCGCAACTACTCGTGCCCATGGCTGCACATCTCGCAGCACCGGATAAGCGGGGTAAAACCATTGGCTTTGTAATGAGTGGGTTGCTGGTAGGCATTTTATTATCTCGTACCGTGAGTGGCTATATAGGGGCTCACCTGGGCTGGCGGGCTATGTACCTGATAGCCGCCGGGCTGATGGTGTTATTGTGGATAGCCCTGTATTATCTGCTTCCGGAGGTTTATCCCGAGTATAAGGGCAGCTATGCGGGGCTGATGAGATCGCTGCTGCACCTGGCAAAGCACGAACCGCTGCTGCGCCTGGCAGCCATACGTGGGGCACTGTGCTTTGCCACCTTTGCCGGATTTTGGACAACTTTGGTTTTCCTGCTTAAAGATCCACCCTTCAACATGGGTAGCGAAGTGGCGGGAGCCTTCGGACTGGTGGGTGCTTTTGGCGCATTGGCAGCCTCGCAAATGGGCAGGCTGAGCGATAAAGGAAATGCCTATCGCCTTACCGCCACCAGCATTAGTCTGGTTGCCGTTGCCTACCTGGTGTTTGGTCTGGGCGGCACCACCATTGCCGGTTTGGTTGTGGGGGTGGTTTTGCTTGACATGGGTGTGCAGGCTACACACATTGCCAACCAGGCACTCATTTTTAGCATCCGCCCCGAGGCACGCAACCGTATGAATACCGTGTATATGGTTACCTATTTCATAGGTGGTGCCATGGGCACTCTATTGGCAACGCAGGCATGGCAATGGTACCGGTGGAATGGTGTGGTGGTGATGGGAGTGGCTTTCGCCTTGCTGGCACTGGCGGTGCACCTGGGCTTTGGGCAAAAGGCAGTCGCAGCACCCGCTATTTGACATAAAATTTACCGAAAAAGGCACTCCTTAAGAACTGAATTTCTTACCTTGAAAGTGTACTGTAGCCGGAGAAAACCGAGTGGCAGAAACTATTTGATCATGAAAAAACTAACAGGATTAGCCGTTTTGATAATACTCTTAACGGGCTTTAGCGGCTGCTATTCCGGTCGCGGCGTTTATCGTCAGCCTGTGCACAGGGTACGGGTAATGCCACCGCCACCCGGACCCGGGTATATTTGGCGTGGCAACCGCTGGCGCAGAGGTGTACGCTACCGCGCTGTGCCTTACGTAATTGCCCCGCGCTACGAAAATCGCCGGCGGCTCGGCTATTAAATAAAAGTTGTACCAGAGCTACTAGTTGGCAGGCGTACGGTAGTATTCCTGCTTTTTTGTTCGTAAGTGATATAATGAAGTGAGACATAAGCACGATTGCTAATGCATCGAAACGGCAAAAGCGAATACCCATTCAACAGTAAATCAGTACGATCGTTTGTAAACAAATCAACCCATCTGCCTGCAGTCTTACAACAATCACCCGGTTCAATTATACCAATGCCTGCACCATTGCCCTTACCTCCTGTGCATCGGCTATGTACACATTGCCATAATCATTCACGGCTGTGTTAATATAAGTCACAGGGTTGGGCTTTATAACGCGCGCCGACGAATGATATTCCCAGGCACCGCAAGCCTGCTGCAACCGGGCTATGTTCGTTGATTTTACCCCCGCACCCGGCATAATAATGATACGGTCACCGGCTTGCTCCACCAATGCCTTCAGCAAATCAGCAGCCTCCGGCGCCGCCGTCTTTTGACCTGAAGTAAGCACCCGCTCACAGCCACACGCTATAATGTCTTCAAGCGCAGCAAACGGATCGGGCGCACAATCAAAAACACGATTGCAGGTCACACCCAGCGGTCCCGCCCACTCTACAACCCGCTTCATCCGTTCTGTGTCTATCTGTGCATCCTGCCTGGAAACACCTACAGAAATACCATCACAACCTAACTGCCGGCACATCTCTATGTCATCTTTCAAAATCAAAAACTCTTCATCGGTATAAAAATAATTGCCCGACCGCGGTCTCAAGATCGGGTAAAGCAGTATAGATATTTTTTCCCTCACCTGCCTGATCGTTCCATACGATGGTGTGGTACCGCCTTCTATCGGATTGTCACAAAGTTCTACCCGTGCCGCACCTTCCCGTTCTGCGGTTATGCACGATTCTATATGAAATGCGCACACCTCTACTATTGCCTTTTTACTCATTTTTCTGTTTGTTTGTATTGTAGATCTGTTGTTGATAATTAATGTATTCTTTTCTCGCGGTAGTTGTTTGGCGAAAGCCCCATCACTTTGGTAAACATCCGTGTAAAGTAGTACGGATCTTTCATACCCAGTTCCAGCGCTATCTCACGCACCCGCAGGTCGGTGAACAATAGAAACTGACATGCCTTTTGCACCTTCAAATGGTTAAAATATTCTATCGGCGGAAAGCCGGTCTTCTTTTTAAATGAAAACGAAAAATGCGAGGGTGACAGGTTAACCGCCGCCGCCATTTCTTCCAGCGTCAGCATCTCCCCTATTTTACTGCCCAAAAAATCAATGGCTTTGTCCAGCACATCTTTATGCTGCAGATGGCTACGCACATCATAGCGATCGTTGTAGATCATCGTTGTTAAAAAGTGACCCAGGCACATGTTGCAATAAATAAGATTGTCTATGCCATACCCACGCTCCAGTTGGTTATACATCTCGTTGAAAAGAGCAATGCTCCGCTCATTATATTTCAGAAATCCCTTGTAGCCATTCACATGTTTATGAAATAGTTCCAGCATAGCCACCGACATGGTGCCTTTAAAATGAATCCAGTAAATAGTCCAGGGGTTGTCTTCATTCGCATGATAGGTATGTGCGGATTTCATAGGCACCATAAAAAAGTCTCCCGCCTCTATTACGTATTCATTCTTCTTTACCACTGCCACTCCACTGCCCTCCTGGCAATAGATCAGAATGTGTTGATCCGCCCCATGCGGACGCTCACGGTAGTGAAACTTCGCCTTGGGATAATATCCGATGTCGGTGATATACAGGCTACTGATGATCTTATCCGGCTCACAATATTTCGAGAGTATCTTGCGCGGCACCACTATCGCCTTCTGTCCCTTAAAACCTTCTTTCTTTCTCATCCTGGCAGATTTTCATGTTTTTTGCAACCGTTAAAAAGTCCATCAAAACCAATGTTTACTCCATTTATTACACTGTCAAATACTTTTATTTTGAACTCATCATCCAGGTTAATGAGCCGGTAAATTGAAACTGAAATATAATTAGATCAGGCATTTTCGCAGCATCAATTTTTTAGCCCATATAATTTTTGCTGTAGCCACACACGATCAATTTTTATTCAGACCGCTGGCTCTGCTATCAGACAAATGCCTGGGATGAAACACATCTTTTTGGTAGCGGACAGTAGAACCGGTAGGTGGCGATGGTTGCGACGCTCCGTTCATCTGCACTGCTCTGTTGTAGCAATGGGCGCAGTGCAATAGTCCATCATAACTGTTTTCAAATCGTAAAGTGGCACCACCAAAGTGGGTAAAAATAAAGCACTACTGCAATGAACGAAGTTGTAAAAGCCTGGGTTGAAGATGTTTCGATACCAACCTATGGCGTTGGCAAACCAGAGAAGCATCCGATGTTCTTAGAAAAAAGAATTTACCAGGGTAGCAGTGGCGTGGTATATCCCTATGCAGTTATCGAAAAGATCCTGGATGAAAAAAAAGACCAGGTTTACAAGGCAGTTTACATAGAAAATGAGTTTATCAAACTCATGATCCTTCCCCAGTTGGGCGGACGCATACAGATGGCGTACGACAAAGTAAAACAGCGCCATTTCATTTATTATAACCAGGTTATAAAGCCCGCACTTGTTGGGCTCACCGGTCCGTGGATCTCAGGTGGAATAGAATTCAATTGGCCACAGCATCATCGTCCCAGTACATTCTTGCCGGTTGATTACGCAATTGAAGAAAACAGTGATGGCAGCAAGACAGTTTGGATAAACGAAGTAGAAAAGATGTTTCATACAAAAGGTATGGCTGGCATTACATTGTACCCTGGCAAAGCTTATCTCGAAATAAAAGGCAGGCTCTATAACCGCACACCGTTGCCCCAAACCTTTTTATGGTGGGCCAATCCCGCAGTTAAGGTAAACGATGAGTATCAATCCATCTTTCCACCAGATGTATATGCGGTATTTGATCATGGCAAAAGAGACGTATCATCTTTCCCAATTGCCACCGGTGTTTATTACAAAGTAGATTACTCGCCCGGCACGGATATATCCCGCTACAAAAATATTCCTGTTCCAACTTCGTATATGGCAATTACCTCCCGCTATAATTTTATGGGTGGGTATGAGCATGATAGCAAAGGCGGTCTGTTACACATTGCCGATCATCACATATCGCCTGGCAAAAAACAATGGACCTGGGGACATGGTGAATTTGGTCATGCCTGGGACAGAAACCTCACCGACAAAGATGGTCCCTACATCGAATTGATGACGGGAGTGTTTACCGACAACCAACCTGATTTTGCGTGGCTACAGCCGTATGAAGAAAAAACTTTCACCCAATACTTTATGCCTTATGCCGAAGTAGGGGTCATTAAAAATGCCACAAAAGAAGCGGCACTTGGTCTAACATTCGCAACCGACGCAATCGAGTTAAGACTGTACGTTACTGCCAACTATCCCCGGCTACATATAGCATTGTATAAGGGTACAGAAAAGTTATATAGTACTATAATCCATTCCTCACCCGCCTACCCTTTTACTACTCACATCCCATTGCAGCAGGCTTTTCAAGTTCATGAGATCAAAGCAACTGTCACTGATCTTGCCAGTAACCGCATCCTCGTCAGCTACCAGGAAGATGTTATCAGTGACTATACCATTCCTTCGCCGGCGCAAGCTGCAAAGCGCCCTGCCGAAGTAGAAAGTAATGAGCAACTTTTCCTCACCGGTCTTCACCTTGAACAATATCGCCATGCTACCTATTCGGCTTGCGATTATTATGAAGAGGCATTGCGCCGGGACGAGAAAGATGCCCGCAACAACAATGCACTTGGGCTTTGGTACCTGCGCCGCGGCCAGTTTGCTATAGCTGAGACCTACCTGCAAAAAGCAATACAGACGCTCACTGCCAAAAATCCAAATCCCTACGATGGCGAGCCATTCTACAACCTTGGTCTCGCCTTGTTGCTACAGCAAAAAACGGATGCTGCCTACAATGCTTTTTATAAATCAGTCTGGAATGATGCATGGCAACACGCCGGTTACCTGCAATTGGCGCGCATTGCCTGTAGCGGTGGCGACCATGAAACAGCATTAGAACACATCGATAAGTCTTTGGTCCGCAATTGCAACAGCCATACTGCGCACCATACCAAGACGTTCATCCTGCGCAAACTTGGCTTGTTTGCTGAAGCCCTTGCAGTTTCCAACGCTGCGCTAGAAAAAGACCTTTTCAATTATGGCTGTTACTTCGAAAACTATCTATTGTTCACCCACACAGGCGATGAAGTAAAGGCATCGGAGAACCTAAGCCAACTGCTACAACATAAGCAGAGGATGGGAAAATAACTTTGTTGAATATGCATTCGATTATGCCCACGCCGGGCTGTGGAACGAAGCCTGTACCTTACTGCAATTATTGGTTGATGGCGATACGAATTTCTCACCGATGCTGTTTTACTATCTCGGCTACTTTAACGAACAGCAGCAACAAAACACAGAAGCCCTGCAATATTTTCATTGGGCTGAGTTGCTTTCAACTGATCACTGTTTTTCCAATCGTTTAGAAGACATAGCTGTACTACAGGCAGCTATCGGTGCTAACCCAAAAGATGCAAAAGCCTGGTACTACCTTGGAAATTTATGGTATGATAAAAGACAGTACAAGGAAGCCATAGAATGCTGGGAAAGTTCAGCCACTTTAGATGTCAACAATCCTACTACCTTCCGCAACCTGGCATTGGCTTACTACAACAAACACCGGCAAAAAGAAAGAGCCCTGCAAAATATGTTTTGGGCTTATAAATTAAACGAGAATGACTCGAGGATATTAATGGAACTGGATCAACTGTACAAGCTGATGGGTACGAGTTTCCATAGCCGCCTCGAATTACTTGAAGATCATTGGCAGCAGGTAGAACAAAGGGATGACCTGTACCTGGAAAGGGTCACGCTCTATAATAATCTGCGGCAATTTGAAACTGCAAAAGAACTTTTAGCCCGGCGAAAATTTAATCCCTGGGAAGGTGGCGAAGGAAAGGTAATAGCACAATTTCTACTTTGTCACCTCGAGTTGGCAAAAGAAGCTCTTACCAGACACGAATACCAGCAGGCGCTTACTCTTCTTGATGCAACGATACATTATCCTGAAAACCTGGGTGAAGGAAAACTATATGGCTGCCCCGAAAACGAGCGACTTTACTGGACGGGTTGCGCCTATGCAGGACTTGGTTTAACCGAAATGGCCAAATCGATGTACCTGGCCGCTACGCAAGGCAATAGCGAACCCGCACAGGCAATTTTTTATAACGATCCGCAACCTGATGCCATATTTTTTCAGGCACTCGCCTGGATGCAACTCGGCGAGCCCGACATGGCAAAAAAGATCTTTGAAAACTTTATCACTTTTGGTGAGACGCATATTAACGCCAGCATTCATATCGATTACTTTGCTGTCTCCCTGCCAGACATGCTTGTTTTTGATAAAGACATTGATCTAAGCAACAAAGTTCACTGCTTGTACCTGGTAGGGCTGGGTTGGTTGGGTTTGGGTAACACATCTTCCGCCAATCAATTTCTGCAGGAGGTTTTGCAACTTGACATCAATCACCAGGGTGCTATGCGATTTCAACGCATGCTACCTTTTTTTGAGAATCTTATTGCCAGACTCATCAGTAAGCTTGTAAGGTGCTTTTCATTAAACCTCAAACATGCCCAATATCGCTTCGCCTTCTTTGTCTGTTTCCAGCAAATTATACGGTCTGCTGCAGGGTGCAGAGGTGTACGAGTTTTATTTAACGAATAGCAGTATAGAGATTTGTATTACAAATCTTGGCTGCTCCGTTATAAGTATTTGCGCACCCAACAAAATGGGCGTGCGACAAAATATTGTTGCCGGGTTCAACAATATTGCCGAATATCAATACAATCCTGATTACCTGGGCTGTATCGTTGGCAGGTATGCCAATCGCATTGCCGGTGGCAGGTATTCATATAATGCCAAAATCATAAACCTTTCCCGCAACGATGGACAAAATCATTTGCACGGAGGTGTCAACGGTTTCAACAAGAAAATATGGGATGTTCAATCTATTATCCGGGAAAAAGATTGTGCAGGAGTAGTCTTTCACTATGTAAGTAAAGATGGAGAAGAAGGCTACCCTGGCAACCTGGATGTAAAAGTTACTTATTTGCTCAATCAACAAAATCAATTGGTGATCCGATACCATGCTACCACTGACCAGGCAACTCCTGTTAACCTCACCAATCATTCTTATTTTAATCTCTCAGCATTCTCAAACCCTCAAATTAACAAGCACCTTTTGCAAATCAACGCTGCGTATTATACAGAAAGCAACGAACAAAGCCTACCAACAGGTAAAATCTTACCGGTTGCAGAAACTGCATTAGATTTCAGGCAGCCTAAAATGATAGCACGCGACCTCGATGCCTTACCAACTGAGAAGGGCTTTAATCATAATTTTGTTTTGGATAAGCAGCAGCATTCGCTGGCGTTTGCAGCTCAACTTACCGATCCCGGCACAGGAAGAATAGTAAAGGTTTATACCGATCAACCAGGTCTGCAACTATATACCGCCAATTACTGGGATGGCAGCACCCGCGGCAGCCATGCACAATTTTACCAACAGCATGGTGCTGTGGCACTTGAAACACAAGCTTTTCCCGACAGTCCCAATCATCCGGCATTTCCTGATACCTTATTGCAACCAGGTGAAGAATATGCGACCACAACTATATACGAGTTTGGTTTAGTTACCTAAAACCAGGCGACATACAAACATTTTATCAACTACTATTACAGCCACGATTGATCTAACAAAAACATGCACGCCAACACCTACCATCATACTTACATTCTCGGCATCTCCTTTATCTCAGCCCTGGGTGGCTACCTGTTCGGTTTCGACTTTGCAGTAATAGCCGGCGCACTACCATTTTTGCAAAAACAGTTTGCACTCGATGCCTACTGGGAAGGTCTGGCAACCGGTGTATTGGCGTTAGGAGCGATCGCCGGGTGTCTTATTGCAGGTAAAGTTGCAGATAAGTTTGGGCGGCGACCAGGGCTGATGCTGGCTGCTTTGATATTTGCTGTGTCGTCGTTGGCAATGGCGCTCTCTCCCAACCGGGATTTTTTTATTATCTCCCGTTGTATTGCAGGGGTTGGTGTTGGTATGGCTTCCATGCTATCGCCAATGTATATCGCTGAGATCTCGCCTGCACATTTGCGCGGGCGTATGGTAGCTGTAAACCAGTTAACTGTTGTATTAGGCATACTCATCACCAACCTTGTAAATTACCAGTTGCGCAACAGTGGCGATGCAGCCTGGCGGTGGATGTTTGGTTTAGGAATGATACCTGCAGCTTTGTTTTTATTGGGTGCATACCTGCTACCCGAAAGCCCCCGCTGGCTGATGAAGGAAAATCAGCGGGAAAAAGCCTCAGCGGTTTTACATAAGATTGGAGATGCAGAATTTGTAAATGACACCCTGCAAAACATTCAACGGTCGCTGCAGGGATTTAATAAAACAAGCTATACAGAGGTCTTCAAAAAAGCAGTCTTACCGGCGGTGCTTACCGGTATTGGTCTGGCAGTTTTTCAACAGTTTTGCGGTATCAATACGGTTTTTAATTATGCACCCAAAATATTTGAAAGTATTGGCGCCTCGCAAGACGATCAGCTATTGCAAACGGTATTTATTGGCGGTGTAAATGTTGTCTTCACCATTCTTGCCATGTTGTTGGTAGATAAGCTGGGGCGCAAACCGCTCATGTTATTTGGCGCAGGTGGTCTTGCCATTTTATACATCATTGTTGTGCAACTGTTGGCTGCCGGGTCAGCAAGCGTATCATGGTTGTTGCTTGCGGCTATTGGTACCTACGCCATGTCGCTGGCGCCAGTTACCTGGGTACTGATATCGGAAATATTTCCGACAAAAATAAGAGGCGCAGCTATATCTGTTGCCGTGGTCAGTTTATGGGCAGCCTATTTTATTCTCGTTTTTACCTTCCCATTGCTATTCGAAAAACTTCGTGACAATACCTTTTACATCTATGCCGGCGTGTGTGCTATAGGCTTCTTTTTCGTTCTTTTTAAAGTAAAAGAAACAAAAGGCAAAACCCTGGAAGAAGTAGAAATGACAATGATGGCGCATTAACCGTTGTGAGTTGTAGGTGGTAGGTAGTAGGTTGTAGGTTGTAAGTTGTAGGTGGTAAGTTGTAGGTGGTATGTAGGTGGTAGGTTGTAAGTTGTAGGTAGTAAGTTGTAGGTTGTCAGTTGTAGGTTATAATGGTAGTTTTTCTTAAGCTTTTACTTTTTACTTTTGACTATTAGGTTTTCATCAGGAAAACTGAAGTTTACAAAGTGCATTAGTAATACTTAGCCATGTTTTCAAGCCCACAGATTTTTGGGCAAAAGTGTTACTTATTCCAGGTAAAACAAACCTGTCATTTGTAGTTTTGCATTACTAACGATTTAAAAGATCTGCCATTATGAAGTACACACTCACGCAAGAAGACCAGGAATATTTTAACGAACATGGCTACCTGATAAAGAAAGATTTTTTTACGAAAGAGGAGATAGCAATTCTTTATAGTCTTTCAATAGATGACTCGGTAATTGGTAACTCTATGGACTTCAATGACCAGGCAGGTAACCGTACGCGACTGACGCTTTGGTTTACACCCGGAGATGATTTATTCGGGCTCATGTCGCGCGCGGAAAGAATGGTGAATGGTGTAGCGTCATTGTTGGGTAACAAAGGAGAGGTTTGCCACTTTCACTCGAAAGTGATGCAGAAAGAACCCAGGGTGGGTGGCGCATGGGAGTGGCACCAGGACTATGGTTATTGGTATAAGAACGGTTTTCTTTACCCCGAAGCGATGATCTCGGTAATGGTAGCCTTAACGGGGGCAACACAGGAAAACGGTTGTTTACAAGTACTTAAAGGCAGTCATAAAATGCAGCGCTTTGAACATAGTTTCGCAGGTGAGCAGCAAGGTGCTGACCCCGAATTTGTTGCCGCCGCTGAAAAGATATGTGAGTTGGTATATGTTGAATTGCAACCCGGTGATGTGCTATTTTTTCACAGCAATATATTGCACAGGTCGGCTGCCAACACTTCAGATAAATCGCGCTGGTCCATAATTTCAGCCTATAACCTAAGTTATAATATCCCTTTCAGAGAAAAGAATACATCATGCATTCAACCGATTGCCAAAGTAGCCGACAGTATGCTATTGGAAAGCGGCGCTAAGACATTGTTGAATGCTGATTTCCTGGTCAAAGAAAATGAGATCACACTGCACGTTAAGTAGTAGCGACAATTTTTACAAGTTGATAATTTTTACAGTTGATCGAGAGCACGCCTTATCCGTTGCTTGTTTGATACTGACATTCATAAACTACGTTGGCAGGTAATTGAGACCGCTTCCACCACACAACATTGGTGGCGCCTGACAAAGTATTTTCTCGTTCATCTCTTCCTTTTTTCCTATTACTTTTTTATACTGTACTTGTTGGCTGAATAGAATATCGACCGTACAAGAGTGCGACGCAACGATGTACGATCAGTGTTACAAATGCCTGGCTCCAAAAAAAATTATACGCGATTTCTTAGGTAAGAATAACTGCTGATTAAAGTAAAAACCGTTTGTATTTTTTGCCTGAAATAACTTGTTATTCACTTGTGCTTCAGCCGGGATACTGTGATACAATCGTTGGTGTGAATAGTAAAATAATCCATTATTAACAATGTATCGTCCATTTGGGCCTGAGGTATCATTTTTAATTTCGGAACATGTATGAAGTGTGGCTGTAAAACATTTTCTTCTACCCACTTATGCAGTTTCCAGGATAGACAAACCACCAGAAAACTAATTTTTCAAAAAAAATGCTTATGAAAAAAGTCCTTACATTTTTAGTGATAGCACTATGCAGCCTGCACTCGTTTGCACAGGAACTGAAGACGCTATATGGTGTGCTGACAGACGATGTGACCGGCAAAGGAATACCATCGGCAACTGTGACGGTACGGGGAACCAAGACTGCAACCACTACCGATCAAAACGGAAATTTTCGCATCAGGACAGATGTGGTAAACCCTACTTTGGTATTTTCATCGGTAGGCTACGATGGCAAAGAGATAAGCTATAGCGGTAGCACAAACAATGAAATTGCGGTAGCGCTCACCGCCAGAAATGCTGCGCTAAACGAAGTGGTAGTAACAGCACTTGGGGTAAAAAAGCAACGGCGTGAACTGGGCTACTCGGTAACAGAACTAAAAGGAAGTGAAATAGCTAAAACCAACGAAGTGAACCCGATCAATGCATTGCAAGGCAAAGTAGCCGGCGTGCAAATAGACCAGGGCGCCGGTGGTTTGTTTGGCAACTCTAAGATCGTGATCAGGGGCAACTCAACACTCGGCACCAATAACCAACCCATTTTTGTAGTAGATGGAGTGATCATGGACAATGGTGTATTTGGCGGTACCGGTCGCGACTTTGGTAATGATTTTAAAAACCTGAACCCTGAAGATTTTGAATCGATATCGGTACTAAAAGGTTCGTCTGCTGCAGCACTATATGGCAGCCGGGCTATCAATGGTGTAATACTCATTACTACCAAGAAAGGTTCGGCACGTAAGGGTATAGGTGTATCTGTAACACAATCTGTCAATATACAAGACCCCTATGCAGGGCCCAAATTTCAAAATGAATTTGGTGGTGGTACGGTGGGCGCTTTCTTTACCGATAACCGCGAGCCCAATTACAAAGCTGATGAGTTGTGGACAACAAAAGTGTTCCCCATAGATCCGGTAACAGGCAAACCTTACATTGACCGGCAGATCTATCGGGAACTGGAGAACTGGGGACCAAGAATGCTGGGACAGGAAGTTACTAATTACGATGGTACACCGACAACGTACTCGCCTCAGCCCAACAATTTTTTAGATGCTTTTCAAAAAGGCTATGGCTCAAATACCAACATTGCGCTGGATGGCGGATCAGAGAGATCGACTTTCAGGCTGTCGTATAACCACAATGAAGCAAGAGGAATTGTTCCCAATAACAAGTTGAGCAAGGATGCCTTTGACATTCGCGCCACGCAAAAACTTACCAATTGGCTGAGTGTAGATGCGGGTGTAGCCTACAGCAATTTCCAGGGTAAAAACCCACCCCGCAATGGTCCGCTCGATGCTTTTGGCTCAGATAATTTTGGTAAATTATTTACCTGGGTGCTTCCGCGCAATTACAACACAAAATACTGGATGCAAAAGGAACACTATACCAGCATTTTGGGAGGCGCGCCACAGCTAAACGACCCCAACGAACCCAACAAAGCACCCGAGACCCGTTTCTGGTTTCAGCTTTTTGAAAACACTTACCTGCAAAAAGAACAATTGCTGCGTGGCAGGCTAAGTATCAATGCAGACCTGACATCGTGGGCAAAACTGGTGCTGGAGGGCAACATCAACAACATCTACACCAAACGTGAAAATAAAGAACTCGGTCAGTTGCAGGATTTTAAAGGAGGTCTGTACGGTCTTGGTTTTGAGAACCGTGAAAGCAGGTTTCTAAAAGCCATCCTGATGCTGAACAAAGAGATCAACAAAGACTTCACTGCATCAGGATATATAGGTGCTGAAATGCAACGCTTCAGTAATAGTTTTGAATATACTGAGACCCGTGGCGGTCTTAACTATCCCGGCAACTACTACATTACCAACTCGGTAAATGCGCCGTATGCCGATGGCGGTATCAGCAGCCGCAAAAGTTTTAATTCACTTTATGCAAGCGCTGACCTTTCCTTCAAAAATCAATTGTACCTGCAGGCAACCTGGCGCGGCGACTGGTCTTCAGCGCTTACCTATCTTGATGGTTCGGGCAACAATTTTTACAACTATCCAGCAGCCAGTTTATCCTGGATCTTCACTGAAAGTTTTAAATCGATGCCCCGCTGGATAAGCTATGGTAAACTAAGGACCAACGTGGCTGCTTTGGGTGCAGACACTGATCCCTTTACTATTAACCCGGGGTTTGTCTTCAGTGGTTTTAGCAATGCAAATGGCGGACAGGTTCCAACCTCAACTTACTCGAGTCTCAATGCACTGCAACCCGATCTGAAACCTGCCCGTAAAATTTCAAAAGAGATAGGTGCGGAGATGCGTTTCTTCAATAGCCGTTTAGGTTTCGATGTTAGCTTCTACCAGGACAATACCAAAAACCAAATTTTGCGCATTGGCACACCTGATGTATCAGGCGTAAACTCAATACTCATCAATGCCGGCAACATTCAAAACAAAGGGATCGAGGTATCGCTCGATGCTACCCCGGTACGCTCTGCCAACTTTAGCTGGAACACGGCGCTTAACTATTCAACCAACAAGAACAAGATCATTCAATTGTATCCTGGTGTGAAGGAGTATAACCTGGGCGCCAATGTGGGTGAGATCAGCTCGTGGGCGGTAGAAGGTGCATCGTATGGTGTGTTGCGCACAACCATTCATTCGCAACCCGATCCTGCAACAGGCAAGCCTATATTGACCTGGCGCTCCGATGCCCGTGCTGCCTTCCCTGCCAGAAGCAACTACCTGCAGGACGTAGGTGATATCAATGCCAAATTCAGATCGGGCTGGGACAATACCTTTAACTACAAAGGGTTTAGCCTGAATGTATTGGTAGATGCCAAAATAGGCGGCGACTTTGTACTGATGACACTGCGCGAAGGAACCCATACCGGTGTATTTCCCAACTCGCTGAAAGGCAGGGATGCAGAACATGGCGGCATTGTTTGGACAAGCGAATGGGATGGCAAAACATACGATGACGGCGTAATACCTGATGGTGTTTTTAGAACAGGACAAATGATAACACAGCCCGACGGCTCGCAGGTAGATGTGGGTGGACTAACCTACCAGCAGGCTTACGATAAAGGCTTTGTGGAACCAACACATTTGCCACAATTCAACTATCGCTATGGCTCATCTTCAACTGGTGTGTCTGACTTTTGGGTGTTGAAAAATTCCTGGATATCGTTGCGGCAGGTAGCGCTGAGCTATAGCTTTTCAAAGAAGCTTGCACAAAAACTACACATGAACAACCTGTCGCTGGCAGCCATAGGGCGCGACCTTTTTTACATCTACCAGTCGCTGCCTTACAATTACAACCCCGCATCCAACAATTCTAACAATACTGCATTCTCGGGCGAAGAAGGTTTCCTTCCTAAAACCAGGAATATCACCTTTACCTTAAGAGCTTCTTTTTAGATTTATCACGCAACCGGTCATCAACAGATTGCAGAAAAAAAAATTAGAAACATGAAACACATACATAAATATATCTCTGGTACCGTAGCCACAGCCCTGGTAGCTTCCCTCACCCTTATCAGCTCCTGTACCAAGAACTTCGAAACAGTCAATAACAATCCGAGCGTAGTCTCCACACCCGACATCAAATTTCTGTTGGCCTATGCTGAAGACAGAATGATAACCTACGAGTACACCGAATGGATATGGGAAAGCATGGAGCAGTTGTTTCGCTTTACACAACATGTAACCAGTGATCCTTATGAACTAACCGGCAATGTTAATTCACGGTTTAGTAATTATTACCTCCAGGTGCTTCCCAACCTATTTGAGATTAGAAAACAAATAGCTGCCAAACCCAATAAAGATGACTACCAGAAGATGGCTGCTGTTACCTATGTATTGCAGGTAATGCAGGGCATAAAAGTGACAGACATGAATGGTTCCATACCTTACAGCCAGGCTATACAGGGGCGCTACGATGGCAACTTTAGCCCGGTGTATGATACGCAACAGGAACTGTTCACTACCTGGCTTACTGAGCTGGATAATGCCATTGGCGTGTTGTCAAGCACCACACTCAACAACCAGGTCTCCTATGGTAGTTCCGATGTATTTTACAAAGGCGACTGGACCAATTGGGTGCACCTGGCCAACAGTTTAAAATTAAGAATTGCAGCCAGGCTCGAGAATGAGGACAATGCTAAAACACAGAGCATCTTTCAGCAGGTGATGCAGGATGCCATTGGTCCTATTGTAGAAGACAACCAGCAACTCTCCTACCAAAGCATAGACTATTTTGCTTTTGGTATGGGTGGCGAGATCAACTACCGCAGCACCCGCTATGGCACCACGTCCATCATCAACTTTTTAAAGTCAGCCAACGACCCGCGGCTGCCTATCTACTTCGAAGCCAACGACCTTAAAGGCAGCTACAAAGACACGCTGGCTAAATACAGCACTTCCCTCCCATCGTTCATCAATCCTGCCGATCCACTCATACAATACCAGGGCGGTCCGGCCGATTTTACCACCAACCCGGCTGTGGCTACTTATATCAAAAACCCGTTTGCGGTGGGCAATACCAACAGCGGAAATGCGGTCTCCCGTTATTTCCTCATATCGCCCATCAACAGGCGTTTCTTTTCTCCGCGTTACAATTCTACTTCCGGCGAGTACAAAGAGGTAAAAGTGACGGCGGCTGAGTCTTGCCTGCTGATTGCTGAATTTATCAAGAAGGGATATGCCGGTAGTGTAGCTACGCGTGGTACTGCCGAAGACTGGTACAACAAAGGGATCGCATCTTCCATCCGCACCATGAACGGAATTGCGGTTGTTGCCGGTTCTACTACAGGTATCAGCGGCAGTGGCGATGCAGAGATCAATGCCTATCTCACCAATGCCAAAGTAAAATTCAATGGGGTAAACGATTTGGAGAGGATCTACATACAGGAGTATCTCAACTTCTTTCGCAATGCCAACGAAGCATTTGTTTTTGTGCGGCGTACCGGCTATCCCAGGAACTACATCAACCTACTATGCGCGTGAGACGTTTAACGAACCTATTCCGCGCCGCTTCTGGACCACCGACCCCGGCGAGGTAAACCGTGCCAACTGGCAGTCAGCCCTTACTGCCGAAGGCTTTACACCCAACGCGCAAGATGTGCTAACACTTAGCAAAGAGCGCGTGTGGTACGACAAGTCAGCGCCCGATTTTGGACAAGGACATTAACCCCCCGGTTGAAGTGCCGGCTGACCGGAGAATTTTTCTTTGGTAGCCGGCATTTTTAATTTGTGCAGCTCCGGTTGCGTCGCACTCGTGTACAGATTCACATCACTGAGCTGTAGGTTTCAGATTTGATGAAGATGAGAATTAAGGGTTGAGGTTGAGGTTGAGGTTGAGGTTAAGGTTGAGGTGGAGGTGGAGGTGGAGGTTGAGGTTAAGGTGAAAGTGAAGGTTGAGGACCATTCAGCAATAAAACAATTCACCACACCTTCGTGCTCCTCTGTGTCTTTGTGTCTTGGTGGTTCAAACTTCGGAATAACAAGAAGATTCTTATCGCTCCTTTACATCTTCCCACCTTCGTGGCTCAATCTCAAAACTAAAATTTACCTCAACTCTGTGATATTTTTACCTCCGCTGCGAATAATATAGAAAGTAGTCAATCAACCGGATGAGCCTGGCCACCAAAACCGACATATTTCTTTCCGTTATCGATGCCAATAAAGGCATCATTTATAAAATTGCCAATTCGTATTGCCAAGACGCTGAAGACCGCAAAGACCTCGTGCAGGAAATGATCCTGCAACTTTGGAAGGCATTCGATACTTACAACGCCAATACAAACATTCCACCTGGATCTACCGGATCGCTTTAAACGTTGCCATTTCATTCTTTAGAAAGGAGATAGCGAGGAGAAAGATCAATAATGATTTTACTGACGGCATATTCAACATTGTTGATATGGCTGATAAAGAGTGCGAAGAAGGTGTTTGGTTTTTGCATCGCTTTGTTTCAGAACTGAAAGAATTGGACAAAGCCCTGATGCTACTTTATTTAGACCAAAAAAGTCACAAAGAGATCTCGTTTATCATTGGCATAACAGAAACCAATGTAGCCACCAGAATAGGCAGGATTAAAGCACTTCTGAAAGATCGTTTTTCACATCTGCAATAGAAAACATTATGGAAGAAACAAACTTTGTTCTTTTATGGAAAGAACACTATGACAAAATCGATGAGTCATTACGCATTAATAAGCAATTGCTGCAGGAAGCTATTCATCGAAAAGCTACCCATGTTTTACAACCACTAAAATCTGTGCGCTGGCTTGGGATAATTGTTGGGATCATTTGGTGTGCTTTAATCTTATTCATTGTAATTGCTTCGTGGCAGATATCAAATCCCTTTTTTAAAGGATCATTGCTTATTCATTTCCTTATCACGACCATAGCAGTTTTCATATATATCTATCATCTGCAATTAATAAGTGATTTTGACAACAGCCAAAGCATTGTGGATGCACAATTGAAATTAACGAAACTGAAGGAGTCAAACCTGCGAACCATCGGAATTCTATGGCTACAGTTGCCCGTGTTCTCTACCTGGTTTATCACGCTGAAATGGATACATAACTCCCCTTTATCGTTTTGGTTCATCGAAATGCCGATTGTTTTATTACAACTTTTTATTGGCGTCTGGATCTACAGGAATTTGCATTACAAAAACCATCAAAAAAATTGGTTCAAATGGTTTATAAGCAAGGGTGAATTTTCCAGGATAGAAAAAGCCAATCAATTGTTACAGGAAATTGAAGGCTATAAACGAACGAATTAAAAGTGTTATCCAATAGGAGTGCTATCGAGCTCGGCGCACTTAAATCGTGAGGCGTAAATACGTTCACTTACCGGTACTTTCAAATTTTGTTGGTGTTCTTTCAGCTACCCAGGCTGTAGTTGCAGGTGATAACACACTGCAACGGCAAACGCTGCAACAAAGGCGAACCCCGGCATTCCCTATATAACAGGAAGCACTCACCGGCTATTTTACAATCAATGGCTTTTCTATATATAAGTATAAGCAGCCACCATTACTGCTGCTTAAAGCACAAAAAGTACAAATGTGCGATTCGCCACGGCCAACAGGCTGCAACAATGCCAAACCGGAGTGTACTGTTGGCTGTTAAAAGCTCCCGGCACCTTCGTAGAAAGTCGCAGTTTAAAATTTCGATTTTAAGATCGGTCAATTTTTACAACGAAGCGCGGTATTCACAGCAATAACATTAGCGTGGCAGTACAAAAAAGTGATACATTAGCTAACTAAAGTTTATCGCCGACAACCTCACCTTTACACACCAAAAAAATACATACAATGCCGCTGACAATTACTTACGATCAATGGATGAAAGACACGCATTCAATGATAAAGCCACGTAGTGAATTGTTGAAAAAAATTGACGCTGCCTTAAAAATGCGCAACGAAATAGAAGCAAAAAAAGCGCTGACCAATTGGATAAACGAGCAAAACAGCAAGCGGCAGGATTGGCACAAAAGTGTGCGCAACGAAAAAGGCGCTGTCAAGAAATTGTATGATCAACTGGGCATACTGGGCGCCGCACCTGTATTTAAAAACATTGGCAGTGAGATGGACGACAGCCTGGCAAAGGCACACCTGAAAAGAGAAATGCGCCTGGCAGCAGCAAAGATGTTTACAGGCAAAGAGATGAAATTTAAGATGAGTTTTTGGGGCATCAGCAATGGTAAATGCCGCGGCGAGGTTACCAAAATACAACGGGTAGCAAACACCGCGGGCAATGTAGCCATGTCAGTAAAAGGTGTTGGCACCAACGTGGCAAGCGCCGGGCAAAACTGCTTATAGCCTCGCCAACAATCTTAAGGAAGTGATCACCACCATTATGGGTGAGGCGTTGCCCGCAGCTACACACAATGCTATAGTTGAGCACGTGTTTGGTGCAACGGTAGAGCAATTTGTCTTCAACGTTACGCCCGTGTTTGGGCTCATTTCGTCTGGTGGACATGCAATAAAAGATTGGGTGGGTATAGCCTCTAACCTGCTGTCGTATGCCAAAATGGAAGAGCAATATGGCAACGTAAGACCCGGCGACGCGGCGGCAGCGTTGCAGGCAATTGTATCCATCATAGACAAACAAATAAAAAAGCAGACTGCCGATGCTGCCATACGCACCACAGCGTTTACAGCAAAAGGCATTTCGGTACTTGCCGATGGCGGCACAGCAACCATGGCTGCCCTGGGCGCGTTGGAAAGCATAGCCATTTTACTAAACATGCTGGTTGACCTGGTAATAGATGCCCGGCAAATGATAGCCGGCAACAAACTGATAACCGAAGGCAAAATAGACATAGAGCTTTTTAACACCTGCCCCTTGCTGGGCTGCTACTATGTTGCCATACAAGACCACTCTACCATTATGAATTTCGATATTGCCAATATGGGCAGGGACAATTGGCAGCAGGAGGCTGAGAGATTGCGCTATGCTTTGGACCCGGTCATTCGCAAAGCAACGGAACTGATAGATGCATCCCGGATTGAGATACCCGGTATGGAATTCGCCAAAGGTGTGTACCAAAGTACATTTTTACAAAAAATCAAACTTGCGTATAATAGTTGGTAAATTCAACCTGTGTCTAGATCCTTTTGGTTCACTGATCATCTCATCCTATGTGAGATGATTTTTTTTGTGAGCCAGACATTACGCTCTTTTCTGAATCATCGTTGCGTCGCACTCGTGTACGCAAGGTTCTTTATTCGGCTTTTTTCGCAGTACGAAGTACAATGTAAAATTTGAATTTAAAAGTATTTTTGAACTTCATATTATACACTTTTGTAGCCGGTATTAGTAAGTCTAGGAACATCAATTGCAGCCCGTTATGAAACTTTTATTTTTGTTGCTTACAGCCAATTTGCTTGCGTGTAGCAATTTACCTGAGAGCAACGCTAAAACAGGAGACGAAACCAATACTTCCATAAACGATACTTACATTTGGACCAGGCTGGCCGATAGCGCTCCCTGGAAAAAAAGTTACAACTTCCAGCTTTTTTCTATCCGCGATACGCTGTGGGTATTTCATCATGATGGCAACTGGTTTTCAGCCGATGGGCTGAATTGGATAAAATCTCCTTTACCAAACATCATCAACAATCTCGCTTTCCTTGATTATGTTTATTTCAAAGATGCTGTCTATGGCCTGGGAAATTTCAATGGAAACATTGAACATTTTGTTTACAAGCCTGCAATTTATCGCACCTCCGATGGTAAGCATTGGGACACCCTTTCGCAAAACAGTGATCTGCCTGCGCGCTTCTTTTATCACCCGTTTGTGTTCGACAATAAAATTTGGATCCTTGGCGGAGAGGACAAGCAAACCCGATATGCTGATATCTGGAACTCTACGGATGGAATACACTGGACGAAACAAAAAGATCATTTACCGTTTGGAAAAAGAAGCAACAGTCAGGTGGTATCGCTAGATGGCAAACTCTACCTGCTGAACAATGATGTTTGGAGTTCAACAGATGCATTGAACTGGCAACAAGAAACCGGATCAATCCTACCGGGTGAAAATGTTTTCGGTTACAACGCGGTCATTTTTGACAACAAAATTTGGCTGCTGGGTTGCAACAGAAACGGAAGATTTTCCAGTAAAGTGTTATTCAGTGGCGACGGTAAGAAATGGCAGGAGCAGGATGCCCCGTGGTCTGCGCGTGGAGGGGTTGCGGCTACTGTCTTCAACAATAAAATTTACATAACTGGTGGAAAATATGGCGGCACTCCTGACAAGCCTGAATTTATCTACAGCAATGACATCTGGGCCCTGAGTAAACAAGAATAGCAGTCACAAAAAAAAGTCATTTTGTTTTCGTTCATTTATTTTTATATCAAAAGCGGCTTCATAAAACTATTTGGGGTATTAATTTAGGTATTATGCAATTATTGTTTTGGATATCACTGCCGGCGATCTCGACTTATCTGGCAAAAAGATCACAGTTGAAGGGCGCATTTTCCCGGGGTTGTTTACTTCGGTCTCGAACAACATCCGCAGGTTTCCTCCGCCTGCAAAGTGTATTCATTTTATAAGAACATCAATGCAGGTGCAATAGGCTTCAGGGAACTTAATGACCTGGGCAACTAAGCCTGGTTTGGAACCAGCCCTTTATTTATTTACGTAAGAAGTGGAGATAAAATATTTGTTCTTAAAGTCAACAAAATGACCAGTAAAACTTCACTTGATCAATTGAATGTAATAGCAAGAAAAATTGCTGAAAAAATTTAGTTTTTTCCGGGAGTAAAATAGGTGTGGAATTGAAAGAATAAAAAGTCTATCGGGTTGGCTACACTCAATATTTCATGGCAAGAAAAACACCAGCTTATATGAGAACAAATTGTACAAGAGTGCGACGCAACGATGAATCATGCTTGTACCTTAGCCCGGCTCAACAACAAAACTATCCTCTTTACCGGAGAATAGTTTTGGTGTTATAAATAGATCGACTTTTAATTGGCGTGTATCATTTGTTTTGTACGAACAATTTTTCCATCAATCTTTAATGAATAATGATAAGCACCGGCAGCAAGTACTGCAGCATCAATGTTAATGCTTCCTTTACCCGAACCGGATACATTCACCTGCTTTATTATTTTACCGATATTGTCGGTCACTACAATTTGTGCAGTCGTAAATTTTTGCGGCAATGTATAATTGATAATGGTTGAGCGCGTGAAAGGATTGGGTATGTTTTGCGAAAGTAAAATTTCGTCTGACAGCACTATTGAAGACTGGTTGCCCGTAGTGTTTTGCAGATTACTACAGGGCGTACAGCTTTCCATTTTTAGTTGCAGATTTAGCAACATCGTTTTTAATTCATCCATTTGTTTTTGCTGATTGTCTTTACCGGTTTTAAGATCTTCATTTTGCTTTGTTAATTCCTGTACTGCTTTTACCAGTGGAACAACAAAATCTGAATAACTTAATCCATAAAGATCTTTTTCATTTTGGGGAGTGTAAACCCCACTGAAATGATAACCTAATTGCGCTGCAGTTTTTTCCACGTCTTGTGCAATGAAGCCGCTGTAAAGTTTCTCTTCTTTTTCAGTAATCGCTTTTTCTTTTGCACTCTTTTCTCTCGCATCGGCTTCCTTTACACCAATGAGCTTGTTTATTCCATGTATATCATAGTTATAGGTAACCGGTTTTAATGCGTTGATGAAATCAAGCCCCGGTACATTTTCTTTGATGTTCTTTTTAAATCGTCCATCTGAAGGGACGATTACAGTTCCAAAGGTGCGCACCACGGTAACATATGAATTGCCAAGCATTATTTGGTTATCTGCTGTAGCTATTGCGCCTGCACCCAGTGCTGTAGTATTAAATCTTGCACCCGCATTAGCATCTGCACCATATCCTATCGCCGTATTATTAGAACCTGTAGTAATTGTTTGAAGTGATAACCCGCCAAGTGCAGTATTCTGATAGCCGGTTGTAGTATTCTTTGCTGCTTTATAACCCAACGCCACCATAAAGTCTGCATAGATTCCATCGTTATAATTAAAGAGCGTAAAATCTCCGACAGCGGTATTATAACTGTTGGCAATAGATTTATTCAATGCTGCATGTCCTATTGCCACATTATGACTGCCTGTATTCAATCCTTCCAATGCCACATCCCCCAGGGCAGTATTATAGTCCGCTGTTGTAGCTTCTGATAAAGTACCCTGACCGATAGCGGTGTTATTATTTCCCGTAGTGTTATCATCCAAAGCTGCATGACCAAGTGACGTATTTTTACTGCCGGTAGTATTGTTAAATAAGCCAACATTCCCAATTCCTGTATTGTATGACCCTGTTGTATTTTTAAGCAAAGCACTGTCACCCATCGCAGTATTGTTATGACCAGTCGTATTTTTATTTAACGCATAAAGACCATTTGACGTGTTTGAATATCCGTTGCTGTTAAATTCCAGCGTTTTAAATCCTGTTGCTGTGTTTCCTAAACCGGTTACATTTCCAGCTAAACTGTTCATACCAACTGCTGTGTTAAAAACCCCTGATTTATTAGCAGTGAGCGCAAAAGCTCCATATGCTGTATTAAAATTGCCTGTATTGTTTGCGAACAAAGACCGGTAGCCGGTAGCAGTATTATTGTAACCAACGGTATTTGAATATAAAGCCTTGGAACCGACGGCGGTATTGTTGGTAGCCTGGTTAATAGAAAAAGCTCCGGCACCATTCATGCCTAATGCTGAATCTCCTACAGCCACTAAATTACTGCGGTCGGTATTACTGAATAAGGCAGCTACCCCCAATGCCACATTACTATTGCCTGAAGTATTGTTAAGTAAGGCTGAATAACCGGAAGCCACATTATTCCATCCTATAGTATTAGAATACAAAGAATAAGTACCCAAAGCCGCATTCCAGAAACCGGTTGTATTTTGATAAAGCGCCGCAACGCCAGATGCCACATTTCCTCCGCCTGTAGTATTGGCATGAAGCGCTGCGTAGCCCGTTGCCGCATTGCTGTTGCCTGATGAATTTGAATACAATGCTTCCAAACCGGTAGCAGTATTGTAGAGACCTGTAGTATTAACACCTAAAGCTCTGAAACCTATTCCTGTATTGGCTGTTGCTGAGACGGTATTGTGCAGCCCGGCTTCATATCCAAGAAATGTATTAGTCCTCAAGTGGCCATTATGCATGAAAATAGTACCATCAAGGGATAGGCTCTCTGCCAAATGAACTGTTTTCCATTGTTTAGATAAAGAACCGAGGTCAATAGTAGAATCACTTCCTGGTATCAGGCTTTGGTTAACAGCAGTAGGCGAAGTAAGGTTACTCAGCGCTTTATTTGCACCTGAAGTTGATGTTGAAATCTGTTTCCAGTTGCTGCCATCATAAAAATAAAAACCCGATGTGCCATTTGTTTGAAAAATAAGTAAGCTTTTTGCAGGCGTTGCAATGGCATTGCGTTGCGCCTGCGTCATTCGTGGAATAAGCAGTCCCTGCGTTGTAGATTTTATTTCAAGATATGATGATGGATCAGGACTTGTTGTACCAATGCCTGCAGGACCTGTGGCAGGAAAAGTATTTTGTGCATTGGCAATTTGCATTTGCATAATTATCATAATACTACATGCAAAAAAAGAATAGGATTTTTTCATGATAAAAATATTAGGTGATTTAATAATATAAATACTAAATGAGCAGAAGGTTTATTTGTAGCATGATAGTGCTCTACTGGTGATGAAAGATTTTGTTACAGGCTATAGCAACACTATTAAACTTTTGTTGTGTCACTACCTTGTACGCTTTGTTCAATACTGAGCATTAGAAATTGAAGCTATTGCCGACATTTAATTAAGACAATACTATGAACAACCCGCAACTATAATAATTTTTCCAAAGCCAGTTGTTCAGAGAACAACAAATATCCTGAGTTCAAGGTGTCCTGCGGAACACCGCGAACAACCCAAAGAAATTGGTAAGAATCAGTATCTCACAGGCGATGAAGAATGATCTTTTTTGCTTTACTGTGAATAAAGCTTAATGGCTAACAATCATTTTTTTACTTCCTATTAATTTTCCATTGGCAAATAACGAGTAAGTGTAGGTGCCATTGCTAAGTGTTGAAGCATCAAGATTAATAATGCCGGCATCTGCATTTTTAAGAGAAATTACTCTAACTGTTTTTCCTGATAAGTCCGTAAAGCTTAATTGTGCATTTTTTGAACCTCCAGGTATTTTGTATCGAATTGTTGTATTAGCTTTCAGCGGGTTTGGTTCATTTTGTTCAAGTACTGCACTTGTTATAACCGCATTGGTTGCTTCTGAAACAGATGGAGAATTCATTTTTTGCCCGCCGGTTATATTGTTTACTATTTGTTTTAGTTCATCTATCTGTTGTTGCTGGTTCCTTATTTTTTCATCCTGCTCTTGTATAGCTTTGGTAAGAATAGGAATGAGTTCTGTATAATTTATCGCCTTTATTTCTTCCGTCTGGCGTTCACCCGCTTTATTTACACTTACCATTTGCTGTGAGGTCTTTACAAGTTCAGGCAATGTCTTTTCGAGGTCCTGTGCTAAAAAACCATATTGCTTTTCAGTGGGAAGATTGAGATTGGAGTATTCACCAGTTTTAAAGAAGTAGGTCTTTGGCACTAATTGTTTTATTATATCAGTAGCGTTGCTAAAGTCATCAACTCCTTTCTTCAGTTTTGCGTCAGAATCTACCCAAAAACCTCCGTTGGCAAGTGCGCTGCCATGTACCGTGAATACATAAGTAGGCGAAGTAGCGAGATCGAATCGGGCAAGGTCATGAAAATCGAAAGGATTAATAAAGTCGTTGGTGGAAGAGGAAAAAAACAGTGCTTTGTTTGATGCATTGTATTCTAAACGTACGTCGTTCACGCTCGCTGCAGTACTTAAAAATTCAAGATATCTTGCAGTACTTTCTAAACTTGACATGCGCAAGTCACCGTCCTGTACATGCAGCTTGCGCAGTTGGGCACTAGCCCCTATGCCTACATTGCCGGAAAACTCTGCACCTCCTTCACTCCAAAATTTTATCTTGCGGTTTGCTGTTGTAGTTCCCGCGCCTACAATATCAAGTTCGCCCGGGGTAATGTTTCCATATCCAATTTTGCCTGCATTGATTTCTTTGGAAAGACCTGCACCAAATTCAAGGGAGTTAGATCCGTCAATTTTTACATTGCCTGCTACATGCAGCTTTGCCGCGGGCGTCATAGTTCCAACGCCTGCATTGCCCGCCGCATCAATCGTAAAACGGGGAATGGCTTGCGTAGTAAGGTGCACCTTGCCGGTTGCACTGGTTGCCCCAAAATCCATATCTTCAGCATTGCCGCTATAAGACCCCCAGTAACCCCGGAGCACACCGCCCTCATATAATGTGGCGAATGTAGAAGATGGGCCGTTAAGCCGCATTACTTCTCCGATTGCCCCTGAACTGATATGTAGCCTAGTTTGCGGCGCGCTGGTACCAATGCCAACGTTCCCGTTGCCCTGGACGCGCATTCTTTCTGTAAAAGAGGTACTGCTGCCGTAGCCAAAAGCAATATCAGAATATGACGCCTTAGTATGTATTTGTAGCAAATCGACACCAATACCTAAACCATAATTTGCAGTAGTTGTTCCGCCTAAAGTGATTTTCTGTCCAGTTGCACTTGAAAAGGAAAGAGGCGCTATTGGCAGAGTAATACCGATGCCAACGCGACCAAAGGTATCAATACGCATACGTTCTGAATTCTTGGTAAATAATCGCACTGGTTGGCTGTTTCTTGTGCCTAATTTGGAAGTCTCAGTAGCATCATTATTCCCATTCAGGTTCCATTGTGCATTCAATTTTTGCAAACCTGCGGCCAATACAACAACTATTGCTGCGGTGGTCAAAGTGATTTTCTTTTTCATAATTACATTTTCTGGTTTGTGGTTTTTTCATTTTGGCATATGATTTTTTTGTCAGTTAGAAACACTAGTGCCGATCTCCAATAATCATAGAGATACAGGATGATCTATTTCAACTTTTATGAGGGTTGGAAATAAAAAGTATATGGGAGAATCGTCAGGTTAGTTTAAGTGAACCTAATTGATAATGAAAATTAAAAGGTATCAGGCTAGCTTAATTTTTTAGCACCAAAAACCAGAAGCCTGGTACAAAACAATGCTAACATGAAACTATAAATAAGCAAAAAGTATTGACTTTGAATTCTCGTATTTCACCGCGCCATCCATTCCTAAATGACATGCCGCCAGGAATAACTGGCATCAGTATATTGCAATTGATTCATCAGAAGTGATAACTGTATTCTTTGCTGCTCTGTGTCCGCTGATGATGCGAACCAGGTTGGATAAGGAGACAGCATCAGAGACAATGCCGGTACTTTACTATAGCGGCTGCATTTCACACGTAAATGGGTCCCAAAAAAAAATTATTGATGATGACGAAAGACAAAGTTGAGATGTCGGATGTAAGGTTGAAAAAGGTGTGCCCCCTGCCTATAGATACCAGTTATGATTTAGAATTTAAAAAAGTACCTGTAGAAGATTTATACCTATTGATTTACTCTATCTAAGTGTCAGCTTCATACGAGTACCGTTTCTGCAAAAGAAAGAAGCATGATTACTTCCTTTAACAGCTTTATAGAACCGCGAAACAATTCAATTTTTGCATCTCTTTCAAATTGTTTAAGAATGCGGGAAATCACCACTCTTGTTGTGCCCAATTCATTAGCTAAACTTTGATGGGATAAATAGATCAACTCACTCGCATCAATTTGACATTTTTGTTTCAGATATTCCATTACACGAACATCAATATGATCAAAAACTACTCTTTGGAAAGAGCCGATTAACTCGTCATACCGGCTTCGAAACATTCGCATCACATATTTGTTCCATGAAGGATATTTGAGCTGCCAGCTCATAATTAGGCTTGCAGGAAAAATCAGCGCTTCCGTAGGTTCAATAGCCACTCCATGCGACGTACTTTTATTATCAAAATATGCTGCTGCTAAAGACATGGTACACGTTTCTTCGGCCTGACATAATACAGCAGAATCTCTCTGTCTTCTTTCTGCTGATAAACCCTGATGGCACCTTTAATAACAATTGGCAAAAACTTTATGTATTGACCGTCCCTTACAATTACATCACCTTTATTAAGGCTAACTACATTACCACTATTAATAAGCTCTTCCTGAAGTTCCGGTTCGGAAAAAAAAGCGAGTTTTTTTGACAGATTATTTTCAGGTTGCTTCATAGAAAGTAATTTAAGACGCTTGACGTTGAACACATACTAATATTACACTACCTTTTTTTACTTTACCGTTTTTTCGATTGAAGGAAGCATTAACTTATTTAGATTGTGGTCCCTTAATTTTCATCTTTTATTAAAGTATTTAGCTGCTGAGCAAGTTCCGGCGTAACAGCCACTCCATGTACCTCCTTTGCATGTACGGCTGCCTGTTCCAATACTTCTTCGGTAGTAGTTGCGCGAATAACAGCCTTGCAGTTGAAGCCGGCATCAGAACATTGTAAGGTTTTCATAACGTTGAAGTTTTTAGTTTTCTTTTTCGTTTACAATACAATATAGATGTGTTACCTACTCATAAACGGTATCAAAAGATACATTCGAAAAAAAAGTTCCGGAATTATTGAACTTAATAATCAACGCCCTGGCAAGTGGTATTCGATATGAAATGTTTTTCGGTGTCACACTGGTCATATTATAAGTTTAGCCGCAACAACCCTGCATATTTCTTCCGTGGTAATTGACATCATTTTTTTTGCCATCTTAACTAATCAAAACGACCTTCACTGGTTTGCGAAATGGCTGAAAGTTTTTTTGATGATTGTGTTGAAACCTGTTTTCTTAGATCATAACTATTCTGTGCCTGCAGGAAACAGGCAAAGTAAAACAGAGAAAGAGAAAGGAATTTTATTTTCACATCCGAAGTATTTTACCCTCTATCGTTATAACCGGGGCAGTTTTACTATATGAATTGAAAATGTGCTCTTTTAATACGGGGCTTTTTACATGAAGCTACTTTCTTTGCTATTTTCCTTTGATGATTAGATAAGCCGATTAGAAAATTAATAAAAATTAATTGAAAAAGTAAATAATATGACATCAATCAATACGTCAACCGAAAGGAAGGAATAGTGGCTGAAGCCGTGGCTTACCGAAATTCGTGTGAGTATTTATGTTAGGTCGTTGCAGTGTGTTATCACCTGCAACTGAAATGCTATTGCAGGGTGTTATCACTTGCAACTGAAATGCTATTGCAGTGTGTTATCACCTGCAACTGAAAGGCGTTTTTTTTAGGATGAGAAAACCTTTCATTGAAAGTTGAACTGAGCGGGTGTGCGACTCCCTCCCCCCATTTGTTGGGATCAGAATGACAAGGACAAGTAAAATTAGACTCTTTGTGCAACTCCGTGTCTCTGTGTCTTTGTGACTTGCTGGTTCAGGCGCCTTGGAGGCAGCGGATAATGAACAATGAATAATGAACAATGAATAATAATAATCAGCAATGGTTAATGAACAATAATTATAAATGCTGAATTTTGAATGTAGAGAAGTGCAACTTACCGTAATGCAAACCAAAGATGGTCACCCCTCCGGGGTTTTAAAAAAGAGCAACGATCTATAGCTACCAAAAGCTCATCCCTCCGGAATTTAGGTAAATTCTTTGCGTCTTTGCGCGAAGAGAACAAGCCCCTTTGCGCAGCTTTTTTTCTCTTTGCGCCTTTGTGGCAACAGACAATGAACTAATGTACCAATGAATTAACTCGAATAATTAATATATCAGCAATGGTCTAATGAACAGATAATTATAAATGCTGAATTTACGTGAATTTTGAATGGAGAGAAGTGCAACTTATCGTAATGCAAACCAGAGATGGTCACCCCTCCGGGGTTTTAAAAAAGAGCAACGATCTATAGGCTACCAAAAGCTCATCCCTCCGGGATTTAGGTAAAGTCTTGCGTCTTTGCGCGAATCTCTTTGCGTCTTTGCGTGAAGAGAACAACCGTAATGCAAACCAAAGATGGTCACCCCTCCGGGGTTTTAAAAAAGAGCAACGTTCTATAGCTACCAAAAGCTCATCCCTCCGGGATTTAGGTAAATTCTTTGCGTCTTGCGCGAAATTCTTTGCGTCTTTGCGCGACACTCTTTGCCTCTTTGCGCGAAGAGAACAACCGTAATGCAAACCAGAAATGGTTACCCACCCGGGGTTTTAAAAAAGAGCAACGATCTATAGCTACCAAAAGCTCATCCCTCCGGAATTTAGGTAAATTCTTTGCGTCTTTGCGCGAAACTCTTTCCCCTTTGCGTGAAGAGAACAACCGCCAATTAAATGTACCTGCACCGTTCCATTTTAGCCTGAGAAAGGATATTTTTGCTCCTATACCAAAGGAGGCAAACGAACGACTTTGAAGGGCACCTTTGTTTTGGTGAGATAAGCAGGAAGCCGGTGATTAGCCTTTGTAAACATATTTTCAGGCAGTGGGAAATGAGCCATTTTTTTTACTTCTTTATATAATTATTTATTCAACCTGATCATTATGGAATGGAGCCCCGACAAAGCAGAAGAGTCATTGCAAAGTATATTTGAAAACGCGATCACCTTAGCGAAGAAAACAATTGACTGGTACAAAGATTCTAAGAAAGGAAAAAAATGGTGGGCACAAACTATCCGGGTTACGTCTATAGTATTGGGTGCCACTGCTGCACTGCTTCCTACCATAGGTGATATGATTGGTAACACCAAAGGAACTCCAGGCATTCCCGGTGGCTGGACAACCATCTGCTTAGGCACTGCCGGAGCGCTGCTATTATTTGATAAATATTTTGGTTTTTCCTCTGCGTGGATGCGATACATAATCGCAGAAATGCAGTTGCAACAAATAGTGCAGGAGTTTCAAATGGATTGGGAAAATGAACGGGCCAGTTGGCAGGGCTTGCCACCAACTATGTCCCAGGTCAATGAAATGCTTGCGAGGTGCAAAGCCTTCACTTCGCAGGTGGGCACCATAGTGCGGGAGGAAACAAACATGTGGGTACAGGAGTTTCAAAATACGATCAAATCACTCGACGAAACGATCAAAGCCAAACCCGCAGTAACAGAGCCCGGCGCCTTAAACCTGACCATTACCAATGAAGACGTTGCAAAAGAAGGCTGGGAACTAACCATAGATAACAGTAGCGCAGAAACACTAAAAGGTTTTTCGGTAGGCAAAAGAAACCTGATACCAGGCAGGCATGAAGTAGTGGTGAAAGCAACTATAGATGGTAAAGAAATGCAGGCTGGCAAAGTAATTCTAGTACCTGCCGGCGGCATCTGTGAAGAGAAAATGACCCTCGCTTAAAAGCAATAACAAACCTATAACCTCTGGCTACCAAACTGATCAAGTTTGCGGTAGTTTACTTATGAGACGTTTTGAGAACGAACTTTCGATTTCCAGTTTAGCTTCATATTGTTTAGGAGGCGGATTGTCGGAAGCCGGCAGTGATCCATCCATGTTGCATTGTTGCAGCCTGTCCGCCGTGGTGGATCGCACTCTTGTACTTTTAATTTTTTATTGGGCAAAGACAAACAACCTGGATAATTTGGTGCTTGTAACTACCTACAGGCTGCAGTAAAACAACTTATGCAGGTAAATGATATCAAGCCAACAACATACACTTCGCCGGCTTCCTGCAATCTTCAGAAGCTGCAAACAGCAGTTCGGTTACATCGCACATGCTGCACTCATTTTGTAAAACACCTGGTTCAAACAAACGCCGCATCTACGGTTTGCAGTACAGCATAGGTGGAACTTTTTGAGAGAGAACAGGGATAGTCATCGCTTGTACAATGCGTAAAAAATGGTATCTTAAAACCCAATTAATTGCAGTTGCCTTCCAAACAGGTTTTGTTGGCGACGAAGGCAGGTGAATAGGTATCCACTATTAAGTATAAACCAGCACATGAGCACTATGATTTAAACTGAAATTGACTGGGAAGATCTGGCTGATAGCCTGGCAGGTAAAGATGTAATACCCATCATTGGCAGCGAAATGTATAAGTACAGCGGCAATGGACAGCAACTGTTGGTAGACAATTACCTGGCATCGGCTTTATTGGAGAGTTTCAAGATTTCAGGCTTGCCGCCCATGGGTCTGCAACAGTCGATCAGTTACCTTGAAAATGTAAAGAATCCAGGTATCAGTAAGATAAAAAACCGGTTGGAGGAACAGGTAAAAAATCTACCTTTTAGTTTTCCGCTTATTGACTCACTGCTAAAGATCGGGCAGATCAATTTCTTTGTTAACACTACGGTATATAGTAACATACTTCAACAAAGAATAGCAGCATGTATGGGCAAAGAGCCGGTTGTGATTGACTTTTCACTAAGCTCAATAATACCCGATTGCAACGAGGTGGTCAGGAAACTTACAACACCACATATCTTCAACGTGCTGGGTTCATTTGATTCACCCGATCCTGCGTTGCATGAAGAAGAGATATTGGAATTTACAACGTCTTTTACCGAGCGAATGCGAGCCTTTGCTCCGAAGATCCTGGATGCACTCACCAATAAAACCCTGCTGTTTTTAGGGTGTACCCATCCTGAGTGGCTGGTTCGTTTTTTCCTGCGGGTATTATCTAACAAGCGCATGCAAGCCTGGGAGAGTGGTCCCGGCAAGATCATAGTGGTAAATGATGTATCAGAAGACAGGCAAAAGCAGATCGGTTTTTTTCAAAACTACAAAGCGATCACTTATGCCGGCAATACCGATGAATTTGTAAATGAAATGGTTGGCAATTTCCTGGAAGAAAAGCCGGAGGCGGTACCCAAAAAGCAGATCTTTATTAGCTATAACCAGGGCGACGTGCCGGCAGTAGAAAAGTTGAAAACAGCATTAGAAAGTTTGCCCTTTGTATCCTGCTGGTACGATAAAGAAAGATTGAATTCAGGTGACCTCTACAAGAACAATATAATAGACAACATTGAGAAAGCAGATATCTTCCTGCCGGTCATTTCGGCCAACAGTCTTAACGAAGACAAATATGTGACCTATGAATGGGCACAGGCAGATACATTGGGTATAGCAAAAAAACTTTCCGGGAAAAAATTCCTTCTTATGCCGGTGCGTATTGACGGGGCTGACCTAAACCATGCGCTCGTAAAAAAATATTATGGAAATTATACGATCGAGACCTTGCCAGACGGTGAGGCAACTACAAAATTTTTAAATAATGTGAAAGAAGAATTGGGTAAATGATACAACGCAGCAACCATGATAACTGAACAAACTGCAACGCCGGTTACTGAACCGGCAGCACCCACTTTTATTGGGCTGAAAGCCTATACGGAAGAACAGGCTAAGTTTTTCTTTGGCAGGGATAAGGAGATAGATACCTTGTATAAACTGGTGAAAAATCATACGATCACCATTGTTTTTGGCAAATCAGGAACAGGCAAAACTTCCCTGCTACATGCCGGCGTTTTTCCAAAGCTGCGCAATGACTATTGTCTTCCCTTTCGCATACAACTCAATTTTTCACCGGGTGCGCCCGACCTGATAACGCAGGTGAAGACTGAGCTGAAAACAGCTATAGATTCCTGGGGTTTTAAAGTAGATAGCTATCCCGGTGCAGAAACCCTTTGGGAATATTTTCATAAAGAGGCAACCTGGGATATTATAACACCGATATTGGTATTTGATCAATTTGAAGAGATCTTCACTCTTGCCCGCACAAGTCTTCAGTTTCAGCACAAACAACTGGATGTATTGATCGGCGAATTAGCTGACCTCGCTGAAAATTTAATTCCGGAAAAAATAAAAAGCCGCTTTGTTTCCGGCGAAGAAAATCTTTCATACGATTTTAATAATGCCCGGGCTAAGATCGTATTCTCCTTCAGAGAAGATTACCTGGCTGAGATAGAAAGTATCACCTCCCGCATTCCCTCCATTAAATATTCACGCTTTCGGTTATTGCCAATGGAGCGCCCGCAGGCAACGGAGGTCATTACCAAAACCTGGGGCAATGCCATAGAGCCAAATGAAGCAGAGGTAATTGTAAGTTACCTGGTAAATGAGCCTGATGCCGACAGAAAAACAAAAAAGGCTGATCATAGCCAGCCTAAAGAACAGATCGAGCCGGCGTTACTTAGCCAGATATGTTCATACATTGACGAAAAGCGCCGAAATGAAGAACTAAAAATCATTTCAGCGGCATTTCTTGCGCGCTACCCAAAAGCACGCATATTGCGCACGTTGTACGATGAAGTTATAGCTGTAGGTAAGGCAGCCATCAAACCGGAAAAACAGGGAGATCTGCAACTATTTATTGAAGATCACCTGATAACAGATGAAGGCTTCAGGATGCGCTATACTATTACCGAAATTGATAAAGACCTGCTGCCGGGTCTGGGTGTATTGGGCACTAAGTACTTTACCCGCCAAAACGACGAAACAGTTGAGCTGACACATGATGTAATAGTAACACTGGTAAAAAACGACCGGGAAGCAAGACGCAAACAACAAGCGTTGCTGCTTGCCAAAGCCCGGGCAAAAAGAAAATACCAACTATTACTTTTTCTTTTAGCCATTTTATGTATTGGCTTTTGGGGGTTTACTGCCGGACTATCGTGGTGGCATAAAAAAACGCTTATAGCGGAAAACAATAAACTGATCATTGAACAACAAAGTTTAACGGACAAAAAACAAGACCTCATAAAAGAAGATTTAATGCTGCAGAAACAAATTGACGAAAAGAAAAAATTGAAAATACCGGGGAGTTCCGGGACGTAAACAAGATCCGGCAGGCATTGCTGCCGGCAATGCTGGTGCAGACACTGCATCTGCCATCGCCGGAACAACAAATACAACCGGTACCACCGCTGATGCAGCAAACGAACGCGTACAAACGCTCAACAGAGAGATCGACAGAATTAGCAAAGAATATGAACGCAGCAAGCTGCTGGCAAAACAATACAGAGATTCTCTGCTGGCGGTAGCAGGCAAATGGAACGACTTTAAAAAGAGCAATGACCAAACCAAAACAATTCATGATAAAGATGTACAGGAACAGGCCATGCTCAATCAACAATACGAAAACCGCATCAAAACTTTATCTGATCAGCTCGAGAAAGCAAAACAGGAACGTGCCAATGTTGAGGCTTTTAAAAAACAGGTGAACCGGCTAAAAAACGAACGCGATAGTTTGCAGAACATCATTAACAAATTTCGGGGCGATAATTCATTACATCAAAAAGGAAAGCTTTTTGGCTGGGGTTATGACTATCCGCCAAAAGAAAAAACCGAGTTATAACTATTCTAATTTAATAAACCACGGCATGAATCCCTACTGTTTTGTTATTACTTCTTTCAGCATCAAGAGCGATATAAAAGACCTGCAGGCAAAGTTTGAATCAAAGGATTTCAGCAAGCCTTTGCGCTCCATCAATTTCGATCATATCTACACCGATCTGCTGGTGCCTGCCATAGAAGGCGCTGGTCTGGAGCCCCTGATAGAAAGACTGGAAAGCAGCATGGGCAGCATACAAAAAACAATGTATGAAAAAATAGTGCTGTGCGAATACTGTATTGCGGACCTTACCAACGCTAACCCCAACGCCTATTACGAACTGGGCATGCGCTATGCCGTAAAACCTTTTACCACCATTCCTATCATTGCCTCTTCCCACTTTCCGCTGCCCTTTGATGTTGGGTTTAACCGCACCTTCATGTACCATGTAGATGACAACTTCAACTTAAATTACCTGGCTGAAGATATAGCCGCTTTAACAGCCATCTTGGTAACAGCTAAAAAATCGCATGCCACCGATAGCCCGTTGTATGATATGGTAAATGGGATTGCTTTTCAAAACTCGGTTGCCCACGAAAAAACGGATGTCTTTAGAGATAAGGTGCAATATGATGAGACCATAAAGCAGGAACTTGCTTATGCGCGGCTAAATGGCAACACCAAAGCTGAAAAGATGAACGCTATACAGCAGGTCATAGACAAGTACAGCCCGCTGGAAAATATTGAGACTGCCGTGCTCATTGATATGATGATCTCCTTTAAAAACATTGAAGCCTATGCCGAAATGCTGGCATTTATACAAAGCCTGCCGCGCTATGTCAGCAATACCATCCTGGTGCAGGAGCAACAGGCATTCACGCTAAACAGGCTCGGCAGCAAAGCCATACCGGTTGACGAAGTAATGATAACCAGGGCTGAAAACCTGCTGCGCGGTCTTGAGAAAGCTGGCAATGCCAGCAGTGAGACCTATGGTATCTGGGGGCGCATTTACAAAGACAAATACGACCGGGCATATAAAGCAGGCAGTAAACAGGAAGCTAAAGTGCATTTGCAAAAGGCGCTCCTTTACTACGAAAAAGGATTTAAAAATGACCTGCGGGATGCCTACCCCGGCGTCAATTATGTGACCTGTCTCGAGTTGACGGGCGACACCGAAAAAGCCCGGCGCGTGGTGCCGGTGGTGGAGTGCGCCGCACGTGCAAAAATGGAGAGAAAGGAACCCGACTACTGGGACTATGCCACCCTGCTGGAACTCGCGGTAATAGAGCGCCGCTATGCAGAAGCCAGCAAGTTTTTCTGGGAAGCCAAACCCCTCGCCAACCACAGTTGGATGCTGGGCACAACACGCGACAACCTTCTGCGCATAACCGAAGTGCGCAATGAGCGAAGTGAAGACACAACGGCAGAAGTAGAACTTTTGCAATTGCTGCCGGCACAAAACAATGAGTAATGAATAATGAACAAGCAATGTCGTTTAGTCAAGGCATTTACCGTATAAAAGCAGAATGTAGTACCTACAAGTACAAGGGAGTGACACAACGATGCACAATAGACATACTACTGCTGGTTCCCAGAAAAAACTCCTTAACAAAACGACATTGAATGAACAATGAATAGTGAAGGAGAGTAGCAGTTTTATGAGCCAAAGCTGCGGTGCTACTATTTTGCGGCCGTTGCGTCGCACATTTGGGCGGCAGAATGGTTTATAGCACTAAGTTGCGAAGGACACGAAGATGCCTTACCTGCCAGGTTCTTTTGTAAATGCCGCGGCATAGCTGTGCGCTCCGCTGCTTTTCTTTACCTTTCACCAACAAATAGCGGCAGCACAAAAGCTCTGATGTGGATGGCGGTAGTGAGTGGTGGTAAGCTTGCCTTGTAGTGCAGTACTTTTTACCAATAGCTGTCTGCCCTGTCAACACCCGTTATGAAAAGATCATTCACCTTACCCGTTTTGTTGCTGGCAACCCTTGCCGTTGCTGTATATCTGTCTGGCTGCAACAATGCCCAACATCAGCAACCCATACCCGTTGCCACTGCCAACAGCCACCCCAATATTGTCAATATTGTCAACTTCATTCGCCTGCTGGAGCCGCGCGACTCAGCCATTACCCAACAGGTGCTGTATGAGACCGTGGTGAAACAGGTGGAGATGCTGCGGCAAAACAAACTGCCCGGCACCTTTTTGCTGCAGTACGATGCACTGATCGATCCGCGCTACCAGCGCCTGCTAAAAAGCCTGCCTGCAGATAGTTTTGAGATTGGTGCCTGGTGGGAGATACCACAACCCCTTGTAGAAAAAGCCGGGCTGCCCTGGCGTGGTCGCTACCCGTGGGACTGGCGGGCAACATTGGTTTCTCAACCGGCTACACACCCCGCGAACGTGAGCAACTTGCCGATGCCTACATGACCACTTTTAAGCAGGTCTTTGGCTACTACCCGCGCTCGGTGGGCTCGTGGTTTATAGATGCGCACACGCTGCAATACCTGTACACAAAATTTAAAATAGAGGCATCGTGCAACTGCAAAGACCAGTATGGCACCGATGGCTATACGCTGTGGGGCGGCTATTGGAACCAGGCGTATTATCCCAGCAAAATCAACTCGTACATGCCCGCGCAGCACGCCGACAAACAAATACCCGTACCCATCTTCCGCATGCTGGGCAGCGACCCCGTGCGCCAGTACGACCAGGGGCTGGGCAACGAACGGCAGGGGGTAATAACGCTGGAGCCGGTATATCCCGCAGCGGGCGGCGACTCGGCATGGGTGCACTGGTACTTTGACCAGATGACCAGCGGCGAGAGCCTTGAATATGCCTATACGCAGGCGGGGCAGGAAAACTCATTTACCTGGGCGGCGATGCGCAAAGGGCTGGGCATACAACTGCCACTGATAGCCCGCCTGCGCGACCAGCACAAACTGCGCGTGGAGACCCTCGGCGCCTCGGGCAGGTGGTTCACCGCCCACTATGCCACCACCCCCGCTACTTCCGTCACCATCAACGACGACCTGCCCGGCAGCAGCAAAAAAACAGCGTGGTTCAACAGCCGTTTCTACCGCATCAACCTGCTGTGGCAAGACAGCGCCCTGCGCATCCGCGACATTCACCTCTTCAACGAAGACCTGCCCTCGCCCTACCTAACCCAAAAAGCCACTGCCGATGCCTGCGCCTTTTTTACCCTGCCCTTTGTAGATGGCTACCTGTGGAGCACCGCGCAAAAGCTGGCAGGTCTGCGCCTGCTTACGCTACAGGGTGGCAAGGCGCTACCCCTGCACATAGGCGCGCCCACCGTAGGCAGCACCGTGCCCGGCACCCTGCACATCACCTACCCTTTGCCCGCTGCCGACTCCCTCACGCTCGACCTGAGCGAGAAACAACTAACCCTGGAGATGCACGGCAAAACTGACAATTGGTTCCTGGACCTTACCACTGCCGCCGGTGTACCCCTACCCTTTGCTAAAATATCCTCTGCCAAAGTGGAGTGTGCGGCGCAGGGCATGAAATATACCATAGCCGCCCGCGCCGGCACCTTTTCGCTACCCGGCGGCGAAACCATTTTTCGATTGTCGCCCGCCGGCAACCGCATTGTGCTGGACCTTAGCGACCTGAACACACTAAAATAGCTGTAGCCGGCAACTGCTACTGGCGGCAATAGGCGATGACGAAGCCCGTTCACCTTATTATTTTCAGGAACCAGGCGGCAGTACACCGGCGTTACATTGTTGCAGCCTGTCGGCCATGGCGAATAGCACCCTTGTGCTGAAGAACTTTGCGCGGCGACCGCACCAACACTCCCAAGCCAATGTTTGCAGTTACCCCTTACTTTGTACAATTGCAAATGCAGGCTAACTGTACGCCCAAAACAAGACAGTGCCGCAGCCTGAACCTACCAGCGTTTCCGATCGCCTGAGAACGGCAGTTCACCTTTGACCAATTTATTTTACAGTTTACTACTTTAGCTTTTTAGTTGTAAAAAAGATTTCTTACATTTCCATTCCCCCACTTGCTGTGATTAGCATGGCAGAATGCTGATCTTTTGTCTGCCACACAGGCGTAATCCACTATACTGAGCAATAACCGGCTTCTTATTTTTTAAAAAGAAACGCTCGTTATAGATGGATAAACCTGTAGTGTATCTGGTACTGCAGCAGCATAAGAATGCAGACCGCATTTTTTTACAATTTGCGTACAACCCTGCTATCAACAAGCAGGTAAAGATGATACCCGGTGCGCGCTATAGTGGTAGTGAAAAAGCCTGGCACATTCCGGTGGTAAAAGCGCTGGTGCTGCAACTGGCCGATAGAATAAAGGAACTGGCGGTAATGGAGACCGGCATGCTGCGAAAGCAGTTGCTGCAAAAGAAGGAAGGAACGGCAGAAATGGTGGTACAACGCACTGCACATTTACTACCTGCCTTAAGCAACGCAAACCAACGTGCGCTGGAACTATACCTGCAGGCGCTGCAGTTAAACGCTTACTCTGCAAGTACAATTAAAACCTATCGTTATGAATTCACCGCGTTTCTGCAGTTACTGAAACAAACAGATGCCTGTACACTCAGTGCCCAGAAAGTGAAAGACTATCTGCAATACTGCTTATGTACGCTGGGGTTAAAAGAAAATACGCTGCACAGCCGCATGAATGCGCTGAAATTTTACTATGAAAAAGTGCTGAACAGGGAAAAATTTTTTTGGGAGATACCGCGACCCAAAAAGCCACTACTTGAGCCAAAAGTGCTAAATGAAACTGAACTGCAACGGCTTTTTAATGCGGTACCTTCGCTGAAGCACAAAGCGCTTCTTTTTACGGCATACAGTGCCGGCCTGCGGGTAAGTGAAGCGGTCAACTTGCGTTGGAAAGACATTGACCGGAAACGGTCACAAATTTTAATAGCGCAGGCAAAAGGTAAGAAGGACCGGTATGTGAGTTCTGAGCCCTGTAGTTGCTGACATTTTGAGCGCCTATTATAAAAAAGCAATGATAAAACCGGTAACATTTGTATTTGAAGGCCCAATTGTGGGTGAACCACTTTGCCGGCGAACTGCGCAGGTTATCTTTCAGCGGGCGAAAGCGCGGCCGGAATAAAAAAAGAAATTGGTTTTCATAGTTTGCGACATTCATTCGCTACCCATTTACTTGAGAAAGGTACCCACATAAAATATATACAGGAATTGTTGGGACACTTCAACATTAAAACGACCAACCGGTATTTGCATGTGGCGCGCGAAAAATTGGTAGTGATACAAAGCCCACTCGATGACCTATGGCAGGCGGGAGGAATAGATTGGGATGGATGATTGACGAATCAACATATTTAATATACGAAACACAAAGTGATTGATAATCAAGTAGAAAAATTTTTTTTAATTTCACCTATTTCGTCAATCTTCGCGTTGTATGCAACCCGTTTTCGACAGTCTCCAAAAATTGAAATGAACTTATTTAACTTATATTTTGACGGACGAGACGATTTACTTGGAGCTATCACATTATTTGATAAACAGCATCATTCTAATTTCGTATCAATTCTTGGAAGGGAAGAAAATGAAAATGTTTTTTTATCAACTATAACGGAAATTTACTTTGGTTTATTCTTTGACAAAATCTGTACTACAATCAATTATAACAAGCTGTATGAAAATCTTACTCCTGATTGGACTATAACGATAAATGGACAAAACGTTATTGCCGAAGTTCTCAGACTTAATCCTTCTTTGTCAGATAAATTGAAACTTGACTTTGACAATAAATTTATGGAAGCAATTCAACAGATAATGATAGGTTGCTTTTTAAGTTTTGATTATGATGAGAGAGAAATTTCAAGAGAAAATATTGATACTGAGAAATGCAAGTTGTTAGTTGAAAAATGGTTAAACTCAAAGCCTGCAATCGGTGATACAATTGTTTTGTTTGACACAATAGAGCTCCAAATAATTGATTATCCACCCAACATTACTAATGTTTGCCTTGGCGGTGGCGGTGGCAGCATAAATTTCGACTATAGACGTCTAAATAGTGACAGAAGCACTTTGCTAAAAAAGACAAAAAAATATTATTCAATAATAGAAAAAAACAATCTTCCTTATATCGTCTGTGTCTATATGGACTTTCATACTTGGTTCAAGAAAGATGACTTGTATAGCACTCTGTATGGTCTCTCAACAGAACATGAAGCAGAAGTCAATTATCTTTCACATAGCATTGAAAATGCACTGTACTATGCAAACCCATTAGTACGACAAAATGTAAGCGGTGTTTTATTAAGACAAGGCGATGAATATACATACTTTCATAACTATTCGATGAGCAATAAGCTTAGTTTGAAAAACCAAAATGTATTCTTAAAATGGCAACATCCGCACAATTAGGGCTGCATACAACAGGGGTATTGCCAATAGTTGGGCGGGACGTTGGAGCAATCGGCGGCATATCATTATCAGCATTATCCCAGCTTGACGGAATTCTGTTGAGCATAAGAACAAACATTAAAATATATATCTAAATAGAACTTCAGTTGCCGGGCGGGACGTTCAATGTATACCCAACCATCGGCAATACCTGTTCGTTGTGCGTCACCTTATTTGGACACATCTCAATTGTTCAAATAAAAATAATAGTTTCTACATTTGGAAACTTTCGCTATCTTCGTTGAAAATTATTAATTGCGATATTTTGAGACAAGGTTTTTAGAAGAAGCCGACAAATTTATAGCAGGACTTGACCCAAAGGCGGTCAGGAAAATCTTTTATAACATTGACTTGGCTGAACAAACTAATGACCCAAGACTTTTTAAAAAACTTCAAAAAGACATTTGGGAATTACGAGTTCGGTTTGGGAGTAATCAAATCAGACTTCTTGCTTTTTGGGACAAAGCCGACGATAGGAAAACGTTTGTTCTGGCAACACATGGATTTATAAAGAAAGTGGACAAAGTCCCTGTTAATGAAATTGAGAGAGCAATTAATATCAGAACGAAATATTTTGACAGCAAACCTAAAAGATAATATCATGGCAAAGACAGCAATAAAATCATATTCCCTTGCCGAGATGAAAGATAAATATATTGGCAAAATTGGAACCAATGAGAGAGACCAATATGAGTACGAACTCAATATGGACGTATTGAGCCATATGATTAAAAAAGCAAGACAAGAACGCAATTTGACACAGGAGCAATTAGGAAAACTAATCGGAGTTCAGAAAGCGCAAATATCCAAACTTGAAAGCAGCGCTAATAGTGCGACAATTGATACTGTTCTTAAAGTTTTTAAAGCGTTGAAAGCAGATATTCATTTTAATGTGACGATTGAAAATCGACAACTCCAATTATCGTAAGAGAGAAAGGCGAACGCACAACAGCGTGTTTATAAAATTGTGGCGGGACGTTAAGCATTCGGCTATAAATTACTATTTTGCTTTCGTGGTTAATTGAAGCGGACGTTTTTCAAATGCCACAACTTCATAAACACTTTAACGTTGTGCTGTAATTTTATTTTGACACTCTCTGGTATGACAAAAAAATTAATTGTATCTCGTTTTTTAGACGCAAAAGCAAAAGGTGACATTTCCGGTGACTGGGTTGCTGAACCAAAATATAAATTCAATGTTGCTCCTAACGAAAAGGTTAAGACTGAAACTTTATTACAAGTTTGGGCTAAACTAAACATGGACTTTTCAAAAGGTGGTGACATGGAATACGTTTGCGAATTAATTTATCAGTTTCGTGACTTTGACTTATAGAGAGACTATGATATACTTATCGTGACACATGCACACAATTCAAACAAAGACCTAAAGCAACCGTTTGACCGAGAATAAAGTAGTTGATCAGAGCAGTACTAAACATGGTTATTTGGACAATTGGGACGTATGGACATTGTAAAGAAATTGGTAGAAGTAAAATTTATCAACTTGCTAAACCAGTCTGACCTTGAAGGCTGAATTTATATTTTCAAAAGCTTGACTATTTTTATCATACGTCATTAAGCGAGGATAAACTACAGCCAACATGGGTATTTGCAATAGCAGGGCGTGGACGGAATATCAATCGGCTGCATATCACTACTTATCTTTTGTTCAGGCTGGGCGTTAGTAATTTTTCTTTTATTCATAACTTCAACTTTAGTTTTTCAATTGGCATTCGTACCAGGCTTGACGTTTATTGAAGCCCTGCCATCGCCAATACTTTTCCGTTATGCGCCACTTTTATTAAAACGTTTTTAAATTCGAAGGGCAAGAAAGGAAAATTGAAATTCTAATAAACTAATTCTATTTATTTTTAGAGTATTGGCAATAGCGGACTTGCTTATACTGTCAGCAGCCAATTTTAGTGGACTCATTATTCCTGACAAAACCTAGAATTCTTCCTTATACATTTTTCATTTTAACATTCCTTGATTGGAATTATTCTTTGCACAATGTTGACTTTTAATAATCGAAAAACACCTGTTTAGGTGAAGATTTGTAAAGATGTAGTGTTAATCGCTTTCATCTCTTTTTGGAATTTCATTTTTAATCTGACTAATGGCTTATTAATCCGAAACATTTTATTTACGGTATGTTTTGAATAACTATGTTTTACGAAACTTAAAGTTTTGTATCATTGTCGTTCTGTTGAATTATTATTTTTACTCTGTGTTTTTGCTGGATTATTGTAATTTGCTGGACATAGCGAAGCGAAGGCGGCGCATAACAAGAGTATTGCCAATAGTGGGGCTGGACGTTGGAGCAATCGGCAGCAGTTCGCTATTTGGCTTTGGTTCCGGCTGGACGTTAACTATTTGGCTTTTAGTTTTTATCTTCATCAAAATATTTTCAATTTGGCTTCGGTTGTCCGGGCTGGAGGTTTTTCAATTCCCCCACCATCGGCAATACTTGTTCGTTATGCGCCACCTGCAAACGCAAATCAGAGTTCATAGTTTGTAATTTATTTTCAGACTCGCTTGCTGGATAGTTGAGCGAGTTTTGCTGACAGTTATTTGACTTGAAGTTTGTAAGTAATTATTAGACTCGCTTGCTGGAGAGTTGAGCAAGTTTTGCTGACATTCGTTTGACTTAAAGTTCGTAAGTAAGTCATTGACTCGCTTGCCGGACAATTGAGCAAGTTTTGCTAATGTTCGTTTGATTTGAAGTTCGTAAGTAATCATTAACTCGCTTGCCGGACAATTGAGCATGTTTTGCTGATTTACGTTTGACTTGAAGTTCGTAAGTAATTATAGACTCGCTTGCTGGAGAGTTGAGCAAGTTTTGGCTAACCTTCAACTAAATCTCTTTTGCTACCATGACTTAACGCTCACCTGGACACATGTTTTGCAGGACTGAAGCGAAGAGAAGGCGGCGCATAACAAGAGTATTGGCAATAGCAGGGCGGGACGTTGAAGCTATCGGCTTCACTTCGCTATTTGTCTTTTGTTCCGGCTGGACGTTAGCTATTTGGCTTTTTGCCTTTAACTTCGGCAGACAGCTACAATTTGGCTTCGGTCGTCCGGGCTTGACGTTTTTCAACTGCCCTCCCATCGCCAATACTTGTCCGTTAGTGGCAATTTATTGCGAACACCAACTCTAGAATAATCTTAAAGACAAAATATTTAATTGACGTTATTAGACTTTCAATCATTTGTCTGATGACTTGATGCATTTACAGCTTTTGGTACAGACATGATTACCTGTTTTTAATCTTGAAAAAGTTCAGTTGAAGCCATGGTATCAATTTCAGACCTTATCACCAAACTGACATTTTCACAATTCAAGACCTATTAATTGAATAGTCATAAAACTATTGACTATATCCAATAGTAAGACAGACAGAATTGCTATCTTAGCTCAAAGACGTTGTAATTGCCATTATGATGACATACTTGAATTGTATATGAACATTTGATTTTTAATCAACATCTGAAAGGTTAAATAGTGACAAGTGTTCAATTTGGTCACGTTATAAGCGTTATGTCAGTTTGACAAATATCATAACTACTATTATCATTGACCAACATATTGTGTGTCAAGAAGTCGAAGCTGTACGAATTATTGCTGTAAGCAATTAGCAAAGAAAGCTGATAGCAAGACATAGTTTGATAACAGAATTGAAAGCATTGCAGATTCGTCCAATGCTAACTTGATAAGCTATGCAGTGACAATTATTAGTGATTAACGACACCTTTAATCAACTTACATATTCGACACTACTTTTAAAGCATTATGCAGAACAATCTTTCGTATGTTATACTTGTGACAGAGCATTGAACAGATGAAGAATCATAGCAAAATGTTTGATATGTGCAATTACGATTTGCAAGCTTGACTGTACTTGCAACAATATGCAGATGGACATTTGACAATTAGCTAGGAAAGCTGCATCGAATTTGGTTTTGCGTTCACAAGCTCTAGTTTGACAGTTAATAACAATTTCGGCTTCGCAACAGTTTGGCCTTATTCGGCTTGACGTTAAATCATTATTTTGCACTTATCTTTGGCCTGCATCGAATTGCCAGGCTAGACGGTTTTTCAAACTGCCCGCTACCATACCGCACAATACCCTGTATCGTTATGCGCCACCTGCAAACGCAAATCAAAGTTCATAGTTTGTAATTTGTTTTCAGACTCGCTTGCTGGATAGTTGAGCGAGTTTTGCTGACAGTTATTTGACTTGAAGTTCGTAAGTAATCATAGACTCGCTTGCTGGAGAGTTGAGCAAGTTTTGCTGACCTTCGTTTGACTTGAAGTTCGTAAGTAATCATTGACTTGCTTGCTGGACAATTGAGCAAGTTTTGCTGATGTTCGTTTGACTTGAAGTTCGTAAGTAATCATATACTCGCTTGCCGGACAATTGAGCAAGTTTTGCTGATCTTCGTTTGACTTGAAGTTCGTAAGTAATCATAGACTCGCTTGCCGGAGAGTTGAGCAAGTTTTGCTGACCTTCGTTTGACTTGAAGTTCGTAAGTAATCATTGACTCGCTTGCCGGAGAGTTGAAGCAAGTTTTGCTGACCTTCAACTAAATCTCTTTTGCTACCATGACTTAACGCTCACCTGGACTCATGTTTTGCAGGACTGAAGCGAAGAGAAGGCGGCGCATAACAAGAGTATTGGCAATAGCAGGGCGGGACGTTGAAGCTATCGGCTTCACTTCGCTATTTGTCTTTTGTTCCGGCTGGACGTTAGCTATTTGGCTTTTTGCCTTTAACTTCGGCAGACAGCTACAATTTGGCTTCGGTCGTCCGGGCTTGACGTTTTTCAAGTACCCTGCCATCGCCAATACTTGTCCGTTAGCTGCAATTTGTGAAAACTACATAATTATATGGACAATGAACAGAACTTATTTGTAAGAATACTTTCAAACAAGTTGCACTTATATTGACATTTGGCTAATGGTAATAACGATTGAATGAAGATATTAACACAGCATTCGGGTAAAGCAAACTGAACTTTCTGACAGACCTACAATATATACAACCTAGCATGCTTTACTTGCAGACATGTTAAATACTGGACGACCAATGTTCCAAAAAGCGTTGTTCATTCATTCAGAACAGTAGTAACTGACTTTAGGGCAAATTTCGGCTATATAATCTCTAGAGCAGGATTTCAATCTAGGTTCTGTTTGACGCAGTTTATGAAATCAAACATTTCACTATTGACTTGGAACGAATTCAGGATTTTTTCAAGCCTGCCTGGTTATATGACATGCTACATGAAATTCATGTTCTGGGTAAGCCACTTTTGGACTTTACCGATATACGATGGGTGACTTCTATGACAAGAGAATATGATTTATTATCAGATGAGAATAAGGAAAGTTTAAGCAAGCAATTTACAAATATTCTGACTTTGCTTGGTATAGCAATAACTGCAATATACGTAAACTATGTTACTGGATGAGATAGAGTATTTAGACCGAGCAATTCAAGAACGTAAAAAGAAATTGCCCATTACAATAAACTGTTACAAGGACTACTTGATGTATTTTATAAGAGATTACTGTATTGATGGCTTAGCAAGAGATATATTTGATATTTGGAAAGCACATTAGAAAAGGATAAAACTGCAGCTAACAAGGGTATTTGCAATAGCAGGGCTGGACGTTGTTAGCTTCAGCTTCGGTTCGCTGTTGTACCGCATATCCTGGCTGGACGTTATCTATTTGGCTTTTAAACATATTTTGTACATTAGTTTTTCAATCGGCATTTGTTTCGGCGGACGGAACTCGGAAGCCCCTGCCATCGCAAATACCTGTTCGTTGTGCGCCACCTTTGTAAAAACATACTGCAAAGTTGTTTACGGTTTTCAAGCAGCTTTAGCGGGACAAGACGCATAATTTTTAGACATTTACTGTCGGGATCTTTACTCAATTTTAAGAGTGAATTTTGAAAGCCGTTTACAGTTTTCATGCTGCTAACTTGGACAAAAAACATTTGCTTTTTGTCTACTCGAACCGCCTGGAACTTCTTGCTGAACTTTAGGAGTGAATTTTGAAAGCTGTTTACAGTTTCAATCAGGTTTCGCCGGACAAAAAGCATTTGCTTTTCGAGTTGTTTACTGCTTGTGGAATCCTTGAACTTTAGGAGTGAATTTTGAAAGCTGTTTACCGTTTTCAATCAGATTTCGCCGGACAAAGGGCATTTGCTTTTCGAGTTGTTTTACTGTGGGAGTTTCTGCTAAAACTCAAATAGAAATTGGTAAGGCGTTTACAGTTTTCAATACAGGTTTCGCGGGACAAAAATCACTTGCTTTTCGAGTTGTTGCCCGGAATTTTCTGCCTAACTTTAGGAGTGAATTTTGAAAGCTGTTTACCGTTTTCAGTCAGATTTCGCCGGACTAAAGAGCATTTGCTTTTCGAGTTGTTTACTGTTGGAGTTTGGGCCGAAATTTAAGGAGTGAATTTTGAAAGTTGTTCACAGTTTTCAATCCAGGTTTCGGGGGACAAAAATCACTTGCCTTTCGAGTTGTTGACAGCCTGCAAGTTCTGCTAAAATTCAAAAGAGAAATTGCTAAGGCGTTTACACTTTGCAAACAGCTTCCTCCGGACAAAGAGCGGCGCACAACAAGAGTATTGGCAATAGCCGGCCTGCACGTTCAGAACTTGTGCGGCAGTTCTTTGTGTGGCTTTTGCTCCCGGCAGGACGTTAACTATTGAGCTGGGAATTTTATCTTCGTCAGTTTAAACAACAACAAACATTGGTACCAGGCAGAAGTAACACAGAAGCCCTGCCATCGCCAAGACTCGATCCGTTACCGGCAATGCGAATGCAACACTCTAATATTTTAAATAAGTATGGCTCTAGACATTAAAGAAATAACCTCCCTTTCTGACTTCATTGAAAAGGTTAGCGCTCTAGGCGCAGACAGAAAAATATGGTTTCGGGGACTACCTGACATCTCGTATGAACTAAAGCCTTCACTATTTAGAACACCTTTTAAACCGGATTTAGAGAAGGATTTTAATACTCAATTCCAGTCAAGAGCAATTCCATTTTTAAAGACGGTTCCCCGAGACCCTTGGGAATGGCAATTCGTTATGCAACATTTTGGAGTTCCTACAAGATTGTTGGATTGGACTGTTTCAGGATTAGCTGCACTTGCTTTTGCTGTCCTTTTTAGAGAAGATAAAAATGATAAGGAACGTCATTTTGAAAAAGATGCAGTCATTTGGTGCTTAGACCCTATTAAGTTGAATAATTTGGCTCGAATTGGATTAGCAGAACCAGAAAAGATACCGGATATTTCAAAGGAATTGCAGATAAAAACTCTTTATGATTTCGGCTCGACAGTACCAACTTATCCAGTTGCAATTACAGGTCCTTTAAACAATGAGAGAATTGTTGCACAAAAAGGAGTATTTACGCTATTCCCAAATTCTGCTCCTTATCAAAGTATGATTGAAAAAGATAGGTCTGATGAATTTTTAATACAATTTATAATAAGAAATGAATTTGTTATTCCAATACGAAAAGAACTAGGCAGAATGGGTATGAGCGAGAGCACCTTATTTCCTGACCTAACCCATTTAGCATTAGAATTAAAACGTGATTTAACAGAAGCATAATATGTATAGGATATTCAAAACAAACGAACTTGGAGAACAAACTATAAAGCGCCTTTACTCAATAAAGAGCCAAATAGATTTTTTCCCTTATTACCAACGTTTTGGTAATATATGGAGATATGCCAAAGAAGAAACTTCTTATTGACACCATTATAAACAAGTTTGACATACCAAAATTTTATTTAAACTATTTTATCGAGACTGAAAATGAGTTAAACATCAATAACACATTGTACGCAATCATAGATGGAAAACAAAGACTACAAGCTATATTTGATTTCTTAGATAACAAATTTCCTTTAGATGCTAATATAAAATACCTAGATGATTTAACTATTCAATTAGGCAATCTTAAATATTCCGATATACTTCTCCATTACCCACAAGTTGCGCCAAGAATAGAGAACTACGTGCTTGATATTATTTTTATAACGACCGATGAAGAAGACAGATTGGAAGAATTATTTTTGAGATTAAACGGCGGCGTAGCATTGACCAATGCAGAGAAGCGAAATGCAATTCCCAGTTTCTTAAATATTCAGATAAGAGAAGTTGTAAATACTCATCCTTTTTTTAGAACAAAAATTAAGTTTAATAATCCTAGATACCAGCATAATGATTTGCTTTCAAAACTACTTTTCATCGAATTGAATGAAAGGTTAGTTAATCTCGGTAACAAAGAATTGGAAGAATTTCTAAGATTGCATAATCAGGATGACGACCAAAATAGGGAGTTAATTCAACGAACAATGTCAAATCTAGATTTGCTTTCAACAGTTTTTGAAGACCAAGACGTTCTTTTAAAATCAAAAGGATTAATTCCAGTTTACTATCAGTTCATCAAAGAAAAGATAGAGTTCGTTCAAGCACCGCAAATCCGCCAATTTCTCATTGAGTTTGACAGAATGAAAATTGCTAACAGAGCAGCAGAAGAACCCAATCCGATACTCCAAGAGTTTGACAGATTGAACCAACAAGGTGTTCATAGAGAAAAATCTCTTGTGAGTAGATATAGGATTTTGGAGAGCTACTTTCAAGAGTTTCTTGCTACAGGACAGGTGACTGTACCTATGACAATAAGTGATTTAGAAATTGATGACACTGATAATTACGACGAATTTTGATTGATTGACGTAGAAGAAAAGCACATGCCGGTAACATGGGGTTTTGCAATATTGGGGCAGGACATTGTAATCTTCATCTTTAGCAACATGGCAGCAGCTGTTCGGGCAGGACAAACATCGGTGGACTATTATTTGTTATCTTGTAGAATTGTTTTGCAATCGGCAGCAGTTCCGGGCTTGACGTTTTTCAAATCCCCCAACATCGCAAAGCCCTGTTCGTTGTACGCCATAATACCAAGACACAAACATCTCATATATGACAGAATGGTTTGAAGAACTTGAAACAATGCCCACCGAAAGACGCTTTTTCGCCTAATGGACAAACATTTTACAGATTAGTAAATGGACAAGCTGTGACTTCTGATGATTTTACTTCACAGCAATCAGAGTTCCCATGGAAAGAATTTTTAGGAGTGGACAAATGTATTTTAAGAGCTGTTTCAATTTTTTTGGACAAAGCAGACTGTGAAAAAATGCTGAAATTCCCAAGACACAAACATAAAAATGTTTATGCCCTTACTTTAATTGAAACAGACGGTGTAGTTAAACAAACCTTTAAGCCAAGTCATCATTCATGGTGGAGAACAACTAAATTTGAACTTGAAGCCATCTAATGCAAAAGAAGCTTAACATATCGCAGATACTTGTTTATTATGACATGCCTGAACTGTTTATTGCAACAGATGAGGTTGACACGAACTTTATTTGTTTACTATTAGAGGTGACTGAAAACTCACCTAGCTACTTATCAACAGCAATTTCTGCAAATAGACTTAGTAGTTTTGTTAAAGGACAATTAGAGTTAAGACAAATTTTAATCGAGCCAGAAATCAATGATCGTTGTATTCATTCAATATCGATAACGAAAATATTATCTGCAAACGAACAGACATTCAGAATTTTCCAGAAATATATTTACCAGAACCAGGCTTTTATCTCAACAACGAAATCTTAGATAATAGCAGTATAGTGGAAGAAGTTGTGCAAAAGGATAACGCTGTTGTGCATCTTGCAATTTCTGATGATAAAGATGATTTTAGTGTTGATACTGACGACCTAGGCGACATTGTAAAACTCTATTCAGTAATGCTAGAAAATAGTTTTAAGAAAGGGCTTATTGAACATAAGGTGAAAGAAAAAAAAGCACTTATAGTTTCCAATGAACTATAAACTTAGAGCATTTGCTGCGTCAAGAGCATCTTTCAATATTCATCTTTATTCTAAATCCAAAAAGACTTATTCGGGAATTGTATGGTTGAATATGGACTTGAGAAAATCGAACAAATCTTAACAGAATATGCAAATGATGAAGAGCTAATTAGTTCTCTTAGAAGTCTTAAAGGTAGTGCAGAATTAGTAGCTTTAAAAAAATACTTAAAAAAATTATAGACGAGAAATTAAAAATAAAACATAAATGGTTTGCCCCAAATCAAAAAGAAGTTCACTTCAAAGTGTTGGACACAGTTAAAGCACAAAAAATATATGACATCTTAAATCAATCAGAAGAGTTGACAGAAGAAATGAAAGAACTTATTGGAGTATTCGTCCAAGCGGACGTTGAAAGAGGAACATGGAGAATAAAAACAGCGGACGAAGATAAAGAATTTAGTGGCGAAGCTACATCAGAAGAATTAAGAGGTATAACGTTAGACACAGTTACATATAAATTAGTTTGCCAAGAAATAATCGAAAAAATTAAAGTAACAGAAAAGGAAAAAGTAAAATACATTTTCAAATCAGTCATTAAAGTTGACGACTAATACGGCGTACAACATGGGTATTGCTGCAAGTGTGGCAGGACGTTGTAATCTTCGGCTGTAGTTCGCTATCAGCAGCGGTTTCGGCGGACGGAATTCTGTTGGGCTTTTAGTTCTTATCTTGTACTTTTAAATCTTTAATGGGCAGCAGTTCCGGGCAGGACAAGCAATGAATTCCACACCTGCAGCAATACCTGTTCGTTATGCGCCAGCTATTTTTACACAATTTGGATCCACTTTTATTTTCAAATTTGCACTTTACATTCTGCACAATTCCTCGACAAAAGAAGCCATGTAATCATTGCAAGTACTTCGGAAAATGTATTACAAAATCGTTGGTCTTTCCGTAGGAGGCTTTGACCGTTTTAATTTTGACTATTTGTTCGTCTCGGATAAATATGGTTTCGTAAAAATCAAATGCTAAATGTGTTTCGCTATAATTGGCTTTGGAATCAAATGTAAGTCTACAAATCAATTCCAGCGAGGGTTTTGTACTTTTTTTGAAGCAATGTCAACATAGTGCCACAAGTCAATCAACTTCCTTATTCACGTTGCTTGTCACGGTTTGACAGGAAGACTTTTCTCGAGATCATTTTCCTTTCTTTAAATTCGAACCTGGCTTTAATGTTTGTATTGAATATGTAACCTCGCAATTTTTGGACTAAGACAAATATCATAGGTTCGAACATTCTAATTATTGAACGCGGACTTTCATTTCTGGGAAATTTATTGCGAACGCGGACAATGCCATGCTTAATAAAGGTTGCTTTCTCCTATTTCTTTGAAGTGCAAAACAATTTTAACGCCGGCGCATAACAATGCGTTTGGCAAAAGTGCGGGTTGACGGAAAAGCAATCAGCAGAAGATCATTTTTCAGCTTTAGTTAAACGGGCTTGACCGTTTACTAAATCGCTTGCGGCATTTTGCTACGCTTTTAGTGCCGCAGCTGCATTGCGGTTAAACTAAAATTCCGTTTCTTTACGGGCAGACGAGCGGGCTGAAGGAATTCTATTTCCGCACCTTCGCCAAGCGCCAACGTTAGCCCGCATGCCCGCCGAGGCCGGCGATTACGAATCAGCAGTGGTGCAGCAGGTTGTTGTCGTCGCAGCACTTTTACCCGTGGCCCGAGCTTTTGGTTCAATGCTCAGCAAGCGTTTATTACTTTGACACTTCTATCGAATAAATATAAAGGGCACGCAAGCTAACAATGCGTTTGGCAAAAGTGCGGGTTGACGGAAAAGCAATCAGCAGAAGATCATTTTTCAGCTTTAGTTAAACGGGCTTGACCGTTTACTAAATCGCTTGCGGCATTTTGCTACGCTCTTTGTGCCGCAGCTGCATTGCGGTTAAACTAAAATTCCGTTTCTTTACGGGCAGACGAGCGGGCTGAAGGAATTCTATTTCCGCACCTTCGCCAAGCGCC
>CAVSED010000026.1:0-95306 GCA_963726895.1 uncultured Chitinophagaceae bacterium | reverse complement strand
TAATTGGGTTAACGCAAGTTCTTTATCTGGTGACAATCCCAGCCGTTCAAAAGACAAGGAATGAATTTGTCTTTTAAGCTCCTTCACTGTAGGTTGTGTTTTAAGTATGAGCAGTTCATAGTACATCCTCTTGAGAACATCATCTATTTTTATCAGCTCGGTAATGTGCGTATATGAAATGTTGGATACTACTGTTTTATAATGCTCAAGTTCTTCACCGGTAGCAGCCTGTTGTAATTGTTGGGTTGACAACCCAATAATCTTTTTTGAAAGTAGATTTTTGAATTCTTGGGTTAGCAACCCAAGAATTTGTGGGTAAGCCTGGTAGAACTGCCGGCATCTTGATAGTTCCGGTGCGGTTAGCCCTTTAATTTTTATTCTTTGTGCAATTTCTTCTCTTAATTTAGAACCATAGGCTGCCCTGTCTTCACCATGTTGCTCAAACTCAACAATGTAATAACCAATCAACCAGTTTCTATAAGTCAAATGCTTGTTAACCGCCTTAACAGCACTTGCCTGAAAGCTGGCGTGTGTTTGATATATCGCCTTTATTAATTGTTGAAATTTCATTTTTTGTTACTAGAGTAAAACAGGCTGCTGTCCAGGTAAAAGTACAAGTGTGCGACGCAACAATGTTTAACAGACAATCTACTGCCTGGTACATAAAATCCCTATACGTTACACCAAAGTTTCGATAATTACCAGGCTTTCAATTTTATTGGTTAACTGCACTTTTATATTACGAATGTCATTGGCTATTTCAATAAAATGCCATTCATCCATCTCATACTTTTCCCTTACTTCGTTAACGGCAGGTAGCCAACGATTTTCTACATACCATTTCTTGTCTTGCTTCTCTTTGTTCATGCCGGTAACTTCAATAACAAGATTAACAGGAACGCCATCAGGAGTAACACATTTGGCTATAAAATCAGGGTAGTACAAACTATCCTTTCCACCTTTTGAATAAGGAATGGCAAACCCTAAAAAAGCATTCTTTACATAGCTTAGTACTTGTGGCAATTCCTCTAACGTCTTAGCACAAATCTGCTCCCAGCTTTCGGTATCAGCTACTACATAGTTTACATGGCTTTTCACTGTATCATAAACAGGTTTAATTGTATTGCCATTTACATACTTAGTGCTGCCAAAAGGGTTATAATAATTGAGTACAGGCAATATTTTATCTCTTCCTCTCTGCTGCGATAATATTCCATAATTAATGTCGTCTGCTACTGCTTTCTCTTCCCAATACACAGCTAATCGTTTTAAATCCTGGTCTGTATCTCCAATTACAATTAATTTAGTATTATACCATTCCTCTACAATCTTTTTTAGCTTGTTGAACTTCTGAAATTGCGGGTTACGTTCTTCATCGGAAAAGTGCCACTTAATTAAAGACCTTGTTAGTTGAAATATTACTTGTGCATCCCTAAGCCATTCTTTATGTGATTTTACCTTCCATTGTATCAGTTGCATCTCGACATAGGCATGCGCCAGCACTGTTTTGATAGGCATTTTAGTAAAATCCAATTCAAAATTTGGACGCTGACTAAAATCTGCACCTAAATCACCTTCTTCAATTTCAATTCTATAACCCTGTACGTTTGGAAAAGTAATTTCAAATTCTGCCTGTCTTTCAGGGATTGCTTCTATGTGGGTAAAGTCCTGTGGCGGTGGTGCATCTGCACTTCCACCTTTGAACAGTTTAAATGGTACGCCAATTATATGAGCATATTCCGGTGGAAACTTCCATGTTATGTTTTCTTCTTTATAACGATGCAGGTCTTTTTGTTCGATGACTTTATTTTCTTTATTGTATGGCAGTATTACATAACTCTTACGTCGTAACGCTCTACCTGCAACTTGCTCACATAAGCAATTGAGAACCAAACGCCCTTACACCCATTATATGGGTAACAGTATTTGCATCCCAGCCTTCTGTAAGCATGGAAACAGAAACAACACAACGTATATGAGAACCTAAAGCACTTTTCTTACCTACAGTATTTACAACTTCACGTAGTATGTCACCATCAGTAATATTTTCTACTGATTTATCAGGATGCATGATGCGGTAGTCCTGTTTAAACTTTTCAATTTCAGGTGCAAATACTTTTTTAAAATCTTCACCAACCTGGTTGCTGTTTTCTAATGCATCACTGTCTATTAATAATGTTGGTGGCTTTTTATAAGGCTGTAAGGTTTGTGGATTGTAATTAGAAAAAACATCGTACTTACCTGTAAAAACTTTTCTTTCTCCCTTTGCATCTTCAAATTCAAAACCTGCAATGTATTTATATACTTCTTTAGAAACAGAAGTGTTGTTGCATACTGCAATAAAAACTGGTGGCTCTGTAAATAGGTTAGCTTTACCTTCACCAGCTTCCCGCATACCTTTATCGTAGCGGTTATAGTGGTCAACAAATTGTTCTAATGCGGCAATTAATGTCTTGGGTAATTGTGGTGGTGCTTCGTTAAGTTTCTCACCTTTTTCTTTAGCTTCTTTCTTTTGTTTGGTCTGACCTTTCTTTGGTAGCCCACTCTCTTACATGCTCATACAAGTTACGCAACACCGGCATAGATAGTTCCTGTGTATTATCACTTTCCGGAAGAAAAGGAATTTTTACAAGTCCACTTTCTATTGCCTCAATTAATCCAAAGTCTGACACTACCCAGGGAAACAATGCATAAGCTTCGTAACCTGACCCTTTTAAATAATAAGGTGTTGCTGAAAGGTCATAAACATTCTTTAACTGGAAACGTTTACTCATTTCTCTTAACCCACTAAACCATACTGCTGCCCTTTCATTTTCATCCGCTGCATTTTCATCTTCTGTATTCTTTCCTTTCTCTTTAGGCAGGTAACAATGATGGGCTTCATCATTTATAATTAATAAACGACTGCCTGTTTTAAATTTACCTAATACTCTTTTTACAACCTGTGCAAAATCTTCTTTTGCTTCCTGCTTTTTTCCATCTTCACCTATTTTTCCATCAAAAGGACTTCTTTTATTCCCCTGCAAAGTTTTTGGTTCAAACTGATGATAGTTGCTAATAATAAGCTTAGCATTTAAGCCTTCTAAAGTCTTTAAGTGTTTTGCAGGAACGAGGTCACGCAGCCTGTAATAGTCATTAATTTCTTTTGGGTTGCTTGTAACTGTATCAACATATAAAACCCCTAAACGGTCTTTAATGGTAATGCCTGGAGCAACCATTAAAAAGTAATCAGCAAAACGGGTGTCGCTGCGATATTCCTGCCGGTTAAAATAATGGTATAAAAGCAGGCAAGCCATTACCACGGTTTTACCGCTACCCGTTGCCATCTTAAAAGCTACTCTTGGAAGTTGGCTTTCTGCATTATCCGAAACAGTTTGTTGTCCCTGCTTCAAAAGGTTTAATATGTGGTTACCTGCATTAGAACGTTCAGCAACTTCATTTAACCAAATAGCCGTTTCAACTGCTTCCTGTTGGGCAAAAAATAATTGTTTGTAGCTTGGTCTTTCAGGATTGAGAAACCAATAATCTAAAAGCTCTTTTGTAACACGGGTAGTATTCAAATAACCTTCATCTCTCCACTTTCCAACTTCTTTGCGGGTAAGATTTACGATATGAGTTCCATAGGTACGCTTCTTCTTCGTTTACATCAAACATGGATGGCTGTGCTCCCTGCCTGTTTGGAATTACCTGTATGTCCGTTGTGAATATTCTACGCCCTTCTCTTATGTCCTGGTAATTTAGGCTTCCTTCTGCATCGGTGGCATAATGTAGTTTAGGCTCTTTATATGGATTGTTGAGAATTGGGTTATCGCTGTCATTAATAGCTAAAGTTTTTTAGTCCTGGTCAATGTTTCAACGTAAAAAACTAAATGTAAAGAAAATACGGAGACTGCAAAATGCCCGGCGGGTTTTTGATTTGTTTTGGTTTCTGTGACGAGCATCTGGTAACATTCTTCTAAACCGTACAAGGCAAAGGATTCACAGGATAGAAGGCAGTCTCCCGGCTTCGAAAGCAAGCATTTTTTTTCCCTTACAGGAATTGCGAACAACACCCGTTGCTGTTCTTCTTCTACTGCACTTTCAAAGCGTTGCCGACGAACGGAGCCCCGCTGTAGGGCGGGGTAGACTGTCGCAACAATGCTTCACAGAGATCAAATGCTGACTACCAAAAAACCATCTTGTTCCGGGTTGAATTGTTTGATGGTTGAATGGTTGAATTGTTGTGATGGTTGAATTGTTTAATGGCTTGAATGGTTGTAATGGCTGAAGTGTTGGATGATTGCTTCATTGTTCATTATTCATTATTCATTATTCACTATTCATTATTCATTCAATGTCGTTTAGTTAAGGCATTTACAGGTAGAAGCCGAATGTATATCTACAAGTACAAGGGAGTGACACAACGATGTTCAAAAGAATTCCAAAAGCTGGTTCCCAAAAAATACTCCTAACTAAACGACATTTATTATTCATTGTTCTTTATTCATTGTTCATTATTCATTGTTCATTGGTACATGCGGCTGAAAACCCCTTCAATGCCTTTGTGCTACATTTGCAGCAAATAATTTATCATGGCCAAAATAGGAATTAATATAGCTACGGGAAGTCTGCAAAAAGAAGAAATGATTGTAGGTATCGACCTCGGTACCACCAATAGCCTTTGCTATCATTCATCCTGAAAGCAAACAGCCGGTTGCATTAAAAGAACATAACAGCAGCAGCCTTGTTCCCAGTATTATTCATTTTGATGAAACGGGAAATGTAACAGTAGGCGAAGAGGCAAAACAATACCTGATTACAGAACCGCAAAATACCATCTTTAGTGCTAAACGTTTGATGGGTAAAAGCTATAATGATGTTAAAGAAAATGCTTCTTTCTTTACTTATAAAGTAATTGATGATGATACCGAAAGCCTGGTAAAAGTGCAGGTAGGCGATAAGTTTTATTCACCGATCGATTTGTCTTCTTTTATTTTAAAAGAACTTAAACAACGGGCAGAACATATTTTAAAAACACCGGTTACTAAAGCAGTTATTACGGTCCTGCTTATTTTAACGATGCCCAACGGCAGGCAACACGCGATGCAGGAAACTTGCCGGTTTAGATGTACTGCGGATTATTAATGAACCTACTGCTGCAAGTCTTGCTTATGGTTTGGGTTTGGGTAAAGATGAAAGAAAACGATTGCAGTGTATGATCTTGGCGGAGGAACTTTCGATATTTCCATTCTGCAAATTACCAATGGGATTTTTGAAGTGTTGAGTACCAATGGCGATACTTATTTGGGCGGAGATGATTTTGACCGGGTGATTGTTCAACATTGGATGAAACAAACTGGGATTAGCAGAAAGTGAACTTCAGCAGAACAAAGAACTTGTCGCAAACGCTGCGGCTAAAAGCAGAAGAAGCAAAAAAACATTTAAGTAACGACTGAAATTTTGAAGCTACATTGGTGAATTGACACTTAGCTATTACAAAAGACGAATTTGAAGAACTTATTGCATCCGTTGATAGAAAGAACGATCACATAGTTGCAGCAGTGCCATTGCCGATGCAAAGATTGACGTGCATGAAATATTGAAAGTGTGGTAATGGTGGGCGGAAGCACCAGGGTGCCGGCTGGTAAAAAAGGCGGTGAGTGCTTTTTTTGGAAAACCGGTAAATGATACTGTTAATCCTGATGAAGTGGTGGCGTTGGGTGCTGCCGTGCAGGCTGATATTCTTGCCGGCAACAACAAAGAATTTCTGTTGCTTGATATTACGCCACTTAGCCTTGGTATTGAAACCATGGGTGGTCTGATGGATGTGTTGATATCCACGAAATTCTAAAATACCTACCAAAGTGGGCAGGCAATATACCACGCATAAAGATGGACAAAGTGGTATGCGCATCAGTGTGTTCCAGGGCGAAAGTGATCTGGTGCAGGACAACCGGAAACTGGCCGAATTTAATCTATCCGGCATTCCCGCCATGCCTGCCGGTTTCCAAAAGTGGAAGTTTCTTTTTTGATTAATGCAGATGGAATTTTGGTAGTGAAGGCAAAAGAATTGCGAAGTGGTGTTGAGCAAAGTATAGAAGTAAAACCGCAATATGGAATAAGTGATGCCGACGTTGAAAAGATGTTGCTGGATAGTATTACTCATGCAAAAGATGATATTGCAAAACGTGCCCTGGTGGAAGCAAGAACCGAAGGAGAACAATTGCTGGAAACTACCGAAAAGTTCATTGGAAAAAATGCAGCGTTACTTACGCAGGAGGAATTGATTGCAACTGCCGAAGCTATGCAGGCTCTTCAACTTGCGCTAACCATGGAGGATAAAGATCTGATTCATCGAAAAGGTGGAAGAACTAAATGATATCAGCCGGCCTTATGCCGAACGGGTGATGGACCAGGCGGTTAGTTCTGCAATGAAGGGAAGGCAGGTGTAATAGGTACATTGCACAAAAAATACTGATTTTAATTGGGTATGAAATACAAAGGCTGGCTCGTCATATCGTGCTACTGGTTTTAATTAACATCTATTGGTTTTGGCCCGGCAATTTTTATTTTTTAACGATGATTTCTTCCACATTCCGCTGTCAGATAAGGGAAAGTTATTTCAAACCAATTCGGTACGACCGGTGCATGAACTACTGGTGCGGTTAGAGTTACAGATCTTCGGTAGGCATGCATTTGGCTATCACCTGACAGCATTGATCCTGCATTTTATAGTAGGTATCCAGCTATATTTTCTGACTCTTGATGTGCAGGTGAACTGGCTAAATATTAATAAGCCCCGGGCACTACAAGCTGCATTGTTAGCGGTTGTTTTATTTCTTTCTTACGCAGAGTCGGCAGAAACTATCGCCTGGATATTGGGACGTACTGCAACCTTATCCGCCATATTTTTTCTGTTGTCGTTTTCCGTTTTGTTTAAACAAAGGATCACGACAATAAGCTATCTTTTTGCCGAATTCTTTTTCACCGTTGCACTATTCACCTACGAGCAAGCAATAGTATTGCCTGTAGCTGCATTAATAATTGTATTTACCACAGGTGATAAGGTATTGCGGAAACAGCGGCTGCGGTTGGTGTTAGGTCTTTGCTTCGTCTCATTTGTATATTTAATCGTACGCAAATTTATGACCTCGGAAATCTTAGGTACTTATGAAGCTGGCAATTATTTGGCCTTTAACTTTTTGGCTTTGTTTGGCAACTTCTGTAAAATTTTCTTCCGTTTGTTCCTAAATCCGTCGACGGCAATACCCTTTGTGTGTAGCGTTGTGGTTTTGGTGATATTGATGGTATATACCGGTTGGAAATTTCAGAAAGAGATCGTAGACCGCCGGGTAAAAATTTCGTGGTTTGTAATCTCTATCCTCTTCTCCATCGCACCTATTGTCTCACTCGGCGTGCCTATCAATTCATTTGAATCCGGACGTTACCTTTTTCTGCCTTCATTGTTTTTGCTGATGCTGGTCAGCATTGGTGGCGTTTCTGTCTTTTACAGCAGACCAGCTATTCAGGGGCTACTTAAAACGCTTCTACTGACTGGTATTGTTTTTTGGCTGTTCGGCAAATACGATGCGGCTGCTAATTATAAAGATGCTTCTTCTTATTCCAGGAATACATATACCAAAGTTCTTGGCCATTTTAAGAATACCTCCGATACACTTACCATTGACACATTGAACTTAAGCATACATCGTTTACCCGTTTTTCGCCTTGGCTTCAAAACCGGCGTTCTCTGGCTGGCGCCCGGCGCAGATACGGGCAGAATAGTTGTACAACACTATTACGATGAGGCTCAAGTCTCAACTTTACCTGCTCATTAATTCAATTTCCAGGAAATGTTAATTTGAAAACCAAATACGACACACCAGTAATGTAGGGGCTGGCACCATTAAAATACCTGAAGGAACAAGCGCTTGTCACCTGGAAAGGTTTAAATACTCCCGACATTAAGCAGTAGTCATCAACGCCTAAAATATTTTTTTCCTTGCACAAAATATTGCCAGACGATTGATTTCTTAAAGACAGCCGGAAGGGAAAGTAATGATCTTTTTTGGGTGGGAGAGTTGGTTCCGATGATCATCCATTTGACAATGTCGCGGTATGCTTTAAGGACTGCCAAACAATTTTGCGCATCACTTTTCAACAGGTATTGAACCGCTGCTGCTATATCTAACACCAGGCGGGTAGGAAAAAGCCATAGGTTGTAATACCAGGGTGAATTGCGCAAACACATCACCATATTATTGCGAAAGTTGAGATAAGTTTTTCGTGGACTTTGATAAGATAAAGAGCCACCACCAAGATGAAAAATGTGTGCAGCAGGACAATAAACAATACGCCAATGGTGGATTTGCAATCGCCAGCAAAGATCTATCTCTTCTGAGTGCATAAAGAAATATTCATACATGCCGCCAACCTGTCTGTAGGCTGCTGTGCGTACCAGGCAGCAGGCACCACTTGCCCAGAAAATCTCAGCGGGTTCATTGTATTGTTGGTTATCTGGCTCCACTGTATCAAAAATTCTCCCGCGACAAAAAGGGTAACCCAGAAAGTCTATCATGCCACCGGCTGCACCAGCATGTTCAAACATATGCGGATTGCGCTGGTCGAGAAGTTTAGGTTGCACAATAGCGATGGTATCGTCACTCTCCATTGTTGCTAACAAGGGTTCTAAAAATGAAGAGGGAACCTCCACATCAGAGTTCATCATCAAGATATACTCAGCCTCAATATTAGCTAATCCCTGGTTGTACCCACCGGCAAAACCATAGTTATTGGTTAATTTAATAAAGTGAACTGAAGGGAAATTTTCTTTGCAGTATATCAGCGAATTATCGCTGCTTGTATTGTCAATTACATAAATGGTGTAATTGGAATAAGTTAGTTGCTGTAAGTGTCGGGAAGCAAAGCTTTCAAAAATTTTTTCCATTCCAATTTAGAATGGCAATGCAACAGAAGGTGCAGGCATTACTCATATTATTTCTGGAAGGGATAACATCCTGTTTACATATTTGCCAATCATGTCAAATTCAATGTTTACAGTACTTCCTACTTCCATCTGCTGTATATTGGTGTGGTTATACGTATAAGGGAATGATTGCTACTGTAAAAGTATGGTGACCAACATTAAAAATGGTAAGGCTTATACCATTTAGGCTGATAGATCCTTTTTCAATTATCAACTGAGCAAACTGTCGGTTCAATTTGAAATCGAAATTCCCAACTTCCATTCAGGTCTTTCTTTTCTGTACAAATAGCAGTTGTATCTACATGTCCCTGCACTATATGGCCATCAATTCTCCCATTCATCGTCATGCAGCGTTCCAGGTTTACCAGGATGCCTTCCTGCCAGAAACGATGTTTGTTTTTTTTAAAGTTTCTTCAATTGCGGTTACCCGGTGATGTCCAATTTTTTACTTCTTCCACTGTAAGGCAAACACCATTGTGGGCTACACTTTGATCTACTTTAAATTCAGTCGAAAAAGGGGAAGAAATCCAAAAAGTGTGTTTGCTCCTTGTTTTTCTAATGGATTGAACAATTCCAAATGCTTCAATAATTCCTGTAAACATGGCTGCAAATTACCGCTCTTTTTAATTTGTCTTAATATATTTGGTATTTTACAGTAATTCTCTTATCTTTGCCGTCCTAAAATTTACCAAAGGAGGTATCTACTATGCTCATTATTGACTCAAAAGATTGCGAAAACATTGACAAGGCGCTGAAGAAGTACAAGAAGAAATTTGAAAAATCAAAAGTTCTTATTGCAATTAAGAGCACGCCAGTCTTTCATGAAACCTTCTGTTGAACGCAGAACTCAGGTGTTGAAAGCAATCTATCGTCAACAAATGGCTAACGGCGATTTTGAAAGTTAAATTCAATTTTCCGTATACATATTTAAACTGATAGCCTAAAGTCATAACTTTACGTCTATCAGTTTTTTTATGCCCCATACTTACCATCCCATAGGTATCGTTCCTTTCTTGAATATCTGCAGTTTGAAAAGCGATATTCGCAACATACTATCATTTCCTACCAAACTGACCTGGAGCAATTTTTTGCATTTCTGCTCAGTCAATACGATGTCCTCATTGCCGGACATTACTCCAGGTTTTGTTCGTTCGTGGCTTGCAGAAATGCGAAGCGACGAAATTACGCCAAAAAGCCTCAACCGTAAGATTTCTTCGCTTAAATCTTTTTTCAAATACCAGTTAAAAATGGGATTGGTGAAGCAAAGCCCGCTATGACAACTATTATTTCACCAAAAGTTGGTAAACGGCTGCCGTCTTTTGTTTGAATAACGATATGCAGAAGCTTGCAACAGCATGTTGATTTACTGATACCTGGAAAGGACAAAACGGAAAAATTATTGCTTGATCTGTTTTATGCAACAGGTATGCGTTAAGTGAATTGATCAACCTGAAGAAAGTACCGATAGACAATCTAACAGCCAGGTAAAAGTTTTGGGCAAAGGAAATAAAGAAAGAATTATTCCTGTTTCAAAGCAGAGCTGACAGGAGAAATTAAGCGACTATATTGCTGATAAAAAACAAAGTATCGGCAGATGTTGTTCCCAATCTCTGGTAAATGAAAAAGGGAAAGCACTTTATCCTAAATATGTTTACAATGTTGTTAAGGCAAGGCTGTCTTCAGTTACTACTTTGTCAAAAAAAAGTCCCGCATGTATTGCGACATACTTTTGCAACTCACCTTTACAAATAATGGCGCAGAACTAAATGCTAGTAAAGGAACTGCTTGGTCATAGCAGCCTGGCTGCCACCCAGATCTATACGCATAACACTATCGAGCAAGTTCAAAAGATATATATAAAAAAGCTCATCCTAAAGGCTGATTATTAGCTTTTTGTTTCATAATTTATGTATCCTGTTTAAATACCGTTAAACTTTGCTTCGCCGGATTAAAATTCACCTATTGTTCCTACACTTTTCTGGTATTTTCTGATTGTTTCAGGTATAATTTTTTTATCTTTCGAAACACGGAATAGGAGGCACTTACACCGTGAAAATTTCAAAAACTGTAGCATTAAAAACGAAAGTTTCTGTGCATTATTCTAACTTCATACAAGCTTACATTTTCCAATGCCTATGTACAAAATGTACATTAGTTCTTTATTTATTCATTCACATAAAACAGTAATTGTTATGGACGTAAAAATTCAAACTGTGCATTTTAACGGCGATGAAAAACTAATAGATTTTGTAAGAAAAAAAGTTGAAAAACTTAATACTTTCCATGACCGAATAACGAAAGTTGATGTTTTTTTAAACTTGGATAATGTCGTTCACACTTTAAAAGACAAAATTGTAGAACTTCGTGTTCATGTTCCTAAGCATGATTTTTTTGTAAAAGCATCCTCCAAATCTTTTGAAGAATCTTTTGACAATGCCTATTTATCTATTGTTAATCAATTAAAACGACAAAAAGAAAAACAAGCAGCGTAAGCAGCTAATCTAAAATATAAAAAGGCCTCATTGAGGTCTTTTTTTATTGCACCTTTACCATATGAAAACCTTACCGCATTATTATTATTGCTGCATGTCTTGTACTCGCCGGGTGCAAGCAAACACGAAAGCAATTGAAAGCATAATTTTTGAAAGAAAGGAAGTTAGATGACAATCGTTTGATGATTAAGTATTAGCTACATAGCAAACGGGACAATTTTATATCGACAGTGCAACTATGCAAAACAGAGTAATTAAACGCGACTCTATTCGATGTTATTATAGATCCTTCTCAACCCGCAAAATGCCACTGCCAGATATGTTAAATCAGCCACAATAACATTCGTATGAGTAATAAAAATTTCTTGAAAAAACATTTTTCAAAATTTTGGTATTTCAAGTTTTCCCTTACCTTTGCCATCCCGAAAATAAACAGGGTATTTTATAGCGGTTAAAGATCTTTGTTTGATTGATTATTAAGCAGATTGTTCTTTACCAGACTGTGTAATTATTTCAAGGTTAAAAGTCGGTTAGGCTTTTAATTTTTTGTACATGTAGTAATTATGCCGAAGTAGCTCAGTTGGTAGAGCAGCTGATTTGTAATCAGCAGGTCGGGGGTTCGACTCCCTTCTTCGGCTCTATATTGTAACATGTTAGTATCAGGTGTAAGGATAAGTCGCTTATTCTTGATAGTAAGATCTGAATACTATTAAATGGGCAGATGGCCGAGTGGTTAAAGGCGACAGACTGTAAATCTGTTCTCTCACGAGTACGTAGGTTCGAACCCTACTCTGCCCACAGTTCTTTAGTTATGTTTAAATGATTGAATTTTAAGTGTTTAATTTTAAATACCAATTAATCTGCGTTTTAAAATTTAGCTATTTAACAGTCAAAATAGTAAAAGCGGAAGTAGCTCAATTGGTAGAGCGATAGCCTTCCAAGCTATAGGTCGCGAGTTCGAGACTCGTCTTCCGCTCATGATTGGTTGTCAGATGACAGTCGGCAAATGATCGGATTTTTATAATTGTCAGCAATTGATCAACGAACTCTATACAAGCTGTTGTAGCTCAGGGGTAGAGCACTTCCTTGGTAAGGAAGAGGTCGTGAGTTCAATTCTCATCAACAGCTCTGAGTTTTAGCGATTGATGAGATCGAGTATGAGGTCATTGATTCAATTCCATAATGTTCATCGTGTAATTGAAGCTTGTGAGCAATGATCTATCGAAACGAGTTCAATCTATACAGCTAGGTGTTGAAGCGAATTGTATAGAGCAATGACAGAGAGCTCTCGATGTATTGGGGATTAACAGTATTAAACAATTCCGGGTAGTTGCAAAGTGTTTATAGTAAATAGGAACATTAAGATTTAATAGATACTGGTTAACTGTCATAAAACAATAAATACAAAAACCTACTTTCGCGCCCGAAACAGGTTTTCAAAATTTAAAAACCACAATCTAAAAACAAATAAAATGGCAAAAGAGAACTTTAAGAGGGATAAACCTCACGTTAACGTTGGTACCATTGGTCACGTTGACCACGGTAAAACAACTTTGACTGCCGCTATAACCGATATTTTGTCAAAAAAAGGTTTAGCGGAAAAGAAAAATTATGATGAAATTGATGGAGCACCTGAAGAGAAAGAAAGGGGTATCACAATCAATACTGCGCACGTAGAATATGCAACTGCTAACCGTCACTATGCTCACGTTGACTGTCCAGGTCACGCTGACTATGTGAAAAATATGATTACAGGTGCTGCTCAAATGGATGGTGCTATCCTTGTTGTGGCTGCTACTGATGGTCCTATGCCACAAACTAAAGAACACATTCTTCTTGCCCGCCAGGTAGGTGTACCTCAGATAGTGGTATTTATGAATAAGGTTGATCTTGTTGATGATCCTGAATTACTTGAACTGGTTGAAATGGAAATTCGTGACCTGTTAAGCTCTTATGGCTTTGATGGTGACAATACGCCTATTATCCAAGGTTCTGCTACCGGTGCATTAGCCGGTGAAGACAAATGGGTTGCCAAAATTGACGAATTGATGGATGCTGTTGATAGCTACATTCCATTGCCTCCCCGTCCTGTTGATCTACCGTTTCTGATGAGTGTAGAGGACGTATTCTCTATTACTGGTCGGGGTACAGTTGCTACCGGTCGTATTGAGCGTGGAGTGATAAAAGTAGGTGAGCCTGTTGAGATAGTTGGCTTAATGGAAGCTCCGCTGACATCTACTATTACTGGTGTGGAAATGTTTAAGAAGTTGTTGGATCGTGGTGAGGCTGGTGATAATGCAGGTATGCTGTTGCGTGGTATTGAGAAATCTCAGATCCGTCGTGGTATGGTTATCTGTAAGCCGGGTTCTATAACACCCCATACCGAGTTTAAAGGTGAGGTGTATGTACTGAGCAAAGAAGAAGGTGGACGTCATACTCCATTCTTTAACAAGTATCGCCCACAGTTTTACTTCCGTACTACAGACGTAACCGGTGAGTGTGTGCTGCCTGAAGGAACTGAAATGGTAATGCCAGGTGACAATACTTCATTGACTGTAAAATTGATCCAGCCAATTGCAATGGAGAAAGGTTTGAAGTTTGCCATACGCGAAGGTGGACGTACAGTAGGTGCCGGACAGGTTACTGAAATTCTGAAATAAGACACATTTTGTACTCCTTGCGGGGAGGATGAAAAGTAAATGTATATTCGCAAAGTACTTAGACATAGTCTAGGTACTTTGTTTTAAGAAGTATTTCTCAACTTAGAGTTAAATATTTTCATACGGGAATAGTTCAATGGTAGAATAGAGGTCTCCAAAACCTTTGATCAGGGTTCGAATCCTTGTTCCCGTGCGGACGTAATTTGATGTGGTAGCTTTGGTATTCTTGAAGTGAATGTAAAAGGCTCCCAATGCAAGCATCCAATTTCCAAATAAAGAAAATGAACAAGATTTCAACTTATTTTAAAGAGAGTTACCAGGAGTTAACGGAGAAAGTAACCTGGCCAACATGGTTGCAACTACAGCAATCAACCGTTGTTGTATTAATTGCAACACTTATCATAACTGCTTTGGTTTGGATAATGGACTTTGCGTCGCAAAACCTGCTTAAGCTTATTTACTCCCTGTTTAAATAATGGAAGAAACCAGTACAAATACGAACAACCCGGCAGCGGCTGAACAGGAGCTTACCAAATATTATGCATTGCGCGTAGTAAGTGGTAAAGAGCGTAAGGTAAAAGAATACCTGGATAAGGAAGTGACACGCAGTGGCTGGACTGAAACTATCAAGCAGGTTTTCTTGCCAATGGAAAAGGTGTATAAAGTGCAGAATGGTAAGAAGGTAATGCGGGAAAAAAACCTGTATCCCGGCTACTTATTCCTGGAAGCTTTTGAAGGTAAACTGACCGATGATATGGTGCAGGTGATCAGTAATGTGAGCAATGTAATGCACTTTTTAACTGATGGTAAAGGTGCCAAAGGAAATATCATTTCGCTGCGGAAAACTGAGGTCAATAAGATGCTTGGTAAAGTAGATGAAATGAACGACCAGGGTATGACGATGAATGAGCCTTTTATTGTTGGTGAAACTATTAAGATAATAGAAGGTCCGTTTAATGATTTCAATGGAGTGATAGAAGAAGTAAATGATGAAAAGAAAAAATTGAAAGTAACAGTAAAAATATTTGGCAGGTCAACACCCGTAGAATTGAACTATATGCAGGTTGAAAAAATTGGATAAGAACTTTTGAACAAATAATAGAAGCCGCGACAAATGTTGCGGCTTTTCTTTTTGTTATAGCTGCTACTTATTTAAGTGACGTGATTTAAGCAGATGTTTTATTTCTATATTTAAGGCTGCTTTTCAGGTTCAGGGCTTTTTCCATTGATCTTACATCTTTCTTTTTACCGTGCCAATGATTGCTAAGAAACTATCGCTGCTATTTGTTGTGTTTTTTATTTCTATTATAGCCTCGGCACAGCTTTGCCAGGGAAGTTTAGGAGATCCGATCGTTAATATAACTTTTGGTTCCGGGTCTAACCCTGGACCGCCATTGGCAACTACCAGAAATCTTACCTACTACAGTTTCGATTGTCCCAACGATGGCTTTTATACCATTGCCAATAGCACCACCGGTTGTTTCGGTCAAACATGGCATTCTCTTACTTCTGACCATACCGGTAATCCCAATGGTTATTTTATGCTGATCAATGCCTCGCTACAGCAAAGCGAATTTTACCTGGACACGGTTAAAGGACTATGCCCCGGTACCACCTACGAATTTGCCGCCTGGATCATGAACGTGATCTTACCAACGGCTTGTGGTGGAGTCACGTTGTCTCCGAATCTTACTTTTAATATTGAGACAACATCCGGTGCTGTTTTACAAAGCTATTCAACAGGCGATTTTCGTGCTACTGCTGCGCCTACCTGGATACAAAAAGGATTTTTCTTTACCACCCCTGCGCAAGTATCCGATGTTGTCTTACGCATCTTTAACAACTCAAGCGGTGGCTGTGGCAATGACCTGGCTATCGATGATATTACCTTCCGCCCGTGTGGCGCACAGCTAACGCCAGCTTTTGCAGGCGGCGCAGCAGGTTCTGTAAAAGACCTTTGTTTTGGAGATAATGCCAATGTAACGCTCACCTGCGACGTGTCGCAGGGATATAGCAACCCGAAATATCAATGGCAAGTAAGCAACAATGGTGGTGCTTCCTGGCCGATATTCCAGGTGCTGACCAAACTAGCCTGGTGAGGTCATTTACGTCTGCATCGCCCGCCGGCGAATATCTGTATCGTTTTACTGCTGTTGAAACTGCCAATACTTCTATTACCACATGTCGCATTACCTCAAGTGTGTTGACGGTACGTATCAATGAAAAACCAACCACTAGTACAACAACCAACAGCCCGGTTTGCGAAGGAAGCACAATGAGTATTACGGCTATCGGTGGCGATAAATACACCTGGCGGGGTCCCGGCAACTATTCCGCAACAGGTGGTACCATTAGCCGTGTAGCCGCCACCCCAGCCTATGCCGGTAAATACTTTGTAACTGTTGAGTCTACTGTTGGCTGCAGGGCAGGTGATTCGGCGGATGTTGTCATCGCTCCACGCCCGCAGGCAGCTACCGGTTTTGCCTCAGCAGCAGTTTGTAAAGGCAGCAGCATTAGTTTAAACGCTTCAGGCGGCGAGACTTATGTATGGTCGCCACCTGCGGGTTTATCGGCAACCAACATTTCCGATCCTGTGGCTACCCCAGCAGATTCTACTACCTACACTGTTGTTGTTTTTAACCAATACCAGTGCACAGACAGCGCGTCGGTAAATATTGATGTAATCGCATCTCCACAGGCCGATGCCGGGCCTGACCAGGCCATTTTGGAGGGGCAATCCGTGCAGTTGTTGGCAACCATAGAAGGAAAAATAGCGGGCAATTTTTGGTCGCCGGCCATTAACATAAGCGACGCACAGGCGGTGCAGCCAACTGTGTTCCCACCCATCAGCACTACCTATACATTAACTGCTATTGCAGACAATGGTTGTGGCTCTGCATCAGATACTGTAAGGGTTACAGTTTACAAAAAAGTCATTGTACCCAATGCCTTTTCGCCCAACGCTGATGGGGTAAATGATACCTGGCACATAATCGCGCTCAATACTTACACCGACTATAACCTAACTGTTTTTGATCGTTTTGGTTCGCGCATTTTGCAGTCCAAAAATTATAATAACGACTGGAATGGCACCTTCAAGGGCAAACCTTTACCCATCGGCACTTATTATTACGTCATCGATCTAAAGCGTGGTTTGTCTCCACTGCGTGGTTGGGTTACTATCCTTCGATGAAGCAGCTATTAGTGAGGAAAGGTAGTGTTATGATAACCGGCAGTTGAGCCTTTTAAAAGGAAACTTTGCGCCTGTTTCCAAAGCTGTGGGGAACGCTTCGTTCAACAGTAAACCTTGGGTGTGCTTGTTGATTTATTATATGGCAAAAACTATTCTGCATTATAGATATTTTACAAAAATAACCGCGACTGTAAAGTGAAGTAAAGCCTGCTATAAATTATCTGACACAAAAAAATTAGAGTGGTTAAGTGGGAGATTTCTGCAACTTGTCTCAAGTAAATTATCAGTTTTTCAGCCCCCTAAAGTGCTAACTGTACAAGGGTGCGACGCAAGAAAAGCCGCTACTACCACCGTGGCTGACTACCAAAACAAGCAAATGGCAAAAATAAAATGCCGGACAAATTGCCCGGCATTTCTATCAATTTATAAGCGTAAATTATTTACCCAATTTTACTTTCAGATTTTGATCAATGGCTTCCAAAAATTCTTCGGTGTAAAGATAGTCAGTACCATGCTCAACCTTTGGTTTGATGGTGATCGCCAGGTCTTTCGTCATCTTGCCACTTTCTACGGTCTCGATGCAAACCTGCTCCAGCGCATGGCAAAAATCGATCAGCTCCTGGTTGTTGTCCAGTTTGCCTCGGAATTCCAAACCTCTTGTCCAGGCAAAAATGGAAGCGATAGGATTGGTTGAAGTTGGCTTACCTTTCTGGTGCTCGCGATAGTGGCGGGTAACTGTGCCATGTGCAGCCTCGGCTTCCATTACGGTGCCATCGGGCGTAACCAACGTTGAGGTCATTAGACCAAGCGAACCAAAGCCCTGGGCAACCGTGTCGCTTTGCACATCGCCATCATAGTTTTTACAAGCCCATACAAAGTTGCCATTCCATTTCAGGGCACTGGCAACCATGTCATCGATCAGGCGATGCTCGTAGGTAAGTCCTGCCTCATCGAATTTGGCTTTGAACTCTTTTTGATAAATGTCTTCGAAGATGTCTTTGAAGCGTCCGTCGTATTTTTTAAGAATGGTGTTTTTGGTAGAGAGATACAGCGGCCAACCCTTCATCAATGCCTGGTTGAAGCATGCGCGGGCAAACCCTATGATACTTTCGTCGGTATTGTACATAGCCAGCGCTACACCATCGCCTTTAAAATTGTAAACCTCGAATTCTTTTACCGTACCATCTTCACCTTCAAATTTTATGGTAAGCTTGCCTTTGCCTTTGGTAACAAAATCGGTTGCGCGGTACTGATCGCCAAACGCATGGCGACCTATGCAAATAGGGGCGGTCCAGTTTGGTACCAGGCGCGGCACATTGTTCATTACAATTGGTTCGCGAAACACGGTGCCATCCAGAATATTACGGATGGTTCCGTTAGGCGATCTCCACATTTGTTTCAGGCCAAATTCTTCTACCCGTTGTTCGTCGGGGGTAATGGTAGCACATTTGATGCCCACACCATATTGCCTGATCGCATTTGCCGCATCTACCGTTACCTGGTCATCGGTTTCGTCGCGGTATTCCATACCCAGGTCGTAGTATTTTATGTCGAGGTCAAGATAGGGCAGGATCAGCTTTTCTTTAATGAATTTCCAGATGATGCGGGTCATCTCATCGCCATCCAATTCTACCACCGGATTGGCAACTTTAATTTTTTCAGCCATCGTTTAAATTGGTTTAGTTTACAGTTTTTAATAAAGGGCTACAAAAGTAAGGCCTGTACTTTTTATAGTAAATAAAACATTTCACAGGCAGCTAACGTATATAGCGCGGTTGTTTAGATTGCCGGTAACTATGTTTGTTCCATAGCTGGCAATGAAGTTGACCTAACCTATAAAGCAGTCTTCTATGCGTCTTTCTTCTTTTGTAAGTTTGCTTTTGGTACTGCTGGTTTGTGTTAGCTGCGGCAAAAGCGACACTATAACACCCGGACCTATTGTACCACCTGTAACCGATACCATACCAATAATTGATACTACTTTACATACCGACACTACGCACGTGCCCGACACAACGGCAAAACACGAATATAGTTTTCTGGCGCTTGGCGATTCTTATACTATCGGGCAAAGTGTAGCGTCCTATGAACGGTTTCCGGCACAAACGGTGCAACTTTTACGACTAGACAATGTATTGATTGCTGATCCCTTATATATAGCAACTACCGGGTGGACAACCATTAATTTGATGCAGGCGATCAACGCAACTCAACTCTCGCCGGGCTACGATGTGGTTACCTTGTTGATCGGTGTAAACGATCAGTACCAGCGGCGCGATACGACAGGATATGCAGCTAATTTTGAAGCATTGCTTTTAAGATCTATATACCTGGCTGGCAACAAAAAAGATCATGTTTTTGTGCTTAGTATTCCCGACTATAGTGCAACGCCCTTTGTGCCCGAAGCCAACAAGGCATTTGTGCGAATGCAGATAGATCAGTTCAATGCCATTAACTTGCGCATCACTTTGCAATACGGGGTTTCATATACCGATATCACTCCCTCAACCCGTCTTGCCGCTACTGACAACACGCTCATTGCCTACGATAATCTGCACCCTTCCGGTAAGGAATACAAAGTGTGGGCTGATAGTCTTGCGCCTAAAATTAAAGCCGTGCTTCATTAGCAGATTTTATTTTTGTACATTCTCAAAGGGTTCTCAAGCCTAGTGGTTTTTTGGGGAGCCAGGCATAGGTATAACATGCGACATAGTTGCGTCGCACCCTTGTACTGCATCTTTCCAGAGCGGCTTTTCTTACCGATTACTAATGATTTAAATGCACCAGAATTTTAAAAAGATACTTATAAATAGTAACTGGTTCTACCATTCTGCGGTCAGCGGAAAAATAAAAAGCCGGGTGCATTTCGCATCCGGCTTTATCATTTCTATTCATAAATTTTAAGGCATAATGATCAACGGGCTCTTACCCTTTATTTCAACCAGTTCCAGGTCAAAGGTCAGGTCTTCACCGGCCAACGGGTGATTGGCATCCAGGATAACCAAATCTTCATTTACTTCAGTTATCACCACCGGAAAGTTTTGCCCCGCTCCGTTACTCATGTTCAGTTGCATGCCAATTTCCGGGTTCATATCGGGGGGAAAACGGTCCATTGGAAACTCCATTAACAGATCGTCTTGCTTGGGTCCGTAGGCTTCATCCACCGGAATATTTATGGTCTTTTTTTCACCTACCGACATACCGGTAACACCCGTGTCGAAACCGGCGATCACGCTGCCACTCCCTACTTCAAACTCAAGTGGTTCACGACCTTCGCTGCTGTCGAAAGTTGTGCCATCGGTCAGCTTTCCATGATAATGAACCTTTACTGTATCGCCACTTTTTACCTGTTGCATGTTTGTTTTATTTATTGATGATTTGCAGTATCATTTTTCCTGTTATGACAGGAAAATTATGTAAATGATTTTTCACAACAATCTTGCCATTGCCGGTAGTTGTGTAGGCCGGTAATACTCGGGCATAGCTACTTCTGCAGGCAATTTTGGCAAAATAAAGGCATTAATAACCTCGCAACAATTTAAATTTGACGCTGTTCAATGCTCAAACTATGTCTTTACTGTGTAGACCAATTCTCATTTTACTATTCTGTTCCGCTGTTGTAGCATCTTCCGCTCAGCACCGCAAGCCCGTGCCCAAAACAAAACAACAGTCTGTAAAAAAGATTGCATCGAAGCCCATTTTGCCTGGCGCTTATCAAATAAAAGAATACCTGCCACACCTGCAAAACAAACGGGTAGCTGTTTTTGCCAACAATACAGCAATGATTGGCTCAGTTCATTTGGTAGATACGCTGCAAAAACTGGGTATTAACATTGTAAAAATATTTGGCCGGAGCATGGTTTCCGCGGGGAAGCAGGTGCCGGTGAAAATGTGGATACCTATATCGACAAACAATCGGGTATACCAGTAGTGTCGTTGTATGGAAAGAAAAGCAAGCCTTCAAAAGAGGACCTGGCAGATGTTGACATTTTGGTCTTCGACATACAGGATGTAGGCGTGCGTTTCTACACCTATATATCATCGCTGCAATATTTTATTGAGAGCGCTCTCGAATACAATAAACCACTGATCATTCTTGACAGACCTAACCCCAATGGCTTCTATGTTGACGGGCCCGTATTAGACACTGCCTATAGCAGTTTTGTAGGTATGCAACCCGTACCTGTTGTGTATGGTATGACCATTGGTGAGTACGCCAATTTACTGACCGGGATGGGCTGGCTAAATCGCGATGTAATGACCACCTGGATGATGCGCTTAGTAAATGATACTGCGGCATACCAACAACAAGGAGGGATGAACATTACAGTGATAAAGTGCCGCAACTACACTCACAAAAGCAAATACGTTTTGCCAATTAAACCTTCGCCCAATTTGCCAGATGCCGGTTCGGTGTACTGGTATCCCTCCACGTGTTTGTTTGAAGGCACGGTACTCAGTGAAGGACGGGGAACCGAAAAGCCTTTTGAAATATTTGGTCACCCATCATTGCCTGATACATTGTTTGCTTTTACTCCGGTGGCAAATGCGGGCTCGGCGCAGCCCCAAACTAAAAAACCAACGCTGCTATGGCTGGGATGTGTCTGGAACAAATGAAGAAATACTGCATAAAGTAAATGGCAAAATGCAGATCAGCTATTTGTTGAAAGCGTATCAACTGTTTCCGGATAAGGACAAATTTTTTATTGAGCCAAAGAAAGCTGATGCTAAATCGACTGATTATTTCTTCAATCGTCTTGCAGGAAACGGGCTGTTGATGCAACAGATAAAAGAAGGTAAAAGTGAAGAAGAGATCAGGCAAAGTTGGGAGAAAAAATTATCAGCCTTTAAAAAGATCAGGAAAAGATACCTGATGTATCCTGATTTTGATACGCCATAGCAAAGAACAAAAAGTACAAGGGTGCGACGCAACAACTGCTAAATAGCGTTTCCCATGCCGGCTACCAAATCTCTCTCATTCTTACCGCAGCCTGTATTCACCTGTATGTTCATTGATTTTAGCTGGCATTTTCTTTTCATGAAATTTTGACCAACTTAACTTATTATGATGCCAGGAGAAATTACATCATCACTACCGCAGCCTAGCGAATTGCGTATTGTATTTATGGGCACACCAGATTTTGCTGTTGCTTCATTAAGTGCGCTGGTAGATGCCGGTTTTCAAATTGTTGGTGTAATTACTTCGCCAGACAAACCCGCCGGGCGCGGAATGAAACTGACTGAGAGTGCTGTAAAAAAATATGCGGTTGAAAAAGGGCTGAATCTGATGCAGCCTGAAAAACTAAAGAACCCTGCGTTTATAGAACAACTTCGTGCGTTGAAAGCTGATCTGCAGATAGTGGTTGCCTTTCGAATGTTGCCGGAAGTAGTTTGGAATATGCCGCCGCTTGGAACCATTAACCTGCACGGATCTTTATTGCCACAGTACCGCGGTGCAGCTCCCATTAACTGGGCGATCATTAATGGGGAGAAAGAGAGCGGGGTTACTACCTTTAGACTGAAACATGAGATTGATACGGGCAACATATTGCTGCAACAATCTTTTTCGATTGGTGAGAATGAAACTGCCGGCGAGGTGCACGACCTGATGAAAGTGATGGGCGCTAACCTGTTAGTGGCAACAGTAAAAGGAATTGAAGATGGCTCGCTGCAGGAGACGAGTCAGGCGGAGGCGGTACAACAGCAAACGAAAGAGTTGAAACACGCTCCGAAATTGTTTACTGAAACGTGTACGATAGACTGGCAGAAGACCTGCGATGAAATTCATAACCTGATACGCGGTTTGTCACCGTATCCCGGGGCACTAACCAAACTGCAGGGAAAGATTATAAAGATCTATAAAAGCAAAAAAGAGAAAGTACTTCCTGGAACTGAGCCCGGCAATTTTGAAACGGATGGAAAAACTTTTTTAAAATTTGCGTGCAGAGATGGGTATATACATGTGTTGGATCTGCAACTGGAAGGAAAAAAGCGCTTAGCTATTGAACAATTTTTGCGTGGCTTTCGCGCAACAGTTTAGGTAGTAACTCACAGTTTTTGAGTAACCATTTGCGGGGGCTGTTAGGGCGCTACTCTAACGGTTGAAAATTAACCTTACGCTCTTTAAACTGAAACCTCGTTCTGGTTAGCCACCAGCCCAGCCAAATGCCGCACAAACCCCATGCTGCCAGCAAATCGTAAAGTTCAGGCCTAATTACTGCCCATGGCGTTTGCAACCAAATGTTGCTGTTGTAGAAAACAAAACAAAACACCAGCACAGCAAAAGCAAGTGACTTTAAAAATATGATCCCACCATTGCCAGGGTACTTGCCCAACAAAAAGATAAATAGCAAAACAGACAGGAAGGCTGTTGTAAAACTTCTGAGTGATGCCATAGCCATATCGTTGTTGTAGGCGGGGTGATAGGTTACCATAGCCCACGGCTTACCATTTAATACTTCAGCAAATTTCTCCATTTCTTCCTGTGTGGCATTGGGATCAATCTGTGGCACTAAATACTGTCCCTCTTCTGAAAACATTGTTGACAAACTTTGAATGACCGTACCCTGGTTGGCAACAACTTTATAAGCGGAGTAGTGGTAGTGCAACAGCAGGTGTGAAATGGCTTGCCAACCGAAAACCAAAACTGCACCCACCAATGCACCGATAACATATTTTTTCATGCTGATTTTTTATTAAAATTACTTTCAACCTGACTGAAATCAAAGTGCCTCAGGTGGCCGCTACCGAATAGCGTTGCTTAAAAAAATAGGTAAAAAGCACAAATGAGATACTGAAAAGTATGGGACACAACAGGGAACCTTCAAAGCCAAAAGCACCACCGGTCCACAGACCAGACTCCACGATCGATTGCTGGAATATACTCGTCAGTTTCAGCCCGCTTACATCATACCCAAAAACGGGTCCCTGAAAATAGTTCCAGGCAAAATGAAAGCAGATACCGAACCACAGGTTTTTAGTAAAGACATAATTGAGACCCAATAGCAACCCTGCCAAAAAAATGTTGATAATGGCAAAAATATTTACATCGGGATTGGTTTGGTGAAACAGGGCAAATAGCAACGATGAAATGATCAACGCTATCCATCTGTTCATAGATTGCATAAGGTTATTGAGCAGGTATCCTCTGAATAAAAGTTCTTCTGTAAAGGCAACGATGAGCATAAAAAGTACTTCGAGCAAAAGGGCTGGCCAATCAAATGTTGCGGCAAGAAAAGTTAATAACCCGGATGTAATGAGTACCAGCGTGCCCAGCCCCAACAACGCAACCGGAATAAAAAAACCCAGCCCTGCCTCACTGGTATAACCCCGGAAAGTAAAGCCAAGACTTTGGAAACTTTGTCTGTCAACAAATGTGCGCATTGCCCATGTAAGCAGGAATATAAAAACACCCATAAGCGTGTACAACAAACCAAAATTTAGCAGGTCGGCATTGGCGCCTTCGTTTAGCAAACCAAGTTGTGTGGTAAGTGTATCGCCGAAAACCTGGAAGCCATAAACCAATAAACAAATAATAAAGAAATAGACTATAGCACGCAGCCAGCCCTGCGCAATAATGGGTTTAGACTTGGTCATAAAATTTGGCTTTGCAATTGTTTAGGTTTTTTGGGGTATAATTCTTCAGGAAAAGTACTGATACGGCGATAAAGATAATAAACCGGCTTTCTATTGATAAGGCTAGGCGCCACAAATAGTCCAACACATTATTTTAAACCTTTTGCTACTCATTTAGCTACAAGCCCATGTTTCATTGGTGTAAAAAGTTGAACAAAGAACAAATTGTACAGGGGTGCGACGCAACAAAAGCCAAATTAAAACTTACAGTTGGCTACATAAAAACTACTACTCCTGATCAACATAAACTAAGTGACCAGCGTACAAGCTTTTTGGTAGCCAGCATATATTACCTCGGGCGACATTGATTGTGACGCCTGCCGTCCTTTAGGCAGACCAGGTTCTTCTGCAGGTTCTTCGTGGGAGCTTTCTATACCCATTGTTTCCTTCACCACATGTCTTTGCATTTCTAAGCAGAAGGCTGTCTTTACTGTACCTTCTTCACATAGCCGATGATCAGTTTGGCTATTGCATCGGTGCGGTAGAGGCTATGACCCAGCCCTTGTGTTATGTGGAAAGTGACAAAGGGAAGTTCGGCCTGCGTGAGGTGTTGCATGTCTTCATAAGGTGTTATCTTATCATATTTGTCGTGTAGCCAAAGCACGGGCAATTGAAGTTTGGGAACAATTCGCGCAACAGAATAAAAAGCTGCATTGTTGCCTCCCATTTGTACAATGATCTTTTCGAGTTCTGCTTTCACGGCGTTGCTAAGATGTAAATGGCGGCAAAAATCGTTGATGGACCTGGTTGTTTCTGTAGCCGGCGCAATAAGCACAAGCCGCTTTATTTGTTTGCTTTGCATTTTTTCGATGGCAAGCGTTGCGGCGAGTGCACCAAAAGAATGCGCAATAACAACGTTTAGCGGTCCGTATTTTTTATCTATCGCCTCGATCATGCCGCTATATACCAGCGCGTTGATGGTTTTCCCGGAACTCAAACCGTGCGCAGGTGCGTCGAATGCAAGCACTTCAAATCCTGCATTTCGTAAAGGCGCGAGGTACTTTTCGAACCGATAGCTATAACTGTCGAAACCATGACAGATGAGCAATTTATTTCCATTTGGTTGTGCTGGTTTGTATCTAAAACCTCTGATAGTGTTTTGTTGAAATTCAAATGAAAGTTGTTCAGCTTTTTGAAATATCGCAGGCATCGCATATTTGCGTCGCCGGGTGTATGGTGTGCAAAATAATTGAAACGCCGACCGCCCGGCAATGTCAATTGATATCTTTTCAAGTAGTGCAATCTTGTATCTGTAATAAAGCAGGACGATTTTTTGCAGCAATTTCATACTAAGGATTAATACCAAAAGCTGTAAATCTATTGCAGAACAACAGAACTATTGAAAGGAGAATTGCGGGTATGGCAGAAGCGGTTAAAAATAAATGAGGGGGCACGGTGTGAAAAGCAATATTTTTTGTATTTAGTGCTATAAAAAATGATTTTATATGACAACCAAAAAATATCTGCTGCTGTTTCTGGGCGTACTTGCCATAAAAGATTTGATGTTAGGTTCGTTTTTACTTTTTAACCTTAAATGGCTGGTTAACCTGGCTGGACTGAATTATTCTGAAGATGTAATGGTAGCCTCAAGTTTTTTTGGCGTTTGTGTGTTGATCGTGGCGACGCTTTGTATCGCTGCTATCTTATTTGTGGCCAACAACAAACCTGGCGGCATTTTTATGTCGAAATTTATTGGCATCTGGATGATGCTGGCAGCCGTAATTATCTTTTTTAAAATTGGTAAACCTGCCTGGTCCGCAATTGATTTTTTAACCGGCATTCTCATCACCATACCGGCATTTATGTATGGTGGGCAAACCAACGACAATGTATAAGTAATGGTTGATCGTTGGATTGCATGGAAAGCAGTTTGGTTATCTTCAAACTGCTTTTCTATTTTACCTTGCCAGGGTATTTGCTATGGCAACATATAAATAACCTAAACAAGAAGGTAGAAAATGAGAACACTTACTGCTGATGAAAGATTTGTTGAAACAGGGTTGACCTTACCACCACCGCCCAAACCGTTAGGTGTGTATAAGCCCTCTTTAATAGTAGGTAACTTTATCTATGTTTCAGGTCATGGACCACTGCAAAATGATGGCTCCCTGATTATTGGGCGTATTGGTGAACAGATGGACCAGGAAGAAGGGAAAGCCGCCGCCAGGCAGGTTGGTTTAACCATACTGGCAACCTTACAAGCCAACCTTGGAAGCCTCAACAAAGTAAAGCGGGTAATCAAAGTATTAGGCATGGTCAATTGTACTTCAAGCTTTGAAAAGCATCCCTACATCATTAATGGATGCAGCGAATTGTTCAGAACTGTCTGGGGTGAAGAATTGGGAGTTGGCGTGCGGAGTGCGGTTGGCATGGGGTCTTTGCCTGACAACATACCTGTAGAAATAGAAGCAGTTTTCGAATTGCATGATTAGGAGTTTTATTTATCAATCATTCCTCCCGCCTTTACATAGAATCAACACAATAAAATACTTGCTTAGTAAAAGTTTTCTTTTATGCACCATTGGTTTGAAATAGACAACGTATATGAGATCGACTCGCCTGGTCTGCTTGTTTATAAGAGCCGTGTTGTTCAAAATATTGACGATGCGATAAGCATGATGGACGATGTTGCCCGGTTGCGCCCACATGTAAAAACATGCAAAAACCTTGAAGTTGTTTCCCTGATGATGGATGCCGGAATTACTAAATTTAAGTGCGCCACTATAGCAGAAGCGGAGATGCTGGCACTCGCGGGAGCCACCGATGTTTTGTTAGCTTATCAACCGGTCGGTCCAAAGCTGCTGCGGCTAATTACTCTTCAAAAAAAATACCCCCGAACTGTATTTTCGTGCTTGCTGGATAATATAGCTGTAGCGCAGCAATATTCAGCAGTAGCCGTAGAAAATAACCTGATTTTGCGTGTATTTGTCGACCTAAATGTTGGCATGAACCGTACCGGGATTAAACCCGGTGAAGAGGCTGTGCAATTGTATAGTATAGGTTCATCATTGCCTGGTCTACATCTTTGCGGGCTACATGCCTACGACGGGCATTTGCGTTCACCCGATCTTACAACCAGAACCGAGGACTGCAATGCTGCTTTTAAAGAAGTTGAAAAGTTGCGTGACGAACTTCTCCAGTTAGGGTATAAAGTGTCTGTCATTGTAGCCGGTGGTTCGCCCACGTTTCCCATCCATGCACAGCGGCAAGATCAAACTATTGAATGCAGTCCGGGCACTTTTGTTTATTGGGATGGCGGTTACCAGCAATCCTGTCCCGAACAACCCTTCCGCCCTGCGTCCTTAGTTCTTTGCCGCATCGTTTCTTTGCCTGATGATACTACCATCTGCATTGATCTGGGGCACAAATCCATTGCCTCCGAGAATGCGTTGAATAGAAGAGTACACTTTCTCAATGCGCCAGACCTGCATTTCCTTGCACATAGCGAAGAGCATTTGGTAGCTGAAGCGCCCGGGCGTCACAATTTTAAACCGGGTGATGTGCTCTATGGTTTGCCCTTCCACATTTGTCCCACTGTTGCGCTGTATGAGCGTGCAATGGTAGTAGTAGATGGTGTAGTGACTGACGAATGGAGCAATATTGCCCGCGATAGAAAAATTACTAGCTGATGTTCATTATCGATGCACATCTCGACCTGGCAATGAATGCGTTGGAGTGGAACCGCGACCTGACGCAGTCCGTTAGCACAATCAATGCCCGGGAGGCAGGATTAACCGATAAACCCGACCGAGGCAAGGCAACCGTTTCACTGCCAGCCTTGCGCAAGGGCAACATTGGTCTGGTAGTAGCTACGCAGATTGCCCGGTATGTTGCTACCGGCAGCGCGTTGCCAGGCTGGCATTCGCCGGCGCAGGCGTGGGCGCAAACCCAGGGTCAGGCAGCCTGGTACAAAGCCATGGAGCAGGCTGGTGAAATGGTGCAGATCACCGATGTCGACTCTCTCAATAACCACGTTACTAATTGGAACGCCGACCCCACCAATCAGCACAAGGCCATTGGGTATATTCTTAGTCTCGAAGGTGCCGATTTCCTCATCACCGTCGAGCATCTTTACCGCGCCTGGCAAAACGGTTTGCGGGTTGTAGGTCCCGCGCATTATGGACCCGGCAGGTATGCCAATGGTACCGACGCCACGGGAAAGATGAATGCCAACGGACTCGCTTTACTCAGCGAAATGGAACGCCTCAATATTATTTTAGATGCTACCCACCTGTGCGACGATGCTTTTTGGCAGGCACTTTCATTATTTGGCGGACATGTTTGGGCCAGTCATAACAATTCAAGGTCGCTTGTTCCGCACAATCGTCAGTTCAGCGACGATCAGATAAAAGCCCTGGTGGCACGCGGTGCGGTAATTGGTGCAGCCTTAGATGCCTGGATGATTGTGCCCAATTGGCAAAGAGGTATATCTACTCCCCATAGTATGCAGGTCGATCTCAACAAAGTGATCGATCATATTGCCCATATTTGCCACCTTGCCGGCAATACAATGCATGTTGCCATAGGCTCCGATCTCGACGGCGCTTTCGGTCGCGAGCAATGTCCCATCGACCTGGAGACCATTGCCGATCTGCAGAGGTTTCCGGATCTTCTGCTGCGGCGTAACTTTACAAATACTGATATCGAAAATATTATGCATGGCAACTGTCTCCGCTTTCTGCGCAATGCCTGGCTACTGAACAAATAAGATAGGTAGTTGATCGAAAAATTGATTGGGCTTTTTATGGACCAGGCAGCAGATACTTCATGGTACATCGTTGCGTCGCAATACGTTCATCGGCAAACCCTTATTGGGGCTTTTTTCACGCACACGCAAATGCAAAAGCAGACCTCTTAATTAAATTCGGCCTGGCGCGATTTGCTTACAAATTGATAAAAGATAACAGAAAAAAACCCGACTACAAGCCGGGCTGAATACATGAAGATCTCTTAATTATAAATTCTCCTTACTGCATCTTAACAACAGAGCCACTGCCCGCTACATGAGAATCTACAACCGCATTTCCTCTGTATTTAATGTTGCCGCTACCGGCAATGGATGCGTTGATCGCGTTTTCAGCATATAGTTCAGCATCTCCGGAGCCGGCAATTTTTACATCGGCTTTTTCAGTCTTTAACGCCGGACCGTCAAAATTGCCACTACCTGCTATTTGTATCCCGATTTTTTGCGTTTCACCGGCGATATGCAGGTTGCCACTACCACTTATGTGTACGTCAATGTCAGGTGCATTCACTTCAGCTTTTATATCGCCACTGCCAGATATACGAAAATCCATTGGTTCGCTACCTGAGAATTTTTGCGTGAAAGAAATGTTTCCACTACCGGTCAGCTCCACACTCCTTATGTTCGGCGTGGTTACATATACTTTTATATCGTTGGAAGTATTGAGATTATATCCGTCTTTGCTTCTTATTTCAAGCCAGTCTCCATCCATCTCAGTTACTATATACGGTATCAGGTTCTCATCTGTTTCAACTTTCACTCCGGTAGCTCCCTGCGAAACAAATACATCCATACTGCCTAACAGTTTTATTTTTTCGCCGCTTGTCACAGACCGGTTTTGTGTGGTCACATTACCGTTCCCTTCAACTCTTTCACCCATATTTATGCAGGCACATAGACAAAAGGTTACCATAGCGGCAGTCCCGAAAAGTAAACAATTCATAAACTTAGTTTTGATTTGTAAAAGATAAACAAGATACAGAAAATCAGCAGTCTGCTATTTCCATCTATGTCAGGTGTGGCGCCCTCCTTAATTCAATTACCTTCGCAGCTCATTAGTACCAGCTCAAACTGTTATTTTAGTTCTATGAGTGAAAAAATTATTAATCCTTGATTTTGGAAGCCAATATACCCAACTTATTGCCCGGGCAGTACGGGAAGCAAATGTTTACTGCGAAATCATTCCCTACCATAAGTCATTTGCTTTTGATGAAACCGTTAAAGGCATTATTTTAAGTGGATCACCTTTTTCAGTGAATGATGAAAAAGCACCTGTTGTTGATGTTGAATCTGCTGAACAAACATTACCCGGTGTTGGGAGTATGCTATGGTGCACAACTGACTGCAAAACAGTTTGGCGGAATAGTTGAAAAAAGCAATAAACGCGAATATGGCCGGGCACAATTACAATTGTCAAAACCTGATATTATTTTCGAAGGCATGTCAAACCGTACACCAGGTTTGGATGAGCCATGGAGATACTATACTTATCTCTGCCTGAAAACTTTGAAATTTTGGCAACAACCGAATCTATACCTGTTGCTGCATTTAGAAAAAAAGACAATGGCACATTTCCATTGCATGCATTACAGTTTCACCCCGAAGTGTATCATTCTACCGAAGGCAAAAAGATTATCTATAATTTCCTTGTCAATATTTGCAGATGCTCGCAAGACTGGACGCCGAAATGCATTTGTACAAGAAGCCATCGAAACAAATTAAACAGCAGGTGGGCGACGGACAGGTGATCATGGCGTTAAGTGGCGGCGTCGATAGCACCGTGGCAGCTACCATTATTGCCAAAGCAATTGGTGATCGGCTACATGGCATTTTTGTTGACAATGGCGTGCTGCGAAAAAATGAATTTGAGCAGGTATTGGCAACCTATAAGCAAATTGGATTAAATGTAAAAGGCGTTGACCGGAAAAACTTTTTTACGATGCCCTTAAAGGTAAAGCCGATCCGGAAGAAAAACGAAAAGCAATTGGTAAACTATTTATCGATGTTTTTCAGGAAGAAGCGGTGCAACTGACGAATATTGACTTTTTAGGTCAGGGAACCATTTACCCCGATGTGATTGAAAGTGTTAGTGTTCATGGTCCTTCTGCTACTATTAAATCGCACCATAACGTAGGTGGACTGCCAGAAAAAATGCATCTCAAATTGATTGAGCCATTGAAATATCTTTTTAAAGATGAAGTAAGGAAAGTAGGGCTTGAACTGGATATTCCGCACGAACAATTGTTTCGCCACCCTTTTCCGGGCCCGGGCTTTGCCATTAGAATATTGGGTGAAGTGACCGAAGAAAAAGTTAAACTTGTTGCAGGAGGCAGATGACATTTATGTGAAAGGGTTGAAAGAACATAAACTTTATTCGTCAGTTTGGCAGGCAGGTTCTATTTTATTGCCTGTAAAAAGTGTAGGTGTAATGGGCGACGAACGAACCTATGAATATACCCTGGCACTTAGGGCAGTAACCTCTGTTGACGGTATGACAGCTGATTGGGCACATCTGCCTTACGAATTTCTGGCCCATATTTCCAACGAAATCATCAACAATGTAAGAGGCATAAACCGGGTAGTGTATGACATTAGCAGCAAACCACCCGCAACAATTGAGTGGGAATAGGCATCAATTTTGTAATTGAGTCGAAAAATTTTAAATGAACTATTTTTACCGCTTTCTTTCTATTGTACTTTTACATTGCCGGTTTTCAACGGCGTGTGTGCATGCACAAACCGACACCACGAAGCCTGTGAAAGTTGCGATCTTTATTCCGCTGTATGCTGATGATGTTTTTGACTGGCCGCAATTATAGCCTCGACCAAAGCAAATCTTCCTAAAAACGTACTGCCGGGACTTGAATTTTATAATGGCGTAATGATGGCAATTGATAGTCTGAATAAAGAAGGTACAAAGGTTGAATTGAACATTTATGATACCAAGCAAAAGTCTCAAACTTTAGCCCAGGTTTTGAAATCTCCGGCAACTTGAATAATGTGGGTTTAATGATAGCAGCCATCACCAATACAACAGAGTTAAAAACTTTTTCTGACCAGGCGTTGTTGAGAAATGTTCCGCTTATCTCTGCCACTTATCCCAACTATGTGGGCGTAGCTGGCAACCCATTTTTTGTTTTGCTTAATTCTTCTTTCCAGGCACATTTAGATGGATTGTTCAAACATATGCAGCGCTATTTTTCAACTAATACCATTACAGCGGTTACAAAAAAAGGAAATACAGAAACCTTCATTAAAAACTACATACTCGCCCTCAACAAAAACAGCGCTTCTATACCGTTGAAAATAAGATGGATCACCCTTGATGAAAACAATGTAAAACCTGCAGATTTTAAAGCTAGCCTGGACAGTACCAAAGACAATGTTGTGTTCGTAGCCTCGCCACTGGAGAGCTTTGGGTTGAATGTTGTAAAGGCTTTAAACACCAATGAAAATTACCGGATCACAGCCATTGGAATGCCTACCTGGGATGGAATAAGAAGTTTAGATAAATCTGACTGCCGCAACGTAAATGTGGTTTTCTCAACCCCGTTTTTATTTTATTCTCAAAATCCAAAGCCTCAGTTCTGAGGTTAATAAAATGTATAAAGAAAAATATTTCAGCCGGCCAAGCGATATGGTCTTTAAAGGTTTTGAGGTTACCTATCACTTTACCAAGCTGCTGGCAAAACACCGCTATAATTTGATCAACAACCTAAGTGACACCGACTTTACACTGTTTAATACGTTTGACCTGGAACCCATTAAAACGAGCCGCGCCAGTACCAAACCAGATTTGCTGGAAAATAAAAAATTATATTTTATAAAGAAGCAGGAGGGAAGTGTAAAAAGTGTGATATAAAATGTGTACAGATATATTAAGATGAAAGGTGTAACTGATTTGTTCAGTTACACCTTTTCATTTCCACCCGCCCGATACTTTTATTCTATTATAAAACGCAGTAAGTAGAATTGCTTTCTTCTTTTACAGGCAATTGGCTGTTTGGCGCAACATTCCTACCATTACAATAGTTGCACAATGGTTTGCGGATGAACGTAATGCGACGCAACGATGAAGCACAAAGAACAAAAAGTTTGCTCCCACAAAAATTGACAAACCTTGTGCTTTTATCTGGTAAAGGCATTGAGAATAGATGATACCTGCCATTTTTTCACCTATATTCCATTGGCATAATGATTGACACTATGTACTGAAATTATTAAATCAAAAGGAAAAATTATGGGAAAGATTATAGGCATTGACCTTGGAACCACCAACAGTTGCGTGGCCGTAATGGAAGGTAACGAGCCGGTGGTTATTGCCAACGACGAAGGAAGGAGAACAACACCGAGTATCGTTGCTTTTATTAAAGACGGTGAACGTAAAGTGGTGATCCTGCCAAGCGTCAGGCTATTACTAACCCTACAAAAACCATCATGAGCGTAAAGCGTTTTATGGGTCATAAGTTTGATGAAGTGACAAATGAGGCAGGACATTGGAGTTATAAAGTGGTAAAAGGTGACAATAATACCGTTCGTATTGACATAGACGGCCGTCAATATACGCCGCAGGAAATTTAGTGCTATGATTTTGCAGAAAATGAAAAAAACTGCAGAAGATTATCTTGGAACAGAAGTAACCGAAGCGGTTATTACCGTTCCGGCTTACTTTAACGATGCTCAACGCCAGGCTACAAAAGAAGCCGGTGAAATTGCCGGTTTAAATGTTCGCCGTATTATAAACGAGCCTACTGCTGCAGCACTTGGCTTATGGTCTTGATAAAAAACATACCGATCAAAAGATTGCTGTATTTGACCTTGGTGGTGGTACTTTCGATATTTCTATTCTTGAATTGGGTGAAGGTGTATTTGAAGTAAAATCTACCAATGGTGATACTCACCTTGGTGGTGATGACTTTGATAAAGTGATCATGGACTGGTTGGCAGATGAGTTTAAGAAAGATGAAAACGTTGACCTGCGCAAAGACCCGATGAGTTGGCAGCGTTTGAAAGAAGCTGCTGAAAAAGCAAAAGTTGAATTGAGTTCTTCTATCTGAAACTGAAATTAACCTTCCTTATATAACTGCTATTGACGGTGTTCCCAAGCACCTGGTAAAAAAGTTGAGCCGTGCTAAATTTGAGCAATTGAGCGATAATTTGTTTGCAAGATGTTTGAAGCCTTGTGAGCAGGCATTGAAAGATGCAGGTTATTCTACTTCGCAAATTGATGAAGTTATTTTTGTAGGTGGTAGTACACGTATTCCTAAGGTGCAGGAAATCGTTGAAAAATTCTTTGGTAAAAAGCCACACAAAGGTGTTAACCCTGATGAAGTGGTTGCAATTGGTGCCGCTATCCAGGGTGGTGTATTGACCGGTGAAGTAAAAGATGTGTTGTTACTTGATGTAACTCCGCTTAGCCTTGGTATTGAAACTATGGGTGGTGTAATGACAAGTCTGATTGAAAGCAATACAACTATTCCTACCAAAAAAACGGAAGTATTCTCTACAGCAAGCGATAACCAACCGGGTGTTCAGATTCATGTATTGCAGGGTGAAAGTCCAATGGCTTCTCAAAATAAGAGCCTGGGTATGTTTAACCTTGATGGTATTCCACCGGCTCCAAGAGGTGTACCGCAGATTGAAGTAACATTTGACATTGATGCCAATGGTATTTTACATGTAACCGCAAAAGATAAAGGCACCGGTAAATCGCACAACATTCGTATTGAAGCAGGTAGTGGCTTAGCAAAGAAGAAATTGAAAAAATGAAGAATGAAGCTAAAGCCAATGAAGCTTCCGATAAAGAAGCTAAAGAAAAAGTTGAAAAGATCAACCAGGCTGATAGCCTGATCTTCCAGACTGAAAAGCAATTGAAAGAATATGGCGATAAAATTCCTGCTGATAAAAAAGCACCTATCGAAGCTGCTCTTAACTAAACTGAAAGATGCGCATAAATCGCAGGACTTGTCAGAGATAGATAGCTGCACTGACTGAAATGAACACTGCATGGACTGCTGCAAGCGAAGACATGTATAAAGCAACACAAGATGGTGCTGGTGCAGGTCAGAACGGAGGCGCGGGTGCAGGTCCGCAAGGGTCTGATGAAGGCGCTGGTGAAAATGTAACCGATGCTGAGTTTGAAGAAGTGAAATAGAATAGCATTAGATGAGTATACAAAAGCCCCGGATAATTTCCGGGGCTTTTTTTGTGCTGTTTTTTGGGTTGGCAGTTAAAAGTTGTTTGTTTACAAGGCGTATGTTTGGTAGTCAGCTTTTTAAATTTCTGTGAAGCATTGTTGCGACAGTTTACCCCGCCGTACTGCGGGGCTCCATTTATCTTTTAGTTCTTTTTTGTAGCGAAGCAGCAGGATGACTGCTGTTTGTATTCAGTTATCACTTTATACAAGTTATTGACAATCCGAGTCTGCAAAGTTCACTGATCAAAGTTTACAATGTGATTCAATAATAAAGTTATTCACCCGGTCTGCTGTGTCTGTTTCTTACCCTATTTTTGAGACTAATTATTTACTCACCAAGCGATTACTGCCTTTACAATTTTTTAAACTACATCGTTCAAACTAAACCAACATGTTATGAGACAAAAATTTCTACTGGTCTGTTTATCCGCTTTACTCTTTCTTCCTTTTTCTGCATCTTTTGCCGCGCATAGTTCTGCCGACGTAAAGACTGAGCAAACTGCTACTACAGCTCAGCCATCTTCTGACGAACTAAAAGATGCGATGAAAGAGCTAAAAAATCTGAAACGCTCCGAGAAAAAAAGCCGGTTTAAAGAAATGAAAAAGGCATTGAAAAAAATGGTCGCCGATAAAAAAGCTGGTGACGATGTTAGCACCAATACCCTTTTACTCGTGCTTATTTCCATCCTCATTCCACCTCTCGCGGTGTATCTGCACGAAGGAGAAACCAACAGTAAATTTTGGATTGACGTGCTGTTGACAATCATAGGATATTTGCTGTTTGGCTTTGCTGGTATTTTCTTCCTGGGTTCTCTGCCAGGTATCATCTATGCACTGATCGTAATTTTGGGTGACTAGTACCCTATACTTCATCACAAAAAAAAACCTCCCGTAAAGGAGGTTTTTTTTATGTCTGTAAGCAAGTGCGGGCACTCTATACAATATTCATTCCCTTCACAAAAAACGTAAAAGCGAAAGGCAAAACCACCCAGAAAAATTTCGGTGCAAAAAAGATCATTACTAATAAGAGGATTATAGAAAGTAGAAAATAGATCCAATATTTTCCGGTTGGTTTAGTTGTTTCCATGTTGATGAGTTTTCGCAAAATTAAGGGCACTTGTCTTACTATCCATATTTTTTTGTTTTATGTACCTTCCCGGCATATTGAAGTGTTTTAATTATTTTCGCCCCATACAAAACTTTATTTTGATGAACGAGAACTCTTTGTCAGATGATCAGAAAACTCCATCTTCTTCCCGCGCTACACGGAAAAATGAGATGGGAAAAGCAAGTGAAAAAATAGAGGAAAATGCAAAAAAGAAAAAGGTCGCAAAGGTTGTGGGGGAAGATTTCAGAAACTTCAAAATCAACTGCAGAGGCGCCTGGAAAAACAGCCACAAAAAAAACAACCCCAAAAGAGGATGCTGAAAAAACAGCTACTAAAAAGGGTAAAGCGGCTAAAAAAGAACCAACAATAAAATCCACTCAGGCCTCCTCAGAAACACCGGTAAACCCACCTGGTGACAAGAAGACCGCCGGTAAAAAGAAGTCAACTTTCGCTGCAGGAAGCAGTGGCAAAAAAACAAATGCGCAGTCAACCCAAACCAGCGAAACTGAATTGCCACCTGATTTCCCGGAAACCGAAGTACCTGATCCTGACGAGTTGTACACAACTGTAGCCCTGGAAACTGAACCGTCAAAAGCCCGGACCAGTGTCTCCTCCGCCACCCATAAGAAATCTGAACAAACAAAGTCTGCTGAAGCGAACGCAAACTCATTGTACCGGCTTCGAAAAATAACCTTTCAACTTGCGTTTCATACAAAAGTTGGAGAAGTTTTTACATGTAACCGGCAGTCATCTGTTGTTAGGTAATAATGACCTGGAGGCATCTTTTGCGTTGACATACCTAAACCCGGATTATTGGGTTGGAACACTACTTATACCACACGGTGAGATACTATCCAATGAATTTACTTACAGCTACCTATTAAGGAGTGAGGATGGCACCATCAGCCAGGAATGGGGTACTGATAAAATGATCAGCAAAGACTATTTTCAATCTGAGGAATTGGTGCTGATCGACTCCTGGAACTCTTCTTCTATACCTGAGAATACTTTTTTTACCGAGCCATTTCAACAGGTGCTGTTAAAAGAAAATAGCACTCAAATACCGCAAAGCAAACCGGAAAAAACAACTCATATTTTTAGGGTAAAGGCGCCGCTTGTAGCAAAAGGTCAGGCAATTTGTCTGATTGGTTCTATACCGGAACTTGGCAAATGGAACACTGAAGATCCTTTATTGCTATCCCGCCACGAAAATGAGATCTGGCATAGCATTTCTCTTGACCTGTTACATGCCAACTTCCCGGTGTCTTACAAATACGGATTGTATGATGTGGATGCAGCCAAACTGCTGCACTTTGAAGAGGGGAATAATCGCTCTGTGTACGATAGTCCGGCCCCCGGCAAACAAACCATTATATCCGATGGATTTGCGCAACTGCCTTTTAATAAATTCAGAGGCGCCGGCGTCGCAATACCCGTATTTAGCCTGCGTACGAAAAATAGCATGGGAGTGGGAGAGTTTGCCGATTTACATCTGTTGATCGATTGGGCTAAAAAAGCAGGATTAAAATTAGTTCAACTTCTGCCTGTCAACGACACCACTGCCACTCATAGTTATCTCGATAGTTATCCTTACGCAGCCATTTCTGCTTTCGCTTTGCATCCCATTTATCTGCATCTGCCGGCAGTAGTGCAGGGTGATCATTCCGCCTTGCAAGATCTTTTGCAAACCCAGCAAGAACTAAACAGTAAATCTGAAGTAGATTATGTAGCAGTGATGAAAGTGAAGTGGGATTTTCTGAAAACAATCTTTCCCGCTCTTAAGGAAAACACTTTTGCTGATCCTGAGTTCCGGGCGTTTTTTGAGGAAAATTCACATTGGCTGGTGCCTTATGCGGCCTTCTCCTATTTGCGCGAACAAAACAATACGTCTGAGTTTAGTAAGTGGAGCAGCAATCAAACTTATAATCAGCAGGCGATAAATGATCTGGCAGGTTCGCCTACAGGTGCAACAGATGAAATAAGCATCTACTATTTTATTCAGTTTCATCTGCACCTGCAATTACTCGCTGCAACAAAATATGCGCACCAAAACGGCATCATTGTAAAAGGCGATATACCCATTGGTATTTATCGCAACAGTTGCGATGCCTGGCAAGAGCCCGGGCTTTTTTATATGAATATGCAGGCAGGTGCTCCGCCCGACGACTTTGCTGTTAATGGTCAAAACTGGGGCTTTCCTACCTACAACTGGCACAAAATGCGCGAAGACGGTTTTTCGTGGTGGAAAAAAAGGTTTCACCAAATGAGTTATTATTTCGACGCCTTTCGCATAGATCATATTTTGGGTTTCTTCCGCATCTGGAGCATTCCTGTGGCATCTGTGCAAGGCATCATGGGACATTTTGTTCCGGCTATACCAGTGCATATCAATGAATTTCTGAGCAAAGGTTTACACTTCGATAAAAACAGATTTTGTAAGCCCTTTATCAACGATGCATTGCTTTGGCAGTTATTCGGTAGCGAGGCAACCCGCGTAGCGCAAGAGTTCCTTACTCCTGCATACAATGGTCAATTCGATCTGTTGCCTGCTTTCGATACCCAGGCAAAGGTGGAAGAATACTTTAGCCATCTTGATAAAACGGAGGCGAATATCAACTTGAAGGAAGGGCTTTTCAATCTCATCAGCAACGTAATACTTTTTGAGGTCGCGGATACTGATGCCCAGCAGTTTCACTTCCGTATTTCCATGCAAAATACCTTTTCTTTCAGGCACCTCGACGGGCATACTCAGCACGTTTTAGATGGATTATACGAGAACTATTTTTTCCGGCGGCAAGATGCCTTCTGGCGCAAAGAAGCAATGCTGAAACTACCCGAACTAAAACGTAGCACCAACATGCTCATTTGCGGCGAAGACCTTGGTATGGTTCCCGCTTCGGTGCCGGGTGTTATGCACGAGTTGTCAATTTTAAGTCTCGAGATACAGCGGATGCCTAAGGATCCGAAACGCGAGTTCTTTCATCCCAACGATGCGCCGTACCTCAGCGTGGTCACACCGTCCACGCACGACATGAGCACCATAAGAGGCTGGTGGGAGGAAGACCGGGCAGCCACGCAGCGGTTCTTCAACAATGAATTGGGGCAGTGGGGCACGGCGCCGTATTTCTGCGAGCCCTGGCTCAACCACATCATATTGCAACAACATTTTCATTCACCGGCAATGTGGAGCATATTTCAACTACAGGATCTGTTAGGCATTAGTGCCAGCCTGCGGCGCGAAAACCCGGCCGAAGAGCGCATCAACATACCGGCAGATCCTAAACATTATTGGCGGTATAGAATGCACATTACCCTCGAAGATCTGCTCGCTGCCGATAGTTTCAATACAGAGATTCAAACACTCGTTCAGCAAAGCAACCGGTAAGTGCTGGTCAATTTTTGTAGTCGATAGCAGGCATTCTGTTAAACCAGCCAAGGCGCTATGAGTGAGCATAGTTGCGACGCTCCGTTCAGCGGCATAGCATTGGTATAGCTTTTTATAATTTGTGTAATAGTATTTCCCTAATGATAAATGCTTGAAATGCTACGGTATCTTCTCCGGCACTGACGATTTGAAAACGCTTAAAAAATTGTAAACATAGCTACAAGGTCCTGCTGCATGAATTTGCCTGGTAATATAAGTTCAACAAATTGCCGGGAGAAATGAAAAAATCGCAATTAATTGTTAGCAGAAGAAAAGATCAACACACACCGGGAAAAGCTATAGCGAAGCGCTATAGATGAACGGAGCGTCGCAACAATGTTTCCTCAACATACCAATGCCGGTGCCACCCAAAATAATAGGCACACTGTTTCTGCAGGGATTTTTACTATGCAATCCATTCTATTACGACTACGCTAAACCAGCTAAAATTGAAACTCAGATATTGGAAACACAATGTTCCTTTTGAATATCCTTTCACTATTTCGAAAGGAACAAAAACGCACCAGCCAATTTTTGTGGTAGAGTTAGAACTGGGCGCGTACAGAGGGTATGGTGAAGCGCCGGGCGATCAACTACTACCATGTCACGGTGGATGCCCTGGCAGAAAGCCTGGAGGCGAAACGAAGTTTTGTTGAGAAATTTGCTTTTACGCAACCCGACCGGTTTTGGCATTATCTGCATCACCTGTTTCCAAAAGATCCATTTTTGGTTTGTGCCCTCGACATGGCCGGTTGGGATTTGTATGGCAAATTGCACAAGCAACCACTCTATAAAATATGGGACACGCATTTCAGCGAAACAGTTCCACTCACCGATTATACTATCGGCATAGATACCATAGAAAACATGGTGAACAAGATGCGCCGGAAACCTTGGCCCATTTATAAGATAAAACTGGGAGTTGAGAATGACATTGAAATGGTGCAGGCTTTAAGAGAGAACACTTCAGCCATTTTGCGGGTAGATGCCAACGAAGGTTGGACCACAGAAGAAGCGTTGCAAAAAATTCCAAAGCTGCATGCCCTGCGTGTGGAGTTGATTGAGCAGCCCCTGCAAAAAGAAAATTGGGACGGTATGAAAGTACTTTTTGGAATGTCTCCAATACCGCTTATAGCCGATGAAAGTTGTGTTACGGAAAATGATGTGGCAAAATGTGCGGGCTTTTTTCATGGAATAAACATTAAGCTAACCAAGTGCGGTGGAGTAACGCCGGCGTTGCGCATGATAAAGAATGCCCGCTCCCTTCAATTAAAAGTTATGATGGGTTCTATGAACGAAAGCTCCATTGGTTCTGCTGCTATAGCTCACTGCATTCCGCAATTAGATTATGTAGATGCTGACGGACCCTTGTTGCTTACACAAGATCTTGCATCAGGCTTACATTACGCCGATGGACAGGTAAGGGTTTCGGATAGGGCAGGATTAGGAGTTTTAATCACTTTTTAGTTTTACTTGCAAATTCTTTACTATATTTTAGCCCATTATTCCAACTGCGGGAAAATATTACAAATTCCGGAAGCAATATAAAAAATATCGATAAGTAAGTTATTGATTTCTAATATTCTTAGGTTTGGCATTGATATCGTAACTGCTGAATTGAACTTAAACCAAGCAACCATGGATGGGATGTGTACAATAATGGATCAGTTGATCGACAATTGTTTAAAGGGAGAAAGAAAAAGTCAAAAGGAGCTGTACGAAGTTTTTGCTCCAAAAATGTTTGCTATTTGTCTCAGGTATTCTAAAAATCAGATGGACGCCGAAGACATTCTGCAGGATGGTTTTATTAAATTATTTAATAATCTTGGCAAGTTTAGGGGCGACGGTTCGTTTGATGGTTGGGTAAGAAGGATTTTTGTAAATACGGCTATAGAGCACATCCGCAAAAAATCTTTGTTAACAGATGTAAGCAATGGCATTAGAAAATGCCATTGCTGATACTAACCAGGGCGTACTGGATCAACTCTATGAGAAGGACATCATCAGGCAATCGCAAACGCTTAGCGAAGGCTATCGTACGGTATTCAATATGTATGCAGTTGAGGGATTTTCGCACAAAGAGATTGCCATGCAATTATCAATAACTGAAAGTACCAGCAAATCGCAATTCTCACGGGCAAAGGCTTTGTTACGAAACCTTATTCACAGCAGAACCAAAAAGGTTAATTTGGTTGCCGAAGTGTAAAATGGTTTGGTATTGATATAGAAGTCCCCGGTGCGGGACTTTTTTATTTTAGCTACGGTTGTAACAGGGCAGCTACATCTTAGAATATTAAATTCATTTTTGCACTAATGAATACCACTCTGAAAATTACAATTCGCGTAACAGACCTGCAGGTTAGAGAAGAACTGATTGCCTTATTAAGCAATAGTAACTACGACGCATTTGAAGAGGGCGAAACAGAATTAATGGCTTTCATTGGTGAAGAAAGTTTTGACGAAGAAGCGCTATCTGGTACACTTAGAAGGTATGGGCTGAATTATACCCATCAGTCAATTAGAAATGAGAATTGGAATGCCCTCTGGGAAAGTAATTTTGCTCCGGTAGAAGTGGAAAAATTTTGTTCTGTTAGGGCCCATTTTCATTCGCCGAACACAAAGGTCCGGTTTGATATTATGATCACCCCCAAAATGAGTTTTGGTACGGGACATCATGCTACTACCTACATGATGATCAGTCAAATGGAAAATATCAATTGCAGGGAAAAAATAGTTTGCGATTTTGGCACCGGAACGGGAGTGCTTGCAATACTTGCAGAAAAGATGGGAGCGGCGCGGGTGGTTGCAATTGACAATGATGAGTGGAGTATTGCCAATGCGAAAGAGAATTTGCATAACAACGGCTGCCAGGCAGTTCACCTTCAACAGAAGGAAGGTTTTGACACCGGGGGTAAATTCGACATCATTTTGGCAAATATCAACAAGAACGTCATTTTGTTAAATGCCGAAAAAATGGTAGCGGCAGTCACTGCCAAAGGTTACTTATTATTGAGTGGCTTACTGCAAACCGATGAAGAGGAAATCTTACTTACATTTAAAAATTCGGTTTAGATCATTTGAATACCACAACACGCAATGGGTGGATCAGTTTATTATTACAACATACCTAACTTAACCGGAGTTGTACTAATTTTGCTCTTCGTTTCTGTATCATTGGTTTTCCGTCAATCCTATATTAATGAATGAAGTTCTGCTTATCATATTATCCTATTTAATTGGTTCTATTCCAACCTCTGTATGGGTAAGCAAGTATTTCTTTGGAGTTGATATAAGAGATTATGGTAGCGGAAATGCAGGTGCTACCAATACCTACAGAGTGTTAGGTTCGCGTTGGGGCACTTTTGTAATGATTGTGGATGTTGTAAAGGGTATCATAGCAACCTCTCTCTACATTCTAATTCCATATTATCTGCACGACGAACTCGAAAGAACCAATTTTATGGTGGGTTTAGGTTTGGCTGCTGTGCTGGGGCACATCTTCCCCATCTTCGCTGAGTTTAAAGGGGGGAAAGGAGTTGCTACTTTATTTGGGATGGTTGTGGCAATTCAGCCTATTGTAGCCATATGCTGTGTTGGGGTGTTTCTTTTGGTTTTGTTTCTCACCAGATTTGTTTCTTTAAGTTCTATACTTGCAGCAGTCGCATTTGCTGTTTTTATACTATTTATCTGGAACGAAAAGGAAACTTTATACAGATTTTTTGCTGTGGCTGTTGCCCTGATGGTTATTCTAACCCATCAAAAAAATATTAACCGTATTCTCAAAGGAACGGAAAGTAAAGTTCCGATACTAAAATACCGGGACCGGAAAAAAAACAAGAGAAAAAACCAGCAGTAAAGTGGTTTCTCTGGATAAATTTTTCCTCTTCAGCACGTCGCTCCATAGTAATTTGTCTTTCACTCCTCGATCCAAAAGACGAATTCTACACTACTGTTCACTATCATTTTGCGTTTGTTTATCAATTGATTAGGAGAGCCAATTTGCGTTGGTATCATTATTGTTTATTGCTTCAAAAAAATAGTATGAACAAGAAGCTTTCCTTTTTATCACTGCTGGTCATGGTACTGGTTGTCGCCTGCACAACCAATGCAATCACCGGAAGAAGTCAGTTGTCCTTAGTGTCAGATGCAACAGTACAGCAACAGGCAAAAGCTGAATATAAATCGTTTCTTGCTTCCAATAAAGTGATTAGTGCCAGTCAAAGCAAAGATGCTGCGATGGTAAAAAGAGTGGGTAGCAGAATAGCGACCGCCATCACAAATTTTTATACATCCAAAGGATTAGGAGCAGAGCTTGCTGGTTATAAGTGGGAATATAACCTGGTAACAAGTGACCAGGTAAACGCATGGTGTATGCCCGGAGGCAAAATAGTCGTGTATTCCGGTTTATTACCTGTAACACAAAATGAAGCGGCACTCGCGGTTGTTTTAGGACATGAAGTAACACATGCAGTGGCCAAACACGGAAACGAACGGATGAGCGAAGGCTTACTTCAACAATTGGGCGGCATGGCATTATCAGTTGCATTGTCTAGCAAACCTGCTGAAACCCGCAATCTTTTTATGCAGGCATACGGTCTTGGTTCTGCCATTGGCGTATCATTGCCCCACAGCAGAAACCAGGAATATGAGGCAGATAAATACGGTCTGATCTATGCTGCTCTTGCGGGATATAATCCGCGAGAAGCTATACCTTTATGGGAAAGAATGGAGAAGTTGGGTGGCGGGCAAAATCTCAACCCGAGTTTTTAAGCGACTCACCCTGCTGAAGGAAATAGAATTCAACGTTTACAGGAGGAAATGCCAGAAGCGCTGAAATATTACCACCCGATTGGTTCCAAATAGATATGTTTTGTTGAGTAGATTTAAAGAAAAGACCGTCAATAGTTAAATTCGAGCGACTTTTCTTTAATTCTACATTAAGTTTTTCTACCTTTGCCACCTATTTCTTAATAACCCTTAAATCTATTTGAGGCATGCAGCAAAGCTTGTTTGAAAAACTAGAGATCACATCAGAGAAAAATTTTCTTATTCAAGGCCTTCCTTCCTCAATCGAAAAGCAATTCATAAAGTTATCCTACTCGAAGAACGTGACCCCACTTCTCAGGATGAAAAAGATTGACTTTGCCCTTGTTTTCGCCATCAATTGCAATCAATTCAATAGTATCTTAAATGAGGTTATTCCCAACCTGAGCGCAGAAGGTAAATTGTGGGTTGCTTATCCTAAAGCAACCAGTAAAATCTCCAGTGATCTAAACCGTGATTGCAACTGGCAAATCTTAGTTCAGAATAATTTTCAAAGCGTTTGCGAGGTCACACTTGATCATTGTTGGAGTGCCCTTCGTTTTGTGCGCAATGCGCCTGCAATTGTTGAAGCAAAAAAAATAGAAGTTAGGGGAGTTGATTTTGATAAAAATCTTGTTGTTCCGCCCGCTGAATTGGAAAAGATGTTTACAGCTCATAAAAGTGCACGGGAAGTTTTCCAAAACTTGTCAACAATACACCAAAAGGAATACGTTGAATGGATTGAAGGTGCCAAAAGATTAGATACCAAAACAAGACGATTGGAAGCCACTGTTGAAAAATTATTAGCCGGTAAAAAAAGCCCGATGGAGAAATAAACGGCAATTTTAAATTATAAAAAGAGTGCACCTTTCAGTGCACTTTTTTTATGTTGCGTTGTGTCGGTTTTTATGTTTCAGACCAGATTGTTTTGCGAAGAACTTTTTGAAATAAAGATTTATCTACAACCCGGTCGAAACCGGGTTGTAGATAAATCTTTATTTCTGTCTGAGCAGACTGATAGATTTTGTCATCTGCTGATCTTTGGCAATGACTATTATCCGGCAAAAAAGATTGCCGTTTCCAGATTTTGCGTTAGCAAAAGTTACTTTATAGGTCCCTGCTTTCTTTTCACCTTCAACCAACGATGAAACCATTCTGCCTAACTGATCATAGATCCTCAGTGACACTTTGCAATCTATCGGCAAATCGTAGGTGATAGTTGTTGTTGTAACAAACGGATTGGGGTAGTTTGACAGGTTCAGCGTTTGAGGAATTGGAGCTTTTTCTTCATCTGCCGGACGTGCAAGTCCGTTATAACCAGACCTACAGGAGCCAAGGTAGTCGCCATGTAACAGGTGATATAGTACTAAACTTTTGTCAACACAAATAAGCTGACCCTTGTGACACATCTGCCATTTAAAATTCGATTTATCGTAGGGAGCACAGTCAAAGAAGTTAAGTACTCCGTCACCATCTATATCTAGATCGCAGGCATCTCCAATACCATCATGGTCCATATCGGCCTGGTTTGGATTTGCACAATACGGACAATTATCTTTCGTATCGGGCTTACCATCATTATCGTCATCCGGGTCACAGGCATTACCAATGCCATCGTGGTCAAAATCAAGTTGAAGTGGATTGAACATTAAAGGACAATTGTCACTAACATCCGGACGTCCATCATTATCGTCATCATTATCACAAACGTCTCCTTTACCATCATGGTCATAGTCAGCCTGATCGGCATTGGCAATACCTGGGCAGTTGTCTTTTGAATCGACAATTCCATCTCCATCCTTATCATTTGCATTATTTGTATCACAAACATCACCGATCCCATCATGGTCTGCATCAGCCTGGTTTGGATTAGCAACGAATGGACAATTGTCGGTTGCGTCCGGCACTCCGTCTCCGTCGGTATCTATAATTGTAACCAGATCGCAAACATCTCCAATGCCATCATGGTCAGCATCGGTCTGGTCTGGATTGTAGGTTAGCGGGCAGTTATCATTACCATCCAATATTCCATCATTGTCATCGTCAGGGTCACACGCATCTCCGATGCCATCACCATCGTTATCAGCCTGGTTTGCATTGGCAATCAGCGGACAGTTGTCATTTACATCCAATACACCATCATTGTCGTCATCTACATCACAGGCATCGCCAATTTCATCTCCGTCAGTATCCGGCGACACAGCCGAAAACTTAAACGTGCCGGCATGAAATAAATTGGGGGTAGGGTAGGACTGTGTTGGTGGGCCGAAACCAACGCCACCAAAACTTGCGTTGGTGAAATTAATTAAACCGCCTCCCGAATTGGTCTCAGTGCCGGGATAGTTTGAGCCAACCGTACTATTTCCTTCCGGGTTGGCAGTATTGAAACCCACTGCAACAACTACATAGTTCCCCACTGCTAAAATAACAGGGGAGATCGAACGCATCCTAAATTTAAACTCCAATGGATCACTGCTGCCGGTTATACTTATTGGGCCTGCAACGGTTGTTCCGTCAGAAGTGCGAATGATACCAACCTGGATGGTAGTTGTCAGACCGTTTTGACCATCATCAAATACACCGAGAGCAGTAATGGTTACAGGACTGTTTAACGTAAAGTTCAAACCCACTCGCTCGTTGAAGTCCTGACTTCCCACATCGGCAACACCATTGTAGGCAACAATATTGCATTGAGCAGTGGAAGAAGGCGGGCTGCAAAATAGTGCAAAGACAAAAAAGATTGACGCAAATAGAGTTTTTTGCAAAGTAGATTTTCGCATAAAGAGGGTTTTGGTTGTAAGTAATAAATTGTAATACCGCCTCTATCCTTTATCGGGTAGGCTTGTACAATGTAAATTACCACCTAAGGTTTCATTTTGCAACAGACGGCAGCGATTATGAAAGTCAATTTTCAGATGTCTGTTTAAAATTATTTTTTTGCCTGCACTTTGATTTCAAAAACATTTAAATCAAACTTATAAGTTTATTGGGTGCCAATGATTATTTGCGGAACATTCGCATTTTCGGGCTCAAAGTCTAAATTTTTTGCGCCGGGTTTTCATTATCAATTAGCGCTTATTTATTAGATATATGGAGTTGCGTAAAATCAGTTCATTCTCCGCTATTTACAGTAAGATACCTACGAGATTACTGCCTACTTTTGATCAAATATTTATCTACTACAATCTTCTATTATGCCCAATGTTTCCTGGACTGGAGTGTATCCCGCGTTATTAACTCCATTCAATTTCAACGATCAAATTGATTTTAATCTCTTCGAAAAAAATCTGTCGGCACAAATGCAGGCGGGTATCGATGGCGCTGTGCTGGGCGGCTCGTTGGGAGAAGCAAGTACCCTGACAGCGGCCGAAAAGCGCGATTTATTGCTGGCCGCCAAAGAATATGCTGCAGGCAAAATACCTGTGATCATGAACATTGCCGAACAGGCAACACGGGAAGCGGTGAAGGCAGCACAGGATGCAGAAAATGCCGGGGCTGACGGTCTCATGCTGCTGCCACCCATGCGCTACAAAGCCGACGAGCAGGAGACACTACAATACTTCAAAACCATAGCAGCCAATACTTCGCTGCCCATCATGCTCTATAACAATCCCTACGATTATAAAATAGAAGTAACCCTGGACATGTTCGAAGAACTGGCATCCATTGCTTCCATACAAGCGGTTAAAGAATCAACCCGCGATGTGTCGAATGTTACCCGCCTCAAAAATGCTTTTGGCGACCGCTATAAAATTCTTTGCGGTGTAGATACCCTGGCGTTGGAAGAACTTGCTCTGGGCTGCGATGGCTGGGTTGGCGGTCTGGTCGATGCCTTTCCAGCGGAGACCGTAGCTATCTATCGCCTGATGAAAGCCGGGCAATATGCGCAGGCGCTTACTATTTATCGCTGGTTCTTGCCAGTGCTTGAGCTAGACATTCATCCGAAACTGGTGCAATACATAAAACTGGCGGCCACCAAAACCGGTCTTGGCAGCGAATATGTGCGTGCGCCACGCCTGCCAATAGCAGGAAAAGAAAGAGATAAGATTTTAGCTGTCATTAACAAAGCCATAGAAACCCGGCCCGAACTACCACAATACCTTAACCTGGAAATAGAAGAAAATGTTGAAAGGAACTAATATACTAGGCGCACAAGAAAGCAAAAAGGGAACAGCCACAATGCAAGCTGTAAATGCTGCTACGACCGAAAAGTTGCCGGAGCAATTTAGCATCGCCACTACCGAAGAGGTGAACACAGCCGTTGAAAAAGCCATAGCTGCTTTTGTACAATATCGACAGATAACACCTGAAAAGCGCGCCCAATTTTTAGAAACGATTGCAGATGAAATCATGACGATAGGTGATGAATTGATAGAACGCGCCATGTTGGAAACAGGCTTACCCCAGCCTCGTCTCATAGGAGAACGCGGACGTACCACCGGGCAGTTGAAATTATTCGCTGCACTGTTGCGCGAAGGGTCGTGGGTGGAAGCCGTCATTGACACAGCCATGCCCGACAGAACCCCATTGCCGCGCCCCGACTTGCGCAAAATGTTGGTTCCCATGGGACCAGTTGCTGTTTTCGGCGCCAGCAATTTTCCCTTCGCTTTCTCCACTGCCGGTGGCGACACAGCCTCTGCACTGGCTGGCGGCAACCCGGTCATCGTTAAAGCACATGACTCTCACCTGGGTACCAACGAATTGGTGGGTAGTGCCATTCAAAAAGCTGTAGCTAAATGCGACCTGCCCGAAGGCGTCTTCTCATTCGTAATTGGCGAAGGCCCTGTTACAGGTCTGCAATTGGTAAAACACGAAGGCATAAAAGCAGTCGGCTTTACCGGATCTTATACTGCCGGCATGTCTATTTTTAAAACTGCTGCTACAGAGCGGCATACGCCAATCCCTGTTTTTGCTGAAATGAGCAGTATCAACCCGGTGCTATTATTACCCGAAAAAATAGCCGCTGATCCTAATCTGCCTGCGCAGTTAGCTGGTTCTATTACCTTGGGCGCAGGTCAGTTTTGCACCAATCCGGGGCTGATCTTTTTATTGAAAGACAATCAAACTGACGACTTTGCCCGGAAGTTGACCCATGCTTTGGCAGCTACGCCGCCCACCACCATGCTTAACACTGGCATTAGCAAAAACTACTACAAAGGCAGGCAGATGCTGCGCACCGAAGGCGCAATGGTTTTGCTGCAGGGCGATGACCTTTCCATCACCAATAAAGCAACCCCTTTTCTTACTGCCGTTGCGGCATCAGACTTTATAAAGAACGGCAATCTTCAAACCGAGCTTTTTGGGCCGTCGTCTATGCTGGTAATCTGCAGCGACAAAACCGAGATGCTGCACGCGTTGCAGGCTTTGCACGGTCAGCTTACCGCCACCGTTTTAGGCACTGCAAATGATCTTGCCACTTTTGCTGAGTGCATTGACGCGGTTACCCAAAAAGTGGGCAGGGTGTTGTTTAGCGGTGTGCCAACAGGTGTAGAGGTCGGGCATGCCATGGTGCATGGCGGACCGTTTCCGGCTACGACCAATGCCAACAGTACTTCGGTTGGCGCCGATGCCATCAAACGTTTTGTGCGCCCCGTTTGCTGGCAAGACTGCCCGGCAGACCTGTTGCCTGTAGCGCTGCAAAACAAAAACGAACTTAACATTATGCGCAAGGTAAATGGTGAATATACCCGTGCAGATGTTTGATGCGTTTGGGTACCCGGCAGTAGTAATTCTATTTACCTTCTCTTGCGTCGCACAGCGTGTACGGCATAGCCCTGGTGCAGCAAACCTGGAAACGTATAAGCAACTACACGTACCGTTTTTAAGCAGCACATAGAAAGCCAGGAGAAGCTAAATGCTCGCAAGACCAGAGCGCGCGAAAACAGCGGCCTGAAGCTGCGCACAGACCATCAGTACAAGAGTGCGACGCAACAAAAGCCAAATAGAATTCCCCGGCATTGGCCCATAATTCTCTTTTCTTATCTTCTGAATTTTTTCATGATAAGTTGATTACCGGCATCGGCAGCATTGCAATAAATTTGCTGCCTCACCAATTGCATTGTTATGAAACGTTTACTTGTCTTTGCCTGGCTATTCTCTTTTTCCATTTCGATGTATGCGCAAAATAGCACGCCGGCTATTGAGCGTATAGACCCTACCAACTGGTGGGTGGGTATGCAAAATCATAATTTGCAACTGTTGATACATGGTCCAGGGGCAGGTACACTTTCCTATACGGTTACTTATCCCGGCGTAATGCTGCTGAGCACCAGCAAAGTCGAGAACCCCAATTATGCGTTTCTAAACCTCAACATTTCTGCGGCGGCAAAACCCGGTATGGTGAAGATCAACGGAACTACCGGAAGGGTGAAAATTACCCGGCTGTTTGAGCTAAAAGCCCGCACGCGGGAGCCAAAAGGAACGGGGGTTTCGTCGGCAGATCTTATCTACCTGATCATGCCCGACCGCTTTGCAAACGGCGATACGTCGAACGATAAATTTGCCGGTATGCTGGATGCGTCGGCTGATCGCAGCAACCCCTACCTGCGCCATGGCGGCGATTTTAAAGGCATAGAAGACCACCTTGATTATTTAAAAGAACTGGGTGTAACTGCCCTGTGGTTGACGCCCGTTTTAGACAACGACGAAAGCCTTAAAGCCGAAGCGCCCGACCGTATGCAGGCGGGTTATCATGGTTACCATTTTACCGATCACTATAAAATTGATCCGCGCTTTGGGGGCAATGAAGGTTACATTACTTTCTCGAAAGAAGTACACCGCCGCGGCATGAAGCTGGTGCAGGATGCAGTGTATAACCACATCAGCGACGATCATTGGTTGTACAAAGACCTGCCCTCAAAAGACTGGATAAACAATTGGCCAACCTATACCGGCAGTTCGCACAAAGACCCGCCGCTGTTTGACCCGCATGCTGCAACTATCGATCAAAAACTGCTCACCGATGGTTGGTTCACTTCCTTTCTGCCCGATCTAAATCAACGTAATCCTTTCCTGGCTAAATACCTGATACAACATGCCATCTGGTGTACCGAAATGTTTAGCCTTGATGCCTGGCGTATTGATACCTATAAGTACAACGACCAGCAATTTATGAACGACTGCAACAAGGCTTTGCTCAACGAGTATCCGCATATTCATTTGTTTGGCGAGTCCACTGCTTCGCGACCGTTAGAGCTATCTTATTTTGTGAAAAATAAAGTTGATTTTCCATTTAAAAGTAACCTGCCTGGCACGCTCGATTTTCCGCTCAACTATGCCATGCTCGATGCGTTGAAAGAAAACTTTGGCTGGGACAATGGCGTTAATCATGTGTACCAGACACTGGCTGAAGATGTTGTTTTTGCTGACCCGATGAAGCTCGTCACGTCGCTCGACAACCACGATATGGATCGCTATCTTTCTGTCATTGGCAACGACTTTGACAAGTATAAAATGGGTGTTACCTGGCTGCTTACTACGCGTGGCATACCCTCGTGGTACTATGGCACAGAGATACTGATGAAGAACTTTAAAGACCCCGATGATGCGCAGGTACGGCTCGATTTTCCCGGTGGTTTTATGGGCGATAAAGACAATAAGTTTACGGCCGCCGGACGCAACAAAAAAGAGAACGAAGCCTTCAATTATGTGAAGGCGCTGGCAAACTACCGCAAGAATACGCCGGCGCTCAACTCGGGCAAAATGATGCAGTATGTACCGCAAAATGGCACCTATGTTTACTTCCGCTACAATGCCGGTAAAACCATCATGGTCGCCACCAACACCACCGATAAAGACATACAATTGAACACCGCTCGCTTTGCAGAGCGTATGAATGGCTTTACCGCTGCTATCAATGTGATCACCCGCGAAAAAATTACCGGTTTGGCTACCGTAACGTTGCCTGCAAAAACAGCCATCGTATTAGAGTTGATGAAGTAGGTAAGCGTTAAGTCCGCGAGGTTTTTTGTTGAGCCAGGCAGTAGTTCTTTGTGGAGACATTGTTGCGTCGCACTCGTGTACTTTGTTCTCTTTGTTGAACTATGAGTAAACGAACAACAACGGTACAAAAGGCACAGCGTTGCACAAAAGTTTGAACCACAAAGGCACAAAGACACAGCCTTGCACAAAGTGTTCTTGTCATTAGACGACAGAGCCTTTGTCATTCCGGCGCAAGGAGGAGTCTCAAACTCGAGCATTTGAACCACGAAGACACAAAGACACAGAGTTGCACAAAAATTCGAGACGAAGTGTTGATTAAGTAACAATCTAAAAAACAACCCCGGCGGGAAGACATAATCAGTAGAATCTAAGAGACAAAACAACCTGTATCTTTTTTACACAAGCAGCAACATACGAAACTGTGTACGCTATCTTTACGCACCAATTTTTACTCCATGAAAAAAATTTCATTTATTGCGCTTCTGTTTTTAGTTGCATTTTCCTCCCATGCCTGCGACATCTGCGGCTGCAGTTCGGGCAACTATTTCCTTGGGCCGTTTCCGCAGTTTCGCAGTCATTTTTTTGGTACCCGTTATTCCTTCAGAAGCTTTGAAAGCCGGTTAAACGCTGACCCTGATCAATACAGCAAAGACTTCTACCAGAGTGTGGAATTGTGGGGTGGAGTAAACCTGGGCAAGAAGTGGCAGGTGCTGGGCTTTGTACCTTACAACATCAACAGGCAAACCTCCGACGATGGCACACGCACAGCTACCGGGCTGGGTGATGTAAGTTTTATCCTTAACCGAAAAATTTTAGACCTGCGCAACATGGGTGCCGGTAAAATGGTGAGCCAGCAACTGTGGATCGGCGGTGGAGTTAAATTACCAACCGGTAAATTTTCTCCTGATGAAGAAGAGATCATTCCCGATGCCAATAACCAGGCAGGAACAGGCAGCCTCGATTTTCTTCTCAATGCCATGTACACCCTGCATGTTAATAATTGGGGTGTAAATACAAATGTCAATTATAAGATCAACCAGCAAGCTGAAGGGTTCCGGTTTGGCAACCGTTTTACCGCAACCGGTTTTGTTTTTCATTCGTTTCAAAATACTGCGGGCACTACAACACTCAATCCAAATGTGGGGCTGGTATATGAGTCTTTAGGCGCCAACGAGACCACTGCTAAAATAGAAGATACTGGTGGAAATACCCTGCGCGCCGCTGCCGGTGCCGATGTCAATTTTGCCCGCCTGGCAGTAGGTGTAAATGCGCAAGTCCCCATTACCCAAAACCTATCAAACGGACAAACCAAGACCAAAGTCATGGGAATGGTGCATGTGACTTTCCTGTTCTAGAAGAAGTTAAGGTTATGAATTATGAGTTAAGAATTATAAGTTAAGAGTTAAGAATTTTGAGTTATGAGTTAGAGCTAAAAGTTAAGATTTAGGAGTTATGAATTTTGAATTATGAATTATGAGTTAGGAGTTAGGAATTATGAATTTAGAATTCAGAAGTAGGAATTAAAAAATTAGAATTAAAATTCAGAACTAAAAATTGAAGATTAACAAGAATGCTTTGAAAGACAAAACGAAAACTAAAAAATTAAAAATTAAAAACGAAAACTTAAAACTTAAAACTTAAAACTTCCACCTTCCACCTTCTACCTTCTACCTTCCACCTTCCACCTTCTACCATCCACCTTCTACCTTCCACCTTCCACCTTCCACCTAAAACTTAAAACTTACAACTTACAACTTACAACTTACAACTCTTCTTCCAGCACCTGCTTCAGCGCATAGGTACCATTGATGGCCGCAGGAAAACCTGCATAGATCGTCATCAGCAACATGATCTCTTTTATCGTGTCGGCACTCAGTCCGATGCTTAGCGCAGCGCCAATATGAAACTTTAATTGGGGCAGCGCATTGCCCATTACGGTTAGTGCAGCAATTGTAGCGATTTGCCTGTATTTTTTATCGAGATTGTCTCTTGAAAAAATATCGGCATAGCCAAACTCCAGGGTAAATTGTACCAGTTCCGGCGCGAGTTCACCAAAGTTTTCTTCCAGTTTTTCAAGTTGCGTATTATCCAGTTCGTTCAATTCTTTTGTACCACGTTGCAACCTGTCTTCAACGCCTGCATATTCAGTTGCCTCAGCTCCTGTTGCATCTTGTTTGCCCGCTGCCCGCCGTTCCTGTATTATTTCTTTCAGTGCGAACATACCATTGACACATCTTGGAAAGCCAGCATAGACTGCCATCTGCAAAATCACTTCTTTAATTTCGCTTACTGTGCAACCGGTATGCAATGCTCCATTCAAATGTATTTTTAGTTGTGAAGGTGCCGTGCCCAATGCCGTCAACGCAGCCACTACCGCTATTTCTTTTTCTTTCATCGAAAGCCCAGGTCTTGAATAGATATCACCAAAGCCATACTCTATTATCAATCGTCCCAGCTCAGGTGAAATGTCCTGCAGACCGCTTACTATTTTATCACCGAGCTCACTATCAATTTTTTTCAATTGTTCCCAGGCTACATTGTATTTTTCCGAATTTATCATGCAATTTGTTTTGGTGGTAGCTCATTGCAAATCAAGCAAATTATTTTTTCTTCTTTCCCGATTTTTTTGCTTTATCATTAAAGACCAGGCACAGGTTTAGCCAATACTGAAAGTCTTTTTCATTGGCAAATCCTGCGGGTTCTACATAGCAGAAACCATTCATTTCTTTGCCCTTCATGATCATAGAGCGAAAGCCATTTCGTTCGGCAACTTCAGCCTGCATCGCCGGGTCGAAGCGGCACATCAGGTTATCACCACTTATGTTAATACACATCTTGCCATTGACGAGAAAGGCCAAACCACTAAACATTTTCTTTTCTTCGATCTGCAATCCGCCGATCTCCTCCAGGTGCTCCCGTACCAGGTCAGCAAGTAAAGTGTCGTATGCCATTGTATGTTATGTTTAGAAGCAATCAAGATAAGACGGAACGATGAGGATTGGAAAGGGTGGGGGAGTGTGTTGTGGTTTTGGTGACCAGCACTAGATCTTTGTGAGGGCAGAGTTGCCCCGCCATACAGCGGGGCTCCGTTCGTCCGCAACGCCTTGTGAAGCGGAGTAGATCTATGAAATTATACGGTGATTTAAACAGACCTGAGGGAGTTTCAATCTACAAAGGGAATTATAAAGCCAACAATATAACCATTGAACCATTCAACAAGGTAAACCTTTGTGTCTCTTTGTGCCCTTTGCGTCCTTGTGGCTCAAAAAACAATTCAACAATATCTCAATTCAACAAGGTAAACCTTTGTGTCTCTTTGTGCCGTTTGTGTCTCTGTGGTTTAAAAAGAAAGCGTCTTAACAAATCAACAAATCAACAATTCAACAATTCGACATTTCAACAATGCTCTTCCGGCAAACGGAGCCCACCTGTATGGCGGGGCAACTATGCCTCTTCATTGGTTCCTTTGCTGGTCTCCAAAAACCAGACTGCACTGTTTCCCGAAATTACCCATGGAAGTTTTATTTAAAAACAAGAGGCGGCTGTACAATAGCCACCTCTTATTCTTGTATAAATTGATTGCAATTCTACCGATCGATTTTGCTACCGGTTGACGATCATTTTCCCTGTGAATTTTCCCCCATTAATAGTGCAGTGAACCATGTACATTCCGTTAGATAATCTCCTATCCATTTTTATATTGATGATGTTATCAAAAAAATCCACAGTTTTCCGGTAAACTATTTGTCCATATTCATCAGCAATTTCAACCATTGCAGCATTACCCGTTTTATATATTGCACCTGCTATAGAAATATTGAACTGTCCGTTTGAGGGATCGGGATAAATGTTGATGCCTGGCACAACGGTCTGCTCCTGAACGATGACTGGAAGTGATGACCTGGATTGGACGGAACATTTGGCAACTGCGAAGCTTTTTGCAGTACTTGTACCGCAAACTGACACTGCCTTTACAGTGATACTCCCGCTAACGAAGGTGGATAGAAAGTTTACAGCGATGGAAGATCCGGTAGTTGGCCCGACGATACTTGCTTTTCCAGGAACAGTCCATATATAGCTGCTTGCTGTTGGTGAGAACGCATCATAGGCTTCTGTTGTTGACGGGCAGGGAGAAGCATTGCCGCTAATAACAGGAGGAGAAGGTGCTTTTTTAGTAATTACTAAATTTCGGGGGTTGCTGCTGCCGCAGGGCCTTACTGATTTTACTGATAAGGTAGCTGTTGTGAAATCAGAAGTAAAGCTTACAGTTATTACGGTATCATTTATACCGGGGCCATTTGGATGGGCAATAGTTGCATAAGCAGCACCCGGGCCGGTAAATTCCCAATCGTAGGAACAGCTTTAAACACTTTTTTTACGGCGTAAGTTAATGATCCACTGCCGCTAAAAATGACTGGGCAAGGGTCTATGATTGGGAGTATTGTTGAGAAAGCATCTCCAAAGATGGCACCTGGTATTGACGGTGGTTTTGCAGACAATGTAAGCAACCTGCTTGCACTTGAGCCGCATTCTTTTTCAGCTCGTACCTCTAAATCAGCAGTCGTAAAACCGGCCGTGATGTTTACAGATATGATGGTATCGTTTATACCACTTCCATTGGGATGTGAGATAGAAGCATATGCAGCTGATGCTCCCGTGAATGACCAGGTGTATGCTGTTGCTTTAGGTACTTTCCTAATAACATAAGTCACTGATCCGATCCCAACGAAAGGACAAACATCTCTGATGCCTGGTGTAGCAAATAAAACATCCCCGTAAATGGTACCGGGCTGGGATGGTAATATTTTCGATACAGTCAGCTTTCTTTCGCTGCTCGTCTTGCAGTCATTAATAGCAGTTACCCTTATCGTGTCTTTTACAAAATCGCTGGTATAGCTGACAACGATACTGGTGTCATTTGCCGTTCCAATACCACCGGGGTGATCATTTACCGTTACGAATGCAGGTACTACCCAATTGTATGAAATTGCATTGGTAACTTTTCTAATCGTGTATGTAGCCTGTATTCCTGCAGGGTGTTCAGCAGTCGGCATTAATGGGCACACGTCAGCAGGACCAGTTATAGACCCTGGTGTGGAAGGAATAGGAGACGATAATGTTAACGATCTGTCTCCACTGCTGGCAGAGCATCCCAGCGCTTTTACTTTGATGTTTTTGTTGGTGCTTGTTACAAAGGCAGGATCAACGCTTACCGTGATGGATGATGAATTATTTGTTGCTGATAAAATCGTAATGGTAGAAGGTAAGGTCCACCTGTATGTAACTACATTGGCAGGCGCAGGCGATACTGAATATGTGGCGGTACCAGAGCCTATATAAGGGCAAACATTAGTTGGTCCACTGATGGCTGGTGGTGTTGAAGGTTTTGAAGGAGCTACAATGGTGAGGTATAAAATGGCTGTGCTGTCGCAACCTGCAGCATTAATGGTTTGGTAAGAATACGCGCCGGATAAAGTGTATGATGCACCATTCCAGTTAAAGGGACTGCAAGCCCGGATTGATGTTTCTGACGAGGTTGTAGTGCAACTTGGTGGTGTGTGAACGTTGGGATCATTGTCATCCCAATCTGTATTATCCGCTACCCCGCATGGAGTAGCCGGCCCTGCACCATAACCGTCACCGTCATTATCTGCGTAGGTTGTCTGGTCAGGATTGCAATCCAATGAGTTGCTTACATAGAACGGGTTAGGTGGATCAGATGAACAAAAAGTGGCGGGACTGTTCGGGTCACCAAACCCATCATTATCATAATCAGCGTAAAAAGTCTGTGGTGCGTGAACACTTGCACCACCGTTGGCGGGGTTGTCATTGCAATCGGTATTATTGGCTACGCCACACGGGCTGTACGATCCTGCTCCAAAACCATCGCCATCAAGGTCTCCATAAGTCTGCCTGGTATCATCACAATCAATGCTATTGCTTACATAACCGGCAGGCGCGACAGATGAACAAGCGCCGGTTGAATTATTAGGATCACCAAAGCCATCATTATCCGCATCACGGTAATAGGTTATCCTGGCAGGTATGCGTACAGTAATGCCACTGCTTATGGCTGTAGGCTGGGTAGCACATGGCTTATTTGAAGTGATCCAGCATCTCACGATATCGCCGCTGATAAAAGCATTGTAGGTGAAGGTGGGTGAATTATCGCCGACATTAATGGTGTAGTTGAAGTTACTTATCAGCCATTGATAGATTGGGGTATCACCACCATTAGCTACGGTTGCCGTAAACGTGGCAGTCTCGCCTGCACACATAGGGTTACTGCCCGATGTAAGTGCAATGCTAACTGTAGGAACCAGGTTAACAGTAGTCACTGGTATGGTCATGCTGCTGCTTGCAGTAGCCGGTGAGGCACATGATAAGCTGCTGGTGATGGTGCATTTGACTATATCTCCCGCTACCCACGAATTGTTGCTGTAAACAGGCGAGTTGCTGCCGGTATTGATACCATTTTTTTGCCATTGATAAATAACGTCGCCACCGTTTACAATGGTTGCAGTAAAAATAAGCGGCTCATTTGCGCAGGCAGGTAAACTGCCCGAAGTAAGATCAACATGTACTGAAGCAGCAAGGGGCACAGTGCTTACCGGTATGGTAATGCTGTTACTCGTTATATCATTGGAGGTAATATAAGTTGCATTGCTGGTAAGTGTACAGGTTATTACATCTCCATTTATCCATGCGTCGTTGGTATATGTGGCGTTGTTACTTCCAACATTCTGTCCATTTTTTTGCCATTGGTAAAACGGTGCATCACCGCCGTGTTGAATAACGCTGGTAAATGTAACCGCGGTATTTGGACACACAGTACCGGAGAGAGATGCCTTAATAGAAATGGAAGGAGTGGTATTATAGACTGCAAAATCGCTAAAAAAATAATGGCCGTCAGCCGTTGAAAAATCAACTGTTTTGGTATATACATTGGTGGAGGGATCCCATTCAAAAACAACTCCTTTGTCATTTGCTCCACCATAAAGTGTCATACCATAGAATTTACTGCCACTAAGCACCAAGGATCCGAAAGGAACCAGACCCAGTAACTTTATCTAAGTCTATATTTTTCGTGTAAATATTTGTGGCAGGGTCCCACTCAAAAATAACACCGGCATTTGGAAAGAGACCAGTACCTGAACCTCCGTCAGATCCTGGGTTTAATCCCCCCAGGGTAGTCATTCCATAAAATTTGTCTCCTTTCAAGGTTAAAGATCCCGCTGGGCTTGCTCCGTTTGTACCATCAAAATCTACTTTTTTGGCGTAAACATTTGTTGCAGGATCCCATTGAAAAATCATCCCTTTATTATTTACCCCGCCATATTCTGTCATTCCATAAAATTTCCCATCTTTTAAAACCAATGCAGCCAACAGGAATTATGCCGGGCGGAAGGTCAATTTTATTGGTATATATATTTGCGACAGGGTCGTACTCAAATATATTGACCTGACCCATTCCGTATAGTTTTCCATTAAACAGAGTTAACGTGCCTTCCGGTTCTATCGGTAAGCTTATTTTATCTGTATAAATGTTTGTGAGTGGGTCCCATTCAAAAATAGCATGTGTACCGGTGTTGATATACCATGGATACCGTTTTACACCATAAAATTTATTGCCTACAAGTGTTAATGATCCCGCAGGAGATGCTGCGTCACTTTTGTCAAAGTCTATTTTTCGGGTATAAACATTTGTTTCCGGATCAAACTCAAAAATAACACCCAGGTCGAACGCACCGCCCCTAAATGTAGTACCATAAAATTTCCCCTCTTTTTGGGTTAAAGAACCAGTGAAAATGGTTCCATTATTTTCGTTAAGGTCTATTTTTTTGGTATAAATATTAGTGGCAGGATCCCATTCAAAAATAGTCCCCATACCATTTATACCACCTTGAAGGCATAGTCCATAGAACTTGCCTTTTTAAAAGTTAGCGATCCCTTTGGCGCAAAGCCGGTTGTGGTCTGGTCATAATACATTAAGGTCTATTTTTTTTATATAAATATTAGTTGCAGGATCGTATTCGAAAATAACGCCGCCATCACCTGCGCCACCCGATGAAGTTAGTCCATACAATTTCCCATTGCTTTCTGTTAATGACCGAATGGCATAGTAACCATCGTTTCATTAAGGTCTATTTTTTTTGTATAAATGTTAGTAACAGGATCCCATTCGAAAATAACGCCTCCGTTATTTGCTCCTCCGACTGCTGAGTCATTCCATAAAATTTACCATCTAACATGGTTAGCGATCCAAAGGTCGCCTCCATCATCGGTGTTAAAATCAAATTTTTTACCGTAAATGTTTGTTACCGGGTCCCATTCATAAATAGTACCCTGGTTATTTACTCCTCCACCAAGGGTCATTCCATAAAATTTGCCATTGCTAAATGTCAGGAAACCATTACCACATTGGTCCGTGATTAAATCCATCTAAGTCTACCTCAAATACCTGTAGTCAAAATCAATTTTTTTTGTAAAAATATTTGTAGTCGGATCCCATTCAAAAATGGCTCCGATGTTGCGCCATATAATTTACCATTGTTTACTACTAAGCTTCCTACTGGTCCATCGGCACTTATCTCATCACCGAAGTCTATTTTTTTAGTATAGCTGTTCGTGACAGGGTCCCACTCAAAAATAACCCCGTATCCATTGGTTCCGCCGCCTGTGTCATGCCATACATTTTACCATTATAAAAAGTAAGTGAACCCTATGGATTTTCTCCGTTGCTTCCATCGAAATCAATTTTTTTTGTATAAACATTGGTTGTATGGATCCCATTCAAAAATGACACCTTTGTTGTATACGCCTTCTGCCGATGTCATTCCATAAAATTTATTATTATCACCTTCGGTCAGGTTAGTATATTGAGGGTTTCCCCCAGCCGTAAAATAATTCATCGAATGGTCTAAAGTATTAGTGGCAGTAGCAGTGTTGTAATTGAAAATGGTGCCAAGCGGCTGACTACCGCCACTTGAACCTCCTAAATTAGTAAGGCCATATAGTTTTGTTTGTCCATTGGCGGCTGCAACACAAAAGAGTAAAGCTGTGCTGGTAATGAGTAAAAACTTTTTCATAATTGAATATTTAGAAACAATTCATTTTTAAAAAAAATGATACTGTATAAGGCTTTTATGATTTCGAATTGATACTAAATCCTACTTTAAAGCTTTACATCAGTAGTTTTTGCAGCCGCTCCTGATTACTGTTTTATAAGACGATTGGAAGACTTTTCTATTTACCCTGTGTCATCAACACACCTGCTCTTGCCCCAGGGCAAAACCATTCTGCAACCAGTAATTTGCACTACAGTACAATAATTTTTCCTTAAAGAATCCGGTATTTTGTTTTCCCGATTGTCGACTTTGAAGGGATAACTTTTTTCATGACAAGAAGGTTACAGAAATATGCAGGTTCTTTATTTGTTCAGCAGAATTCGCCGCTGTTGGTGTTCTTCACCAACAGTTTTTTTGTGCATCTATTTTTACAGGTGAAAAACACCTGCAAAGCCGAGAATTAATACTGTACAAGAGTACGACCCGCCGCGGCGGCAGGCAGCAACGGTCGTAGCATTTAGTTATATAGCCTGGCTAAAAATTGTAATAAAAATTAAAACGTAGCCTTGTTTGTGCAAGAGAGAATCTCCCTGTTTTGGTTTTGGTGTTACATTTTAAAAGTTTATTAAAACTACTTTTAGGCAATTGCATTAACAATATAACATTTCTTAGGGTTGCTATCAGGGAGTAAGTATAAACCGGAAAATCACTTTTGTACCGGTACCAGGTGAAGTGTCGATGCTGAATGTGCCGTGGAATGCGGCAGTTCTTTTCTCATAATTCTTTAAGCCATTGCCGTCTTTGTTTGCAGATGCAGCATTGAAACCTTTGCCATTATCAGCAATTGCAATTACAAAGTCATTTTGGAATGAAAAGTCTAAAGTTATGAGGGATGCTTCGGCATGTTTTATAGCATTATTCACTGCTTCTTTTGCAAGCATGTACATATTGCGGCTTTCATTCCAACCCAAATTTTGTTGCGGAATAAAAGGTGGCAACTCACAAACAAATGCAAGGTTGGCATTGCTTACCAGGGTTGCACACTGACTGCGGATATAATAAATCAATTCATCTAAATTCCGGTTACCCTGGTTTAAGCTCCAAATTATTTCATTCATTTTTTCAATCGATTCGTCACTCAGGCTCATTATTTTATCGACATCATTATTATCCAAACCTTTGCCTTCTTTCATTGCTGAAGTAATATACCGTATGCGGCTGAGACCTGCACCTATATCGTCGTGCATATCGGCGGCTATACGGTTTCGTTCTTCTTCGAGAGCTTTTTCTTTTTCAAGCAAAGCTTTCTGCTGTTCTAATTTTTTTTGATAATATAAACGTATGAACGCCCATATAATAAATGCGCCTGCTGCAATGTACAGCCCTATAAACCATGCAGTTTTATACCAAACGGTTGTAATAGTAAAATGAAAAAAATTACTGCCGGTGATATAGCTATTTATAGCTTCATCAGGCATGCGCACTTGCAGCATGTAGGCACCGGGTTTAAGGTCATTGAAGGCTACAACATTTACAGTGTTAAGTTTTTGCCAGTTGGATTTTTCATTGTTTCTTGTTAGTAGATATTCATAATTTTTTTGCTGAATAGTTTGACCTAAATCTAACAGTGTAAAGGTAAACTGCAGGTTGTTTTCGTTTGGCTGCAGTTGTATATCGCTGATATTGGAAAAATAATATGGATTCCCGTTTACCTGCATGGCGTCGATAAAAAGTTTTGCGCTGTGCTGTTTTTTAGACCTTAATAATTGCGCTGCATTCATTTTATATAAGTAGCCTTCTTTGCTGAAATATAGCGAGCCATCGTCTTTATCAAAATATAAATAGCAATCATGGAAATTGGTAAAGGGCAAACCATCCTCAGCAGTAAAATTGACAAATTTATCGGTAGCCGCAAGCAGACAACCCAACCCTTTTTCTGAAGGGATCCATATATTGCCTGCATCATCGCTTACCATGCAATCAAAACTGTTGCTTTGCAATCCATCTTCCAGCGTATAAAGTTTTCCTTTACCGCTACTAAGATTATACTTCAGCAAACCCGTTTGCTCAAAAGACATCCAGAGATTTTGGTTTTTATCTATAACATGGCAGAGTATAACATTTATCAAATTATTGTTTACATGCATCAGGCTGTCCATCTTCCATTCTTCCAAATGCTGCGCTTTGCTTTTCCAGACAAGTACATGGTTGCTTTTATTTACCGTAAAGTATATATTGCCTGCTGTATCTTCTGCCGCAATGTTCACATAAGAAAAATTGCATGAAGACGCAGAAGTGTTGCGGCTGTAATGAGTAAATTTATTGGCTTGCTGCCGTACCAGACCGCCGCCTCTATTAATACTATACCATACGTCTCCATTATGGGTCTTATAGATGAGTGTTATCAGTTCTGCATCTTTGGTATAAGCATTTAAGAAGGAGGGTTTGGTTATTTTTTTATTCGATGGATTGTATGCTAGCAGCTTTACATTATATGGGTTAGATGCATATTTGCCCAAAGTACTGTTGCCGTAGATGTATAAATTGTTGGTTACAGGTTTTATGCCCCAGCAATTGTTTACAATAGTACTGTCAATAATATGCAGTTGTTGCATTTTTGTATCAAGATACATGCTGCCTTTAGACTGATTGCACATCCATAAATTTTTACCGGATTTTTCATATCTCTCTATTGTAAGGGGAGATGTATATGGCAGTTTCCAGTAAATATAATTTGACTGCTGAAGATTAAATCTGCTTATACCATTTACACCGACCGCCCAAAAATTGTCCGACTTATCAGCAATTGTCTTTGTTTGAATGCCAGGTAAAAGGCCGTTGCTGTTATGAGCTAAATTTTGTATGATCATAGGTGGATAGCCTGGCTGGACAATAGATAATCCCCATTCTCCGGCAACAACGAGCGTTCCGTCCTTAAAGAAAACATTTTTGATACTTCCAATATAACTGTATGATAAATGCAAGGGATTTAAAAAAAGGGGATTTGCAGTATCATAACTTATTTTAAAAGCGCCTTTTATATAACCAAATGCATAAATTATTTTGCTAGCGGTATCTACCTGTGTAATATCGTACACATCATCAGGATGGAAGGGAATAACAGAGATCTTCCATTCTCCTGTTTTTTTATTTTTTAAAGAATACCAAAATGTTTGCTTACCCGTGGAAAGTAAAAAGCGCCTTTCGCCCAGGTAAAAAATATTTTTTATTCCGGCTGCTGGAACCTTTACATAATCCAGCACCTGTAAATGAGTATTAGTGAAATATATTTTATCGGCTGACTGAATGGCGATGAGATTATTATGTACAGAATAAAGCCCATGCAATAATTTTTTTTGCCAGAATAGTGGCGGGGCATGCTGTTGCTTACTAACAGTATTGAACATCCACAGTTTTAGTCCGCAACTAAAAATCAATTCCTGGTTATCTATTTCTATACAGCAACCTACACCATCGTAGGGCATGCTGTTGCTATCTTCGCGGTTATGCCGGTAAACGCTAAACTTTTGTCCATCAAATCGCACAAGTCCCTCCGCTGTTGATATCCATATAAAGCCGCGGCTGCACTGCATTATATCGTTAATGTTATTCGTGGGCAAGCCATCAGTAGTACTATAGTTGGTAAAACGAAGTGGAGAAGTTAGCGGCTGCCCGTAGGCTGGCTGTAGAACTAGTAAAAGTATGATATAGCAAAGCAGCAGTTTCATTTTTGTAAACGAAATCTAATGTTTTATTTGAAGACTGCTGTAAGGAAAATTAGTGCCTGTTTAATTTATTAATGGCTTCTGTTTTATTGGTAACATGTAGCTTGTCGTAGATGTTGTGTATATGTTGCGTAACTGTGCCAACAGTTATTAAAAGTTTAGCCGCAATTTCTTTATACAAAAAACCTTTGGACAGCAAAAGAAGTATTTCATTTTCTTTATTGGTTAAGCCACTTAACGCAGAATTATGGAAATGCGCAAAATAATTGATTACTTTTCTTGCAACCATATTACTCATAGGGCTACCGCCATTGTTTAATTCATAAATGGCTTCGATCATTTTGTCGGGCGGCGTTTTTTTAAGCATATAGCTGCTTGCACCCGCTGCTAAAGCGTCAAAAATCTTTTCATCGTTTTCATAAATAGTAAATATCATGAATTGTGTGCCTGGGCAATCGTTTTTTATTTTCTCTATGCATTCAATGCCATTAATGCCTGGCATATTAATATCCAGAACAGCAATATCGGGCTGAGCTTTCACAATGGATGTAGCGGCATCTTCGCCTGTTTCTGACGAAGAAAGCAACAACATGTCTTTTTGCGATTGTATCAAATGTTCGAGCGCCTTTCTTATTTCAGGCAGATCTTCAGCAATGCTCACGTGAATCATATTTACAAAATTAGCATCAGCAGAAGTTTTTTACTTATAAGTTTTCTTAGGTGGTTTTTGTACGTATAAACCGGTAAAAGCTAATTTGAAGTTTAACTTATTATGTATTCGGCTCCGGCTTTTCATGGCAACATCGTTGCGTCGCACTCTTTTACTTGTGTACCAATATTCTCCAAAATATAAAACCATTTATTTTATCCTTGCGAAAAAATAAAGCGGTGAGATCACCCGCGATTAGAGATGCAGGGAGATGCCTGCTGGCGAGGACGCCAACGACGGCGCAACACCTGGAACAACAGGGCTCTTCTGTATTACCAGGTCGTTCTAACTTTTGGCTTTGCTACTTTCTTTGGCTCGAAACAAAGAAAGTACCGCAAACCTGCCTGCCGGCTGGCAGGAAAATTCAGGAAAGGAACGAAGACCCCGCGTTCCTTTCATTGTTCCCTAATGCAGCTTTTGCACTACTGTGAACTTAAAACTTGTGTTTCTCTGTACGAAGCAAATGATTCCGTTTTGCAAATAACATATACTTTCTTGACAGTGTAGCCATTGGTCGATTCACATTTTAACCCTTGTGCAACTCAGTGTCTTTGCGTCTTTGTGGCTCAAAACTCGGGTATGAGATTCCTCCTGCGTCGGAATGACAACAACCCTTTGCGCTCCTTCCTGCCTTTGCGTCTTTGTGGCTCAAAAAACAACAATTCAACCATCTGACAATTTGCTTCCTTTGCGGACCTTCCTGTCTTTGCGTCTTTGTGGCTCAAGAATCAACAATTCAACCATCTAACATTTTGCTTCTTTTGCGCCCCTTCCTGTCTTTGCGTCTTTGTGGCTCAAGAATCAACAATGCTCTTCCGTTGAACGGAGCGTCGCAACAATGCCTCTTAAATCCTTCTTCTGCTGGTCTCCAAAAAACAGCAAACCCTGTTCTCCCCGCACCCACCATGGAACAGTTTTATTGTACTTTGCATGAGTCTATTCTTACTTGTCATAGCAACTCTATACACATGCACATACGCTATTTTTTGCTGGTTTTACTGGCAATCACCCTAACCGCACCAGCCGTGAATGCACAAGACAATACCAGCGAACTCTGGAGCAACAAAGCCTTTGCGCTGTACAAAGACAGTGTGGTGCAGCACCAATTTACCGGCAAGGCGCTGTCTGCCACGCAGCTTTCGTCGAACTATAAAAGCCCGGCAAATGAATTTGTAAGCCCGGAGATCACTTTCAAATTCAGCATCAATGGCAAAGACAACGAGATGACCTCGGGCACCGATCATCACTTTACCTGTATGTCGGCCGACGGCGCCTGCAAAACACCACTGCTAAAATTTGGTCAGCAATACAAAGACAACCGCGCCGCGCCCGACAATACCTACCTGCATCCGCAAACGCAGTTTCACCTGCAACTCGATATGCGGGATGTGCTTGCCGCCTTTGACAAAGATGGTTTCTACACCACCTTCAATGGCAACAAGATCTACAAGCAAGACTTTAAAGGAGTGTATGTAGCTGGCAATACCCCGCCGCTGATCTGGGACTTTGATAACCTGGTGAACCACCCCGAACTGCAACTGCACGATGATAACAACGACGGCATCTACGAGACCACACTTACGCTCAACGACCAGAAAAATGAAAAACAAACCGACGCCACGTGGACGCTGTCAAAAGACATTTCCGCCTTTCCGCAATACCATTCTGACTACCCGATCAGCGATGCGCTGTACAACCTGGCCCTGTGCAGAAATGATCAATGCCGTAGAGCCCGACAGCACCTTTCGGAACCGGTAAAGAATGGGCAGGTGTGTGGACGCGCGACATCAGCTACAGCATCATACTGTCTATGGCGCACCTGCAACCACAGGTAGCTAAAAACAGCCTGCTGCGCAAAGTAAAGAACGGCAGAATAATACAGGACACCGGCACCGGCGGCGCCTACCCCGCCAGCACCGACCGTATGATATGGGCAACCGCCGCCTGGGAACTGTACAAAGTGACCGGCGACAAAGACTGGCTGCAGCAAGCCTTCGACATCATTAAAAACTCGGTGGACGACGATGTAAAAAATGCCTACGATAAAACCACCGGACTGGTAAAAGGTGAGTCCTCGTTCCTGGACTGGCGCGAGCAAACCTACCCTAAATGGATGCAGCCGGTTGACATCTATGAATCAGAATGCCTGGGCACCAATGCCGTGCACTACCAGGCAAATGTGGTGCTGGCAACCATGGCAAAACTGCTCGGCAAAACCAAAGCAGAAGCCAACTATACCCAACATGCACAGACCATAAAGGAAGCCATCAACAAACATTTGTGGCAGCCCGCAAAAGGCTACTATGGTCAGTACCTCTATGGCAGAAACTATAAGATACTCTCGCCGCGTGCCGAGGCACTGGGCGAGGCGCTGTGCGTATTGTTTGACATTGCCGGTAGCGAAAGACAAGCGCAGATTATCAGCCATATCCCGGTTATGGACTTTGGCATCCCATGCATCTATCCGCAGATACCCAACATACCGCCCTACCACAACAACGCCGTATGGCCGTTTGTGCAGTCGTACTATGCGCTGGCAGCGGCCAAAGCGGGCAATGAAGAGGCGGTGATGGAAAGCATTGCTGCCATCTATCGCCCGGCTGCGCTGTGGGTCACCAACAAAGAAAACTTTGTAGCCAGTAACGGCGATTTTGCCGGCACCCAGATCAACAGCAGCAATATGCTCTGGAGCCTGTCGGGCAGTTTAGCCCTTGTACACAAGCTGCTTTTCGGTATTCAGTTTACACCCGATCGTCTTGTCTTCAAGCCCTTTGTGCCATATGCCCTGCGTGGGCATCGCAGTCTCAAAAACTTTAAATACCGCAATGCCGTTCTGGACATAGAGATGGACGGATATGGCAACGGCATACAGTCCTTCACGCTCGATGGCAACCCGGCGATGTCTGAGATCAGCAGCAGCCTCACCGGGCACCACACCCTGCACATTGTACTCGACAATAAAAAGATACCGCACGTGGGCATCAACACAGTAGACAACTATACCACCCTTGCTGCGCCCACGCTCACCTATACCAATGGGCAGCTTAGTTGGAGCCCTGTAGCTGGCGCTGTTAGCTATGCGCTGCTAAAAAATGGAAGCGAGCTACTAAAGACCACCCTGACCAGCCACCCCGTTATCAACAGCGTTTTTGGCGAGTACCAGGTGCAGGCGATAGATGAAAAAGGCGTGCGCTCCTTTGCCAGCGAACCCGTGATCGCCGCTGCTGACAAGCTCATAACCACCGTGCAGGCTGAGAAGTATGCCACACCTGCCACCCGCAACTACCAGGGCTATACCGGCGATGGTTTTGTGGAGGTGAGCACCACCGTGAACACCAGCCTTACCCTGCCCGTGAAGGTGGAGCAGGAGGGCGACTACACCATCAGCTTCCGCTATGCCAATGGCAACGGCCCCACCAATACCGAGAACAAATGCGCCATCCGCACCCTGATGGAGGGTGACAAAACCCTGGGCACCGTAGTGCTGCCACAGCGCGGCAAAGAGGAGTGGAGCAACTGGGGCTATACCAACCCCATACATGCCCACCTCACCAAAGGCATGCACAACCTGCAATTGGTGTATGAACCCCACAACCAAAACATGAACGGCGACATCAACCAGGCAATGATAGACTATGTAAGGGTGATAAAGATGTGAGGGGAGGAAGGCGGAAGGTGGAAGGTAGAAGGTGGAAGGTAGAAGGTGGAAGGTAGAAGGTGGAAGGTAGAAGGTGGAAGGTAGAAGGTGGAAGGCAGAAGGTGGAAGGTAGAAGGTGGAAGGTAGAAGGTAGAAGGTAGAAGGTGGAACCTAAAACTTAAAACTTAGAACTTAAAACTTAAACTTTCTTTTTCCTTTTTTTTGGAGGCCAGCAGTATCTCATTGATGCGGCTTTTGTTGCGACAGTCTACCCCGCCATACAGCGGGGCTCCGTTTGGGCAGTATGTCACAGATTGGGCGAGGATAGGAGAATGGTGAGATCGGAATTTTACTTATTGCTACTGAATGAAATAATGATTTTAAAATTTTGACTATTTGTAGAAAAAATTTTAAATAAAAAAAAGTAAGCGGCTAACCCTAATACTAATCATACAAAAGTTTTTCTTTCAATTTTTGACAGTTTTTGTACATTGTTTTTCGATAAACAATTCAATTAAGAAACAACTCAAACAATCATGAAAGTTTTAAAGTATGTTGGAAAGGGGCTTTGGGAAGAAATTGATGAAAAGGAAGTAATAAGTACTGACAAAACTCAACCAGTAAAAAAGACTAAGCATACGCCAGCATCACGATTAGCTTTATTTTTTGAAACTGTCGGTAAAGACATTCGAGAAAAATGGATATAGAACCATCAAGGTTTCCTCACTACTCGAAAGCTTCAGTGTAGGCAAGAAGAACCACAAAAAATTCCATTTTAATTAAAGAGCAACTACAGGCAAAAGGGCTTTATACGCTGCCGGAGTATTCTAACGAATTAAGATTAGAAAGCACTATAAGAATATACAACTATCCGGTGAGACAATTAGGAGATCTCTTTACCAAAGAGAAAGATTTAGAGGACTATGTGGACAAGAATAAACTTTTTAAAAAACTCAATATAAATACCGTTCTGCGGCAACATAGCCCAAATGGCAGTAAGGATAGAATGGATTTTAAAGGTGATTGTGAAAATGAAGACATTGTTGTTCTTGAATTAAAAAATTATGGCGGTGGCAAGTCAGCCGTAGAACAAGTGCTGCGATATGCCGCACTTCTTGCAATGAATTTTCCTAACAGGATAATCAGGCAAATACTAGTCACAGGTATTCAAAATTATGAAACAGCTTTAGCAATTAGAGGTATGCTCAAAGAACAAAGAGAGCTATTTGAATGGTACTTGTACAAGTACATAAAGGATACAGAATATTTTGAATTTGTAAAAGTTACCAAAGAGGAAATAGAACATCAAACTCAAAGCGGGAGTTAGCTGCAGCTATCAAAGTGTGTGTATTTATGGACAAGAACTTATTTTTTTATGTTGTAGTTCGTTGTCATCTGCAGTTTCCGCTTTATGTTGATAAAACTAGCTTTAGTTCATAATCTCAACCTTTACAAAAATCTTGTGCATTATTTATCGGCAGAAGTTTTGCGAATATCCAAACAATGCCAAGCTCTGTTCGTTAACAGCAAATTTATTAAACACCATATGAATAAAACATTTAAAGAATTTTATCGAGGATTTAGTTTGAATGATTTTCCCTTCAACACTTTTACTACCGAGCATGAGATCGAGATAGCAAAAAAGATATTTGTTTCGCAAGGTGAGTATGACCCAATAATTGACACGTTCAAAGCGGGCAGAAATATAATTCTGTTGGGTGAACGTGGAAGCGGCAAAACCGCCATACTAGAAGATTTTAAAAGGTATCTTTCAGATAACAAAAGACTGTTAACAATAATTCATGATTATGGAGAACTAAGCAAAACTACGAATTCAAAAGAAATTTACACATTATTAATATCAAATTTCCTGGTCGACTTGTTTACAAAAATTGGTAAAAATTCACTTAAGCTTTTTAAGTTAAATAAAGAAGACAAAACCCTTCTTTCCTATCTCCTTTCCGAATTTCTTCCACCAGTATCACAAAACCTACTAAAGGATAAGATTTCAAAAATCCAAACTCCTTTTTGGACTAGGTCTGCGAACTGGGTTTACAATGTAATAAGAGGTCCACTTAACTTTGGGGGCACAGTAGGCCAAAAAATGTTGTTTATCAGTATTTATTGAAACATTATTCCTTATTGCCTCCTATAGAAAATGAAAACCAAATACAAGAATTTTTTCCAGAACTCAAACTTAATGTCGACAGTAATTTTTTTAATCAGGAAATTTCTTTTCGATTGTTAAAGAAGATTGGCGACATATCAAATAAAATGGGCTACAAAAAGCCGGTGATTCTCTAGACAGATTAGACGAAGACCCCAGATTTGAAAATGATGCTGAAGTTATTTCAGGATTTATAACTCCTTTTTTAACAGACGGAAATTTATTAAGTATAAGTGAGTTTGAATTGGTATTTTTTATATGGTCAACTCCATTTCGGTTTATAGAAGATTTAGTGCGGACGCAAAAATATTATTGTCCTTCATTAAGATGGTCAGAAAACGACTTGGAACGCCTTTTAAACAAAAGATTAGAAGTATATTCGGAAAAAAAAGTAACGAATTATAAATCTTTTTTTAATACGACGGTAACTCCTTCAGAGTTTGATAAAGTTTTTGAGCTTGCAAATTCTAATCCGCGTGATTTAATCCATATTTTCAAAATATTATTTGAGGAGCAATATAGACATGACCCCAATGTAAATAAATTCAATGTCGAGATACTTAATCAAGCATTAACCAAGTTCGTTCTCGACTTTAACTACTTTGAATATTACCCAAGGAAATCAAATGCTCGAGCAAATTCTATGGATATTTATTCTTTTGCCGCACATCTTTTAAAATTGGAAACGATAGAATTTTCAAAAAATCAGCTTAATGAGAAAGCAGGAACAGGTAGCTCCACAAATAATTATGTTGTCGGAATGGAAAAAATTGGTTTGATTGAAAATGTTAGACAAGAAAGAGGAAACGCTGTTTACAAAATAAAAGATCCTAAAATCATTTTCTGCCAACGAAACAAACTTGACCTAAAAAAATAAATTTGCCGTTAACAACCAATGCTTCGACGTCTGCGGAGCACTAATAATGTAGCCTCGGTTGTAAGTGATCGCACGGGTAGTTGGTTGATCATGATATGGTGTTTCCGCCGTTGCTGCCGTTGCCGCAGCCGCGCCGTTGCATGGTCTTCCCGTGAACGGGACAAGTTATGACCTGCAACTGAAGCGTGGGCTTGGATGTTTGAATATGGGAGCGTTTCTTTAGCGAATGGATAAAATTACATTCAACCACTATCCACAAAACAGCCGTTGCAGGTTGTTCCCGCAAACAATATACCTGGTTGCACCCATTGTTCGAGGTGTTTCCCGGCAAAACATAAAAATCAAGGCAATCCTGTAATCCTATAAATCATAGTTCAGACAATTTCGCAGGGCACCTCGAACTTTGAATTAAGTGTTGTTTTCAGAACAACCTCATTTGTGACAATCAAGGCAATCCTCTAATCCTATAAATCATGGTTCAGACAACTGCCTTGTAATGCCGGGGTCCCTTAGCTATACACGAGACTATGAAAGGAGACCCCAGCAAGGACGAGATCACTTGGCTTTGCAATGAAACCCCCATTATTACATAATCAGTTTGCTCCGCAATGATATGCTGTACACGAGTGCGACGCAACAGGAGCCAAATAATTGCACTTATGTCCGGTACCAAATCATTCCAGTTTTTTACATTGTTCGAATTATTACGCAGGCATTTCGAACTGAAGGATAAATTGTATTCATTGAACAACTTTATGCTGTAATGCCTCTGCCCCTGGCTCTGCAAAAAACCTTGTTAAGAGACCCCCGGTTGAACATAAAAAATCAAGGCAATCATCTAATCCTATAAATCCTGGTTCAGTCAATTTCGCTGGGCACCTAGAACTGAAGGATAAATGTTGTTCTTAGTACAACTTTAGGTATTAATACGAAGATGTACAAGGCAATGCAAGGAGACCCCAGCAGGACATATTCTTATAAATCATAGTTCAGACCATTTCCGCGTTATTCAAGATGTTTCCTGTTCCTCAAAGCGATACCGCTGAAGAGTGCGACGCAACCGGAGCTATATATGCGTACAACCGCCTGGTACCCAAAAATCATTAATCGAGGTGCTCCGCACGACGCATCGATTTACAGGATGATTGCTGTTAATTGCGGAATGCGCCTGTCAATAGAAGGTGAAGAACTCGCCGGATGTAATATTGTCACGGATCGCTTACCATCAGCTGCAACTAACCGCTATTAAATAGTTGCTGAATGCCGTTTCGTCTACGAGAATTTTACACTGCATACATACCAACCAAAATTGTAGAAGATAAAAAAAGCCCGGTGATAACCGGGCTTTTACATGTAAATAAATCATCCATTTATTTCGCGTACACTAATAGTCCTTTGTAGGTCTTGTCGGCTACTACTACACGTATTAAATATGTGCCCTTTACCAGTTTGCCGGGAATATTGATCTGTTGTTTCAACAGACCATTTTCAATCTTGCTTTCTAATGTATATACCGTTCTGCCAGTCATATCGCTAAGCAGTATGTGTGTTTTTGCATTGACTGTTTCGCCTGACTGAAGGGTGATCATGCAGGTACCTGTAGTGGGGTTAGGATAAATTTTCAACGTACGTTCTGTAATAATGACCTTTTCGTCTGGTTTTGTAGTTTTCGCTTCAGTGGCAGGTCTGGATCTTGTCTTTGGTAACGTTTTAAAAAGGAATGTGCTGGAATAGTTGGTCCATACGTTGCCGCATAATGCCCTTATGTGCCAGAGATAATTTTGACTGGCTTGTAAGTTAGAAAGTGTTGCAGAGCGCAAAGTACCATCTACTGCAGGACGGTCTATCCAGGCACTAACTCCATCTTTTGTTTTGAACTGAATCTGCCATTGAACAGCATCAATAGGAGCGGTCCAACGTAGCTGGGCACTGCCGGAAGTTATATTGTAAGTTCCGCCACTTGAAATGTTGGTGCAACAGTCTTCGTCAATTAATCCATTGCAATTGTCATCTATTTTATTGCCACATATTTCAGTTGCGCCAGGATGTACCAATGGATTATTGTCTTTGCAGTCGCCGCTGGTGGCAATTAGTTCTGAGGCAAGTTTGCAATTTTTGGGTCTTTTGCATTGAACTATTGTAAAGCCACTGCTATAGCCATCATTATCCACGTCTTTGTACCACACGGTACCATAGTTTATGTTGGCATTGTTATCATCGCAATCTCCTGGATTTTGGTTGTTTTTTACAACATAGCCGGCACCCGGTGATGTGCAGGATGTTTTCGGGTTACCGATATAATAACCATCTTCGTCTTTATCCATCACCCATTGTGTGGCTGGATTGATCAAATAATCGTCGTCTTCGCAATCCAAAGCGGTACTTATTAATTCTGATTGCAACTTGTAGTTTTGCGGACGTGTACACTGAACTTTTGTAATCCATCCGGCATAGCCATCATTATCAATATCCTGGTACCAGGTTTTGGTTACGTTTACAGCCGGATCATTGTCATTGCAATCGCCGGCAACCTGGTTGCCTAATAGTACAAATCCATTGCCGGGTGATGTGCATTGGTTAACAGGATCTGCAATATAATAGCCATCATTGTCAGCATCTAATACCCATTTTGTATCGTGGTTAAGCAGTGGGTCGTTGTCGTCACAATCTAAAAAAAACACTTTATTGTCGCTTTTATACGCGCTCCCTGGAGAGTTGCAGGATAAGATCATGGGCAGCACACCATAGCCATCGTTATCATTATCAAGTAGCCAAACACGCAATTTGATAGTTGGATCGTTATCATCGCAGTCGCCAGGTAACTGGTCGTTTAGAATGACGTAGCCTAATCCCGGAGATGCACATTGGATAATTGGATGATCTCCGGGGTATTGACCATCATTATCCGCGTCTATTACCCACTGGGTTGTGGGGTTGATAAGTGAATTGTTATCGTCACAATCACCTAATGGCAAACCGGGATCATTCCTATAGCCACTACCAGGTGAAGTACATGAAAAAACAACAGATCCTGTACCATAGCCATCGTTATCCATATCAAGCACCCATCCACGCGTTTGCACATTTGGATCTGTGTCATCGCAATCGCCCGGTTGCTGGTTGGTCAGAACTGCATAGTCATTGCCTGGCGAAGTGCATAGTCTGATCACATCACCAGTGTAGAAACCATCGTTGTCTGCGTCTGATACCCAGGGCGTAGTAGGATTTATGGCTGCATTGTCGTCATTACAGTCGCCCGGTTGCTGATTATTTTTTTCAATATATCCAGCTCCCGGCGTTTCGCATTGGTTTGCAACCGGTCCGGTGTAGTAGCCATCGTTATCTGCATCAAGAACCCAATCTTTCTTTGTGCATGTGCCGCCACCGCCGCCGTCACCGTCACCACCATCATTAATGTTTGATTTTTTGGGAATTGGAACTCCCGGAATACCTAATCTTTTTGAAGGAGCAACAGGTGATTTTTTCAGGGTTGTTTTTTTAACACCGGTTGTAGATTGTGCTGACAATAAAGAGGGTACACAAAAAAATATCAGCAAACAAATTGCTGATATTTTTGCTTCATAGAGCATTCTTGAACTTACGGGTTTTTGAGCACTAAAATTTCTCGGCTCAGTGAACTTGTGTTGAATTAAATGCATTTTGTTTGATTTAGAGGTTTTTTAATGGAGAGAAATATTTGGAAATCGTTATTATTTCTATAGTATTCAATAAGTTACAACAAATGCAGCCGGTTGCAATAAGATGGGGATTAGAAAATTAAAAAAGTTTTCAAGTTTGTCCAAATTTTCTCGTTTTTTTAATCTTCATCCTCAAAATTTGAAATAGCCGAAAAGAGAAATAACGCGAAATAACAAAAAGCCGGATGTTTTTAAAAACACCTGAATAACCAGATTTTTTCACGATATAATTGGTAGTAGTTTTACCTACAACATCATGAACCAGAGTGGCTCAATACTACTCTTTTTGTGCCGTTGCTGGTGTTGCCGCAGCCGCGCCGTTGCATGGTCTTCCCTCGAACCGGACAAGTTATGACCTACAACTGAAGCATGGGCATTGATGTTTCTATATAGGAGCGTTTCTTTAGCGAATGGATAAAATTACATTCAACCACTATCTACAATTTCGGTCGTTGCAGGCTGTTCCCGCAACCAATATACCTGGTCGCCCGCGTTGTTCAAGGTGTTTCCTGACAGAGCATAAAATCATGGCAATCATGCGGAACATGAATTTTTAATATTCAAAACAGCAAAAAAAGGCAAATGATTTTTATAACCCAACTGGTTTACATTATTGACGGACAAGAACAAATTTTTGACGAATTTGAAGCCATAGCCATTCCGGCAATTTTAAGATACAATGGAAGACTTTTACTAAGAGTTAGACCTGCAGAAAACAACTTTATAGAAAGTCTTATAGACAAACCATATGAAATACATCTTGTAGAATTTAACACAGAAATGGATTTTGACAACTTTAAACAAGATGACGAACGAAAGAAATTTTTACATCTAAAAGATCAATCCATTAAGGCATCAATTTTAATAAAAGGGACAAAGATGTAATTACTCTCAGAACAGCTTTGGGCTTAAATGACGGGGTCATTTTGGCTAAGTTCGAGACTTAAAAAGGAGACTTAACAGGACAAACAAATCATGGCAATCATTCAATCTTATAAATCATAGTTCAGACAATTTCGTAGGGCACCTCGAACTGATGGATAAAAGTTGTTCTTAGAACAACTTTCGATTTTCCAATTTCGTTCCTCACGGCTATACCGCTGAAGAGTGCGACGCAACCGGAGCTATATAAGCGTACAACTGCCTGGTCCCAAAAAAAATTTCCGGTTCTTGTATTGCTCATAGCGTGCTACCAACAACCTGGTACTGTTTGAAACGCTTTTACTAATTTCCGTTTTCTGTAAAAACTGCCTGCGAAAGCTAACGATAGTAAACACTGCCAAACGTGAAATAATATGAAGATTAAAATTGTTTGCATAGCAACATTCATTCTTATTGCCATTGCCGGGTCTGTTTGTTGCCAACCAAAAGTGCCCGCGCCCTGCGGTCCTGTGCCGTCGAAAAACCAGGTGAACTGGCAGCACATGGAGTACTATGCTTTTGTACACTTGTCGGTGAATACCTATACAGATATGGCATGGGGAAACGGAAATGAAGACCCGGGTATTTTTAACCCGGTGAACCTGGATTGCCGGCAATGGGCGCGCATTTGTAAGGAAGCAGGCATGACGGGTTTGATATTAACTGCAAAACACCACAGCGGCTTTTGCCTGTGGCCGTCGAAATACACCGACTACTCGGTAAAAAATTCTCCCTGGAAAAACGGCAAAGGCGATATAGTACGCGAAATGTCGGATGCGTGTAAAGAGTACGGGCTGAAATTTGGCGTCTATCTTTCGCCGTGGGACAGGAACCGTGCAGACTATGGCAAACCGGAATATATAACCTATTTCAGAAATCAACTGCGCGAACTATTGACCAACTACGGTGACATTTTCGAGATATGGTTCGATGGTGCGAACGGTGGCTCAGGCTACTACGGCGGTGCCAATGAGACCCGTAAAATAGACCGTAGCACTTACTACGACTGGAAGAACACCTATAGCCTTGTGCGTGCACTGCAGCCCAACATGGTGATCTGGAACGACGGCGGTGACAGGGCAGACCTGCGATGGGTAGGCACCGAAGCGGGTTATGTTGGCGAGACCAACTGGAGTTTGCTGGACTCTACCGGCGAAGTGACAGAGCCAATGCTGAGAAATGGTTTGGAGAACGGTAATAAATGGGTGCCCGGCGAGGTAAATACTTCTATAAGACCGGAATGGTTCTACCACAAAAAGGAAGACAGCAAAGTAAAAACGTTGCCGCAACTCATGGATATCTATTACAACTCTATTGGGCGCAACGCAACCTTGTTGTTGAATTTTCCGATCATGCCCAATGGATTGATACATCCCTATGATGAAGAAGCTGTCTTGTCGTTTGCCAAAGAAGTAAAGCAAGCATTTGCCAACAATATTGCAAAAAGTGCAACGGCAGCAGCTACCAATGTGCGGGGCAGGGCGAAAAGGTTTGGAGCAGACATGGCTATTGATACCGATAAAGAAACATACTGGGCAACGGACGATGGTGTAAAGGAAGCCTCGCTGACACTCACTTTTGCAAAGCCTAAGTCGTTCAATCGTTTTTTGGTGCAGGAATACATTCCACTTGGGCAGCGTGTAAAAACTTTTACTGTGGAGGCGTTGGTAAACAACCAATGGAAGCCAATTGCAAAAGAGACTACCATCGGCTATAAACGCATATTGCGCTTTCCAACCGTGACGGCAAATAAACTGCGGCTCAACATTACCGGCGCCAAAGATTGCCCGCTGATTGCGAACGTGGAAGTGTACAATGCTCCGTTGGTATTAGCCGCGCCTGATATTGTACGAGAGCAGTCGGGTGATGTAAAAATATTGCCGGCAGATTTTGAGACCCAGCTATACTATACATTGGATGGCAGCAAGCCAACTAAAAGCTCGCCGAGGTACAATGGACCGGTGAAAACAGGTGATGGTAAGGTGACGATAAAGAGCATTGCCTTTGATCCTCACACCCAAAAGTATAGCCCTGTAAAAGAAGAAAGTTTTGACATAGCCCGCAGGCTTTGGAAGGTAGTGGGGGTAGATGACGAGGAAAGCAAAAAGATGCTGGATGGAGATGCCAATACACAATGGTACCAGCATGGCGAAAACAAAATGCCGGTCGATTTGGTGATAGATATGGGTAAACCAGAGAATGTCAGCGGCTTTAAATATCTGCCTGACCAGCATTGGTGGGCAACCGGTATTATAACGAAGTATAGCTTCTCTGTTTCTAACAATGGCAGCGATTGGAAACAAATGGATGCAGGTGAATTCGCTAATATTAAAAACAATCCTATTGGTCAAACAAGATCTTTTGCACCCGTTAAAGCCAGGTACATTAAATTGACAGCTACACAAAACACCCAGGGCGATAATGCAGTGGGATATGCGGAAGTTGGCATTATAACCCAATAACACAAACCGTAAGAAATTGTCAATTAATTGTCGCGAAATTTGTAAATCCAGGGTTGTTCGAGGTGTTCCCAATGTTGTTCGGGGTGTTCCGCAGGGCACCTCGAACGTTAGCATAGATGTAGTTCTCAGAACGACCTTTATGTGGTGAAAATGATTATTTGGTAGCCGGCTACAAAACCGGGAGCGGCTTTGGTTGCGACGCTCCGTTTAGACTGTAAATTCCTTGACAAGCTTTTCTAAATAGAAAAAATAAACGCAATGTTGTTCCAGGTGTTCCGCAGTGCACCTCCAACTCAAGAATAGATCTTGTTCTCCGGGCAGCTTTGATGTTGTATGCCGCGGTCCGCTGGCTATGTAATGTCTTCGGTGTGGTTGGCAATTGTGTATTGGTATTTCGTTCATCCGTAGTTCTTCGGTATCGGTTATGCTATATTCAAACCATTCGGCTGACAAACATTTGTTGTCGTTCAGATTTGCCTCCTGCACGTAAATAGAAGTATTTTTCGCTACCGGTATGGTCAATTGTATGACCTTCATTTATATAAATATTTACGCCTGCGCAGCGGTCAAATTTATGGTTCTAATTTGGTAAAAGCGGTTCGGTACTATTTGTCAGAAACCCTTTAATACAACCGCAGACCGGAGTGGTTAGGGTGATCTAAAAAACTATGAGCAGATCATTTTATTGTTGACAATGCGTGTATCCGCACGAACAAAATAGAACATGGGGCGTAAAAAGGCAGTTTGATTTTTTTGGCAAAGTATTTTTTACCGGATATTATCTTTTGAATGATCAGTAAACATATCATTTCTTAGTTTTGAACCAATATTCGTTACAGGTTGTAATGGAGAATACCTTTGACGATGTCAAATTTTTCGGGAAAATAAAATTTATAAACTTCGTGCTACGCTCTATAGCCATATTATTTTTTTCTTTGCAGTTACTGGCAAATACGGAGTTGTGTCAACTGATCAAACTTCCTGTACTCATCTCTCATTACAAAGAACATAAGGCGTTGAATGGCGATATTTCTGTGTTTGCGTTTTTACGATTACATTATTTCAATGGCGGTCCACATGATAGTACCGATATGGAATTGCCTTTTAAAACGACCTCAGTCGCGTTGATCGTTCACAATTGTCCCTCTGCACCGGTTCCTTCCAGCACCGAAGTTCCTACCGCACATATGCAGGAACTAAGGCTCGATTTTCATACATTTTATTCTCCTTTCATTCCTTCCGTTTGCAATAAAGATATTTTCCAGCCTCCCCAGTTTTCTTAGTCATTTAATGGTAATCGGAGGGTTTCAAAACTGTTTGATCGGTTTTTTGGGCCAGACATTGTTATGCAATTAGGCATTGTTGCGCCTGCCTGCCGGTAGGCAGGTCGCACCCTTGTACAGTTTTTTCGCTATGCAGCAAACCCTTATCTGTTATTCACTTCATCAAAGATGCCGGTAACTCCTTTAGCCATGTTGTGTTAAAGGAGTATTTATCACCTGCCGTTTTTGTTGTAAACTGAAGATCGTGTCGCAAACATTGTTGCACGTATTACTAAGAATACTTCGTAGTAATGCAGGCAGCACAGCGATGTTCAGTTGCAACAAGATACCGTTAACTCCATTTTCTTTTGATGAAGCAAAGCTTTTAATCATTGTTTAAGTTACTCGTTATATGCTCAATAAAATCATTGCATTTTCCGTTCACAACAGATTGATCGTAGGCATTTTGGTGCTGGGTATGGTAGCTTTTGGTGTGTACAACGCGTCCCGTTTACCCATCGATGCAGTACCCGACATCACCAATAACCAGGTGCTCATCATCACCTCATCCCCATCACTCGGCGCTGCCGATATTGAACGCCTGATTACTTTTCCCATAGAGATATCTACACGAAACATTCCCGGTATCATAGAACAACGTTCTTTTTCCCGTTTCGGCTTGTCAATCATCACCATTGTATTTACTGATAAGACAGATGTTTATTGGGCCCGCCAACAAGTAAGTGAACGGCTGAGTGAAGTACAGAACCAAATTCCGGCAGGGTTGGGTACACCAACATTGGGTCCGGTAACTACTGGTCTCGGCGAGATATTTCAGTACGTGGTGAGACCCAAACCCGGGTACGAGGGTAAATATGAGCCATGGAGTTGCGCACGATACAGGACTGGATAGTGCGCAGCCAACTATTGGGCACGCCGGGCATTGCGGATGTGAGCAGTTTTGGCGGTAAACTAAAGCAATACGAAGTAGGGGTGAATGCTGCCCAGCTAAAATCCTATAACCTGACCATCAATGACGTTTTTTCGGCCTTGCAAAAAAACAACCAGAATACAGGCGGAGCATACATTGAAAAAGGTCCGACTGTCTTATTCATACGCAGTGAAGGTCTGGTAAAAAACAAGGAAGATATAGAGAGGATAGTCGTGAAAACCTTGCCTGATGGTACGCCCGTTTTAATTAAGAACATTGCCGACGTTCACATTGGGTTTGCCACACGTTACGGGGCTATGTGCTACAATGATGAGGGTGAAGTGGCAGGCGCAGTAGTGATGATGCTAAAGGGGGGAAATTCATCACAGGTGATCAAAGACGTGAAAGATAAAATAGTGCAGATACAAAAGACACTGCCGGAGGGAGTAATGATTGAGCCTTTTCTCGACCGTACCAAAATGGTCAATAATGCCATTGGCACGGTCAAAAAAAACCTGTTGGAAGGGGCTTTGATCGTTGTTTTTATCCTGGTGATCTTTTTGGGAAATCTGCGGGCAGGTTTGCTGGTAGCCTCCATTATACCTCTCGCCATGTTGTTTGCGGTAAGTATGATGGTTATGTTTGGCGTTAGTGGAAACTTGATGAGTTTGGGCGCGCTTGACTTTGGGTTGATTGTAGATGGCGCTGTTATTATTGTTGAAGCGACCATGCACAGGTTGCATAAGACCACTGCTTTCAATGGCCTGGAAAAACTAAGTCAGCACCAAATGAATGATGAAGTGAAGGAGTCGGCAAGCAAACTAATGAATGCCGCCATATTCGGGCAAGTCATTATTCTGATCGTTTACCTTCCTATACTTTCACTGGAAGGCATAGAAGGAAAAATGTTTAAGCCGATGGCTGAAACAGTAGCCTTTGCTATCATCGGCGCTTTTATTCTTTCCCTTACTTATGTTCCTATGATGAGTTCGCTGGTGCTGAGTAAAAAAGTAGTGACCAAGCCTTCATTTGCAGATAAAATGATGGCAAAACTGGAAAGTGTTTACCATACGATTTTATTGAAAGCCGTCGCTTATAAAAAATCGGTACTCCTGGTTTCTGTTGGGCTTATTTGCTCTTGCCTTCTTTGTAATGACCAGGTTGGGAGGGGAGTTTATACCAAAATTAGAAGAAGGCGATTTTGCGGTAGATACCAGGGTGTTAACAGGCAGTTCGCTTACACAAACTATTCAGTCAACGCAACAGGCATCGCATATTTTATTACAAAAGTTCCCGGAAGTAGAAAAAGTTGTTACCAAGATCGGCAGCGGAGAAATACCCACAGACCCCATGTCGATGGACGCATCGGACATGATGGTAATTTTAAAGCCAAAAAAAACTGGACTTCGGCAAAAACATTTGATGAACTGGCTGAAAAAATGAGCAAAGCCTTAGAAGATGTGCCGGGTATTACTGCTGGATTTCAGTTTCCGGTACAAATGCGTTTTAATGAACTGATGACAGGCGGAAGGCAGGATGTGATCTGTAAAATTTTTGGTGAAGACCTGGATGTGCTGGAAAAAAGCGCCGGAAAGCTGGGTTCTCTTATCGGAGGTATCGAAGGCGCAAAAGACATCTATGTTAGAATCTCAGACCGGCTTGCCTCAAATTGAAGTAAACTATAACAGGACCGCACTGGCGCAATTTGGCATTTCGATAGCCGATGTCAACAACACCTTACAGGCTGCTTTTGCCGGTGCCATTACCGGGCAGGTGTATGAGAGCGAACGACGTTTTGATATGGTTGTACGCCTAAACAACCAGGGGCGACAAAATTTATCTGACGTACAAAACCTGCTGATACCCACGTCAACTGGCCAACAAATTCCCTTACAACAAATAGCGGATGTGCAGATAAAAGATGGACCTAACCAAATTCAACGGGAAAATGCGCAACGTAGGATCACGGTTGGTTTCAACGTACGGGGAAAAGATGTACAAAGTGTAGTAACCCAGTTGCAAACCAAAATAGCCCAACGGATGAAATTTCCACCGGGTTATTATATTACCTATGGCGGACAATTTGAAAATCTGGTAGCAGCAAAAAAGAGACTGAGTATCGCCGTTCCTGTTTCATTACTGCTCATCTTTATTATGCTGTTTTTTGTGTTTCATTCGTTAGGCGAAAGCTTGTTGATATTCACTGCCATTCCGCTTTCGGCAATAGGCGGTGTTTTCTCTTTGTATCTCCGCGGTCTGCCCTTTAGCATTTCAGCCGGTGTGGGTTTCATTGCTTTATTTGGCATAGCGGTTTTGAACGGTATCGTATTGCTAACGGAATTCAACTACCTCAAGCGGGAAGGTATGCACGACATACTACAGCGGATCATTACAGGAACTACTACCCGGTTGCGACCTGTGTTGATGACTGCATCTGTTGCCTCCCTGGGGTTTTTGCCCATGGCCATGAGCACAGGTGCGGGCGCCGAAGTGCAAAGACCGCTGGCAACCGTTGTAATTGGAGGTCTTATCACAGCAACTCTCCTCACCTTGCTCGTGCTGCCAATACTTTACCTGGTTTTTGAAACCTATCAAAAAAATAAAAAAGCCACACAAAAAAAATCAAGTGCCGCTCGTGCGACCTCGCTGAGTAAAATGGGAATATTACTACTACTTCCCGGCACCGTTTTACCTACGCACCTAAACGCACAAAACACTCCCATTTCATTGCAGGACGCAATTACCACGGCTTTACAACAAAATTTGTCCATCCAGGCAGCCCGGCTCCAAACAAAGTCGTTGCAGAGGTTAAATAGCAGTGGCTGGGAGATACCGCTAACGGGCGCCCAGGCTGAGTATGGAAAGATAAACAGTGCAATAGCCGATACCAGGTTTACGATCAGTCAAACCATTGCTTTTCCACAGGTTTATAAAAGACAACTTGATTTGTACAAAGCACAAACAAAAAGCGGTTTGCTCAATGAAAATATTATACGACTGCAGATAAAAAAACGGGTAACGCAGTTGTATTATCAAATGATCATTCTGCTGCAAAAACAAAAACTCCTGCAAAAAGCTGATAGTCTTTATGCAGCTTTTTTACAACGGCAGGAGCTTCGGTTTAAAGTAGGAGAGGTAAACATTGTTGAAAAAACATCCGCAGAGACCCAGCGGATGCAGGCAGCCAACCAACTGCGCCAATTACAGGCAGACTTACTTATCGTGCAAACGCAATTTTCTTATTTATCTCAATAGTGGAGCGTTGTACGTACCGGTCGAAGTTGGTGTGAAGGCAAACCTTATTGATCTCCCCGACACTTCAACCATCAACCGTTCTGCTTTGTTGCAATATAAAAAACAACAACAGCAGATCGTGCATAACGAATGGCTGCTGGCAAAAACACGAAAACTTCCATTGTTGAATTTCGGATATAATAACCAGTCGTTTGTGGGTACACAAACTATAAATGGTGTAAACAAAACCTATACGGCTGCCAATCGTTTTTCTTCTTACATAGCAGGAATAAACATACCGTTATTTACCACTTCTATCAAAGCAAAAATCGCTTCAGCCGGCATAAGGTACCAGGCAGCACAGGTTGAATATGAAGATACTCTGGCACTGCAAAAGTCTGCATTGCAGCAACTCATCATTCAAAGCAAAAAAAATACTGAGACACTCAACTATTACCAAACATCAGCTTTAAAAAATGCTGAAATATTGTACCAAAATGCAACCCTGCAATTCAACAATGGGGCAATCAACTTTCTAGAATGGGCAATGTTGGTCAACCAGGCTATCAGCCTGCAGGCGGGTTATATAGATGCCTTGAACGAATACAATCAAACAGTAATTGAACTAAATGCCTATTCACCCAATTTTTTAAATCAATAGTGATGAATAAGATACTTATGCTTTTGTTGCTTACGGCTTTATATAGTTGTTCTGGCAAGCAGCAGGCAGAAAATGAAGACATTTCTACAACTCAAAAAGCCACACCTAATGGGTTGGAAAATATAGTTTCTTTAACCGCTGCACAGATAACCAGTGCGGGCATTGAAACTGGTAAGCCGCAGATGAAAACCATGCAGGCTGTGCTGCAAGTCAATGGTTTGATAGATGTTCCTCCCCAAAACATGGTTACGATAAGCTTTCCGGCAGGAGGATACATAAAAAGCACCAACCTGCTACCTGGTATGAAGATCAGCAAAGGGCAGGTGCTTGCAGTTATGCAGGATCAATCTTTTGTGCAGATGCAGGAAGACTATTTGCTGGCACAAGCCAAAGCCGACTTTCTGCAAAAGGAGAATGAGCGACAAAAAGTTTTGAACAAATCAAAAGCAACCAGCGATAAGGTGTACCAGCAAACCCAAAGCGATTACTTGCAGGCGAGGATTACCCTAAAAGCGCTCAGGGCTAAATTGATGCTGATAGGTATCAATCCCACTGGTTTAAATGAAAATACGATCAGGCAAACAGTAAATCTTTATTCACCGATCAATGGCTTTGTTTCGGCTGTCAATGTCAATATTGGCAAGTATGTTACTGCTACAGATGTATTGTTTGAACTGGTAAATACAAACGATCTGCATTTAACTTTAACGATCTTCGAAAAAGACCTGCCATATATCCATCCGGGGCAGGTGGTAAAAGCAACCATAACCAGCGATACAACCAAAGCATATTATGCAAAAGTGATGTTGGTTAGCAGAACGCTCGATAGCAACAGAAGCGCCCTCGTGCATTGTCATTTTACCGGTGCAATTCCGCCGTTGCTTCCCGGCACGTTTATGAATGCAGAAGTTCAGATCACGTCCAATTCTGTGCTCGCGGTGCCCGAAGACGCAGTAGTCCGGTCGGGCGATAAAAATTATATTTTTATTGAGCGTAGCCCGAAAGAATTTGAGTTTACCCCTGTCAGCACTACGCTTAGTGAAAATGGTTTTGTTGCCATAAAACCTGCTTCGGGCGATCTTGTCAATAAGGTAGTTATCATCAAAAATGCCTACGCTGCCTTGATGAAAATGAAGAACACCGGTGAGGAAGATTAAGTATCGATCACAGAAAATCGGGCGCAGACATCTTCTGTGGAAGAATAAGTTTTTGCACTATTTTGAGCCCGGCATTCGTGCTACTATTTAGCATTGTTGCGCCTGCCTGCCGGTAGGCAGGTCGCACTCTTGTACAAGCAATTCTATTTTTCAACTTTTTTAAAAGGGTCAAGATAAGTAAGTTATTGCCTGGATAAAATAAATTATTTAACTAGATTTATTTGCAATTTGATTACTAGATTTATTGCTTTTACAATTCCTGGTATTGCGTCTTTGTTTCTTAACAACTCGAGTATCTTAACTTTGCTGCACGTGCTTTTAAAAATTGAAATGGCAACGTTTTTAAGGCAAGATGAAGAGCAAGAGTAATGTTCTGATTTCTGGGTTTCAGTCGAGTTTTAAAGTCCGTTAAATAGAACCTCTTTTTTAACCTGCCTATGTATGTTTATACCTGGCAAATTATATGTGGTGAATTGTCCAGGAAAGAAAAATCTGTACAAGAGTGCGACGCAACGATGTACAATAGCATTCCTAATGTTTGGTACCCAAAAATGTATCAACCTTATTTGCCTTCTCAGTTACTTATTTGCTGTCTGCTGCAGGATTTACAGAATATGTTACATTATCGCTTCTATTTGCTGTTACGGCACAACTTTTTGAGTAATTATTTTATGCCCCACTCTTCTTCTTATCCCAAAACTATTATCAAAGTCAACCCTACTGGCATCCACCAGGCAAACGATCTGCTTGCGACGGAGGAACCATTGGAGATCCGCCTCAGCTTTACTGATGGTGACCAGAGAATGCAGAAAAGTATTTCCATTACTATGCGCACGCCCGGCAATGATTTTGAACTGGCAGCGGGCTTTCTATTTACGGAAGGTATCATCAGCAAAGCAGGCGATATACAGTCCATTAAACACTGCAACGGGCTGCACGAAAATGTTGTAAAGGTTGAATTGAAAGAAGATGTACCGGTTGACATAGGTAAGCTACAAAGGAATTTTTATACTACTTCCAGTTGCGGCGTCTGTGGAAAATCATCGCTGGAAGCATTGAAAACAGTTTGCCGCCAGCTTGCGGACCGTAAAGATGATTTTTGTATTGCAGCCGAAGTTATTTATAGTTTGCCTGCCGCCCTGCGCGCCCATCAAAATGTGTTTGATTGTACGGGTGGTCTGCACGCCTGCGGTTTATTTGATGCTGCGGGAAAACTATTGCTGACGCGGGAAGATGTTGGCAGGCACAATGCACTGGATAAATTGATTGGGGCATTACTGAACCAAACGGTTATAAAGCCTGAGAGTTCATTGCTATTACTCAGCGGCAGGGCAAGTTTTGAATTGATACAGAAGGCATACATGGCCGGGATACAATGGGTTGCTGCAGTAGGCGCTCCGTCGAGCCTTGCAGTGCAAATGGCAGACGAATTTGGAATAACCCTGGTGGGCTTTTTGCGGGGTCAATCATTTAATATCTATACCGGTGCACAAAGAATAACAAAAAGAAACTATGAAAATTCGTATCAAAGGTAATTCGTTGCGGTACAGGTTGTCGAAGTCTGAAGTAGATATCGTTGCAAACTCAGGCTACCTGCAAGAGCGCATAGAATTTATGAATAATGCTTTGTTTTATGGTGTTCGAAGCACGCGTGATGCTAATATGTCTGCTCAGTTTATTGACAACCGCATGACTCTTATTTGTACCAAAAAAATTGTTACAGGAATGGGCGGCGTCAAACCGGGTGGGGCTTGAGCAGAACATGTTACTTCACGACAATAAAACCCTTTACCTTTTACTGGAAAAGGATTTTAAATGTATCGATGCATCACCAACGGAAGACCAGTCAGACTATTTTGAAAACCCGGCAAAAGCTTGTTAACAATGAAAAGTATGGATGAGGAAACACATGCAGAAAACCCGGCAACTTTTACAGATAAACTGAAAGTAAAAGAACCTTACAAAGTTGCAGCGGGAATGGAAGCCGTGTATCACAGTGCGCAGCATGTTTTTGGAGAAATGAATGTAGTGAGGGGAATGAAGGCCTTGCTCGATCTTAACCAGAAGCACGGTTTTGATTGTCCTTCGTGTGCGTGGCCCGACCCCGATGACGATAGATCTGGCATTGCCGAATACTGTGAGAACGGCGCCAAAGCAGTTGCAGACGAGGCTACGACCAAGGCTTTGCGCCCTGACTTTTTTGCCCAACATTCCGTATTGGAATTATCCGCTGAAGATGATTTTCACATCGGCAAACATGGACGGATTGCGCAACCCATGTACCTGCCTGAAAACGGAACACACTATCAGCCCATCGGTTGGGATGATGCGTTTAATAAAATTGGCGATCACCTCAATCGTTTGGCAAGTCCCAATGAAGCTATTTTCTATACCTCCGGCCGCACAAGCAACGAAGCGGCTTATATGTACCAGCTTTTTGCAAAAGAGTTTGGTACCAATAACCTGCCCGATTGCTCCAACATGTGCCATGAGTCTACCAGTTTCGCACTGGCAAAGGTTATCGGTATCGGCAAAGGTTCGGTGAAACTGCACGATTTTTATGAAGCCGAAGTGATCATCATAATTGGTCAAAACCCCGGAACCAATCACCCGCGAATGCTGACGGCTTTGCAAAAAGGACGTAACAACGGGGCTACCATTGTTTCCGTAAATCCATTGCACGAAACAGGTTTGCTGGGGTTCGATAATCCGCAGCAGGTGAAAGGAGTTTTGGGGATCAACTCAAAACTTACGGATCTTTTTTTACAGGTAAAACTAAACGGAGATCATGCTTTATTGAAAGCCGTTATTCATTTGTTGTTGCTGGAAGAAGAAAAGAACCCCGGTAAAATATTTGACCATGAGTTTATAAAAAAACATACAGCAGGATATGAAGCGTTCATTGCGCAGGCTAAAAAGTACGACCTCAATTATCTTGTTGCAAACGCTGGTGTTCCACTCAACGAGATAAAGCAACTTGTGGTGTTATTGAAAGAAAAAAGCAAGATCATTATTTGCTGGGCAATGGGCGTTACCCAACACAAAAATGCGGTGGATACCATAAGAGAAATAGTGAACCTGCTATTGCTGAAAGGTGCAATCGGAAAACCCGGCGCAGGTACTTGCCCGGTTCGCGGACATAGCAATGTGCAAGGCGACCGCACCGTTGGCATATTCGACAAGCCCCACGAAAATCTTTTAGACCAGATACAAAAAGTATATGGTTTCGCGCCTCCACGTGAGCATGGCTATGATGTGGTAAAATCCATACATGCAATGCACGAAGGCAAGGCTAAAGTATTCTTTGCAATGGGTGGCAATTTCCTTTCTGCCACTCCCGATACCACCTTTACAGCAGAGGCACTTCGCAAATGCGACCTTACTGTGCATGTTTCTACCAAACTCAACCGTAGTCACCTGGTGCATGGTAAAGAAGCGTTGATATTGCCTTGTCTCGGACGGTCCGACAAAGATGAACACGACGGCATTACCCAATTTGTCTCCTGCGAAAATTCGACCGGTGTAGTGCAAATGTCGAAGGGTATATTAAAACCTATTTCGAAAGACCTGTTGAGTGAGCCGGTGATCGTTTGCAGGTTAGCCAAAGCCACTTTACGCAATACTGTTATTGACTGGGAGAAGTACGAGAAGAACTATGATCATATTCGTGATGATATTGAAAAGGTGATCAATGGTTTTGAAAATTATAATGAAAAGGTGCGTGTGAAAGGCGGGTTTTACTTACCCAATGGCAACCGGAGCCGCGAGTTTGATACCGTAAATCAAAAAGCCAATTTTTCGGTAACCGATCTGTTTGTTCCTTACCTGGCAGACGACGAACTGATGATGATGACGATAAGAAGTCACGATCAGTTTAATACAACCATCTATGGCTTAGACGATCGCTATCGCGGCGTATATAACGAAAGGCGTGTAGTGTTTATGAACAAGAACGACATGGCGAAAGCATATCTAAAAGCCGGTGATGTGGTTGATATCACCAATAACGCAGACAACAAAGAAAGGGTTGCTCACAAATTTATTGTTGTGGAATATGACATCCCCCAAAAATGTATCGCTACCTATTATCCCGAAACCAATGTATTGGTTCCCCTAAAAAGCGTAGCTGACTCCAGTAATCAGCCGGCATCCAAATCGGTTATTGTCAAGATCCGCCGGCACACCAGCGGCTTGGTTTAGATTTAATTTTATTACGAACCAGCTAATAGCCACTATAGATTGTGAAATAGTAATAGGTACATTTCAGCAACCTGATTACATGTTATTGAGAATTTTAAACACAATAACTGGAACAACTGCTTACAAGGTGTTTATTTTTATTTGACCAGCACCAGTTCCTTTACTGAACTTCTGTTGTGTCACTCACTTGTACGTTCGGCTATTTATTGAGCAACGAAGCTGTAGTCTATGCTATAGCTAATCAAGCATAGGGTAAATGGGTAGCTATCTTCGTTCTGCTGCAAGAGCCCAAAGCCTATCCTGTGCAAAATCAAAGGATTACTTATGGCACTTGCTTTTTACCAACTCTTCTTTTTTTTGCTTTGGTGCAATCCTCGGGGATAAGATCTTTACATCAACAAAACTCATGCTACCCGGGATAGCCGTGGGACTTGAATTAGTTTTTGCAAGCAGAAGTTTTTGATAAAGTAATTTCATACCATGCACCTCTACATCAAAAATATGGTTTGCCGTCGCTGCAAAATGGTGGTAAAAACAGAGGTAGAAAATTTAGGTTTGCGCCTTGTTACTATAGAACTCGGCGAAGTCGTCATTGAAGAAAAGGAACTTACCATTGAGCAACAGAACAAACTTACCACGGCCCTAAATAACGTAGGGTTCCAACTGATAGACGACAAGCAAAGCAAACTGATTGAACAAATAAAAACTTTTATTATTGGCATTATCCACTATCAACAACAACAACCGCAAAAGAATTTCAGCGAACTTATATCAAAACACCTTCACCACGATTATTCCTACCTAAGCAACCTCTTTTCCCAGGTAGAAGGCATCACCATCGAGCAATACATCATTCACCAAAGAATTGAGAAAGCAAAAGAGCTTTTAATATATGACGAACAATCACTTTCGCAAATCGCCTTCGACCTCGGCTACAGTAGTACGGCACATCTTTCCAACCAGTTCAAAAAACTCACAGGTTTAACGCCCTCAAAATTCAAACAAATAGGACGGCAAAGCCGCCAATCCCTCGACCAGGTAGGTAGCCAAAAATAGTACAACTCTTATCCATAATAGTGTAACAGTCACGCCTGGAGATCGAACTAATTTTGTGTTGTAAATGAACAAAATATGACACATACATATAACATTACCGGCATGACATGCAACGGCTGTGTGGCAAAAGCAAAGAGTGAACTTCTGAAACTGGGTGATATAACCGAAGCTGAAGTTCAACTTGCCCCACCACAGGCTACTATCACCATGCAAAAACATATTCCAGTTCAAACGCTACAAAATGCACTCGGTAAAGCTGGAGCTTACACCATTACAGAGGCAGACGGTGGTATGCATCACACTACAGCTACAACTGAAAACGCTTCCTGGTTCAGCACGTACAAACCAATATTGCTAATTGGTGCATACATACTGGGCACAACAATTTTGCTTCAGGTGGTGAACGGTTCATTTAATTCATTAACATGGATGAGCCATTTCATGGCTGCCTTTTTCCTAACCTTCTCGTTTTTCAAGTTGTTGGATGTAAAAGGCTTTGCAGAAAGTTATTCCACTTACGACATAGTCGCAAAGCGCTGGCCGGACTGGGGCTATGTTTACCCGTTTGTAGAACTTGCATTAGGGTTGGCTTATCTGCTCAACTTTAATCCGCTGGTCACCAATGCTATAACGTTTGTAGTAATGACCGTAAGCATTATTGGTGTGTTGCAGACTGTATTGAACAAGCGCCAAATAAGATGTGCTTGTTTGGGTGCGGTGTTCAATTTGCCTATGAGCACCATAACTATTATAGAAGATGCCTTGATGATAGGCATGAGTGTAGTAATGATTGTATTGATCTAAAACATACACCCGTAGCGAAGAAGTAAAAACAATTACAAAAACAGTGCAATGAAGAAAATAGTCAGGATTTTATTGGTAGTCATCAGTATTTGTTTTGCATCGGCAGCAATGGCACAGCAAACGAAAGCAGTGTACACCTGTCCCATGCACCCCGAAGTGCAAATGGATAAACCAGGTAGTTGCCCCAGGTGCGGAATGACCTTAGTTAAAAAGACAATTACTGTAAAACAGGCAAAGTCACAGTCGAAGAAAGAGGGAACAAAGAAAGCCACATCCCAACCACAGAATAAAATGCCTGATGAAATGCCAATTGGCGATACGTCAAAACCGATGCACCATGAGCACAGGGATATGCAAGCAGCGGCAGACACGTCGAAGCCAAAAATGCAGATGTCCGACACAGCCCACATGAAACATCATCACATGGACGGGATGAATATGGACGAACCCATGAGTGAGCACATGAATATGAGCCATTCTTTTTCGCTCAATCTTCCTATGAACCGCAACGGTTCGGGCACAGGTTGGTTACCTGATGCGTCACCCATGTATGGCTATATGTTTCATACACCCAAATGGATGTACATGCTGCACGGCAATTTATTTTTGCGTTACAACAACCAGGACTTTACCAATAAAGGTTCTCGTGGCGGCAGCGAAATAGATGCTCCCGATTGGCTCATGTTCATGGGGCAGCGGCAAGTGGGCAAGAATGGCTTGTTTCATTTCAGCATCATGTCTTCGTTGGATGCACCCTTAGGTGGTAGTGACGGCTACCCCTTGCTTTTTCAAAGCGGCGAAGCCTACAAAGGCAAATCCATCGTTGACAGGCAGCATCCACACGACTTGTTTTCAGAACTGTCAGTAAGCTATGCACAAGCTTTGTCTAAGAAAGCAGATGTCTTTGCTTACTTCGGCTATCCAGGCGAACCTGCTTTAGGTCCAGTTGCCTTTATGCACCGTCCTTCGGCTTTAAGCAATCCCGATGCACCCATTTCACACCATTGGGTAGATGCAACACACGTAACCTTTGGCGTCGCAACAATGGGTGTTCGCTACGGTCAGTTTAAAATAGAAGGTTCATCGTTCACAGGCAGAGAACCCGACGAAAACCGCTATGACTTTGATAAGGCAAGATTTGATAGTTGGAGCGGACGATTATCTTTAAATCCATCCGAAAATTGGGCATTACAAGTGTCGCATGGTTTTATCAGAAGCCCAGAGTTATTGCACCCTGGTGAAGACGTGAACCGCACCACAGCATCTGCCATTTACAGCAAGGCATTTTCCAACAACAGTATGTTCAATGCAACAGCAGTTTGGGGCATGAACAAAGTAAAGGAGCATGTTGGTGAAAATGCAGTATTGGTAGAAGGAGAATGGAGAAAAAACAAATTGGCATGGTATAGCCGTTACGAATGGGTACAAAAAGGAATGGAAGAATTGGCACTGGATGAAGGCGTTTTCGGTCACGATGCAGTGTTTCCTGTAAATGCCTTTACGCTAGGCTTTAATTATGATTTGCTAAGAATTGGTCAAACCCGTTTGGCAGGTGGTGGTCAGTGGACACTGTACA
>CAVSED010000025.1:0-139139 GCA_963726895.1 uncultured Chitinophagaceae bacterium | reverse complement strand
ACCGAACAACGCCGTCACGGCCGCGGTCCGGGCCGCCTGCGACCCGGTGCCGGCGATCGCCGCGATGGCCTCAAAGGACTCGTCGACGCCGAGGGCGGTGAGCGACGGCTGGTCGGCCGGGGAGGGGAGGGCCGTGAGTCCGCGCCAGCCGACGCCGGTGCGGCGCTGCCGCAGGGCGCCGCCGACGTAGGAGGTGACCACCTCGAGCTCGTCGGCGCCGTCGAGGGAGACCCGGCCGAGCAGGTCGGCGATCGCCGCGACCTTCGCCTTGCGCGAGCGGGTCGCCGCGACGGCCGTCGAGGTCGCGACGACATCGCTGAGCAGCATCCCCCCAGGTTGTACCCGCCGAACAACGGCGCGGCAGGCAGGCCCGGGCCGCCGCCGGAACGAGAACAGGTCTCAGTCCTCGCTAGGCTGCCGCGCATGACGCTGCAGATCACGACGACGGCCGCGTGCGCACGCTCCGCTCGACCGGCCCGAGGCGCTCAACGCCTTCAACGAGGCGCTCTACGACGCCCTCGCCGAGGGGCTGCTCGAGGCGAACGCCGACCCCGAGGTTGGCGGTGGTGATGATCACCGGCGCCGGCCGGGCGTTCTGCGCGGGCACCGACCTGCTCGAGATCACCGGATCGCCACGGACCCGACTTCGTCCGCGGCCTCCACGGCTTCCCGGGGCTCTCGACGCCCTGAGTCGCTTCGACAAGCCGCTGGTGTCGCCGTCAACGGCCTGGGCCTCGGCATCGGCGCGACGATCCTGGGGTTCGCCGACCTGGCGTTCATGGGCACCGAGGCCCGGCTGAAGTGCCCGTTCACCAGCCTCGGCGTGGCGCCCGAGGCGGCGTCGAGCTACCTGTTCCCCCGGCTGGTCGGGCACCAGGTGGCGGCGTGGGCGCTGCTGTCGGCGGAGTGGATCTGGCCCCGGAGGCACGAGATGGGCCTTGTGTGGCGGCTGGCGGAGCCGGACGAGCTGCTGCCCGAGGCCCGTCGGCACGCCGAGGTGCTCGCCGCCCGCCCGGTCTCGACCCTGGTGGCGTTCAAGCGGGTGATGACCGCGCCGCTGCGCGGGCAGATGGCGGCCGCCCGCGAGCGCGAGAACGCCGCGTTCGCCGAGCTCATGGGCGGCCCGGCCAACTCCGAGGCCCTTGCCGCCTTCGCCGAAGGCCGCGACCCCGACTTCCTGGCTCCTATAGTGGTTCGTCGAAGCACGACAGCATTTCGTTCATGGGGAGAGTGAGAGCAGCATGGTGGTCACCACGGCGGGCGCTGCCACCGAACGGCCACGACGGCTCGACCGCGAGCGCGTCGTCGTCACCGCGGAGGAGATCGTCGACCGCGACGGGTACGACGCCCTGTCGACTACGCTGCTCGCCGGCGAGCTCGACACGCGCGTCTCCTCCCTCTACAACCACGTCGCGAACCTCGAGGACCTCCGCTCCGAGGTCCAGCTTGCGCCGGCGATGCGCCTGCTCAGCCGCCCGGGCCAGCGAGCCGCGATGCGTCATGCCGGCCGCCGAGGGCTCGAGGTCCTCAGCCACGAGCTGCGGACCCTTCGCCCGCACCTACCCGCAGCGCTACGCCGCGACTCACCCGCGCCCCATCGACCGCGAGGGCTTCTTCGTCGCGGCGGCCGAGGTGCTGAAGGGCTGGTCGGCGCTACGGCGCGGAGCGCCGGCGTCGACGGCAGGCGCATCATCGCTTTGGGCATGGCCCACTACTCCTCCCTCCACGGCTTCGTGGCCCTGGAGATGGCCGGCTACTTCGACGGCGTCCCCGGCTTGAGGACCTTCGCCCAGGTCGGCGCGGCGCTGGTCACCGCGGCCCTGGGCGTGCCGACCGACGTCTGACCCCGCTCGCAGGCCTTCGGGACCGGTCACCACGGCACCACCGTGGGATGCCTTCTGGCCTACGACGCGCTTCTGAAACGCCGCCGCTTCGAGCGGGTGCTGGACGTGGGCTGTGGCACCGGGGTGCTGGCCATCGCCGCCGCGCGCACCGGCTCGCGGATCGCGGTCGGCACCGACATCGATCGCGCCTCCGTCCGCATCGCCAACGAGAACGCCAAGCTGAACCGCAGCCGATGCGCGATTTGTCCACGCCGGGCGGCCTTGACCATCCGCTGGTGCGGGAGGGGGGACCCTACGACCTGGTGTTCGCCAACATCCTGGCCCCGCCGCTGGTCGCCCTCTCAGGCCACATCAAGCGCGCGCTGACGCCCGGCGGGCTGACGATCCTCTCGGGTCTGCTTCGGACCCAGGAGCGGCGCGTGACGGCGGCCTATCCTATGCCAACGAGGGTATTTATGGCGCCAGGGTTGCCGAAGCTCTTTTACAGGGAGTTATCGCGCAAGAGCAAAACCAGGTTGACCAGGCACTGGCATATTTTACAACAGCCGTACAACGTGAAGATGCCATGAAATACAATGAGCCCCGCGATTGGCTGCAACCCACACGGCATTTTCTCGGCGGGCTTTTGTTGAAAACCAAACAATTTGCCAAAGCCGAAAAGTTGTACCGCGAAGACCTGTTTACCAATCCAAATAATGGCTGGTCACTCACTGGTCTTTCGCTGGCACTTGCAGGTCAGCACAAAATGAAAGACGCTGCGCATTTCACAATGGCAGCTAAAAAAGCTTTTGGCAAAAGTGATATGATCATCAAAACTTCGGTCTTGTAATGGGGAAAAGAAAAGGAGAATTTTTTTGTACCCGGCCGTTGAATAGAAAGGAATCTTTTGTTGCGTCGCACCCTTCGGCGGCATGGCGTTTTTGAGCTTTTTTTAAAGGGTGTTTGACACAATATTCTTAAGTAGAATATTAAAAATAAACCCCGCGATGCGGGGTTTATTACGAATGCCATTTTACAAGAAAAGCTATTCGTAAGTGTATGCAATGCAACCCCCATTTTTTCTTTTAAACTTTGCTATCGGGGTTAGGTAAAATTGTAATCAAACGGGTACTTGATAACTTACTTCATAATTTACACATTTCGTTTTCATTGCTACATTAATGGCACCATTGCCATAGTTCACAAGGGCAAGGTTTTTCCCCATCTTGTCTTCTATCCAATCTGCAAGCACGTCAAGTGTACAGGTGTGTACCACGGTTATGGTTGACTGAGTCTGATTAAAAGTTTTCTCAGCGGTGCGCACTTTCGGCATTAGTCGAATTGAGTGAGTCAAACTTCTTAAAAGAGCATTGCTGATTAAAGGAATATTGATAACGGTGGTCTGATCGGAAGCACTGACAGTGTTTGCAGCATCCGCTGTTACGGTCGTAGTGGAGCCAGGGGCTGCACCGGGGGCGCCCGCAAGAGCAGATAAAGTAGCATGTTGTCCGAGAGCTATCATTTTTGTTGGCACAGCTTTACAGGGACTGTCTGCTTTTTTAAATACTCCCAGCGACTGCCCCAACCCCTTTATCTGTCCAGCAGTTTCAGCCAATTGACCGGCTGTTCCAACTGTCGCTCCAACCATACCTGCACCATTAGCTACCTTCCCTGCTCCTGAGGCAAATGAACCATACCTGCCGCCACTTAGCATGTAGCTCGACCACTCAAGATTTCTTGCACTGGTGCTTAAACTAGAGGAAGAAGTTGACAACTTGCTCAGATTTTCCAAAGCATCTGCTGACTTTTTCTTTGCTTTATCCGACGGGGGTAACACGCCTTGTTCTTTTGCTTCCAAAGCATCTATTTGATATATACCAACAGACAAAAGGTCGAGTACCTCACAGGCGTTTCCGGCATCTGCTGATTTTTGTTGCAGATCTAGCAGATAGGTTACTTGTTGTGCAAGAGCCGGCGTCGGTTGTAAGTTTTGCATTTGCTGTAGTGCAATTTGCATCTTGACGTTTAGGCCCGCTTTATTTTCACCCGAAAAATAAATTTGCTCGAGATAATCAACTTTCTTTTCTATTGTAGCACCATCCTGCGCCTGTAGTTTGTTTGTTGATGTAGTTAAGAAAATAACCAGCGTGATCATTTTGACAGAGCATAGCCCAAAAACGTGTTGATGACGGAAGCTTTTCATTTTTATGTTTTTAAGGTTTGGAAAAAGATGATAATTGGATAGGTACAATAAACAATAGTCGAGCAGGCAATTAAAATACTTCTCTGCAAAAACAAGCTTCTTGCTTTACCTCAAATCAATATCTATAATGCAAAGCTCTAGGTTTGCAAAAGCAGCATGTTTTTTAGGTGGCAGATCGGGTTAAGCTATAGCTTTTTACTTGCATTAGCGAAATATTGATCAACACCTGTTTTAAGAATTTCTGGGGAAAATCACGATGAATTATCGAAATCTATTGTTGGTAAATTGAATTACTGTGAGGTGAAATTATCAGTAATTGTAAAAGCTATCTTTTACTATCTTTCTTAATCTGGAATTTGCATTTCAATTAATACCCTGCTATTTGTCTAATATAATTTCACGTTTAATCTTCATTCAAGATAATGACATTTCTGAACTTTTTACATTTTTACTAATTTTTTTGCTGGAAAATTACGCATGCGTAAAGAGGCTAAGTGTAGAACAAATAGGGTATTTAAAACGCTTACTGTTGAATAATGTAACACTGGTACAAGGGTGCGACGCAACGATGCAGAGTAGAGATATATCGCTGGTACAATAAAAAACAAAAGGTGTAAATCACAACCTTGTTGTGTGCTGCTTTATCTTCTTGATCTTGAACGTGAAATTCTTCTGGCTGAGGTAACTGAAGATAACAACAATAACCGAAGTGATAATTTTTGCAACCGTTGGTTCAATATGCAATTGCTCAATAAATATTTTAAGAAACATATAGTTGAGCGCCATACAGGCCATGACCAGTGAAAAATAACGGATCAACTGCACCCTGCCGCGAACATTACTTTCGCTAAAAACCACATAGCGACTGAGTAAAAACCAATGGGAAAAGTAATGCAAAATGCTGCAATAAGAGCGGCAATATGCGGGCTTACAGCAAAGGCACCAAAATGCAAAACTCCTTTCCGGCAAAAATGTTATCAAAAATGTGAAACAAAATAAATATCGAGCAACGTGTTGCCACCGCCACAGGCAGCATACCGGAAAGTTTGCAAAGGCATGAACCTCTTAACAGCGGATAAAAAAAATCAATAACACCAAGAATCAAATTCTTCATTGGTAGGGCTTAAAAGACGGCGAAGATAAGCGTTGTTAATAGTACTTTTGCCGCCCAAACAGTTAAAAGAATGAGTGTTGTTGCACAGATTAAAGACATAGCGAAAAAGGCATTATTCAATCTTTACCAGGTTACCTATTGATGACGATGAGATTACTGTCAACGCTACCAAACCTGAGTTTGAAGGAGAATATACTATTGTACTTTTTGCCTTTGTAAAGCAGTTAAAAAAATCACCCGAGGCACTGGGTCAAGAACTGGGTGAATATATTTTGCAAAACAATGCCGGTCTGTTTACCGGCTTTAATGTGATAAAAGGTTTTTTAAATCTTTCGCTCGCCAACGCTTACTGGAGCAACTTTTTACAAAGCCGGTACGCCGATCAAAACTTTGGTCTGCAGCCGTCAACCGGTAAAAAAATAATGGTTGAATATTCGTCGCCCAATACCAACAAACCGTTGCATCTCGGGCATTTGCGCAACAATTTTTTAGGGTGGAGCATTGCAGAAATACTAAATGCTACAGGTAACGAGGTTATAAAAACCTGTATTGTAAATGACCGCGGAATACACATTTGCAAAAGCATGCTTGCGTGGCAAAAACATGCTGACGGCGCCACACCCGAAAGTGCCCATGCAAAAGGTGATCATTTTGTGGGCGATTACTATGTCAGGTTTGAAGAAGACCTGAAAATAGAAGCGATGTATGTTTTGGAGCGACTGATGGCGCGGGAGTTTGAAGACATAACCACAGCAGAAGAACCGAAAGTAATGGCAATGCTAGATGCTATGGACCATGCTGTAAGAAGCCAAAACAAAGTAAAGTATGAAGAGATAAAAAGTGAGCTGAACGAGTTAGCCCGCAATCACACTTCTGTGATGAAGCAGGCAAAAGATATGTTGCTGAAATGGGAACAGGGCAACGCAGAGGTGTTGGCGCTGTGGCAGAAAATGAATGATTGGGTGTATGCAGGTTTCGACCACCACCTATAACCGTATTGGCAGCAACTTCGATAAAACCTATTACGAAAGCCAACTTTACCTGCTGGGAAAAGACATAGCAGAAGAAGGCCTTGCCAGTGGGGTAATGTTTAAAAAAGACGATGGCAGTGTTTGGATAGACCTGACCGATGATGGACTTGACCAAAAGCTGATATTGCGCAAAGACGGCACGTCAGTGTACATAACACAAGACCTGGGTCTTGGCACAACTAAAATACAACGACTACAAAATAGATGACAGCATTTATGTGATAGCCGATGAACAGATCTATCACATGAAAGTGCTGCAGTTGGTACTGAAGAAATTAGGTAAAGTGTACGCAGCAGGTATCCATCACCTGGTATATGGAATGGTAGAGCTGCCGACCGGCAAAATGAAGAGCCGTGAAGGCACAGTAGTAGATGCTGATGATATAATTGATGAGATGATCAACATTGCGCGGCAAAAAACACATGAACAGGGCAAAACTGAGGACTTTACCGAAAATGAACTGCAGGAACTTTATGAAACACTCGGCATCGGTGCACTTAAATTCTTTCTGCTGCGGGTCGATCCCAAAAAGAAGATGATCTTCAACCCTGAAGAAAGCATAGATTTTCACGGTTTTACCGGCCCTTTTATTCAATACACACATGCGCGTATCAAAAGCATTCTGCGCAAAGAATCCCCTTCGGGCGATGGCGGTGGCAGAAGATCTTTTACCCCTCGAAAAAGAGGTGATCTTAGTACTTGAGCAGTTTCCGGCAGTGATAGCTGACGCTGCTACAGAGCAGGATCCATCGAAGCTGGCTATCTACATTTTTAACCTGGCAAAAACATTTAATTCTTTTTACACCGTGCACTCCATAATACAAGCTGAGACCGGCGCCAAAAAAAGAACTTCGCCTGCAAATGGCACAACTAACGGCACATACCATCAGCAAAGGCATGCATCTGCTGGGCATTAAAGTGCCCGACCGAATGTAGCAAAATGAAGATCAACAGCTTTGTAATCAGCGGGCCTTTTTTGCAGGTAATATAACAAAGCCTGGTGGGTTTCACCGGGCTTTGTTAGTTGTTCATTTCACCAGCCTGTCTATTGCGTTATCCGTACACCTTTCCAAAAGGCCGCATAATTTTTTATATTGGCAGCCGCCGTCTTTGGCTCAGGATAAAACCAGGCTGCGTCGCGGTTTTCTTTGCCATCCACCTGCAGTGTGTAGTACGATGCCTTGCCTTTCCAGGGGCAGGTGGTATGTGTGTCAGAAGCTTTTAAAAAGTCCTGGTGTACTGCCTCTGCCGGAAAATAATGGTTATTTTCAACTACTATAGTTGCATCACTTTCTGCTATTACCTGCTCGTTCCAAATTGCTTTCATTATCTATCTTTTTTCTGATACACTACAACACCGCTTACTACATATTGTTTGCAGTAGTGCAACAACATCCTGAGGAGGCTTAATAATTGCTCCTTTTTTCTGCCCAAATTTTGGCGTGTGTTTCGGTAACCGGCAGTTGAATTTTCAGGCGGCTTTTGTTGCGACGCTCCGTTCAACTGCACCTCTCTTTTGTAGCGCTGGTTTTTACCGCCGGTCTTTGCTTGTATGCAGGCAGTAAGGTGGTAGTCTAATCTTTTTTAGTGGTGGAATGATTTCTTTTACGATAGTTTTTTACCCTGACATCTTGCGTTTGTATTTTCTAAATGTTGCCCAAAGAAATAAGGTACACGGGTGCGACGCAACGGCCGCCGCCTGTAGAAGCAATTGCCCGCCTCAACAAAAAAAAGTAGAGATTAGTTGGAATTCTTTCGCTTTACTACTTCTACAAAACGTTTTAGTTCTGCTATTTCGGTCATACCTAAAGGTTCGTTGTTTTGGTACTTGGCCTGTAAAAAAAGTACCCGTTTGTGCTCCGGATAGGTAGCCAATACCATTTCTATCATGCCCGGTATTTCATCATGAAATTCCTCTTCTTCTTTGGCCAGCGGAACCGGCGATTTGTCGCGGGTGGGCATCTTGTTTATGATAGCTTCAATGGTAGCCAGTTTGCCCGGGGCAATGTCTTTTATCTTAGTGGCTTTGGCATGCAGACCCTGCAATTGCTTTTTGCTCAGGCTGCCACGCTCCTGGTACTGCTTGTACAAGCTGATGATAAACGACGAAACAGGGTAGGCTATGATGCACTCTTCCAATACGTCGTTTACAATATCAACTCCCTGCTTTTTCTTATCCATAGAACATCAAAAATAGACATTAGCAGGCAGAGCATTGCGCGCGGCAAATGAACCTGAAAGTTTAAGCAAAGAATAACGCGCACAAACCTGTGGCAGGCATGCGGAAAATAAAGCACCAAACATGGTAAAACGCAGCAATATATTCCCACTTTCTAAAGGTTCGTTTTACCTCAAAAAAAACCGAACGTGTTGAAGATGAAACGACTGGGTCAATGGCATGGTTTTGCTTCGCAACATGGTATTAATCACAAAAAAAATATTGTATGTTTTACCATGTTAAAGACTTGCAGTTCAATGCGCGGGTGTCAAGACCCGACCCTGCTTTTGCTACTTTGTTGTTAGAACAATTTGGTGGCGCCAATGGAGAGCTTGCCGCTGCACTCCGTTATTTTGTTCAGGCATTCGGCGCTAAAAACCCATACCCCGATAAGTACGATTTGTTGATGGACATTGCTACGGAAGAGTTCAGCCACCTGGAGATCGTAGGTGCTACCATACAAATGTTGCTGACGGGCGTGAACGGCGACTTGAAAAATGCTGCGGAAAATTCGGAGATCATGCAATTGCTTGATGGCAAAGCCGCAAAAGAAAACATGATACACACTGCGATGGTTGCGCCACAGTTCTTCGTTGGTACGGCTGGGGGACCTGCATATACCAACAGCCAGGGCGTACCCTGGACCGCAGCCTACATCAATGGCGATGCACAGGGAGATCTCACATCTGACCTGCGCTCTGATATAGCTGCTGAAACCAAAGCAAAAATGGTGTATGAATACCTGCTGCAGTTTACTGATGATCCGTATGTAAAAGAAACGTTTCGTTTTCTTATGACCCGCGAAGTAGCGCACTATCAACAGTTTGAAGCCGCGCTGCAAACCATACAACCCAACTTCCCGATGGGTACTTTGCAGGCAGATCCGCGGTATAGTAACCTGTACTTCAATATGTCAAGTGGCAATGCCGTTCGTGGTCCCTGGAACCAGGGCGAAAGCACCCAACTTGGCGAGACCTGGCAGTATATAGAAGATCCCATAAAGCATGTTTTGGAAACAAATGGTCTTCTCGATCAAAAACCGGAAGGCGCCAGCAGTACCTTCGATGAAAACCGGCAGAAAGAAGCCGAACTTGGCAATGCCCGCAGCCAGACAATTAACAGCGCTGCACCCGCCGGTCCGCAACAATGGAACACACCACTAAGCGATGACGGTGTAGAAGCTAAGACTGAAAAAATGAAGGTTTGAAATAATGAAAGATGAAACGGGAAAATCAATAAATAATACAGCAAGTAACCACGCAAGAGCGGACCGGTTAGAGATCATTTTCTACACCGATCCGCTTTGTTGTTGGAGTTGGGTGATGGAACCACAGTGGCGTTTGTTGGTGTTTCGTCTGCAGCATTCCATCTCGTACAGGTATGTAATGGGCGGGTTGCTGCCAAGTTGGAAAAACTTTAATGATCCGATGTTGGCTGTCAGCCGCCCCATACAAATGGGCCCGGTTTGGATGGAGGCAAGCCTGCAGACCGGCATGTCTGTTTATGACAAAATTTGGGTAGAAGACCCGCCCCCTTCCAGTTATCCCGCTTGCATAGCAGTTAAAAGTGCCGGGTTGCAGTCAAAACCGGCGGGTGATAAATATCTCCGCTATCTGCGTGAAGCCGTTATGCTACAGGGTAAAAATATTGCTGATCTAAATATACTGCTGGATGTTGCCAACCTTTTGTCTATAGATAATCCTGGTCTGTTGAATGTAAAACAGTTTTCCGCTGACCTGACCAACGGTATTGGGCTGGAAGCATTCAGGAACGATCTCAACGATGTTCAAAGCAAAGGTATTAACCGGTTTCCTACCCTCATCATGCGAAACCCCGCCCATAAAGCGCTGCTGCTTACAGGCTACCGGCCTTACACCGCCCTGTGGGAGGCTGCACAACACCTTGCGCCGGGACTAAAATCGTATGCGGTGCCTTTTACAGTTTCCGGTTATCAACAATATTGGGGCCATCTGTCTGCACAGGAGGAAGAGATAATCAATCGTATAAATATCAGTTGATGATACCTACCCCCGGCCAAGCCAATTATCAGTTCCACCAAAACAATAATGTTTATATTAGATGGCTCATAACGATTTCAAATGCCATTATTATGAAACGAAAAACATTCCTCAAACTTTCATCCGCTCTCATGACCGCACCCCTTATTTCTCCTGTAACGGGCTGGGCACAGAAAGACAGACTGACCAACTGGTCGGGAAATCTTGTGTATAGCACCGACAATGTTTTTTATCCGAAAACGGTTGATGAATTGCAGAAGGTGATCAAAAGTTGCGATAAGTTTAAAGCGCTGGGTACCCGCCACTGTTTTAATACCATTGCCGACAGCAAGGACAATCTCATTTCGATGACCGAACTCAACAAGGTCATTTCCCTGGATGAAACCAATAAAACCGTGACAGTGGAAGGCGGTATCAAGTATGGCGTTCTAAGTCCCTATCTCAACGATAAAGGCTACGCGCTGCATAACCTTGCTTCGCTGCCGCACATCTCGGTGGCGGGCTCGTGCACTACCGCTACACACGGCTCGGGCGTCAACAATGGCAACCTGGCAACGGCAGTAACCGCGCTGGAAATGGTAACGCCTGACGGACATTTGGTAAACCTGTCGCGCGAAAAAGATGGCGAGAATTTTCTGGCCGCAGTTGTTGGATTGGGCGCATTGGGTTTAATCACCAAAATGACCTTGCGCATTCAGCCAACTTACATGGTGCGCCAGAATGTATTTGAGAAAATGCCACTCGACCAGTTAAAAGACAACTTTGAAAAGATCGTTTCGGCAGGCTACAGCGTTAGTCTTTTTACAGATTGGAAAGAAAATTCAATCAACGAGGTTTGGATAAAAAGTCGCATCGACCAGGGGAAAGACTATAGTCATGAACCGGAGTTTTACGGTGCAGTTGCAGCGTCGCGAAATTTACACCCGATCGTTGAACTGTCTGCTGAAAATTGTACCGATCAAATGGGTGTACCGGGCTTTTGGCATGAGCGCTTGCCGCATTTCAAGATGGGCTTTACGCCCAGCAGTGGCAAAGAACTGCAGTCGGAATATTTCATTCCCCTCCACAATGCTGTCGATGCTATTCTTGCCATTCAAAAGTTAGGCAGCCAAATCAACCCGCACCTTTTTATCACCGAGATTCGCACCATTGCCGCCGACGATCTATGGATGAGTCCCTGCCGCAATCAAACCTCCGCTACCATTCATTTCACCTGGAAACAGGAGTGGGATGCTGTGCGTCAACTCTTGCCATTAATAGAGAAAGAACTGGAACCTTACAAGGCACGTCCGCATTGGGGTAAGCTGTTTACCATGGCACCGGCTGTGCTTGAATCCCGCTATGAAAAACTGGCCGATTTTAAAAAAATGATCGCGCGATACGATCCCAAAGGGCGCCTGCGCAACGATTTTCTTGCCACCAATTTATATGGCGTATAGCCACGACTAGTTATATACGCGCAATTTTAAAGTCCACCGCTCGTGGGCTTTTTTGTTTTACCGGCATTCGGAGGCTTTGGAGGCATCGTTGCCACGCTCGGTTCATCGTTCTTATCATTTATGAGCATTGGTTTCATTTGCAGTCAACTTCACAAATTGCAAAGTCGTGGCAGCATTGGTCTTAGAAAGACTACAACCTGTGTCAAGCCTGCGCAACCAAAGGCGGTTAAAGCAAAGAGTTATTCACGTTTTTTGCAGACAGTTTTCCAGATTGCATTTAGGATCAGCCGCGTTAAAAAACTTTGGAACGGGAGGTTGATCAATTCCACTTTTCTGCTTCAATTAATTGGTAGTTAATTTTTTACCCGTTTAAAAAATAGCTCCTATAAATCTAAAGTCTGTCTGCATGAAGCATATCTCTCTAGCGCAAAACCCCGGCTATACGCTGGCTTACACGGATGCCTCTACTTTTAATTTTACACTGGCTTCATTTTTTTAGGGCGTTTTTAATTTAGTTTTACAATTCCTTAACGCTAATAATCATTAACCGCCTATTATGAATTTTCAACAAACTAACCAAACGCCGAAGAACTTCGAGACCAGGGAGAAGGTTGAAACAATAAGAGAACTGGCAAAGCGTCATCTGCTGGATCCCAGCCATACTACAACAGATGAAGAACTCACCAACGCACGACTTGAATATGATCTCTATACGTTGCCAGAGAGGAAACTAAAGATGTTCAAATAAGTAAAGCTTTCATTCAATTTATGCAGCCAACTTCCCGCAAGTCGGCGGGAACTGTTATGCTTTTTAGTTTCACCAACTATCAGGATTTATCGATGCCTTCTCTATCCTGTAGAATTAAATGAGTATTGCTGTAAATTGAACGAAATAGCGCCAGCCTGTCATCTAATCTGGCCCGCTCTGCTTTTAATTACAACTCCATCCTTACAGCAGTGCCATTAACCGGAGCGTTTCACCACGGCATTTAAAGACACGTGCACAAAAGCATCAGATTGAAGTAAGAAGCCGGCTCACCAAAAATTTTACCCTTCTTTACTCCTCCTTCAAACCCTTCCATGTTCCAATCTCAGCAAAAAAAAATGGCATAAATTTTAGAAAAATGTGCTTGTGAGGTACTAATGGGGGTAGTTGAACAATAAAATTTGCCGTATTGAGTTAGAATATATGGCGATTTTTAAATCTTTTGAATGAACCATCCAATTATCCGAAATCTTTTTTTAAGTGTATTTCTATGGACAATCGTTGTCGCCCGGCCAGCAAAAGTTATTGCGCAGAACAAAACGTTGACATTTGAACACATCGGTGTCAATGATGGTCTTTCGCAGATCAACATTACCTGCATTTTGCAAGACAAACGCGGTTTTATGTGGTTCGGTACGCGCGACGGTCTGAACCGCTACGACGGTTACAAATTCACCGTTTACCGAAACGATCCAAATAACCCAAATACACTCAGCAACAACTTTATCCAGGACCTTGTAGAGGACAAAGACAGCAACATATGGATAGCCACACAAAACGGCGGTTTGAACAAGCTGGATCAACGACATGAGGTGTTCACCCGTTACATGCAAAACGATAGAGATCCGCAGTCTATCTCCAGTAACAATGTGAACAAATTGGTGTTAGATGAACGTAACAATCTCTGGATCGGCACACAACGGGGAGGGCTGAATAAGCTGGATTTAAAAACCAACAAGTTTGTACATTATCTCCACGACGAACGCGATCCCGCTACACTCAGCAACAACAATATCAATACTCTTTACCTCGACTCTCATCATAACCTATGGGTAGGCACCATGGGTGGCGGATTGAACATACTGAACAGAAGCACAGGCAGGTTCACCGCTTTTTTTCATACTGACCGGGGGGAAAATAATCTTTCAGCCAATAATGTTAGTGTCATATACGAAGACAAACAACGCAATCTCTGGATAGGTACCCTGGGCAATGGTTTGAATGTATTTAATGCAAAAGAGAAAACGTTTCTGTGCATAAAAAATGATCCGGCGTTTCATGGTCCGCGCCCGGGAAGCGCTATCCTGGCGATCAACGAAAACTCTGGTGGCAATCTTTGGATAGCATCTGAAAATGGTGGCATTAGCATCCTCGATAAAAAGACGTTGAGCTTTACAAATTTTTCACACGACGATATCGATAATAATAGCTTAAAAGGGAACTCTATTTATTCCATCTGCCGCGACCAGATTGGCAACATGTGGCTGGGTGCTTTTAGCGGAGGTATTAATGTTTACAAAAAAAGTACCGCTAAGTTTGCGCACTACACCCATAATACATCTCCAACCAGTCTGTCTAATAATTTTGTTCTAAATCTTTTTGAAGACAAAGCCGGTTCAATCTGGATAGGCACCGATGGTGGTGGATTGAATAAATTCGATCCAAATACAGGCCTTTTCACCCGGTATCAAAAAAGAAGTGATGGCGCAGGTATTCCGGGCAACTTTGTTTTGTCGCTAAGCCAGGATGCCGCAAACAGGCTGTGGATAGGTACATGGGGTGATGGCCTCAGCATATTTGATCCGAAGAGCAACAGTTGGTCAAACATGCGAAACAACCCCAACGACCCGAATAGCCTCAACTGCAACAATGTGTATAGTATTTTGCACACCCGCGATGGAAAAACATGGCTGGGTACCTATAACGGCGGATTGAACCTGTATAATAGCAGTGACCGCTCCTTTCAGCATTTCAAATTTTCCGCCGGCGATCCCACATCTATCAGCAGCGATCGTATCTATTCTCTGCTCGAGGACAGGAATGGCAACTTGTGGATAGGAACTTACGATGGCGGTTTAAACCTGATGAACCGCAAGACCAATACCTTTACCCGGTTTGTCCATACGGCCAAGCCCGGTAGCATCAGCAACAACTCTGTACCCGATCTTTTCGAAGATCATGAAGGCAATATTTGGGTCAGCACATTTACCGGTATCAATGTTTTTAATCCGGCGACTAAAAAATTTACAGTCTTCACAAAAAAAGACGGTCTGCGCAGCGATTTGGTTTATGCCGTTAGAGAGGATAAACGTGGTAAAATGTGGATCAGTACCAATAACGGGATTTCACGCTATGATCCAACCACCAATAAATTCGACAACTTTACCACGGAAGACGGTGTGCAGCCCGACGAGTTCAAAGCACATTCGGCTTGCATTGCCCGCAGTGGCAAAATGTACTTTGGTGGACTTAATGGCTTCAATGTTTTTGATCCGAACAAGATCGTACACGCCAAAAACTTTTCCCCACTGGTGCTAACCAGGTTTGCGGTATTCAACAAGACTTTGCCGATAGCTAAAGACGAAAAGGATCCATCACCCCTTAAACAAGATATCACCCTTACAAATTCTATTACACTTTCGTATAAACAATCCACGGTCTCCATTGAATACGCAGCTCTTGATTTTACCCACTCCGATAGAAAAGAATATGCCTATCTACTCGATGGTTTTGACAAAGAATGGAATTATGTTGGAACCCGCACTTCTGCATCGTACACAAACCTGCCACCGGGCGATTATAACTTCAGGCTGAAATACAAGACCGACGATGGCAAATGGTCGCAACCAACAAAAGGATTACATATTGGCATTATTCCCCCCTTTTGGAAAACATGGTGGTTTGAGTTCATTGCCGTACTGGTATTTGCCGGCAGCGTTTACGTATTGTTTCGCTTTAGATTACAAGCTATAAAAAGACAAAAACATTTACTGGAAACGCAGGTGAAAGAAAGAACGGAGCGCCTGGCCCAAATGACAATTGAAGAAAGACAATCGCGGCAGGAAGCGGAGAGAGCCCGCGAAGAAGCTGAAAACGCCAACAAAGCCAAAAGTATTTTCCTGGCTACTATGAGCCACGAAATAAGAACTCCAATGAATGGTGTGATTGGCATGGCTACGTTGCTTTCAAATACCAGCCTCACAGCCGAACAGGAAGACTATGCCGAAACGATCAAAAACTGCGGTGATGCCCTGCTGACGGTAATCAATGACATACTCGATTTTTCTAAAATTAAGTCAGGTAATATGGAACTGGATGAACAGGACTTTGACTTGCGTGATTGTATTGAAGGCGTCCTCGATATCTTCTCCGAAAAAGCTGCGCGCCTCAACCTCGACCTGGTGTACCAGGTAGATCCTGCTGTCCCGGCTCATATTATTGGCGATGGAATTCGCCTGCGGCAGATCTTGATTAACCTGGTAGGCAATGCCATTAAATTTACGACTGCGGGTGAAATATTCATCAAGGTAAAAACCGAAAAGGTCGAGAAAGAAAATATTGAACTTTTGTTCGAGATCAGGGATACTGGTATTGGTATTCCAAAAGACAAGATCGATAGATTGTTTAAGGCATTTTCGCAAGTAAACTCTAGTACCACCCGCAAATATGGCGGTACTGGTCTGGGTTTGGCAATTAGTGAAAAACTGGTTCACCTGATGAATGGCAAGATCGATGTTAGAAGCACTCCGGGTGTTGGAACAACTTTCTTTTTTACTATTAAAACAAGAATTGGGGTAAAAGCCTCGAGAACCTATACACATCTTACGACAGTACATCTCGAGAACAAAAGGATATTGGTAGTTGATGACAATCGTACCAACAGGCACATACTCGAGACCCAGCTAAAGCAATGGAAGTTTACGCCACTGATGGCGAAGTCTGGTTATGAGGCGCTCGATATTTTGGAAAATGAAAAACAAATTGACCTTGTTATTTCTGATATGAATATGCCGGAGATGGATGGCGAAGGTTTAGCAAAAAAACTGAAGGCGCGCAAGCCTGGTCTGCCCATCATATTACTGAGTTCTGTTGGCAACGAGCAGATCAAACACAAGTCGCACCTGTTCAATGTTATTTTGACAAAACCTACCAAGCACCTGGTACTTCAACAGCACATTATAGAGCAATTAAAAAACCACCCCGGAAGCGAACTGAAAGAAAAACAATCAGTCAAATCTCTGTTCACTACTGCCTTTGCCAAGAAATACCCCATGGATATTTTGATAGCCGAAGACAACCCTGTTAACCAAAAACTGGCTGAACACATATTGGTTAAACTTGGTTATAAACCCGACATCACCGGCAACGGGCAAGAGGTGTTAAAAGCGATGTCGTTGAGAAAATACGGTCTCATTTTTATGGATGTGCAAATGCCGGAAATGGATGGGCTGGAAACTTCGCAATTCATTCGCACGCACATGGAAACACAACCTGTAATTATCGCCATGACCGCCAACGCAATGCCGCAAGACAGGGAAATATGTTTAAATGCCGGTATGGATGACTACATCAGCAAGCCGATAAAATTGAACGAGATATTTGATGTGCTACAAAAATATAGCAGATCAACAGCACCTGAACCGCTTGCAAAAGCTGAAAATTATTTCGCAGAGGTCTAGAACAAAAACTAGCATTTGATTATCCTAATTTACAATTTCTCACATTTATTTTCTCTTTGGTACCGAACACCAGGTTACATATCCGGCTGCCGTTGCGTCGCACTCTTGTACAGCAATAACAATATTGAACAGCTATTAAAAGAAGAAAATAAGCTCGAGATGATTTACCAAGAACTGGCATTTACACGCTGGGAAAATTTTTAAAGATTGCCGTTTTGTAATATAAATATTGCCATTGATTTTTCACCCTATTTGGTATTTGGTGGGGCGGGTATCGCAACAATGAAATTTTAGTTTAAAAGTTTAATACCGGTTTTGGTAAGGATAATTTTCTGTTGTTTGTATAAACTACCCAGAGCGCTCTTAAAAGCCTTTTTACTCATGCCAAAAAAATCGTAGATCTCTTCCGGTTTTGACTTGTCGTGATAAGGCAAATAGTCATTATTTTCATTGAGCAGGCGTAAGATCTTTTCCGCCTCACCTTCTATTTTATCATATCCACGCTTGCCAATAACCACATCTATTTTATTGTCCGGGCGAATGGTCTTTATAAAGCCTGGCATCTTATCGCCCACACCTATGTTTTGATAGATCTCATTGAAGTGGAGCACACCGGTATGTACATTGTTTATAATGACCAGGTAACCAATATCTGTTCTTCTGTAAATAGTCAGGTCAACAGGATCGTGTTCTTTTACCGTCAGCGTTTCATTGCTGAGGAAGGGTTCAATTTTCTCGGTTGCGGTTACCCGCCCTGTTTTTTCGTCTATGTAAATTTTGACCAGGTAGTCAGCGCCCTGCAACATGCGGGAAAGCTGTTTGCTTTTGGGCACAAAAATATCTTTCATCAAACCCCAGTCGAGAAAGGCGCCCAGGTCGTTGACCATCACGGCTTTCATCTTTACAATATCGCCCACCACACCAAAGGGTTGCTGGGTTGTAGCTATGAGCCTGCCTTCTAAATCATGGTACACAAATACTTTCAGTTCATCACCGGGTTGCGCATTGGCAGGTGCAAAACGTGTTGGCAGCAAAATGCCGCTTTCACCATCATCGAGGTACAGACCAAAATCAACAGAACGCAAGACCTTCAATACATTGTACTCACCTACTTTTATCATTTGGTACGTATTTGCTAATATGCCAAAGATAAAAGTATTTACTTCCCTGTGTCATGTATTCAGCTACTGCACGTATAGCTTGTATGGGGACAGACACCATAAACCAATTACTGTATTTTACCTGAAACTTTTTTTGTAACAAACATTTTTTGCCATTCATTCAAGCGTCGCGCCTGTGAAAACGGAAATAGCCACGGTTTACTGTGAATACAGGTTACCTGCACACACTGGTAACTGTAGATATATTTTGTTGCTTATAGAAAAATAGATGTGTCAGCTACATTACCCCGAGATAAACCAATACTGCGAGGCAAGAAAACAAATAACGAAAAAGGCGCCCTTAACAGGCGCCATTTTATGACAACAACAAAAAAAACTAATTAGAATAAACAACAAATTGCGATACTACAAAATTCAAGATCTGAAACGCACCCAACGCAACGATGACCTGTGTAAGTGTATTTTGAAACTTTTTACTATTGTAGCTGCTTTGACTATGCGAAAGGATAAGATGTGTACTATCGAAGTAAAAGAAATTATACATCTTCCAGGTTCGCTTTCGGTTAACAAGAAACAGCACAAGTTTGGTGGCGCAAAGCCCAAAGATCAATAGTTGTAAGTAAGGTTTGATTTTTAACAGGAAAAGAATTATGTATTCAATCATAATATTGGAGGTTTAATTGATAACGCTTTATTGTTTGCAATTATTGTTCAATACCTGCCATTAGTAAAAAAATACCTAACAGCGGCAAATGTTCAAACTCAATACATTACTGCTGAAGAATAACTCTGTGGCATTCCATTTTATTGTGCACACACGGCTGTATTGCCAACAATATTCTATTGTACAGGAATGCTTTTCTTTGCTACCCGGAACAAAAATTGAAAAAAGTTTATCATTGTTTCAATAGTACAAGAGTGCGACGCAACGGCCGCCGCAGAGCGATACAGTGCCGGGTCCACCAAAATAAATTCAGGAAAAAACGCTCAAACAGGTAAGTACCCACTACAGTTTCGCCCGCAGGTATTGTTCGGGCCAAGTCACGTCTGCGCCAAGTTGCCGGGCGGCATGCAATGGAAAATATGGATCGCGTAGAAATTCACGGGCAATGATGACCACATCTGCCTGTCCGCTCGCTATTATGTCTTCGGCCTGCTGTGGTTCGGTGATCATGCCCACAGCGCCGGTCGGCATACCGGTTTCTTTTTTTATTTGTGCGGCAAAAGGTACCTGGTAGCCCGGACCAACGGTGATGTTTGCCTTTGGAACATTGCCGCCCGAAGAGCAGTCGATAAGATCAACGCCCTTTGTTTGCAGCATTTTTGTGAGTTGAACAGAGTCCCCGATCGTCCATCCACCATCGGTCCAGTCGGAGGCTGACAAACGAACCCAGAGTGGCAAATGAGCTGGCCACACCTCTTTAACGGCGTCTATAACTTCTAATAAAAAGCGAATGCGGTTTTCAAAGCTGCCACCATACTCGTCGGTACGCCGGTTGCTGAGCGGCGAATAAAATGAATGCACGAGGTAACCGTGCGCTCCGTGTATTTCCACTACTTTGAAACCTGCCTGCAGCGCACGTAAAGCAGCCGATTTGAAATCTGCTATCACCTGGTCAATTCCTGCTTTATCGAGCTGTGCCGGGATGGGTTCTTCGGGTCTGAAAGGCAAGGGACTGGGTGCCAACGTTTGCCAGGCGCCTTCTTCCGGTTGCAATGTTTTTCCACCTTTTTGCGGACTGTGATGACTTGCCTTGCGCCCGGCGTGCGCCAATTGTATGCCGGCAATACCGCCCTGTTGCTCTATAAACCGGGTGATCCGTTGCAACATTTCAATGTGGTCATCTTTCCATATACCCAAATCGTCGGGAGAAATTCTCCCTTCCGGTGAAACCGCTGTTGCTTCGGTTATGATCAATGCGGCGCCACCCACCGCCCTGCTGCCCAAATGCACCAAATGCCAGTCGTTGGCAAATCCATCAACGCTCGAATACTCACACATAGGGGACACGACTATCCGGTTACGAAAACGGATCGATTTTATCTGCAACGGTTCAAATAATTTGGACATAGTATTTTTTTTACATGGTGTAGCCAGATCTTTTAAAAAAACCCATGCTACTAAAATGAATTGAAATTTATAAACCTTCTTCTACGGATTTACCTCTTACTACAATGGTACGGTAGGTCTCCATGTTGATTGCATTTTCGCTTTTGGCAATGATAAAGGTTGCGACTGTATTTCCGATCATATTGGTTAATGCTCTGCCTTCGCTCATAAATCTATCGACACCAATAAGCAACGCCAATCCTTCAACAGGCACTACTTTTAAAGCAGTTAGTGTAGAGGCGAGCACCAGAAAGCCACTTCCGGTAATACCTGCTGCACCCTTACTGGTTATCAATAATATGCCGATGATAGTAAGTTGCTGACCAATGGATAACGGCACATTGAAAACCTGTGCCAGGAATATGACACTCAGGCTTAAATAAATGCTTGTACCATCTAGGTTAAAGCTATAGCCTGCAGGAACGATCAGTCCAACAACACTTTTTTCGCAGCCGGCTTTCTCCAGTTTCGCCATAATGTTGGGTAATACTGTTTCGCTGCTGCTAGAGCCGAATACAATAAGGAGTTCGGCTTTTATATATCCCAATAACTTCCACAGACTAAAGCCATAATACCGTGCAATCAGATTAAGAACTACAAAAATGAAGAGCAGGGAAGTAATATAAAAAGTGAGCATCAGTTTGCCAAGAATAGCCAGGCTGGTAAAACCAAATTTACCAATAGTAAATGCCATTCCGCCAAAGGCGCCAAAGGGGCTAACCTTCATGATGATCTTTAATACATTGAATAATGCCTTGTTCAGTTTTTCGAAAGTTTGGGTAACACTGCTGCCAAAAGTACCCAACTGCTTTAAACCTATGCTAAACAAAATGCCAAAGAACAGGATTTGAATGATGTCGCCCTTTGCAAATGCATCTACTACATTTTCGGGTACAATATGCAGGATAAATTCCGCCCAGTCAAGCCCTTTAGATTTCGGCAGGGGCTGCAGTAGCAATATTGTGTTGACGCCCACACCCGGTTTTATAATATTTGCAACGAGCAGACCGATGATGATAGCAATTGTGGTAACTAATTCAAAATAGATCAGCCCTTTTCCTCCTACCCTGCCCACTTTTTTCAAATTGCCTGCACCAGTAATGCCCAGAACTATCGTGAAAAAAATCACCGGTGCAATCACCATTCGAATCATATTGATAAACATGTCGCTGATCAGCTTTGCCGTAGGCGCAAACGAGGGAAAAAGCCAGCCGGTAAGTACCCCGGCAACAATGCCTATTATCACCTGTACATATAGGATCTTTAAATATTTCATTCATCGTTTTTCAGTGTTTGCCAGGCTGCATCTGTTACTACTTTTAATCTTATGGTAACAAATACTTTATAATGAATTCGAAACCAGTTTGTACAAAGATGGCAGGAATTGAAGGTATATGTAAGGGCTACATTCGTTGCAATTTCTTTGGAAAGCTACAGGTTGTGCTGTAGCATGCTATTGCTTTTTTCCCTGATTATTTCCTGCAATGGCTTTTCATATACTTTGCTTTCAAGCCACGATATGATATCGAGGTAAGAAAAAGCACGGGTCTCGAATCGGTTATTTTCAATGCTTTTCAATTTCATAAAGCAATTTTTCAAACTCGGGCTTTAATTTGCGATAACTAAGGTGAAAAGAATTTGCGAAGAAATTTGAATATCTCTTCTTCTACAATACTCAGGTTCTCCATTTTTGCCATAAAGCGATACACTGATTTTATCAGGTATTCGAGTATATCAAAATTGCCGATCTCGTAATGGGCTATCAGGTGCAGCAGCCGTGCATAACATTGCAGGTCGGTACGTAAGTCAACTTTCCAGTTGATGATCTTATTTAGGTAAGTGATGGTATTATCGTAGTCGCCGCTGCCAAAATAAAGCGAACTGATCTTATAATAAAACACCAGAATGCGGTGCCTGTCGAGATACAACGCAATATTCTTTAATTTTTTGTTCAATATGCGGAACAAGTTGCAAACCTTCGGTAAAAGTTCCCTCCATAAAATGTTTGTTCAGCTTGGCAATATGTATATAAACAAAAGACTGAACCCTGTTATTGTCATTGTCTGTTACCAGTTCGGTTTCTGCAAACTTTTCAAATTTGTCGAGGTACTTCATCAAATTTCTTCTTGTTTTTAAGATCAAAATTTGCGCTAATGAGGTTGTGCATCCCTTTAATGTAATGCGCCGTTTCTATCCCAATCATATAGGGTTCCTTCTCAAAAAGATCTACCCATTTTTGGGTATAACGGTAATACATTAAAAAATCCTGCAGTATAAATGCAAACCAGCTATAACTCTGAAAGAAATACAATTTTTCATAAAAGCCTGTTGCCTGCTCGCCTTCAAATGGCAGCGATTCTTCAAAATATTGTTTGATGGCAGTGGCATCCTGCTCGTTTCGTGCATGACCATTTTTAATATACCAGCTATATAATTTCAGTGCCAGATTCGAAAGCTGTGTAATCCGTCCAAGACGCTTGCGTAGAAGCTTCTGCTTCATGGTCAATATCTCGGCCCTGTCTTCCATACTGCGGGTAATATGCAGCACCTCTATGTTTTTTTCAAGAAACAATGCCTGCATCATAAACGTTACCTGGTTATATTCTTTGGCAGTCTCTTTTAGCTTCTCCAGCATCTTCAGGCTTTGCAGATACAGGCCTTTATTGTACAACAAGCTGGCATAATCCAATTGCTCATGCAATTGTATATGTATATTTTCTGTTGTTTTTAGTACCCGCAGGCTCGCCAGCAATTGCTTGTATAAATGTGCTTTAATGTTTGATAGTTGTTGCTTTTTTACGGAAGGGTTTTTTTTCAGCAACATCTCTTCATCATATTCATTCATTTTATCCAATGCATCAAATACCTGGATGATTTTTAAATCCTCGGTAGCCGTGTTCCGTGTTACATATAATTTAAAATTTCGCTTTTCCGACTTCTCCATTGTGTGGATCAATTGAAACAACGCATCTGTAGACCTGTTGGGCATCGTAGTATTTTTATTATAAAAGCCAATACCAGTAAGGGTTTCAACAGAGCACTGGCTTATTTCATTAGTGTAAAAAACCTTTAACAATGTTTTCAACTGCCTTTTAAACGTAGGTAATTTCGAACGTACAGGTAGTTTTAGCTGAGTTGGTATTATAAAGCATTACAAATATAAACTGCCCGCTTTCATCTTATAAAAATTTGATTTATGCAAGGCAAACAGGTTTACATTTTCGATACCACTCTTAGAGATGGCGAACAGGTGCCGGGGTGTAAACTAAATACGCTTGAAAAAGTTGACCTGGCACTAAAGCTTGAAGACCTTGGTGTAGATATTATTGAAGCTGGTTTTCCTATTTCAAGTCCGGGCGATTTTGAGTCGGTAGAACAGATTTCAAAGACTATTAAAAATGCAACCGTTTGTGGCCTAACCCGCGCAGTGCAAAAAGATATTGAAGTGGCTGCGCAGGCATTAAAATATGCAAAACGTCCACGCATACATACCGGTATTGGCACTTCTGATTATCATATCAAAGGAAAATTTAAATCTAACCGGGAAGATATTTTACAACGTGCCATTCAATGTGTAAAATGGGCAAGAAATTTTACCGATGACGTTGAATTTTATGCAGAAGATGCCGGCCGAACCGACAATGAATACCTGGCAAGAGTGATTGAAGCCGTTATTAAAGCAGGTGCTACCACTGTAAATATTCCCGATACAACCGGCTATTGCTTGCCCACATCAATATGGCGAAAAAATTGCCTATCTAAACAATAATGTTCCTAATATTGATAAAGCAATTATTTCCTGCCATTGTCACAACGATCTTGGTCTTGCAACTGCCAATGCTATTGCAGGTGTTATTAATGGTGCCAGGCAAATTGAGTGTACCATTAATGGCCTTGGCGAAAGAGCAGGCAACACTTCGCTTGAAGAAGTTGTCATGATTATTAAGCAACATAAAGACCTGGGTTTTTATACCAATATTCAAACCAAACAATTAAACCCTATAAGCCGCCTGGTTTCCGATACTATGCGTATGCCGGTCAACCTAATAAAGCTATTGTTGGTTCAAATGCTTTTTCGCATTCTTCAGGCATTCACCAGGATGGATTTTTGAAAGATGCAACTACCTATGAAACCATCAATCCTGAAGATGTAGGCGCAGAAGGCAGTAAAATTGTATTAACAGCCCGAAGCGGGAAGTGCACTGGCCTACCGTTTTCAAAAACTGGGATTTCTTTATAACCGCAACGATATTGATGTGTTATACGAAAGTTTTTTACAATCTGGCTGATAAAAAAAAGAAGTGAAGAAGAGATTTGCAGGAGCTGGCAAATCAATACCAACTGCTGTTGACCATGTAGGTTTTCTTCTGTTATCGGACAGTGAAATGTGCTGGAGGCACAGTTGTAACGCTCGTTCATCGCAACGTTTTGTTAGCCAATATATATAAGTAAAGTTGCAATAAGAGCATAGAAAAACAACGTCGCGAATGAATACATACAAACGATTTCTGTTTTTTATACAAGTTTACAGAACAAACAGATTTAAACGGTTTTTAAGCCTCTTTCGCGTGTGGAGTCTTAAAGTTCCCCGCTTGAAGAGTGGAAGCATTTTATGCAAGAAGAATATGCGGTGATATTCCGGGAGATGGAGTTGGACCGGAAGTAACACAACAATCGATAAAGGTTTTGGATGCAATTGCGCGGTCAATTTAAACACTACTTTCCATTACAAATATGCACCATGGGTGCCGATAGCGATCGATCAAACAGGACAGCCCCTGCCAGACGAAACACTGGAAATTTGTTTGCGAAGCGATGCAATTTTATTTGGCGCGGTGGGACATCCTAAGTATCGCTAAAAATCCTTCATGTAAAGGTTAGACCCGAACAAGGATTACTAACAACTAAGAAAGGAATTAGGTCTTTTTGCCAATATTCGCCCTATAACAACATACGCCTCTTTGCATCATTTTCGCCTTTAAAAAGTAACCGGCTCGAAAGTGTTGACTTTATCATTTTTCGCGAACTTACAGGCGGAATATATTTCGGCAAAAAGTAAGTGAATGAAGACAAAACAATGGCCTCTGACGATTGCGTTTACCATAAAGATGAGATAGAACAGATAGCACATCTTGCCTTTGCCTATGCACAGAAAAGAAAAAAAGTACTCACATTGGTCGATAAAGCCAATGTGCTGGAAACATCCCGACTTTGGAGAAAAGTAGTGCAGGAAATTTCTTCCCAGTATCACGATGTTACCGTTAATTACATGTTTGCCGATAATGCTGCTATGCAGACTAATTACGAATCCAAAACAATTTGATGTTATTCTTACGTGATAATATGTTTGGTGATATCTTAAGTGATGAAGCAAGTGTTATCAGCGGTGCGCCGGGTTTTTGCCGTCTGCATCATGTTGGCAATAAACTATGCCTTGTTTGAACCTGTCCACGGCAGTTATTCGCATGCTGCGGGTAAAAATATTGCCAATCCTGATGGGTCTATTTTGTCTGCAGCAATGATGCTCGATCACTTTGACTATGCATGAAGAAGCAGACTTGGTAAGAGAAGCAGTATGAATGGAACATTGCAAATGGTTTTGTAACCAAAGATATTGATCCTATTAATAATTACTCTACTCATACCATTGGCGACCTGGTAGCCGATTATGTTGAAAACAGGATCCCTTCGAAGATTAATAAAGAAAATATGGTGATCAGTAAATCGACCATTATTTAGCAACCGCAATAAACACGAGTAAAAAACTCTTTTTGAAATAGCAGAAACATTATTAGTACCAATCGGATTCGATCATAGGAAGTAAACTGACAGATAGATAGGAAACGAAACACTACGTATAGCTTAGCACAATGGAATTAAATAAATACAGTAAAACAATTACCCAGGATGTAACACAACCCGCCGCCCAGGCTATGTTGTATGGCATTGGCTTAACGAAGAAGATCTTAAGAAAGCCCAGGTGGGATTGTAAGTATGGGATATGATGGCAACACCTGCAATATGCACCTGAACGACCTGGCTAAACTGGTTAAACAGGGTGTCTGGGACTGAATGACTTGGTTGGATTGATTTTTAATACCATTGGTGTTAGTGATGGTATTAGCAATGGAACAGATGGCATGCGGTATTCTTGGTTAGCCGCGATATTATTGCCGATCACATTGAAGCCAGTTTGCTGGTGCTCAATATTATGATGCACTGATTGCCATTACCTGGCTGCGATAAAAATATGCCCGGCTCTGTTATGGCAATGGGCAGGTTAAACCGCCCTGCCATTATGGTTTATGGTGGCACCATTGCCCCAGGGCATTATAATGGTGAAGATCTGAATATTGTATTCAGCATTTGAAGCATTAGGACAAAAAATTGCAGGCAATTTAAGTGAAGCAGATTTTAAAGGCATTGTAAAACAATGCTTGTCCGGGTGCAGGCGCCTGTGGCGGAATGTACACTGCCAACACCATGGCAAGTGCCATTGAAGCCTTGGGAATGAGCTTGCCCTATTCATCTTCTAACCCTGCATTGAGCGAAGAAAAAAAAAAAGAATGTGCTGGCGGCGGTAAAGCCATTAGAATATTACTGGAAAAAGATATTAAGCCAAAAGATATCATGACCCGTAAAGCATTTGAAAATGCAATTACGGTAATCATGGTTTTGGGCGGAAGTACCAATGCAGTATTGCACTTGATTGCAATGGCTAAAAGTGTGGATGTTCCACTTAACTCAGGATGATTTTCAGGCTATCAGTGATAAGATTCCGGTACTTGCCGATTTTAAACCCAGTGGTAAATACCTGATGCAGGATCTTCATCAATATGGTGGTGTGCCGGCGGTAATGAAATATTTGCTAAATAAAGGTTTGCTTCATGGCGATTGTTTAACCGTAACCGGAAAAACCATAGCCGAAAATTTGGCTGATGCACCTGATCTTGACTTTGACGAACAAAAAATCATCTATGCCCTTAGAAAGCCCGATTAAAAGCTACCGGCATTTGCAAATTTTATATGGCAACCTTGCAGAAGGCGGAAGTGTGGCAAAAATCACGCGGTAAAGAAGGAGAACGTTTTGAAGGCCCTGCAAGGGTTTTTGATGGCGAGTTTGAACTGATCGAAGGAATCAATCAGGCAAAATAAAAGCCGGCGATGTGGTGGTGATCAGGCATGTTGGCCCAAAAGGTGCACCCGGCATGCCCGAAATGCTGAAGCCAACTTCTGCAATCATTGGTGCAGGTTTGGGCAAAAGTGTTGCACTTAATAACCGATGGAAGATTTAGCGGTGGCACACATGGATTTGTGGTAGGACATATAACGCCGGAAGCATTTGAAGGTGGGTTGATTGCATTGGTGGAAGATGATGATATTATTGAAATTGATGCGACTAACAAATACCATCAATCTTAAAAGTGGACGAATCAATATTGCAGACAAGAAGAGCAAACTGGAAGCAGCCTGCCTTAAAAGCGACAAAAGGCATCTTGTTTAAATACGCCAAACACGTAACCAATGCAGCCAATGGATGTGTAACAGATGAAGAGTCTAGAATATATACTTGTAGTAGTGAAACAAAACGCTGAGTTATAACAAATCATTAAAGACCCTGTGGGTGGGATAAATAGTACAGTTTATGAACTCAATTCTTGACATAGAAGAACAAATTCTGGTTAAACCAGGGAGCTACTGCCAAAGGCTCCGCTGTAAAGAACCGGGAAAAATCAGCGGTTCACAAGCTGTGCTTGAAGCATTTCTGGCAGAAGGTGTGGACACCATTTTTGGTTATCCCGGCGGTGCCATCATGCCTATCTATGATGCGCTGTACGATTACCAGGAAAAGCTGAAACATATACTTGTTCGCCACGAGCAGGGCGGCATTCATGCTGCGCAAGGTTATGCACGTGCCTCAGGCAGTGTAGGTGTTGTGTTTGCCACCAGCGGCCCCGGGGCTACCAACCTGGTCACCGGTCTGGCCGATGCAATGATCGACAGTACTCCGCTTGGTTTGTATCACCGGCCAGGTATATGCACATTTGTTAGGTACCGATGCCTTCCAGGAAATTGATGTGATCAACATTACCACGCCCGTTACCAAATGGAACTACCAGGTTACCGATGCAACAGAAATTCCGGCAGTACTGGCAAAGGCATTTCATATTGCCAAAACCGGCAGACCCGGCCCTGTGTTGATCGACATTACTAAAAATGCGCAGCTAGATAAATTTGATTATGACGGCTATACACGCTGCGACCATATTCGCAGCTATCGGCCAAAACCGATTGTACGCAAAGAATATATTGAAGAAGCCGCCAAGACTGATCAACGAAGCCAAAAAGCCTTTTGTATTTTGGGGACAGGGTGTAATATTCGGCAAAGCCGAAAAAGAATTTAAGGCATTTATTGAAAAAGCAGGCATTCCCGCAGCATGGACCATTCTTGGTGCAAGCGCCATGCCAACCGATCATCCGCTGAATGTGGGTATGTTGGGTATGCATGGCAATTATGGGCCTAATGTACTGACCAATGATTGCGATGTTCTGATTGCCATTGGAATGCGCTTCGATGACCGGGTAACCGGCCGCCTGGATAAATATGCCAGGCAGGCTAAGATCATTCACCTTGATATTGACCCTTCCGAAATTGATAAGAATGTAAAAGCAACGCGTAGGTGTTTGGGGCGATTGTAAAGAAACGCTTCCCTGCTTACCAAACTGATGCAGAAAAAAGACACATAGCGAGTGGCTGGAACAGATTTAACGAGTACAGGCAAATTGAAGAGGATACGGTAATCACAAAGAACTTAATCCTACCGAGTGATAAAATCACCATGGGCGAAGTTATTCAATCAGATGAATGAGATTAACGGGTGGCAACGCGATTATTGTTACCGATGTAGGTCAGCACCAGATGGTCACCTGCCGCTATGCAAAATTTAACCAAGTCAAAAAGCAACATTACCTCGGGTGGTGCAGGTACGATGGGCTTTGCCTTGCCTGCAGCTATTGGTGCAAAATTTGGTGCACCCGAACGGACTGTTATTGCAATTATTGGCGATGGCGGCATTCAAATGACCATACAGGAATTGGGTACCATTATGCAAACCGAAGTGAATGTGAAAATCGTTATTCTGAACAACGAATTCCTGGGAATGGTAAGGCAGTGGCAGCAGCTGTTTCACGACAAGCGCTATTCGTTTGTTGACATTACCAGCCCCGATTATGTAATGGTGGCCAAAGGCTACGGAATAGCAGGGATAAAGTGTAACGAGAGCGAACGATTTGCGGTCGGCGCTTAAGACAATGCTGGACCACAATGGATCTTACTTGCTTGAAGTAATGGTAGGCAAAGAAGACAATGTGTTTCCTATGGTGCCGCAGGGCTGCAGTGTAGCTGAGATAAGGCTGAAGTAAAAGTAAAAATAAAAAGTAAAAAGTAAAAAGTAAAAAAATGGAAGAAGATGCTTTTGTATGAACTAGGATGAAGCGGACACTGCGGTTTATAATATTAAACATCGGGCTTTTTACTTTTCAAAGGAAGTTGTTCTTGTTTATTGGCAAACAACAATATGACCGCATTTACTTTTCAATGTTTGATCAATTGCTAAGAAGTGCAACATCAATTGGAGCAAATTTGGTTGAAGGAATAGCGGGATCATCAAAAAATGATTTTTTAAAGTTTAATATTATTGCGCTTAAGTCTGCAAACGAAACTAAATATTGGCTTGTGTTTAATAAGAGATACTATCTAATATAGATAAATCAACATTGATAGAACATTTAATTAAGGAAGCTGACGAAATATCAAAAATTATAGCATCAATTAGTATTAATAGTAAAAAGTAATAAGGTATAGAGTTTTTTACTTTTTACTTTTTACTTTTTACTTAGTTCAATGAAACAGGAATATACCATAACAATCTATGCGGAGAACCAGGTTGGTTTATTGGTTCGTATCGCCATTATTTTTTCGCGCAGAAAAATAAATATTGAAAGCATCAATAGTTCGCCTTCGGAGATTGAAAGTATCTCACGGTTTACGCTGGTGATACACGAAACGGAAGATGTGGTAAAAAAAGTAGCCCGCCAGATAGAGAAGCAGGTAGAAGTACTGAAAGTGTACTACAACACTAACGATGAAATAGTGTGGCAGGAGATGGCACTGTATAAAGTAAGTACCGAAGAGGTAACAGAAAAGGTGCAGGTGGAAAGCTTGTTGCGCGAATACGGTGCCAGGGCTGTTGTAATACGAAAAGATTATACCAGTTTTTGAAACCACCGGCCACCGGGAAGAAACAGAAAACCTGATCGAGTATCTTAGCCCTTATGGTTTGATTGAATTTGTAAGCAGTGCCCGTGTTGCCATTATAAAAGATAGCCAGGGTTTCATGAAAAATTAAAAGAGTTTGAAGAAGCTCAACCGGGCGAAGAAGTGGTGGAGAATGAATACCTTAACAAGCAGAATGCGGTGTTTAGCATGTAGCATCGGAAATAGCTATTGACCCGGTAATAATAACTGAGGAAAATATGGTAAAAGTGCAAACCAGATCATTTTTTCAAATGCTTGCATTAGGGTGCGGAAAAAGTTTAATAGAGAGCCTGCTGTACAAGGGTGCGACGCAAGTAAAGTTGAAATAAGCGATTGCGCTGGTTACACAAAAAAAATAAAAAACCTTACATAGAAATCTAAACTGTAAACAAATCCTGACTTATTACAATGTTGGGGCAAACAAACTAAACAATGGCAAAACTAAATTTTGGCGGTGTTGAAGAAAACGTAGTGACACGTGATGAATTTCCTTTGGCAAAAGCACAGGAAGTATTGAAGGATGAAGTAGTAGCTGTGATCGGATATGGAGTACAAGGCCCGGGACAGGCATTAAATCAAAAAGAAAATGGCGTAAACGTAATAGTTGGACAACGCAAAAATTCAAAGTCGTGGGATAAAGCTGTGAGCGATGGTTTTGTGCCCGGCGAAACTTTGTTTGAAATAGAAGAAGCACTGGAAAAAGGTACGATCATTTGTTACCTGCTGAGCGATGCGGCACAAATACAACTATGGCCTACCGTAAAAAAACATCTGACAAAAGGCAAAGCATTGTATTTTTCACATGGCTTTGGAATTACGTATAATGACCAAACGGGGATTGTACCACCCGCTGATGTGGATGTGTTTTTGGTAGCGCCGAAAGGTTCGGGCACATCGCTGCGCAGAATGTTTTTGCAGGGACGCGGACTTAATAGCAGCTATGCGATTTTTCAGGATGCAACCGGTAAAGCCTACGAACGCGTAGTAGCGCTGGGTATTGCGATCGGCAGCGGCTACCTGTTTGAAACTGATTTTAGAAAAGAAGTATTCTCCGATCTTACCGGTGAGCGTGGCACACTGATGGGCGCTATTCAGGGAATTTTTGCAGCGCAATACCAGGTGTTGCGATCAAAAGGACATACACCGTCTGAAGCCTTTAATGAAACAGTAGAAGAACTAACCCAATCGCTGATGCCATTGGTAGCAGAAAATGGTATGGACTGGATGTATGCCAACTGCTCTACCACTGCACAGCGTGGTGCACTAGACTGGTGGAAGAAGTTTCGTGATGCTACCCTGCCGGTGTTTACCGAATTGTATGAAAGTGTAGCCGCAGGTAAAGAAGCTGCCAAATCAATAGAAAGCAACAGCAAAAGCGACTACAGAGAGAAGCTGGAAGAAGAACTGAAAGAATTGCGGGATAGCGAAATGTGGCAGGCTGGTAAAACCGTACGCAGCCTGCGCCCTGAAAACCAGGAACCTGCAGAAAGCGAAGATGAAGAGAAGTTTGCAGAAGCAGTGATCTAAAAATTAAGTACTTACAAAAGCCACCATCTTTGAACAGAATTCAGAGATGGTGGCTTTTTGTATTTTAGAGAAAATGAAGCATGAGGCGTAAATAACGTGCAGCACACCATGCAGAAAAGAAGTGATCGGAACAAGCCTAAAAGACAACGGTTAGAATTGAATGGAATTGTGGCAACACTTAGCGGCACTTCAATATCCCAATTATTTTCTGCACCTTAGCACACCAGTTTTTAACCGGGTACTGTTGTAACATAACCGGCTGTGCAAAAAAGGATAACAGTGTAGGGGTCTGAAATCTTCAATTGAAAACATGGGTTGGTCTTGTCATCCGCTTTTAGGATATTATCTCTGATAAAATTACCGCACATTTTTAAGAGTAATCATGTAAGACTGGCAGTGGCAAGAATATTGAATACGTGACCAAAACCGGGGTTAACCACTTTCAGCAAAGGTTAGCGGGTTTAGAAAAAAGGAGGTAAACTAATCAGTTATTACCGTTGGATGAAACCAAACCGCGGAAAGAATTGTAATTGACTGTTTGATAAAACCTCCTCACTACACAATTAAAACTGATAGATGAGTAATAAAGTTTATCCGGGCCACCCCTACCCATTGGGGGCAACATGGGATGGAAATGGAGTAAATTTTGCACTTTATGCTGACAATGCAACGGGGGTTGAACTTTGTTTGTATGACCCCAAGGATGACAAGAAGGAAACTGAAAAAATAAAGTTAATTGAACGAACCCACCAGATTTGGCATGTTTACCTGCCAAATGCTAAAGCCGGGTCAGCTATATGGCTACCGGGTTCATGGGCCCTTATGAACCTGCAAAACGGACATCGGTTCAATCCCAATAAATTACTGATCGACCCGTATGCTAAAGCAATTGCAGGCACCATTGAATGGCACGATTCTCTGTTTGGTTATGAACTGGGACATCCGGATGAAGATCTAAGTTTTAGCAAAACAGACAGTGCTCCTTATGTTCCGAAATCCGTTGTTATCGATCCTAATTTTGATTGGGAAGGTGACAAACCTCCGAAATTCCTATCATAAAACCATCATTTACGAAACACATGTAAAAGGTTTCACCAAATCTTCATCCTGATATTCCGGAAGAAATCAGGGGCACTTATGCTGGCATTGCCATCCCGTTACCATTAAATATCTAAAGACCTTGGTATTACTGCTATTGAATTGATGCCGGTGCATCATTTTATTCTTGACCGGCATCTTGCATGAAAGTGGACTTAACTAATTATTGGGGTTATAATTCCATTGGCTTTTTTGCACCAGATGTTCGGTATTGCATCAACGGTGACGCATGGCGAACAGGTATTTGAATTTAAGACAAATGGTGAAGGAACTGCATAAAGCAGGCATTGAAGTGATACTCGATGTTGTTTATAACCATACCGGTGAAGGCAATCAACTTGGTCCAACCGTTTCGTTTCAGGGGCATTGACAATGCTTCCTATTACCGGCTTACCGAAGAACAAGCGGTTTTACATGGATTATACAGGCACCGGTAATACTCTAACGTAATGATGCCTAATGTGCTGCGCCTGATCATGGACAGCCTTCGCTATTGGATACTTGAAATGCATGTTGATGGTTTTCGGTTCGACCTTGCCTCTACCCTTGCAAGGGAACTGCATGCGGTGGACAGGCTGGGTTCTTTTTTCGACATTATTCACCAGGATCCGGTTATCTCGCAGGTGAAACTGATTGCCGAACCCTGGGATATTGGCGAAGGTGGCTACCAGGTGGGAAAATTTCCGCCGGGATGGGCAGAATGGAATGGTAAATACCGCGATTGTATGCGCGATTACTGGCGTGGAGCAGATAGTATGCTGGGAGAATTTGCACAACGCTTTACCGGCAGCCCTGATTTGTATCAAAATGATTATCAGAAAGCCAACAGCCAGTATCAATTTTATTACAGCTCATGATGGCTTTACGTTACACGACCTTGTTTCTTACAACGAAAAACATAATATGGCGAATGGGGAAAATAATAACGACGGAGAAAGCCATAACCGCTCATGGAATTGTGGCGCGGAAGGTGCAACAGATGATCCAGAAATTATTGCAACTGAGGCAACAACAAAAACGAAATTTTCTTACCACTCTTTTTCTTATCGCAAGGTGTTCCTATGCTGGTGGCAGGTGATGAATTAAGCCGAACACAAAATGGAAATAACAATGCCTATTGCCAGGACAATGAAATATCGTGGATCGACTGGGAAAAGGCAGATCATGATTTACTTGAGTTTACACAGTAAACTGATTCATTTTAGAAAAAATCATCCTGTGTTTCAGCAGGCGAAGATGGTTTCAGGGACAGCCAATTCATAGGTGATGGAGTTGGAAGATATTGACTGGTTTTTGCCCGAAGGCGACAGAAATGACCGAAGAAAACTGGAGCCACGACTTTGCAAAATCACTTGGGTGTTTATCTGAATGGACAAGGGATAAGATCATTGGGCCAAAGGGAGAACAAATTATTGATGATAGTTTCTACGTGATTTTCAATGCATATCACGATAAGCTTGAATTATAAGCTGCCACCGGAAAAATATGGCAAGACACTGGACAAAAGTTATAGATACAAGTAAAAAGCATACTGGATGAAAATCAGTGAAGGTTCTTAGATGCAGATGAAGTAATTATAGTGGAAGGAAGATCAGTTGTGGTTTTAAAACAAACGATTGAATAATGCATGACGCAAATAGATGTAAGAAAAGAACAATAGGAATAAATTTTAGATATCAATGGTGCAAGCAGAAGTAAACAGTTGGGCACCGCTTGCAAAGATGTGGGTATGTAATACAAGTGAGCATAACAAGTATACATTTACAAAAAGATGAATTTGGATATTGGACAAGCAATACCAATGAAGTACAAACCGGGGATCTTTATAAATTATTGTAGATGGAGACAGGAATTACCTGATCCTGCATCCTGTCAGTCAACCGGAAGGTGTTCATGGCTCTTCTCAGGCAATTGATCTTCACAAGCTTATAATTGGTCAGATGAAGCAATTGGAATAATCTTCCTCTTGAAGATTACATCATTTACGAACTGCATACCGGAACCTTTACGCCAGAAGGAACTTTTGCAGCCATTGAAGCAAAAGCTTGACCATTTGAAAGAACTGGCATTAATGCCATTGAAATTATGCCAGTTGCACAGTTTCCCGGCAACAGAAACTGGGGTTATGATGGTGTGTTTCCTTTTGCTGTGCAGAATTCTTATGGTGGCGCGAAGGATTGAAACATCTGGTGAAGCCTGTCATAGCAAAGGGTATTGCTGTTATACTTGATGTAGTGTATAATCATCTGGGGCCCGAAGGAAATTATCTTGGCTGCTTTGGCCCTTACTTTACTGATAAATATAACACACCATGGGGCAATGCCATCAATTTCGATGATGAATGGTGCGATGGAGTGCGACAATATTTTATTGAAAATGTACTGATGTGGTTTCGCGATTTTCACATTGATGCATTGCGAATGGATGCAGTTCATGCCATCAAAGACTTTAGCCGCAACCACATTTTGCGCGAAATAAAACAGCAGGTAAACAAGTTGATGGCAACAACAGGCGAATGCATTACCTGATCGTAGAACTTGACCTGAATGATAACCGGTTTATCAACCCACTCGACAGCAGGGCTTTGGCATGGATGCGCAATGGGTTGATGAGTTTCATCATGCACTTACGGGTAACTGCCGGCGAAGAGCAGAACCGGCTATTACAGCGACTTTAATGGCCTGGATCACCTTGCAAAATCATATAAAGATGCTTATGTGTTTGATGGCCAATATTCACCACACCGCAAAAAAATGTTTGGGATAAAAGCTGAAAACAATCCCGGGAAACAGTTTATCGTTTTTTCGCAAAACCATGACCAGGTAGGCAACAGGATGTTGGGCGAAAGAAGCAAGCACACTGGTAAGTTTCGAAATGCAAAAATTAATGGCAGCTGCTGTATTGGTAAGCCCTTATCTACCCATGCTTTTTATGGGCGAAGAATATGGCGAAACAAATCCCTTTCTATATTTTGTAAGCCATACCGATGCTGAATTGGCCGAAGCTGTGCGAAAAGGACGGAAGGAGAATTTGCAGCTTTTCATGCGCAAGGTGAAGCACCAGATCCTGTTGACGAAGAAACTTTTAATGCAGTCGAAACTGCAATGGCACTTGCTAAACAGGAGCAACATGCAAACATGTTTACCTACTATAAAAAATTGATATGCCTGCGAAAAAGCGAAGCTGCACTGCATCAATTGGACCGGAGTCATATAAATGTTTTAGCCGATGAAACACGGCAAACGCTTCAGGTGCATCGCTGGCACGACGGCGAGCATGTGATATGCCTGCTTAACTTTTCAAAACAGCCACAAAACCTTTTGCTGCCAGCGGTTAATAATGAATGGACATTGCTATTGTCGTCTGCAGACGCGGAATGGTACGGACCTGGTAAAGCGCTAACCCAGGTAGATAAAGGAGGACAAATAGTAGTTGAGCCAGAGTTTGTCGCTCTATATAAATGCAGCCAGGAAGAAAGCAACAATGTGAGTTGAAGCTCATTTGTTTCAACACTGTCTGACCGGTAAACAGCCTTATTTCAGACGGAGAAAAAGCTCAATCAAAGAACGGCAGATGAACGGAGCGTCGCAACAATGCCTCCATCAGACCACCCAATGCTGGTTACCGAAATAAACGAACGACTATAGCGATTTACCAGAGAAAAATAATTTGACAAGAAACTACTAGTACATGAACAATCCGATATCTACCTACCGCCTGCAATTCCATAAAGATTTTACTTTTAAAGACCTGGATAAAACTATCCCCTACCTGCACCAAATGGGTGTGAAGACCGTTTATGCATCGCCAATTTTTGAGGCAACACCCGGGAGTGTGCATGGCTACGACGGCATGAACCCGCACAGGATAAACCCCGAAATAGGCACTGAAGAAGAGTTGCTGACAATTAGTGAAAAACTACATAACCTTGGCATACAATGGTTGCAGGACATAGTACCCAACCATATGGCGTTTGACCCGGGCAACCCGTGGTTGCTGGATGTGTTGGAAAAGGGACAACGCTCGGTTTATGCCTCATTTTTTGATGTGCCCTGGACAGGCAACCTGTATCGTGGCAAGATCATGATACCCTTTCTGGGTAAGCCGCTGAATGAGGTGATTGAAAGCGGTGAGCTGAAAATTAAATTTGCTGAGCCACGTTTTGTGCTTCAATATTTTTCGCAGGCATACCCGGTGAGCGTGCAGAGTTATGCCACCATACTGGATGCCGGTGAAGGCATTGCACCACTGCCGGTGCAGCAGCTCGCAGACCAGATAAAGAAAATTAAACAACAGGAAGAACCACATGCTTTTTCGGAGCCGCTGCACGAATTGCAGCTTCAGCTAACAGCCCTGATGCGAAATGAAGAAGCAGGTAATTATATTAAGACCTGTCTCGACAAAGTAAACGGGAATATCGATTTGATAAAAACCATTGCCAACAACCAGGTTTACCAACTTTGCAACTGGCAAAAAACAGATTACCAAATTAACTTTCGCCGGTTTTTTACGGTAAATGGGCTGATCTGTCTAAACATGCAGCATGATGAAGTTTTCGAATTCTATCACAGCTACATACAAACATTGGTGCAGAAAAACGTTTTTCAGGGTTTACGGATCGACCATATAGACGGCTTATTTGACCCGGAAAAATACCTGAAACAATTGCGACAATTTTGTGGACCTGAAACCTACATTGTTGTTGAAAAAATACTGGAACCGGGTGAAGAAATGCCTGAAGATTGGCCGATACAAGGCAATACCGGCTACGACTTTCTGAGCTTTGCCAATAATGTTTTAACAGCACGTCAGAACGATCGTGTGTTTACAGATTACTATGAAGAACTGGTGGGCGACGCTACACCTGTTCACGATCAGATAGAGGCGAAAAAGGCCTATATACTGAACGAACACATGGGTGGCGAACTGACCAACCTGCACCGGCTTTTTTTGGAGCTGAACCTGGTGCCCGCTGAAGAAACAGAAGTAGCAGAATCTGCTGAAATGAAAGAAACTATTGGTGAGTTTTTGATACGGTGCCCGGTCTATCGCTATTATGGCAATGCGCTGCCCTTATCTGCAGCAGAAGCCGGTGATGTTGCCGCCATCATTGAACGCATTAGCCTGGCAAAGCCCGAACTTAGAGCGACGGCAAAATTACTTATCGATGTTTTGTTGCACCAGCCCGACCAGCAGGAAGAGGAGTATAAAAAACGTGCATTGCGCTTTTATCAACGTTGCATGCAGTTTACGGGTCCATTGATGGCGAAGGGAGTAGAAGATACACTCATGTTTACCTATAACCGCTTCGCCGGGCACAATGAAGTAGGCGATGCGCCAGATGCGTTTGGTATATCGCCAGGCGAATTTCATACCATTATGCAACGGCGGCAAAGCAATTGGCCGCTCTCGCTCAATGGTACTTCAACACACGACACCAAGCGGGGCGAAGATGTGCGTGCCCGCCTAAACGTATTGACAGATATACCAGCCGAATGGCTGACCCTGGCAAAAGAATGGAAACGCCTGAATGCAGAGCTGAAATTGAATGGTGACCCTGATGACAACGACGAATACCTAATTTATCAAACACTGGTGGGCGCCTACCCTCTGCCCGGCGAAGACCCCGATGATTTTGAAACCCGGATCCAGGAATATTTGCAAAAGGCTTTACGGGAAGCAAAGGTTCACTCCAATTGGGCTACCCCCGATGAAGACTACGAAGCTGCCACAAAAAAATTTGCAGTAGCCTTGCTTGACCAAAATCGTGAATTTTGGAAAAGCTTTGAAACGTTTCAAAAAAGAATTGCTGACTTCGGAGTAGTAAACTCCCTGGCACAGGTGGTCTTAAAATTTACTTGCCCGGGTGTGCCTGATATATATCAAGGCACCGAATTGTGGGACCTGAGTTTGGTAGATCCCGATAACCGTCGCCCGGTTGACTATAATATACGTACGCAATACCTGAAAGACGTTGCCGGCAGCGAAGGAAAAGACAGGTTTGCAAGGCTTTGGCAAAACCGTTTCTCGGGTCAAATTAAACTTGATCTTATTCGTCGCTTGTTGCAGTTACGCGCTGCCTCCGCAACCTTGTTTACCCAGGGTGTTTACCTGCCGCTTAGCATCATTGGGGAATACAAGGAAAATATACTCGCCTACGCCAGAAAACATGAAGATGACTGGGTGATAATTATCATTCCCCTGCACCTGGCTGCACTGTGCAAACAACAACAAACAGACGATCTGTTGATTTTTGACTGGAAAAATACTGCCGTAACAATTCCGGGTGAGATGATCGCCGGCAGCTACAACATTCTCAATGGGCAACAGGTAGATGCAGGCAGAGAACTATTGATTAAAAACCTCTTCAACGAATTGCCCATGGCAATTCTAAAAAAATAAACACCAATGAATGAAAAGCACCGGGCAGCCGGAGTTTTAATGCACATTACCTCGTTGCCATCCGTATTTGGAATTGGTGATATGGGGCCGGAAGCACGGTCATTTGCCCAAATGCTGCATCGCTGCAGGCAAACCTATTGGCAACTACTTCCCCTGGGACCAACTGAGCAAGGACAGGGTCATTCACCCTATAGTTCCATAAGCAGTTTGGCGGGTAACACACTTTTAATAAGTCCCGAGCAACTCGCCATAGATGGGCTACTCAACCACGACGAACTTTATTCATATCATCTTCACCGTGACAATAAGGCTAACTATTCCGGTGCAGAGCAGGTAAAGCAAACCTTGTTCAATAAAGCCTGGAACAACTTTTCAGCGGATAAACACCACCCACTAAAAAACGACTTTGCCAAATTTTGCAAACGCGAAGCAGAATGGTTAGATGATTTTGCCCTGTTTATGCTGCTGAAGCAGGTACACGGGCACCAGCCCTGGTTTCACTGGCCGACTGAGTATAAATTGCGCGATAAAAAATCGCTGCACCAGTTAGCCGCCGCAAATACCGAAACAATTGAAATGGTAAAATGGCTGCAGTTCATTTTTGCTATACAATGGCAGAGCCTGCGGCATCATTGTCACAACCTGGGTATCCAATTATTTGGCGACCTCCCATTTTATATCAGTTACGATTTAGTAGATGTATGGGCCAATCGGGAGATCTTTAGCCTGAACGATGAAGGAAATATGACTGGAGTGGCAGGTGTGCCCCCCGATGCCTTTAGCAGTGATGGACAACTCTGGGGAATGCCGGTATTCTTGTGGGACAAGCTGAAGAAGCTAAAATACAAATGGTGGGTTGACCGCCTGCGCAAAAATGTTGAGTTATTCGACCTGCTGCGTCTCGATCATTTCCGGGCATTTGCCGACTATTGGGAAGTGCCGGCAGGTGACAGCACTGCCAAAAACGGGCAGTGGAAAAAGGGACCCGGAGACGACCTTTTCCATACGCTGAAAAAAGAATTGGGCGAACTTCCTTTTATTGCCGAAGACCTTGGCGAGATAGATCAGCCGGTCTATGATCTGCGCGATCAGTTTAAATTTCCCGGCATGAAGATCCTGCAGTTTGCCTTCGGCGACAACATGCCGCAATCGCCGCACATACCACACAACTATGCGCAAAACTTTGTTGCCTACACTGGTACACACGACAATAATACCATCGTTGGCTGGTACCGCCAGGATGGATACAGGCATCAGCAACAAGTGGCTGCATACGTCGGCAAAACACTCAGCCAGCACGATGTACACATTGAGTTGGCACGCCTGGTTTTTGCCTCTGTTACCGCCATTGCCATTCTGCCCATGCAGGATATATTGGGTCTCGACGAAGAAGCACGGATGAACATTCCGGCCTCCGAAAACGACAACTGGTCGTGGCGTATGCTGCCCGGGCAAATGACACAACAGGATGAGGATTTTCTCTGTCATATTACCCGTTTATACAATCGCGACAAAAGGTGATGGTGCCGGGATGTGAAACAGTGAAGAGGCAGAGTTGCGACGCTCCGTTCATCGGCAAGTCTCAGATGTAGCTTTTACCATGCAAAAAAAATCACCAAAACATGGTGAGAAAGTTCAATTACCGCAATCGTCTCCGACAATATTCCGCAGCTTAAATTGCTAGCGGGAGAAGACAAAATTTACCAGGTGTCGCCAGGGGATTTAGTATCATGCAAAATCCCCTGGTATTTTGCTAAACAATCAATTTCTGGTTTATAATGTAGTAAACGGCTGCAAGCTTTTATGCAAGTATCTGCTAATGCCGGTGCTTCGTAACATCTCGTAACTCCTACGCTTAGTTGAAAACAGTATTGAAAAACTAATACAGCTTCTTTATAATTACTTTTCCCGGTTTGGGAATTTTTTACCTGCCTTATTATTATCTATCAAGTCGTTAATCTACCCTCTCGCTCTCGCAATTACCAAAGGTCAGGGACAGGCTATTTTGCAAACTACAACACATTACGATTTTACGTCAATGATGAAGCTTTAGACATCTTTTCAAATCAGGAATTTTCCCTGGTTGACACTGCACCTTCCAGCGGTAATTAATGAAGAGGAGAACTTTATTTGTATTCTTTCCACCCGCAATATTCAAATAGTTTTTGAGTTATTAGGGGTAGAAACCATGAAAACCCTCAACAAGACCAAGGTCCTTCTCACCCTTCTGTTCTTTACCGGATTAACAGTCTGGTTCTTTGCAGACTTTCTAACAACCCTCCTTCATAAGGATCTTTCTTTACTGTATCTGGTGCCTGGTGAAGTGTACAAATGGACCTTCCTTGGTTTTTTATGTGCGATCTCCGTGTACTATTACGGCGAAGACATCAGAGAAAAATCATCTGTTCACCACCGGCAATACTTCGATCTCTTTCGGGCGCATCCATCACCTATGGCAATTATAGACAAAGACACCAGCCGGATATTGGCGGTAAACCATGCTGCAGTTGCCTTGTACGGTTATTCAAAAGATGAATTTCTAAACCTGAATATTGCTGATATCAGAGCCGGTGAACAGGAAACAAACCGGAGAAATGGAACTTCCATTCCTGCAGGATTGCATAACGCTGGTGTTCACAAACACAGAAAGAAAAATGGAGACATCATATTGTCTGAAGTTTCGTCCTGTGAAATTTATTTCAAAGGGCGTTTGTGCCGTTTGATATTAGCCGGTGATATCACTGAAATGGTAAAGGCAAAAGAAGCTAAGATGCTGGCAGATGCTGAAGTGGTAAAACAACAAAGCTTCACTTCATTCGTGTTGGAAAACTTCCCGGTTGATGTAGCCGTTTTTGATACCAATCACAAGTACATTTTTGTAAATAAAACTGCTGTTAAAAACGACACTTTGCGGGAGTGGCTAATTGGTAAAGATGATTTTGATTATTTTCTCCTGAAAGGCTCTGACCTGAACATTGCTCAACAACGACGGGATAGATTTTTGCGTGCGGTCAGAGGAGAAAGTAGCGAATGGATAGACGAATACGTAACAAACGGAGAGGTTAAATATGTACTGCGAAAATTTTTTCCATGCTGGGAAAACGGAGAGATAAAATATGTGTATGGCTACGGAACCGACATCACGGAAATAAAGAAGGCACAGGATCAAAGAGAGGCCTATGTAAGACAGCTTGAAGATATTGCTTTCATAACCTCGCATAAGATCCGCCAGCCCATTTGCAATCTACAGGGCTTGATCTCGTTACTGGAGATGGAAAAATATGACACTTTTAAGTATCATGAAATTGTTACTTGTCTCAAAAACTCCGTTTTAGATATGGATGGATTTACAAGAGATCTGGCTGAGAAACTAAACGCCTATAAACAAAATCTTGCGTCGCGCGAATGCAAAGAGTAGAAGATCTTTTACAACAACAGCGCTGCCAGCTTTCTTTTATACAGCCAATGTATTACTCAGCCGGCGGAGAACATATCCTACTCTTTTTAAATTAAAAACAAAAGTGCTTAAAGTGTGCAGCACTTACAAGTCTATTACTATTCCTGCTATTGGCGAATACATTACTTTCCCGGCACAGATCAATACCTATACAGCAGGCAATGTCTGGCAGCGGCTCAAGTCTGTCTGCAACTACTTAGGTATCGAACCCCCCGTACACAAAAAAGAATTTAATGGGGAGAAAAACGCAATAATGCGTGCCTGCTATTACTTTCGCTCAACTCAAAAAAATTCTGTTCACGTAAATAATTGTATGAAGGGCTTGTTTATAGCACTGGAAGGCATTGATGGTAGCGGAAAAAGTACGCAGGCAAAAATGCTGGTGCAAAACCTTACCGGGCTGGGTCATAAAGCCTATCACACATTTGAGCCTACTTCGGGTCCTATTGGCAAAATGATCAGAGATATTTTCGCCGGTAAAATGCCGGCTGATCACAGAACCATTGCGGGTCTGTTTGTGGCTGACCGCCTCCATCACTTGTTAAATGAAGAGAATGGAATCGTAAGAAAATTACAGGAAGGATTTACCGTAGTTTCCGACAGGTATTATTTCTCATCGTATGCCTATCATGGTACGCATATGGATATGAATTGGGTGATACAGGCGAATGCTATGAGCGCTACTATATTGCGACCCGACGTAAACATTTTCATTGATGTAAAACCTGAGACGTCGATACAGCGGCTTACTGCCACAAGGCAACTGATTGAAATGTACGAGACACTGGACAACCTGAAGAATGTAAGGGAAAAATATTTTGAAGCTTTTGACCTTTTGAAAAACGAAGAGAACATTGTGATGATTGATGGCGATCAAAGCATTGAGAGGCTGCATGAGGATATCATGTCTGAAGTTCAAAAACTTTTGGTTAGGTAATGACGATCTCATTATATGTCATCTGTCTAAGCTGAGGAGCGCTAGTATAAAGCACAGAAGGATAATAAATTAATGGTTTGCTTCTTACCTGCACAACAAAGTGATGCCGATGAATGGAGCCCCGCCTCGGCGGGGTAGACTGTCGCAACAAAAGCTTTTTCATTGTAGGATCGCTTGCTACCAAAATTTCACAATTGCATTATAAAAAAAGCCGCTGAGGTTATCAGCGGCTTTTAGCTTAAATATATCTGCTTAACTGCAACCCATACTATTGCCACAGTTAAGACACTTGTAACAAGTACCGCTGCGAATGGTTATGTGACCACAGGTATTGCAGGACGGGGCATCGCTTTGCATGTTTTTAGCAGCCGCGTTTACCGCATCAAGCCCTGCTTCTGTCTTTACAGTGTTCTTAACCTTTTGCGGTTGCACCGGTTGTGCGGCATTGACCTGCGCCGGTGTTATACGCACACTGCTCAGCGCTCTTTTATCAGAAATATCGTCGCCTAGATTGCTAAGCTCGGGCTTGTCTAATACATGTACCAGGTCGGTGCGACCCATGTACTCATAGGCAAGACATCGGAAGATAAAGTCAACAATAGAGGTGGTTGTCTTGATGTTGGGATGATCGACCATGCCTGCCGGCTCGAACTTGGTGAACACAAATTTCTCAACAAACTCTTCGAGCGGAACGCCGTACTGCAGACCCACTGAAACAGCTATGGCAAAGCAGTTCATGAGGCTGCGGAGCGTAGAACCTTCTTTGGCAAGATCGATGAAGATCTCACCCAAAGTATTGTCGCTGTACTCGCCGGTACGCAGAAAAATAACCTGACCGCCGATCTTGGCTTTTTGGGTAAAACCACGTCGTTTGCCGGGTAGTGATTTGCGCTGTACAATTTCGCTCAACTTGCGTTTGAGTTGTGTATCAGGAGAAGCCTGCATGCGTTTGGTCACTTCTTCCAGTAATTCCTCTACGGTCAGATCGCTTAGGTCAACAATGTTTGATTCCGTATTGGCAGTTGTCTCGGTCTCTGCGGTGTCTTCGGTTTTCTTTTTCTTGTCGCTTTTATTGCTAAGTGGCTGCGACAATTTAGAACCATCGCGGTACAATGCATTCGCCTTGAGACCTAACTGCCAGCTCAGCAAATAGCAGTCAGCAATTTCTTCTACTGAGGCTTCGTTGGGCAGGTTAATTGTTTTGGAAATAGCACCGCTGATAAAAGGTTGCGTGGCGCCCATCATGCGAATATGTCCATAGGCATGAATAAAACGTTCTCCTTTTTTACCACATTTATTGGCACAGTCAAAAACCGAAAGGTGTTTGTCTTTTAAATAAGGGGCACCCTCAACGGTCATGGTACCACATATATAATCGTTGGCTTCGTCAATTTGCTCGTCAGAAAAACCTAACTCTTCTAACAGATTAAAATTCCAATCGTTGTATTGAGCTGCGGAAAAACCAAGTCTTTCCAGGCATGCTTCACCCAAAGCAAACCGGTTAAAAACAAAGCTGATCTCGAAAGCGGCTTTTACAGCCTCGCTGAGTTTTTTAATCTCTTCAGCAATGAAACCTTTCTCACTCAGCGATTGCGGATTAATGTGTGGGGCTCCGTCAAAAGTGCCGGAACCGACAGCATATTTCACAATGGCATCGGCTTCTTTGTCGTCGTATCCAAGGTTTTTTAACGCCAGCGGAACAGATTGATTGATGATCTTAAAATAACCGCCACCACTCAGTTTTTTAAACTTCACCAGGGCAAAGTCAGGTTCTACGCCGGTGGTGTCGCAGTCCATTACCAACCCAATGGTTCCGGTCGGTGCTATTACTGTAGTCTGCGCGTTGCGGTAGCCATATTTTTCGCCTAGTTCCAGTGCATCATCCCAGGCTTTGCAGGCTGCTGTTAATAGATAGTCTGGACAAAATTGCGCTTTGATGCCCTGTGGTTTCAGGCTAAGCTTCTCGTACATGTCAGCATCATAGGCTGCCAAACGATGGTTGCGAATCACGCGCAGCATATCTTCCTTGTTTTCTTCGTAGCGCACAAATGCACCCTGGTACTTAGCCATTTCCGCACTGGTCTTGTAAGAAACTCCGGTCATAATTGCTGATATTGCGCCGGCAATACCGCGGGCTTCTTCACTGTCGTAGGCAATACCACTTACCATCAATACACTTCCCAGGTTGGCAAATCCCAAACCGAGTGTTCTATATTCATAAGATAGCTCGGCTACTTCTTTGCTTGGAAATTGAGCCATCAGTACAGAGATTTCCAATACCACTGTCCACAGGCGGCAGGTATATTCGAAGCCTTCCACGTCAAAAACGTTAGTGTCGTCGTCGTGAAATTTCCGCAGGTTTACCGAAGCCAGGTTACAGGCAGTATTGTCGAGAAACATATACTCTGAGCAGGGGTTGGAAGCCCGTATCTCACCACCCTTTGGGCAGGTGTGCCATTCGTTAATAGTTGTATTGTATTGGGTTCCGGGGTCGGCACAACGCCAGGCAGCATACGATATTTTATTCCATAATTCTTTGGAAGAGATCTTTTTCATCACCCGTCCGTCTGTGCGGGCTTTTAGTTCCCAATCTTCCCCTTTTGCCAATTTGTCGAAAAACTCATTAGGAATACGTACCGAATTATTTGAGTTTTGACCCGACACGGTTTTGTAGGCTTCTCCCTCGTAATCGCTGGCATAACCTGCAGAAATCAGTGCACCCACTTTCTTTTCTTCCTCCACCTTCCAGTCTATAAAATCTACGATCTCGGGATGGTCAAGGTCTAAACAAACCATTTTGGCTGCGCGGCGGGTGGTGCCACCACTTTTAATGGCGCCTGCTGCACGATCACCTATTTTTAAAAAGCTCATCAACCCGCTGGAGGTACCGCCACCGCTCAACTTTTCACCTTCGCCGCGTATGTTTGAAAAGTTAGTTCCAACGCCGGAGCCGTACTTAAATATTCTCGCTTCACGCACCCATAAATCCATAATGCCGCCATCATTCACCAGGTCATCTTCCACACTGAGTATAAAACAGGCATGAGGTTGCGGCCGCTCATATGCCGACGTAGATTTTTTTAGCTTGCCATCCGTCTGGTCAACGTAAAAGTGCCCCTGGGGTTTGCCAACTATACCATAGCTCTCATGCAAGCCGGTATTGAACCATTGCGGACTGTTGGGCACACAAGCCTGGTTAAGTATGCTGTACACCAGCTCCTCGTAAAAAACCTGGGCATCTTCTTTACTGTTGAAGTAGTTATATCGTTCACCCCACACCTTCCAGCAATTAGCCATGCGATGAGCTACCTGCCTGGCGGAGGTTTCCCTGCCCAATGTTCCATCTGGCTGGGGTACTCCTGCTTTTCTAAAATATTTTTGAGCAATGATGTCTGTTGCTATCTGGCTCCACTGTGCCGGCACTTCAACATTTTTCATCTCAAACACAACTTCACCAGATGGATTACGTATAATACTGGTGCGATAGTCATACGTGAACATATCGAAAGGTGATAGGTCGTCGCGGGTAAAGCGGCGTTGGAACTGTAGTCCCTTTACGGATTGATCGGTGGTCATTGGCAATAATTTATTTGTACGGTGAAAGATTTTAAGTAATGCGGCGTTGTTAAAAAAGTGGATAGGGTTTACGAAAATATCAGCCTTTTGCTTTTATTGCAAAAGATTAAATTAACACCGTGTGTATAACCTGCTGAAAGCATTACTGGCTTTGACTCCTGGTTGTGAAAGAAAAAAATGAAGCAAAATATTCAGGCAGTTCTGTCTTCTATCAATATCATTGGCAGGCTTGCACCATTAATATAAATCACTTTTCAAGGGGTTTATAAAACTCTGTAATACACCACCAGGCAGTCCAAATAAACGCTGGCATTCAATTGGTATAAGGTAATTTACAGCACTTACCATATGAATGGTTGTTATAAAACAATAATTACCAATTGGTTTGGGTAGCGTAAACCTATGTAGTAATGAAATAATACGTCGCCAAACAAAATTTTTTTAGCATTTTTGCAAGACACCGATAACCAGTTGCATGAAGAATAAGCTTTACCAGCATTTCGTAAAAAACAAACAGCAGGGCCAAAAATCTCTTGCGGTGTTAATTGATCCCGATAAGGTTGACAATTACAAACTAGACCAGTTGGTAGGTCTGGCTATTCACGCTAAGGTTGATTATTTATTTGTTGGTGGCAGTCTCATTATCTCCAGCAACTTAGACGAATGCATTCAACATATCCGCTCATTGTGCAATATCCCTGTTGTGCTTTTTCCGGGCAGCCCGGCGCAGGTAAGCAAATATGCTGATGCGCTTCTTTATTTATCTCTTGTGTCAGGTCGCAACCCCGAGTTACTCATAGGTCAGCACGTTGTAAGCGCGCCCTTTGTACGCAAAAGCGGGCTCGAAGTAATGCCTACCGGTTATATGTTGATAGATGGCGGCGCACCTACTACCGTTTCCTATATCTCCAATGCCACACCTATACCCTGCGATAAGAACGAGATAGCACTTTGCACCGCTATGGCCAGCGAAATGCTGGGAATGAAACTCATTTATATGGATGCAGGAAGTGGCGCAAAAAGAGCCATTACCGAAAGTATGATCGAAATGGTTTCCGCCAATATTGAAGTACCCCTTATCGTCGGCGGCGGCATTACCGATCCCGAGAAAGCCTACCTCAATTGCAAAGCCGGCGCCGATGTGATCGTTGTTGGAAATTCAATTGAGAAAGATCCCTCACTCATCAAAGAGATGGCAGATGCGATACACAGCGTAGCAGTGACTGTGTAATATTTTTAGGCAACCAGCCATAACTTTTCAATGATGCATTCTTGCGACGCTCCGTTCAACAGCAAAACCCTGGTGAAGCCTTCATCATATATTACTACAGGCATGTTATTGCAACAGATCCAGGTAAAGCATATCTACCTTTTCTGCGTTCAACTCAATTGATTTGATCTCGTATTTTGGTTTGGCAACAAAAACCTTCATTGGCGGGCAACTCCTGCTAAGAAAACTCCCTGACGTCGCTTCCAGCGTAAAATTCCCTATGCTGTCTGTGTAGGTATAAAGATTAATAGTATTTTCTACCTGAATGCAAACGCTATCTACCGGAAGTTTAGTGTTACTATCCAGTACCACCCCTCTACTATATTGAAGACAATCGCACGAATACAACAGTAAAGGAACGATGAGGCAGCAGCCAGGTAAAAAGCGGGTCAACGTCATTTTTTACTGGTGTTTATACGAAACGATATCCCCATAGCAATAAAGTTATGTGGGGCGTTATCGGTAAGTCCAAACCCACCGGAAATGTCTGCCATCAGGTCGTTAGTAAGCAAGTAGGTAAATCCAAGATCTACCAGGTGGGCAGCCTTCTCTCCCTGTGGTACAAAGCCATAGATCTCTGCATACGACCCAAGTCTTTCTGTCCACGATTTACCCACGGTCAGTGTATAGAGGTAGGTTGGTTCCGGCGTTTCTCCATTCCATTCTGCGCCAAGATTATAGCCAAGCGATAAGTTTGAAGAAAGCGTATGCTGCATGGTAAAACGAAAAGCCGGCGCTACATAAGTTGTCCGGAATTTATTGCTGCCCAGGGCAGAGCTTTGCAGATGCCCAATAAATGATGTTTTAGGTATCATTCCCTTTTCCTCCCAAAGTCTGGCTTTGAAGCCAATGGTCAGCGGACGAATTCCTTTCGTAGTGAAGGCCCGGTTTTTTTCACTGGCAACTTCTGTTATTAATCTAAGTTCCACGTTGTCGTTGATCCCATATTTCCAAAGTGCCGAAGGATAGGCGAAGTTTTTACTATCAGCATCTGCATTTTCATAGCTTATTCCCATCTCCACCTGTACATATTTTGCCGGTACTATAAACGGGCATTCTGTTTGGTCAGGTCTGTCCAACTGGATCGGTGGCAAAGCTTGCCCCGATACTTCCTCGGCTGATATACCGATAAGCAATCCTATAGAAATAAAATATTTCGCCATTGATTTATTTTCAGCCGAACAGGTTAGTTAATAGATTGTTCCCTTTCTGTTGAACTGTAAAGTAATCTAAGGCATTTATATATTCATTGCTATCGCGTTTGTTTTTCATTCAACATTTCCACTATATATCAGCGCTCTGTTAAACCCTTGACTTTAGTTAGAAATTTAGTGCGTGTGCTGTCAAGGATGTAGGCTGTAAGAATTTCGTACTGGCTAAAACAAATTAATAAACAATACCAAAATTCGAAGAATTTGAACAGGGAAGAGCATAACAATTGGAACGTTTTCTAAACGTATCGACATGGTCAAACCGCTACTGTAAAACTTGACAAAAACGACAACCTGGTTTTTTTTTCAAACCCGGTAAAAAGAAAACTTGCGCTTCTGGTAAGTTGTACGTTGGAAAGACCTGCCTTGCTTACAATTTTCACCCTGGATGGAAAACGAGTAAAAGAGGTAAAAGTGGATCTTATCAATTTACCTCCATAACCTACGTACTATTTCGTGAAAGGCCACCCGGGGATATTCCGTCTAAACGGAGCGTCGCAAGTAAAGCCTCCTCGTTATTCTGAAGCCCTGGCACCAAAAGGTATATGGGAGTTTTTAATTAATGGCATTTTTAGCACGGTACCTATTCAGGAGGGGATAGAAAACTAACAGATTGTAACTAACAAGATTTCTCCTTCGCAGGAATGACGAGGAGTAATTCCCATACTACTTACAACCTGTTACTTACAACTATAACCTACAACTTAGAACCTATGACTTACAACTTAAAACTTATAGCTTATAACCTACAACTTACATTTTATGCTTCCTGTCGTAGTATCTCCAGCGGCGCTTTGTTGAGGATGCTGCGACTGTTGAAAAGACCAATGATGACAGTAAGTAAACAAATGGCGACAAACACGATAAGGAGCGGCAAAACACTTACACTAAAAGGCGCTTTAAAGGTGTAGGTTGCCAATGCCCACACAGCTAATAATGATAAAACAATACCCGTTGCTGCCGCCAGTGCACCCAGGAAAAAATACTCCAGCGCGGTAATGACCAGTATTTGCCTGCGACTGGCACCTAGTGTACGCAGTAGAACGCTCTCTTGTATGCGCTGGTATTTGCTGGTAAGCACAGATGCGATCAAAACGATCAAACCTGTTGCAATGCTAAAGGCAGCCATAAAACGGATGACAAAGGCAATTTTGCTCAGAATGTCGTCGAGCGTGCTAAGTACAAGCGCCAGGTCTATGATGGAAACATTGGGAAACCGCTGCACCATTGCCTGCTGAAACCGGGCAGATGCGAGCATCGGACGGCGCCCGGGTAAGCAGTACCTGGAACTGTGGTGCATCTTCTAACACCCCTGTCGGAAATACGACCAGGAAGTTAGTTTGTATCCGGTTCCAGTCAACCTGCCGGAAGCTGCCTATAAGTGTAGAGATCAGTAACTCCCTGTACATTGAAAACCATGGTATCGCCCAACTGCCAGTGCTGGCGTTTTGCATATCCATCTTCTACTGAAACATAAATATTACCATTGGCAGGGTTCACTCTCCCGGTGTAGGTTCCGGCGGTTACCTTTTCACTTTGACTAAGTGAGTCGCGGTAGGTAACTCTGAACTCGCGGGTGAAAGCACCGCGCAGGTAACCGCTGTCTTTACCGCTAAGGGAGGCGGCTGACTGCTGGTTTACACGCTCGAGCCGCATATTGATAATGGGAACCTGCTGCAATACGGGCAGACCATTACGTTTTACCAATGCTGTTACTTGTTTGGTTTGCGCTGGTTGAATATCGAACAAAACCATGTTGGGCTGGTTGCCACTTGACGAAAGACTAATACGGTTAAGCAACAATGACTGAACCGAGAATAGAATGCAGATAAAAGTGGTTCCCAGTCCGATAGAAACAATGAGTATAACTGTTTGGTTATTGGGACGAAATAAGTTGGAAAGTCCCTGGCGCCACAAATAGCTCCAGCCTGCCGGGAAGAACCTGCGCACAGCCCAAATAAGCAATGTTGCCATACCGCTGAGTAAAAGAAAGGCAGCAACGATACCTACAGTAAAAAATAATGCGGGTACCCACTCATGCAGTTGCAGGTATGAAAACCCGAGAATAAATAAAACAATGAAACCGTATATAAGCCACTTCGCTGCATCCCTTTTGCCGGCGGGTTCATAAGAAACCCGCAGGGTATTGAGTGGCGAAATCTTTCGTAACGAAATAAGCGGCAATAGTGCAAAAAGCAGCGAGATGCAAATGCCCAGTAAAACACCCTCCCCTATTGCCGCCCAGGAAATGGCCGTACTGATGGTAACCGGGAGAAGATCGGCTAAGACTACCGGTAAAAATTGTTGAATACCCGTACCCAGTGCTGCACCGGCCATTGAGCCAATAGCACCAATGCCTACGATCTGCAACAGAAATATTAAAAATGCCTGCTTTGCGGTCACGCCCAGACAGCGAAGTATAGCTATCGATGCAATCTTTTCGCGGATATAAATGTGTATGGCACTTGCAACGCCAATACAACCCAGCAACAGAGCAATAAAACCTACCAACGATAAAAAGTTTGTAATGTCGCCAAATGCCTGCCCGGTATTTTCTTTTTGACTGGCAACGGTATTATAGTCCAAACCTTCCTGCTCCAGGCGTGGCTTTAGTGTGTCCACCAATTTTTCAACGTTTACATCCTTCTCGTATTGGTAATAGTAACGATAGGTTATTCTGCTGCCTTTTTGCGCCAGCCCTGTTTGCGATAAAAATCGCAGGGGTATATACACGGCCGGAGCCACAGAGCTCGACAGACCAGTTTGCCCCGGTGCCTTTAGCAATGTTCCTTCTATGACAAAAGGCAGGCGCCCTACCCGTATGGTATCGCCAACCCGGGCGCCAAATTGCAACATCAGGGTCTTATCTACCAGAGCCGCCTGCCGGTTTCTGAAACTTTGCCCGGCTGCGACAGGCTGTGTTTCCAGTGCACCATAATAGGGAAAATTGCCCTGTAAGGCTTTTACCTGTACCAGGCGGGTGCCGCTGCTCTTGGGAAAAAAAATCATGGAAGCAAAACTCTCCTCGCTTGAGCGTTGATTACCAAGTGAGTCGAGCAATGGCTGTACAGCAGGCGCTATCGGTTTGCTGGTTGAGATAGAAAGATCAGCGCCAATCAGTTCTGCTGCCTGCGCGTCTATATCGTGCTGAAGATTATCACCCAATGAGAACACAGCTACCAATGCACCAATACCCAATATAATAGAAGAAATAAAAAGTAAAAGCCGCGACCGGTTTCGCCGGCTGTCGCGCCATGCCATTAATAGCAGCCAGCGCAGGCGTAGTTTATTTGGAGTCATGTAGTGCCTGATATTGTGTTGAGATGGGGAGGTAAATGAGGCACTTTGTTCAGCATCACTGTATTAATTTACTTCCGATCTACCGTAATTTTTTGTACGTCAAATTATTTATGCCGCTAATTAAGCCGTCAGGCTGTTGCAAGGTTTGCAACCAGTTCGTCAGCTACCATTTTACCGCCTTTTACCCGGATGATACGCTGCGTTTTGGCGGCCAGTTCATTGTCGTGTGTCACTACCACCAGTGTAGTGCCGGCTTCCCTGTTCAGGTCAAAAATGAGGCGAATGATACGTTCGCTGTTTTCAGCATCCAGACTGCCGGTTGGCTCATCTGCAAACAGTATTCGCGGTTTGTTAGAAAAAGCACGCGCCAGCGAAACACGTTGTTGTTCGCCGCCACTTAATTGTGCCGGGTAGTGGTGCCCCCGATCTGCCAGCCCTACTTTATCCAGCAGATCCATCGCCAGGGGCTTTATCTTTTTTTCGCCGCGCAGTTCCAGTGGCACCATTACATTTTCCAATGCAGTGAGTGTCGGCATCAATTGAAAATTTTGAAATATAAAACCTACATATTGATTTCGTACCTGTGCCCGCTGGTCTTCGTTCAGGTCATCTATTTTTATATTGTGCAGTCTTACCGAACCTTCGCTGGCGCGGTCAAGACCTGCACACAAACCAAGCAAAGTAGTTTTTCCGCTGCCCGACGGCCCAACGATCGCCAGGGTTGAACCTGCAGGAACGGAAAAATTTATGTCGTGCAAAACCGTGAGGGTTCGCCCGGCACTATTATAAGTTTTGCTGACGTTTTCAATATTCAAAATGGTGTCCAAGGCTAATTAATTTAACTTGCTATAGTGTACAGCGTAAAAATAGATTAAAATGCACCATCCGCCCGGCTGGCACAAAAAACAACGCGTTAAAAAGCCAAAGGGTAAAATAATCTGCACTATGAAGTTGATGATAACATCGGTACTGCTCACTTTGTTGTTGGCAGCTTGCGGCAACAATACTAATAACCAACCACCAGAAACAACACCCTCCAATAAACATTCCGCAGATCAGAGTAATATCTTGTTTTTTGGCAACAGTCTTACTGCGGGTTATGGTCTTGAACCACAGGAAGCTTTCCCATCGCTTATCCAAACCAAAATCGATTTAGTAGGTTTATCGTATCATGTCGTAAATGCGGGCGTTAGTGGCGAAACTTCTGCTGGTGGCAATAGCCGCATTGATTGGATACTGAAACAACCATTGACTGTTTTTGTGCTGGAGCTTGGTGCCAATGACGGGCTGCGGGGAATACCCGTAGCTGAAACGAAAAAGAACCTGCAGGCTATTATCGACAAGGTAAAAGCACGCTATCCGCAGGCTAAACTCGTGTTGACGGGTATGCAGGTGCCGCCCAATATGGGTCAGCAATATGCCACAGAATTTCGTGACTTATTCCCGGATCTTGCAGCCCGTAACAATATGGCATTGGTTCCATTTCTGCTAGCGGGCGTTGGTGGAGTACAGGAACTAAACCAGAACGATGGCATACACCCAACAGCGGAAGGTGCAAAAATTGTAGCTAACAATGTCTGGCTGGTATTACAACCCTTACTGTAAAATCCTTAGAAACAGCCCAAGTCTTCTCATTTTTTTACCTCATACGTTCCATATGAAAACATTCCTGACCAGCGCCTTCATTGTAATGATGTTTTGCTTTTCCAGGTGTGGCTCGGGAAGGCAGACTGCCGTTGTGCCCAACGTCGACTCTATATACAATTACAGCGCAGCCAGTGAAGACGGTATTGGCAAATTTTATTACGGACGTGAGATTGCGGCAGTCATGGATGCCTCCGGATCGGCGTGGCTAGATCGCAGCAACCGGCAAAAAGAAGAAAACCCAAGGCTGGCGGTCAATAATATCTATGTGGCTGCCAATGCGGTAATTGCCGACATTGGTGCAGGCACCGGCTACTTCACTTTTAAACTGGCTGCAAAGGTACCGAAGGGCAAGGTGTACGCTGTTGAACTACAGGATGAATTGATACGCCAACTGAAGAAAAACAAGAAAAAAAACAAAACAGCCAATGTTGTCGTAGTGCAGGGTAGCGATACAAATACCAATCTCCCCGATAGTTCCGTTGACCTCGTTTTGATGGCAGATGTTTACCATGAGCTGGAATACCCACAGGAAATGCTTCACTCCATTTCCCGCTCTTTAAAACCCAACGGGCGAATATTATTGCTCGAATACCGTGGTGAAGACAAATCCATTCCCATAAAGGAATTGCACAAAATGACGGTCGCTCAACTGAACACTGAGTTGGGAGCAAATGGATTTAAACTGTTTTTTCAGGGAGAGTTTTTGCCCATTCAACATTTTCTAATTTACACCCGCAAATAGGACTGCCCTTATGCTCAGGTGAGAAGAACGTGAGTTGATTTTTCTACAAATGCTTCTTCTTTTAAATTTATCAACTCATCTATATCTCTTGTGCTTTTCATTTACAACAACTTTTAGCAACGTAGTGCTTTTAGGATTTTGTAATGGGTCGTGTCATCACATGTCGCTGATCTCTCAGATAAACTTGTCAATTTATAGGGAGTAAAAAAAGCCGGGTCTTTTGGTGTTTCTTTATATTCCCCAATAATTAAACGACTACGGTGCAACGTGCCGGAATTGTTTTTGCAGAGTGGCGGTTGCTGATATCATTGAATTCAAAAGCTCAATTGCAGGAAAGAAATCCTTGATGATTGAGTCAAAATAGTTAATTATGACCTATTGCCTCGGTATTAAAGTAAAATCAGGATTGGTAGCCATTGCTGACAGCCGCATCACTTCCGGTACTGATACTACCATTAAGAAAAAGATCTTTACCGTACAAAAAGACAACACTTCCCTTTTTCTTATGACCAGCGGACTGCGGTCTGTTCGCGATAAAGCAGTTACTTATTTTAAAGAAATTTTGGAAGAACAGGATTTTAATAAGATGTACAAAGCAGTCAATGCCTTTGGTCAACAGGTGCGGCGGGTGGCAGAGGAAGACCGGAGTTATTTGGAACGGTCCTCTTTTAAATTTGACTTGAACACCATCATAGGTGGTCAAATGAAAGATGACGAAGAACACAAGTTGTTTCTATTGTATCCTGAGGGCAACTGGGTAGAACTTGGGCAGGGTGCGCCGTTTGTGGTGATTGGTAATTCAGGTCATGGCAAGGCGATCCTTAATCGAACGATCACCGAAGATACCGATCTGCGCGTGGCGCTGAAGGCTGGCTTTCTCTCCTTCAACTCAACCCGTGTGAGCGCCAACAATGTTGACTTTCCTATAGATGTGGCGCTGTACAAACGCGACAGCTTTTACCTGGCTGAGCAGCAATACCAAAAACAGGATCTTGAGAAAATTTCCAATCTCTGGGACGAAGAACTGAAGAACGCTCTTGCTCAGATACCGGAAGACTGGATGGAAAATGTATTTACCAAACTCAACCAACCCCATAGCTAACCTCAATCAATTGCAACAATGAAGTTTGACCTTACTGCTAACCTCGAATATGAGATCATCACTCCAAGTACCATTATCTTCAACCTGCACGCGCTACGAACTCCACACCAAACGGTACTGGAAGAGTCTTTCAAAATTGAACCCTATTTAAAGGTGGAAGAGCTTTTTTCTGCGCATGGCGAATGTCGGTTCATGCGGGTAGATATCCAGGAGCAAACCACTATAAAAGTCACTTACAATGCCCGGGTCGATAACTCTTTTCAACTAATCGACCATACCGATCTGCAGATGGTACCGGTATCGCAATTAACAACTTCCGAGTTTCCGTATCTCTATCCCAGCCGCTACTGCCAGTCAGACAAATTGTTTCGTTTTGCCGGCAAAAAGTTTGGCAATATTTCCAATCCGTTCTCCCAGGTGCTGGCAGTTTGCGACTGGATCTACAACAATGTGGAGTACATAAGCGGGTCAACCAATTCACAAACTTCTGCTTTCGACACAGTGACCGAGCAGGCCGGTGTGTGCCGCGATTTTGCGCACCTTGGCATAGCGCTTTGCCGGGCACTCAACATACCTGCGCGTTATTTTACAGGCTACGCTTACCAATTGCAGCCACAGGATTTCCACGCCTGTTTCGAAGCGTTTATTGGCGGCAATTGGATCTTGTTCGATGCTACCCGCCTGGCACCGCTCAATGGCATTGTAAAAATATCAACGGGTCGCGATGCAGCCGACAGCGCAGTCGCCAGCATCTTTGGCACCATCAATTGCAACCAGATCGCCGTAGATTGCCAGTTGGCAGACGACAACTTTGAACCTTTTTTTTACGATAAATCCAACCTGCAGGGAATCACCTATCAATAAAACCGTGGAGAATTTTTTGGAGACCAGCAGTAGCTCTTTGTGAAATCATTGTTGCGTCGCACACTTGTACTGTTGTAGTAGCCGCGCCTATAACAGTTGAAAACAGCATGTTTATAAAAAGGTTAGGAAATCTGAAAGCAAGTGATCTTTTCAAAAAAGAAGCAAATGAATTAACTTCGAAAGAAAAAATGGAATGGACAACGCAGGACCACTTTTTAGCGATGTTGTAGAAACGGTGTATAATCTGAGTCTTGAAGAACGGTTGGAATTGAAAAGTATTTTAGAGCATAATATTGCCGATGCCCGCCGGGAAGAAATTCTATCGAACTTTAAAAAGACTATGGGCGAAAACGAGGCAGGGAAACTGACATTTTCATCGAACATAGATGAACTAAAAGAAATGCTGTAGATGGAAGTTGCATTCAGGAAACTTTTAAAGGTCTTTCAAAAAGAGAATCAAGGGGACTTTTTCAGAACCGTTGTTTTGGCAACGACTTGAAATATTTACTTCGCATCCTTTCGATACAAAACTAAAAACACATAAACTATCAGGCAAACTAAAAAGTCTTTGGAGTTTTTCGCTCGACTACGATCTAAGGGTTATCTTTTATTTTACAGATGATAAACCTCAAAGAGCAATTTTCATTGACATTGGTAGTCATTCAGAAGTCTATTAAAAGACTATAATTTTATTCCCCACTGACAAGATCTAAGTTCCTATCCATAATTCTTACTCTGTGCAGAATTGTTCAATACTTTGACGATTGCATTTTTGAACCTACGCCTAAACATCTCCCTCTCACTACCGTTCTGTTAATCACTTCTGCTTTCAGGCGGTGATGCGTTACCTTTGCGACCGCAAAAAACCGGAAGTAAAGTCACAACCAAATAGTGTGTTTTACTCTGCTTGTATAAAGCTCCATATAGCCATGCGGTACAAGAGTGCGACGCAACAATGCCAAACACTTGATTTCACGGCTGGGTTCATAAAAAAACCACATGGTAAAAACGAGGTAGTAAAACGCTGTTTTGCAGAAACTGACATAAGACGAGAGACAACAAATGAAATACGAAAAAGAAATAAACCGTCGCAAAACCTTTGCCATTATTAGCCACCCCGATGCGGGAAAAACCACGCTGACGGAAAAGTTTTTGCTGTTTGGTGGTGCGATACAAACTGCAGGCGCTGTTAAAAGCAACAAAATAAAAAAGCATGCCACCAGCGATTTTATGGAGATAGAGCGGCAGACGCGGTATCTCGGTAGCCACTTCGGTCATGAGTTTTGAGTACAAAGGCATGCTGATTAACCTGCTGGACACACCGGGACACAAAGACTTTGCGGAAGACACTTACCGCACGCTGACCGCAGTAGATAGCGTAGTGCTGGTGGTAGACAGTGTAAACGGGGTGGAAGAACAAACCCGCCGTCTGATGGAAGTGTGCCGGATGCGTGATACACCGGTGATTGTGTTTATTAATAAAATGGACCGCGACGGTAAAAACCGGTTTGACCTGATGGAGGAAATTGAAAATGAACTAAAGATCTCGCTGCACCCCATGACCTGGCCAATAAACCAGGGAAAGGATTTTAAAGGAGTATATAACCTGCATGATAAAAACCTGGTTCTCTTTGCCGCAAGTACCAAGGGCGGCGATGAAGACACTGTAGAAATAAAAGACCTGAACGACAAAATACTGGATGAAAAAGTAGGAGAACGCGATGCCGATACCCTGCGGGAAGATGTGGAACTGATAGATGGTGTATATGGTGAGCTGAAAACTGAAGATTACCTGGCAGGAAAAATTGCTCCTGTATTTTTTGGAAGTGCGGTAAACAACTTTGGCGTTAAGGAACTGCTGGATACTTTTATTCGCATTGCACCAACGCCCCGCGACCGGCAAACCAGCTACGGGCAGTGAGTGTGGCTGAGCCAAAGTTTAGCGGATTTATTTTTAAGATACATGCCAACCTCGACCCCAAGCACCGCGACAGGATTGCCTTTTTGCGTGTCTGCAGCGGTAAGTTTGAACGCAATAAATATTTTCACCATGTGCGCATTGATAAAGACGTGCGTTTCAGTAATCCTTATAGCTTTTTAGCCCGAGATAAAGAAGTCGTAGATGAGGCTTTTCCGGGAGATGTGGTAGGATTGTTTGATACCGGAAATTTTAAAATTGGTGATACACTGACCGAAGGAGAAGATTTCTATTTTACCGGCATACCTACCTTTTCTCCGGAGATCTTTAAAGAAGTGGTGAACAAAGACCCGATGAAAACCAAGCAACTGGAGAAAGGATTGATGCAGTTGACCGATGAAGGAGTTGCACAACTGTTCACCCAATTTGGCGGCACCAAAAAGATCATTGGCTGTGTGGGCGAACTTCAGTTTGAGGTAATACAATACCGGTTGCTGCACGAGTATGGCGCTTCTGTACAGTTTAACCATCTTCCCTTTTATAAAGCTTGTTGGATCACCTCTGAAGACCCAAAGAAATTGCAGGATTTTGCACGGTATAAACTGGCTAATACCGGTGAAGATAAAGATGGCAATATGGTATACCTGGCACAAAGCGAATGGTTTTTAAATACCGAAATGCAAAATAATCCTGACATTGAATTTCACTTTACCAGCGAGATACATAAATAAATTTTTAGATCGTATAAAAGCCGCCATTCCTAACAACGATGGCGGCTTCTATTTTTTAGACGTCGACGGTTTGAAACAAAATACTGGTATGATAATTAAGGGAAACGTTACAACTTGAACAGAGAAGAAGTAAAGAGCCAACATGCCGTCATCGAAAATTGCGATATATAGTGCGCTGTTTGCAAACCTGGCCATCGCCGCAGTAAAGTTTATAGCTGCCGGTGTTACGGGCAGTTCGGCAATGGTGTCTGAGGGCATACACTCGGTAGTAGACACCGGCAACGAAGTGTTATTGCTTTTAGGTATTAGTAAAAGCCAGCGACCGCCAGATAAAAAAAGACCGTTTGGCTATGGCAAAGACCTTTACTTCTGGTCGTTCATTGTGTCGCTGCTGATATTTGCTGTTGGTGCGGGGGTATCTTTTTACGAAGGTGTGATGCACCTGCAACACCCCAACGAGATCAGCGATCCACTTTGGAACTATGTGGTACTGGGTTTTGCATTGGTGTTTGATGGTACTTCGTTCATCATTGCGCTGAAACAATTTAACAAAGAGCGTGGTGATACTCCATTTTGGCAGGCAGTAGAGAAGAGTAAAGACCCCACTAACTTTGTAGTGCTTTTTGAAGATGCTGCCGATGTAGTTGGATTGCTGATAGCTTTCGCCGGCGTTTTCCTGGGACACTATTTTCACAATGCCCTGTTTGACGGATTTGCTTCCATTGCAATTGGATTATTGCTTTCTGCAGTAGCCATTTTACTTGCCCGGGAAAGCTATAGCTTGTTGATGGGTGAAACTGCTTCGCCCGAGGTGTTGGAGCACATTATGCAGATGGCGTCTGAAGATGAAAATATCATTCAGGTGGAACATCCAATGTCTATGTTTTTAGGTCCCGAAGAGATCGTGCTGGTGTTATATGCTGTGTTCCCTGACGGGCTTACAACCAGAGAACTAAATAACACGATGGAGCGAATTAAGCACCGCATCATTGAAAAATACCCTTATTTTAAACGGATCATTATTCAGCCGCGAAACGACAACAATTAGGGTTTCTTCTTCTCAAATGAGATCGTGGTCTGAGTTTTTACAAATTCCCTGAAATAATCTGCAACGTTGTTCTCTTTATCGAAGGTGATATTGGTGTTAATATCAGTTGATACGCAAAACCTGTAGGAAATAAGTCCGGGTTTTATGAGTGCAGCTACAAAATGAAAATCATACTTCTTGCCCTTATTGAGCGTTGAACCAAGAAACAAAAACGGATCGGGCAGAAAAGAAACTCCCAGGCGATAAGGCAGGTTGAAGAAATCCATAGAGATTGCTATAGAATAGATCTTATCACCTTGCAGCATTCCATCAATTGAGTCAGGTTTTATTTCGTAAAACTCGCAGGTGCGCCCGGCATGGATAAGAATATCCGGTCTTTGCATCACAGCTCTTCTAATCTCCCTTTTGTCCCACTCATGCATTTGCGGGTTTTTTCGAATTATAAAATCGCAAAGCGCCTGGTCTAATTTACCCGCCCGGCTGTTGTCGAAATAATAATCTTTTTTTGACAGGCGCGACTTTGCCTCAAAATGATTGCTAATGATATCGTGCGCATAATGACCTAGCGCCTGCGGACTGAGACCTGTAACATTGAGCCATTCGCCGGGCGATAAACTCAGGGAATTCTTTGACAGAAATGGATGTATTGAATGCAGTGGATTGTTCATAGAAAAAACATGAGATCACTAATGTAGGCATAGAAAATTGTAGTTCCTACGGGTGGCAGCATTCAGATAATATTTACGATTTGCAGAAGCAAATACCGCGATCTGTTTAGCAGAAAAAAAATTTTCACTACAGACTTACCTAAGCCAACTTCATCAGACAGGCAAATGCTATTTTCCAATGCAGTACACTATTAGTCTGCGGCAGGGAGGTGTTTACCTTAAAAATTCAAGCACATTTTTTTTAAACTCTGCAAGAGCTTGTATGTGTGGTATGTGACCCACACCGGGCAGTTCTACCAGCTTAGAATTTCTGATCGCTGCGTGGGTCTTTTTACCCAGTGCAGGATAGTTGCCGTGTATTTTTTTCTGCTCTTCAGTCAGGTTTTTTTTACCCACCACCGTGCGGTCTGCCTGTCCAATCAGTAGCAACGTTGGCACGTGAATACTATCGAAACTGTAAACCACCGGTTGCTCATAGATCATCTGGTAAGTAAGCGCATTTACAAAAGCTATCCTGGAATATTCCGGATCTTTTAGCTGGGCAGCCTGCGCCGCGACATACGGTTCATATTCTTCTTTCCACTGCGGATAGTATGTCTGTTGATAATTTTTAATTGACTCATAGGTATTGCCGAGCTCCCCCTTATAGAGTTCATTAATGGTTTTATAAGGTACGAAATCCGCATAATTTTCCAGTCCTATAGGATTCTCATAGATCAATTTTTCTACCCGCTTTTGAAACATAATTGTAAAACGGGTTGCTAACATACCACCCATTGAATGAGCGATCACATTCACCTTATCAATTCCCAATGTATCGAGCAATTTCGCCGTATTATCCGCCAACATAAAGAAGCTGTAGTGCACCACAGGTTTCGACGATTTACCCCAGCCTACCTGGTCTGGTACAATTACCCTGAAACCAGCTTTAGCAAGAAACGGAATAACATCCTTCCAGTAAAAGCCATTAAAATTTTTACCGTGAAAGAGTAAAACGTTTCTGCCATTGGGGCTATCGGGCTTTACATCCATATAGGCCATCTGCACACTCTGTCCCTCCAGGTTCAGATTAAAATACTGAACCGGAAATGGATATTGAATGTCTTGCGAAATGGCAGGAAAAGAAAGAAAGACAGCAGCAATGGTAAGAAACGTTTTCATACTGTTAGTTGTTAGTACAGACTAATACTTCTGCTGAGAAATGCCCGCGTAGAAATGAAAAGAAATTGTCGGCAGATACTGTAGTCTATGCCGGCACCAGTATGTTCAGCTTGCCTGCCATTATCTCTGCATCTACTTTTTTCACCTTACCCATGTATTCGCCATCCACCTGGAAATCTGCCTTTCTATGTGTTTCTAAATGTACCGATGTCGCCTGCAAACATTCAATTTTTTTAGGATCAAGATTTCGCGGGCGCAGCCACATTTTCAAAAAAGTAAGTATGCCTATGTGGCGTATGATCACTACTTCAAAAAGTCCGTCGTAGAGATCACCTTTGGGGTTTATAATGGCGCCAGTGCCGTACTTACTGGCATTGGCAATTACGATCATAAATGCATTGCGTTTTATCACTTTGCCGTTCGTAGTGATCATCACCCTTATATTTTGCTTTTGTAGCAACACCTTCAAAGCCACTTTTGCATAGCCCCATTTGCCACGCATGTTGCCCTCTTCAAAATACTTTATCAGGCGTGCATTCATTCCTAGATCACTCAGGTGCAAACTAATCTCTTTATTTATCGAGATCACATCCATCTTCTTCATTTGCCCCTTCTCTATTACGTTCAAAGCATCCTGCATATCTTCTGGTATGCTCAACTCCAACGCCATACCATTAGCCGAACCGGCAGGTATGATACCCAGGCGCATTTCGGTTCCCAACACTTTTTTGGCAACCATACTTACTGTTCCGTCACCACCCACAGCAACAACAGTCGTGGGCTGCACTTTGTCAATACATACCTGCAAATGTTTTTCGTCATCTTTGCCACTTAGTGTAAAAAACGAGGTGGAAATAGAAGGGTTAGAAAAGTGTTTCCTGATCACTGTTTCATAATCATCTTTTTGTTTGCCGCCCGATATTGGATTGATGACAAAGAGGATGACCGGGTGTGTGCCTGGCTTCATTTTTATAATTTAACTGTTGTAGCTTCCAAATATGAAAAGTGATTTTAACGCTGTAGGTACTGGAAAAAAATTATCTTTTTTCGGGAAATTTAAAAAGGGAATACTTCATTTGTTCCGCCTTACTAATACGCCGGTGGTCAAAGTATATCATGGTTATGGTAGCCAGCAGCAAATGGTCGTTTTTGGTCATGTATTTAGTTTAAGTCCCATACCACGCAAAAGGTACAGGAAAAATTTCTGGACCAATACTTTCGCACTTATCAGGTCCTTTATGGTTCAGCGGGTTCCCAGGGCATGTGTACGTATGAACTGGTACGGCAAAGTATATGAAACAACTACTGCAAGCGACGGCTTCTTCAGGTTCGAGTGGTCGCCTGAGCGCCAAATGAATGCCGGCATATACAAGATAGAGGTTGATTATTTTCAGAAACAGGGCGACTTCACCTACATCATAGCCAAAGGCGCTGGTTCGGTCATTGTTCCCTATACCAACCAACTGGCATTTATTTCCGACATAGACGATACTTTTCTGATCTCTCACTCATCCAATTTGCGCCGGCGATTGTATGTTCTGCTCACAAAAAATGCGCACAGCCGCAAACCTTTCGAAGGCGTTGTTAATCACTACCAGTTACTTGCCAGCGCTCAAACTACTGCCACCCATCTCAACCCATTTTTTTATGTCTCCAGCAGCGAGTGGAACCTCTACGATTTTATCAAGGAATTCACCCGCAAAAACGACTTGCCCAATGGCGTTTATCTGCTCAGCCAGATCAAAAAACTATCCGAAGTTTGGAAAACCGGCGCCACCAAACATGGTACCAAGTTCATGCGTATCGCCCGTATTCTCGAGGCGTATCCCACCCAAAAATTTGTGTTGCTTGGCGACGATTCGCAAATGGACCCTACAATATATGCCGGCATTGTCACCCATTTTCCGGGTCGAATTGTCAGCGTTTACCTGCGGCACGTTTACGAAAAAAATATCAGCAATGTACGCGAGCTTATCAAGCAAATACAGGATGCCGGTATAGCCGTTTGCCACTTTGTTCACAGCAAAGAAGCCATTGAGCATTCCTACCGTATTGGGCTTATCCAGCGCACCGACCTTGCCCAACCGCTCGATTCAAAATTATAACCCGGTGGTATTTTTACGGGGGGAAAAGACACGTATGGTACTGGCCGCAGGTCTTCGATGAGTCATTGTTGCGTCGCATTCCGTTCATCTTTCAGTTCACCAGGGAGCTTTTACCACCATAGTATGTAACTATGCCTGCATAGACACATACAAGACTCTCGTAGCTGCTACCTTATCCCAACGACTTTAACCACGAAACCACTTCGTCGCGGGTCTTACCTAGCTTCTGCTGCAGGCGACCAAGCAATTCATCATCCTGTCCATCTTCATATTCCAGGTCATCATCGGTCAGGTCGGCATGCGATTGTTTGATCTTGCCTTTCCACTCGTTCCATTTGCCTTTTAATTCTAACTTATCCATAGTGGTATTTTTGGCTACAGGTATAAATATTATGCCATTGGCAAATGGTCAGACCTTTATCAAATATCGAAAATGACGAAAAGATGATACCGAAAAGCATTCCCCTGAGTAGTTATACCGCATTTCGCTATCTCTCTTTTTTTCGGTTCTTTTGCCGCAAATTCATTTCTATACTTTCCATTAAAATCGTTGCTATGTCCGCCTTTCCTATTTACCAGGTCGATGCATTTACCCGTGAGTTATTTGGTGGCAATCCTGCCGCGGTATGTCCGTTGAACGAGTGGCTGCCCGATGACGTAATGCAAAAATTAGCCGCAGAAAATAACCTGAGTGAAACGGCTTTTTTTGTGCCGCAGGGCGATGGCTATCACCTTCGGTGGTTTACTCCCGAGTTTGAAATAGATCTATGTGGTCATGCAACGGTTGCCACTGCCTTTGTAATTTTTAATTGCCTCGGCTATAGTGGCAACACTATTCAATTTTATAGCAAAAGCGGATCGCTTACTGTCCAAAAAAAGAAAGATATCATTGAACTCAACTTCCCGGCGCGCATGCCTGTGCCGGCCGAGCCGCACGACAACCTGTTGAAAGGTCTGAACATAGCACCGGCAAAAATTTTACGATCGCGCGACTATTTTTTAGTGTATGAAGATGAAGATACCATCAGGCAAATTGTGCCCGACTTCCGCTACCTCAACCAGTTGGAAGGCACAGTTGGCATTATAGTAACTGCGGCCGCCAAAGAGGTTGATTTTGTGTCCCGGTTTTTTGTACCTAACAGCGTCATTGGCGAAGATCCGGTAACGGGATCAGCTCATTGCAACCTTATACCTTACTGGGCTAAAGAACTCAACAAAAACAGGCTTGTAGCGCGTCAGTTATCTGCCAGGCAGGGCACACTGTATTGCGAAGCAAAGGATGATCGCGTACTCATAGGCGGCTATGCCATTTTGTATTCAAAAGGCGAATTTTATTGGTAACATGACCGCACATCAACTTGTTATTTATACAGACGGTTCCAGCCGTGGCAATCCCGGCCCTGGCGGCTTTGGCGCCATATTGCAGTGGGGCAAACACACAAAAGAGATCGCAAAGGGTTACCGCAAAACAACCAACAACCGTATGGAATTGCTGGGTGTGATTTCGGCATTGGAGAGCCTTACCAAAAAAAATATACCCCTCACTATCTATACCGATAGCCAGTATATAGTAAAGGCGGTACAACTTGGCTGGCTAAACAAATGGGTAAAGACCAACTTTGCCGGGGGCAAAAAGAACAAAGACCTTTGGATGCGCTATTACCAGCTTGCAAAAGATTACCAGATAACTTTTGTCTGGGTAAAAGGACATGCCAATAATGCCCTGAATAACCGCTGCGATGTGCTGGCAACAACAGCCGCTGACGGAAAGGATCTTTTAATAGATGAAGGCTACGAGCAGGGGATCAACAATTAATAGTCAATACTGTATTGGAAGCTCAATAAAGAGCTGAGCGTACAAGGGTGCGACGCAACTAAGGTTTCATAGCATTCTAAAAGCTGGCTACCAAAAAATAGAACAAAACAATTCTGACAGCTTCCACTTAATACTTCTTTTAACCTAGTTATCTGCGTCTTTTATTGCCGGACGCGTATCGTTGGTATCGCGTTTTTCGTACCGGATATTAAAAGCTGACAGATCGGGAATATGTTTACGCGGCCGTTCAAGTTCGTACTGGTACACAGTCTGCCCAAGCTGGTAAAAAAACGGCTGGCCGATGCTTTCATAATCATACCTGTCGTCGTTGAGAACACCATCGCTATTAACATAAATAGTAGCCGCAAGCATAAACTCAATATGGTTGACAAAGTCCACCACGTATGCCACATCGGTCATAAAGCCATATGCCCACCCTACTTTGTTGAACACACGCACACCGGGCGGCAGATGCCGGTGATTGCTATCGTTGAAGAAAAACTTAACGTATGTATTATAGTATTGAGAGGTATCATATTTTGGATAGGTAGTCTCAGAGGGCAGTTGAGAAAGATACCTGAGCACAAATTCCCTGTCTGCATTGGCTACGTCAAACCGTTGCCGGCGCGGCACCGAACCAGGAAATAAGATGGACTGCAACATTTGTTGGTAGTCGAGCAGCGAAACTTTGTTGTGCCGGGTAAAATCAAACGGCTCGTTGACCAGGCTGTCTTTGCTGTTCATATACGCTTTTCCCAATTTTACTTCACGATCAAATTGGAACGTATCGGTGTTATATAACATAGGTTGCCGCCATATCGTTTCTCCATCTTCACGTATAAAGCGCACAGGATTGGTATGCCTGTTTTGATCTTCGGTAAAACCCATGAACTGGCGTAGTATGCGCACATCGGCGTATCCTTTCTTGTGCAAACTTCTGTTGATCTGCTGCTGACCCACAAATTGATACATCCGATTATAGGCATCGTTATCGCTAATGAGAAATGCCTTTTTTATATAGTGCGCCAGCGATGGAAGATAATTGGCTGAGGTGGAATCAACATATGCAGTTTTTTGTCCCGGGTAGCTGCTATCGTATTGTATAGACGTGAATAGGTTGATCTTTTTTTGGTGCAGCTTGTGCAGTTTTTCCAGCGTGAGAAAAGCCAGCGGCATTTTGACCGTTGAGGCCGGATTGAAGTAGAGACTGGGATCGTAATTAAAAAAATAATTAGTGAAAGAAGGAACATTATGCCGGTCGCGGTTTATCTGCGTATAGATGACCTGGCAGCGATAGACTTGAGCTTGCCGTAAGACCGAGCAGACAACAGGCTGACCGGCAGCAAACAAAAGCCTGGAAAAAAAACTATCGGTTACAGCTTGGGCAGACAAAGCGCTCATTAACAACCAAAAAATAATAGTGAAAAGTATGCCTTTGACCATGGATCGAATGTAGCAATAATTTGTTTTCTCCGGGATGAGAGCAGCTATTGTTTACCGCCGGGCAACAGGAACTATGAACGGCCGATCAAACACTTGTGACAGGAAATATATCCAACTGCAACGCTTACCTGCATAGATAAAGATCGCACATCTTACTATGTAATCCCAACCTATCTTAGCCGCCAAAAAAAAGCGCAATCATAGCATGCCAGACACCCATTTACAAACCAATATTTGCATTATCGGCGCCGGACCTGCGGGAGCAACTACTTCACTCTTTTTATCGAAGATGAAGATCGCGCATACCATTATTGATGCTGCCACTTTTCCGCGCGACAAAGTGTGCGGTGACGCGCTCGACCTGAAAGTATTCCGCGTGCTTAATGAACTTGACAAAGACCTGGTGGAACGTGAAATAATGCAGGACGACAACTTTGTAAAAGCCTGGGGTGCCAGCATCATCACTGCAAAAGGGAAGCGCTATCACCTGCAGATCAAAAACGAACAGCCCAACCAGTATCCATTTTTCTTTATAAGTAAACGCAGCTACTTCGATAATTATTTGGTTGGTAAATTCAACCCTGAGTATGCTGATTTCAGACAAGGCGCCAAAGTGCAAAAGCTGGAACGCACAGGTGACTGCTGGCAAATAACTGCACGGACAGCAACGGGTGAATTACACATTACCTGCAACCTGGTGGTAGGCGCCGACGGTGATCATTCTGCCGTTTTGCGCAGCCTTGGCGAACGCAAAATAGACCGACGCAATTATGCAGGCGCACTGCGGCAATACTGGAGAGGAATAGCAGATATGACACCCACCAATAACCTTGAAATATACCTGCCACCCAGCCTGCCACTCGCCTACTTATGGATATTTCCGCTGCCGAATGGTGAAGCCAATGTGGGTTGCGGTCTCGCCAGCGACCTCATTGCCAAAAAATCGTTGGACCTAAAGAAACTGTTTAAGGAACTGATCACCAATGACCCGGCTCTGGCCTATCGTTTCAAAGATGCGGAACCATTGGAGAAAGCTATTGGATGGGGTTTGCCGCTGGCATCGCAGCGTCGCAAGGCAAGTGGGGATGGTTACCTGTTAGTGGGCGATGCAGCCTCGCTGGTCTGCCCTACAACCGGTGAAGGAATTGGACCGGGTATGTTTTCCGGTTACATAGCTGCACACTTTATTGCCCGCGCCGTACAAAATAATAAGTACGATCTTTCAATGTTTACTAATTATGACCGCGAGATCAACAAGCGGTGGGAAGACGATATAAAGAAATATAATTTCCTAAAAAACGTTTCTCCTTCCCTCTACAATTCACTCATTCAATTAGCCTCTGCCACGGGCTTTGCCCAAAAATATTTTAAGAAAAATGTTGACAAATGGATCGATACCGCGAAAAATAAACCCATCGCTATTGACTATTAAAAATATGATCTGATGAAATTTTTGTGCTGCTAAAACCGTGAAAGCAGAAACAAACAATCTGTATCTGCTATTGTGCAACGTTACTGGTGACATTACAACACACCACAGCTCGCGGCAAGTAAATCAACCGTGGTGGGCGGAACATGATCATCTGTTCACAGACTACAGCGGCATTCCGGTAGTGCAAAATTCTTAATATCAATAGTAATTGCAGGAAGTAAAGTAGTAGGTCAACCTATTGCGGGTTATAAGCATAGACCACATCGAAAGGCACTTTACGCAACGATGGAATGGACTTACCCAGCCGCAGATCTTCTTTTTGTGGGGTTGGCTCGCAGACGGAATAACTGCTGCCATTGTAAACGATGGAATGACTGAGTGGCTTGTTGAATTTAACAGCAATTGTTATGTGTTCAGGATAGGCCAAAACGATCATTGGCAGCTTATAGATCTCTTTTACCAGGTAGAAAAAAAGCGCAGCCCGGTCTTCACAATCACTGTGGTCATATAGCAAGGTTTGCTCCGGCGATAAACGTTTTTCGGCGCCGAAATTTTGTGTGTCGGTCTCAAAGGCAAAAGCATAACGGGTAAAACGCATCAGGTAATCCACTCCATTTTTCTGATCCATTTTTTCAATATTCTTCTGCAGCAGCGGAATTAGCGAGCTATAGGTGGTTTTGCTGAGCGGTATGTTGAAATAAGTGGAATAATCAACTACCGGGTAGTTGGTAAAGATCTTCTTCACCTGGTCGTTTACCATTATTTTAAAATGATAATCGCTTTGGTAGTATTCGAAACTGATCTCTTTGGCTGAGTATGATTTCGGTTTAAAATCGGGCAATCGCGATACTTTGTACGAGAAAGCCTGTTCTGCGCCGGGTATGGTTACGTCAACTGGTGCAAATCTTTCCTGCGCAAAATCTATCTGACCATAATCATGATAGTTCATGCACACGTACTGTTTGCCCGCCCGCATATGATAGGGAATGTTGAAGACTTCTTCATCGGTTTGTACATAAAGCAACAACTTTTTGTCGCTGATATTAATGCCCGTTGCATACCCTGACTTACCGAGTAAAAACCATTTGTACAAACTGTACCGCAAGTAATTTACTTTCTTGGGGCTGAATGATTCTGCAGTGCTGCGTATGAGCTGATAATACAACCAATCGTCGAGTTGATGTTGGTTTTTATAAGCCAGTAAAGCAGCCACTACAGGTTGATAGTCCGCCGCATTTATCTGTTTGTAAAACTCCTGGATAGCAGCAGAAGACAAAGCGCTGTCAAAAGGCACATTCATAGATGGGTCAGCCAACATTTCAATTGTATCGCCAAAAAAGTCAATTTTTTTATTGGCTGCTGCCTGACCAAAAACCAATGGTTGCAGGGTACAAAAAACAAGGGATAATATGATGAGTTTGATTTTCAAGTTACCGAAGGCTTCGCTTTAAAATTACCGAAACTTAACAATTAGATAATATTAATTTTAATTAACAACCCTGAATAAATCCTATGAAACTGAAAACGCCCGAACCGCGGGAATATTATACCGGAATTAATTCCTCTTTATCTACCCGGTTAGCCGCCCGTTTTTGGTTAGCAAATGATTGCAAAACGGAAACGCGCGGGTTGAACTTTTTTTATCATAGACTTACTTATATAAATTGCAAGCAAAGAGTCAATTTAATTCTTCATGACAGACCAACCTCTCGCAACAAAACAGTGCAAAGCGTGTGGCTTCAGTTTCAGCGAAAACTATTGTGGCAATTGTGGTCAGCCATACGCAGTTTCGCGCATTACACTCAAGGGCTTACTGCACGATGTCTTTCACTTTTTAACCCACCTGGACAAGGGCTTTGGCTATACAGTGGTTCAGTTGTTCGTTGCGCCGGGCACTATGCAACGTCGCTTTGTACAAGGCGACCGCCATAGATCTCCAAAAGCCATTCTCTATGTTCTTTTTATGTGCTTCTATTGCTGCAATTGTCAGGTACTGGCTCAACCTGGCGTTGTTACAGTATTTTAGTGCGGGCAACGAGGTTGAGGCGCATTTTTTTCACCAGTATATGGTTTTGCTGCATGTGGTTTTGTTACCCTTATACATTCTGATCACTTACCTGGTCTTCAAAAATTCCGTATATAACTATGCTGAGGTAGGGGTGCTAACGCTCTACAATGTTGCCGCGTTTTTTCTCATTGTATCCATCATCAGTTTATTGAAGTTTATTTGGTACAATCTGGATACTGCCTACATCGAATTGCCGGTGCTCATCATTTACAACACTATTACCTTTCTTTATTTTTTTCACTTAATGCGGCGGTGGCTAGTCATTGTCAAGGCTATTTTAATACTCGTAAGTATGTTTATGTTGGCACATTACAGCGAAAAATTGGTGATGAGCATCATCTGAGTTGATATGCCTTTTTGTTGAACTTTTCTTTTTTTGTGGACCAGGGTTTTGTGCTGCTATTGGGCGGCTCGTTGCGTCGCACCCGTGTACTGAAGTATCGCTATTCAGCGTTACAGAATATCAAGCAATTATTGCAATAAGCCAACTATAGAATTCGCAACACGATGCGACAAGCTCACGCCACATGGCGCGGTGACAAAGCCAGCAAAAAAACGTGATGAGAGTTCACGTCCGCAACAAGTGCAACAAGTTGCCTGCAGATGGCGCAGATTGAAAGCCCGCAGATAAAAGCAGATGTAACCCAATTTATTCCCCTTGAAAGATGTAACAAAATCTGCTGGAAAAATCTGCGAAAATGTGCGGGAAAAGTATCTCGCAGAAAACGCTGATGAAAGCTCAGTTCCGCAACAAGTGCGTCAAGTTTCCCGCAGGTAGCGCAGAATACAAAACATAACAGTGGTTTGCAGTTTAACGGAGCCCCGCCTCGGCGGGGTAGACTGTCGCAACGATGCCGCTTCAGGGTTCAACTGACGGTCACCAAAAAAAGTGCTTTGCAACCATTACTTTTTTAGTTCAAGTACCCACATGGCGGTACCCGGGATTTTTGTCTCACCCAGCAGATCGAGGGTTTCGGAACCGGTAACTGATTGCGCTTTGGTGAAGTTTTTAATGTTATAATTGAACCTGTCGAAGCGTATGGTTTCTGCGTTTTTGCCTGTGTTCATGATACACATGACAGTTTGTGTATCATCGTATCTAAAATATACATACACAGTCCTGTGGTACATATTGAGTCATCCTACCCGTTTTAAGAGCCGAGGAATTTTTGCGAAAGTTGGCCAACTTCATCGTCCAATCGTGCATGGCATTCTCCTTTTGCTTGACGGCCATTTGCGGTAAACTTATTTTGTTTGTCTTCTTTCCATCCTCCCATGAAGTCAGAGCGCACCAGGCCATCAGGATTTGAAACTCCTTTCATCAAAATCTCAGTTCCATAATACAGTTGCGGAATTCCCCGGCAGGTTAGCAACCAGCCAATTGCTATTTTTAGTTTTTCCTCATCCCCGTCCACTTGCGACAAAAATCGAGTCATATCGTGGTTGTCGAGGAAGATGACATTGTGCATTGGGTTCTTATAAACTAATATCATTGCTTAGGGTTTGATAAAGTTGGTTAACGCATTTCCATCCTTTAGTGCCGGTTGTATGCCATGAAAAAGCGTTTGAAAATCAGTAACGCCTATTAGATTGCTTTTAAAAGCAGTGTTTAAATTATTTCGGGTGAAATAAGCTTCATTTACTGTTCCATCGACCCAAACTTCTCCAAATTCTGTCAGCCTGGGAAACTCATCTCTTAGTGCTTTATTACACCGGTTCATAAAATCAAGATCGCAATAAATGTAAGTGTCTATCCTCCAGCCATCTACGCCAAACTCTTCCACTGAATAAATAGCATGCTGAATTAGAAAATTGGCTACATAGGGGTTGGCCTGGTTTAAGATCGGGCATCTCGTGGGTAAACCATCCATCAGTCTGTTGCTTTCTGTCGCCTTCGGCGACATACGGATCAAAAAGGGTTTGGTCTTTATAATTCGGTTTTGTATATGAGGGCCACTGGTGCAACCAATCTTTCATGGGAGGATCAACCACTGTAAAATGATGAATTCCTACGTGGTTGTACACTGCATCCTGTACCAGTTTCATGCCGCGTCGTGAAGCGCCCGCTAATTGCTTTATAGGCATCACCCTCCAAAACGCGGATCTATTTTATAATGATCGGTAAAAGCATATCCGTGTTCAGTACGATTGGGCATATCGTTTTCAAGCACTGGCGTCATCCAGACAGCAGTTACGCCTAATTGCTGCAGGTAGTCCAGGTGATTGATTACACCCTGTAAATCGCCCCCATGGCGATGATACATTGAGTCGCGGTTAAGCGTCTGGTCGAGCATACCGGCAATATGATCATTGCTTTCATCACCATTACTAAAACGGTCGGGCATCAGCAGGTAAATAAAATCGGCTGAAGTAACACCCTGCGCAAATGCAGTTCCATTGCCGGGTCGCCTTTTCTTTAGCTCGTAGTTGATGGTAAGTGGTTCACCTTGTTTTATAAAACGTAGTACAACAGTTCCGGGCTTAGTGCGGGGAGCAATAGACAGATTTATAAAAAGGTAATTGCTGCCTTCCACTTTATTTACACTTTCGAGCGTAATGCCGGGATACTTGACAATAACATTATTGGTCTCTTTTCCAATGTCAGGTGCATGTATCATTAACTGCAACTTTGGATTTTTCATACCAACCCACCAATGTGTCGGATATATAGCGGGTTGTTTCGCAAAAACAAAAACCACACAAAAAATGGCAGAAATAAAAAGGCTAATTTTTTTCATGAAAATAGATTTGACTTTTGCCTAGGCAAAAAACATCACAATAAGCTAATGAACAAAACAGGTTCAATTTATTGAGTTACTACACCCAACTCAACATCGGTTTAGGCGGCAGACATGTTTTTTACATAGTCTTTATCTTTTACAATCACAGTTAACAGACCCGCCAGTATCATAGATACGCCGCCAACAACCAATGCGTAGATGCTTTGGTTGTGAAATAGAATACGAACAAAGAAACCCAGAATAGCAGCAGCCAATATTTGCGGAATAACAATGAAGAAGTTAAACACGCCCATATAAAATCCCATCTTGTTGGCAGGCAATGCGCCGGCAAGAATGGAGATATGGCATCGTAAGCGTAGAAGACCAGGCGAGACCGATACCTACCATAGGCAACAGCAGCAAATTCTTATCTTTTATATACAGCATCGAAACCAGCCCGATGCCGCCAACAACCAGGCTTAAAAGGTGAGTATTTTTTCTGCCGATCTTGGTAGCCAGCATAGGCAACAAAAAAGCAGTGATCGCTGAAATTCCATTATAAACCATAAACATAACCCCGACCCAATCTGCGGCATCCTGGTAACTTTTTGAAGTAGTGTCGGTAGAATTAAACGCATTTTGTGCCACAGCCGAAGTTGTATAGATCCACATAGAAAATAACGCCAGCCAGGTAAAAAACTGAACAATTGCCAGTTGCAACATGGTCGGAGGCATAGAAGTAAAGCCTTTCAATATCTCTGTAAATCCTTTCAGCATTCCTTTGCTTTTTTCCATTTCTTCTTTCCAGCTTTCCATACTGTCGGGCGGCAATTCACGGGTAGAGAATACCGTCCATGCCACAGCCGAAAAGAATACCACACCACCGATATAAAATGAATACTTTACAGAATCCGGTATAACACCTTCCGGCGCGGTGTTGCTGATGTTTAAAACGTTGGTAAAAAAATATGGTAAGAGAGAAGCAATAACAGCACCCACACCAATGAAAAAAGTTTGCATGGCAAAGCCGGTGGTCCGCTGGCGACTATCGAGTTTATCTCCGACAAATGCCCTGAATGGTTCCATGGAGATATTAATAGAAGCATCCAAAGCCCACAGCAATATAGCCGCCATCCACAACACCGTTGAGTTGGGCATTAAGAATAAGGCAAGTGATGCAAGGATGGAACCGATAAAGAAAAAGGGCCGCCGGCGACCCCAGTAAGGATGCCAGGTGCGGTCGCTGATATAGCCAATAATAGGTTGAACCAACAAACCGGTGAGAGGTGCCGCTATCCAGAGAATAGGGATGTCATCCACTTTTGCCCCGAGTGTTTGAAAGATACGGCTGACATTGGCATTTTGGAGAGCGAAGCCGAATTGAATTCCCAGGAAACCAAAACTCATATTGAATATTTCTAACAGGGAAAGTTTTTGCCGGGTCTTTTTCACAGCAGCAACAGGGTCAATAGTTACAAGCGCCATAAAGTCGTTAGATTGAGATTAATGTGTAAGTATTACATAAAAAATAAAAATAGCAAAAAAACATCCCTTGCGGGATGTTTTTTATTTGTAAAAAAGCATTTAGCTATTTAAAAAAAACCGGTTGTCAGACGTTGCCAATCGTATAACCATCCGGAAGAACAGCATTCTTTTTTACCACTACTATTTCATCTTTTACGGTGTATAATTCATGTTCAGTATTCTCCAGTTTATTACCGCCTACAATTTTTACATCGTTTCCAATGCGGCAATTTTTGTCAATGATTGCATGTTCAATATGACATCTTTGTCCAATACCTACTGCAGGAATTCCTTTTTCTTCATTTGCCAACAATTGCTCAAGTGTTTCATAATAATCATTACCCATCAGGTAACTGTCAATGATCTCTGTTTCTTCACCAATGCGTGACCTAATACCTACTACACTACCTTTTATATTGACTTGCATGAATGATAGAACCTTCTGCCACAATTGATTTTCTAATGGTAGTTTCGGTAAATTTTGCCGGCGGCAACATGCGTGGCACGCGTGTAAACACGTGTTGGTATTATCAAACAGATTAAAGGGAGGCAAAGCATCGGTTAATGCAAGGTTCGCCTCGTAAAATGAATAAATATTTCCAATGTCTGTCCAGTAACCTTCGTATTGGTAGCTTGCTACTTTGTATTTGCCAATTGATTGAGGAAGTATTTGCTTACCAAAGTCAGTAGCATCTTTCATTTTATCTTCCAGCAACTCAAAAAGCAGTTTGCGGCTAAATACATAAATACCCATTGAAGCAAGATATATTCGCCCCTGCTCCTGCATTTCTTCACCGGTTTCACTTACCCAGTCGGGCAACAGTTCCTGCTTTGGCTTTTCGATAAAGGAAGTGATCATGTGGTTCTCATCAGCCTTTAAAATACCAAATTCACTTGCTTCACGACCTGCAACCGGAATGGTGGCAATTGTAATATCGGCACCGGTTTTTTGTGATGATCAAGCATCTCGCAAAAATCCATTTGGTAAATCTGGTCACCACTTAAGTATCAAGCACCTACTCAAAATCGAACGTTTGCAAGTGGCGCAACTGACTGGCGTACCGCATCTGCAGTACCCTGGTACCACCCTGGGTTATCGGGGGTTTGCTCTGCAGCAAGAATATCTACAAAACCACTGCTAAAAGCACTAAAATGATAAGTATTTTTTATATGCCTGTTTAGCGAAGCAGAATTGTACTGGGTTAACACAAACATCCTGCTGATATTGCTATTGATACAGTTGCTGATTGGAATATCAACCAATCTGTATTTTCCCGCAATAGGTACGGCAGGTTTACTACGGCTTGCTGTTAAAGGATGTAATCTTGTACCGGCACCACCGCCAAGAATAACTGCCACTACTGATTTTGAATGATTAACCATATTGTTATCGTTAGTTTTGAAATGGTTTATAAACTTTGGTAAACGTCTATGTATTGTTGGGCGCTGTTGTCCCAGCTATTATCAATTTCCATCATTCGTATTACGCATTTCGTTGATGTGTTTCTGATTCTTTATAAACTGCTACGGCCCGGTGAACAGAATGAATAACATCACCCACAGAAGGCATGAATAAAACGAATACCATAACCACCTTCGTCGCCCATGTCTATCACTGTATCCTTTAATCCACCTGTACTTCTCACCATAGGCACGGTTCCGTACCGCATTGCATACATTTGGTTTAAGTCCACAAGGTTCTACCCTGCTTGGCATTAGTAAAAAATCTGCGCCAGCATACATTTGGTGACTTAACTTCTCATTATAGCCAATTACCGCATTGTAATTTCCGGGAAACTGTGACTTAAATTGCTCAGCCGCCATTCTACATCAGGCTCACCACTTCCCAATATAAGAAACCAAACGTCGTTTTGCAAACTATAAATTGAGGCAAGAATACTATCGGGCAAAATGTCGGCAGCCTTCTCTCCTACCAACCTGCCAATAAAAACAATCAGCGGCTTTATTAATATCCAAATTAAACTGGTCGCAAAGTATTTTCTTATTCAGCAGCTTTACCTTCTGCAACATTTTCGATGGAAAACTGGTTATCAATATAAGTATCAGTTGCCGGGTCCCAAACATCAGTATCAATTCCATTTAATATACCAACACATTTTCCTCTTTCATATTCAAAAAGATTTTCAAGACCATTTGCAGAATACCGCAATTCCTCCAGGTAACTGGGGCTAACGGTTGTTACTTTATCTGCACATTTTATACCACTTGCAAGAGAGTTGATGTTGTTTTGCCAATCGAGCATTCCATGCTTCCACTTATCGTAGTGCGGGAATATAATAGCTTTTGTCCCATCCTATCCAACCCTGGTATTGGGCATTGTGAATAGTGAACACGGTTTTAAGCCTGACCAAGCGACCAGCTGAAATCATAACAATACTTCATCATAAAAGGTATCAGCCCGGCCTGGTGATCGTGACAATGAACAACATCCGGTTTGTGTAGCCAGTGACTTAACCAGTGCACAACGGCTATCTGAAAAGCAATGAAGCGCTCTATATCATCATCATAACCATAAATTTTTTCCCGGTCAAGCAATCCATATATGTCAACCAGGAAAAGCTCGTAACCCAGTTTGTTTGTGCGTTCTTTAATAATAGTGTAATCAAAATCCCGCGGACCCAGATGTAGTGATTCCTTTAAAATCAACATCCCACTCATTTTCGTACAAAAACTTTGTACGGTACATTGGCATTACCACTTTTGCAACATGCCCAAGCTCATTCTGATATTTCGGAAGAGCGCCAACAACATCTCCTAAACCCCCGGCTTTGGCAATCGGGTAACATTCAGCACTTACATGTAATATTTCCATTCACTGTAATTGTTAGAATTGTTAATGAATTTTTAAGGTGGAAGGTTTTTTATTTAGTAAACATATAGATAAATTTTAAAAAAACTTCTTGAAATAAATATACAAAATAAATGTGCCTGACCAATAAAATGTACTTATTTTGAAACCACTATTTAATTCTATATCAATATAGACATGATTGCTATGCACCAACAAACCAAATGGTCACAATTCGGCACATTAATTACCGTTTTCTTTTTCTGGGGCTTTGTTGCTGCAAGCAACGATATTCTTATACCGGTTTTTAAAGAGAAATTACAGCTTGAACAATGGCAGTCGCAGATGATCTCAGTTGCCTTTTATTTTGCCTACACCATTGGCGCCATCCTTATTACGTTATCAGCAAAGGCTATTGGCGAAGATATCTTAAACAGGATTGGCTATAAAAATGGCATTGCATTAGGTCTTGGTTATTTCTACCATCGGCGCTTTACTTTTTTACCCTGCCGCAGAAACCGCTTCCTTTGCTTTATTAATTACCGGCCTATTTATTATAGGTCTAGGTTATTCGCTGCAACAAACCGCAGCCAATCCGCTTGGCTGTCGTTATGGGCGATCCCGTACCGGTTCACAAAGATTAAGTCTTAGCCGGTGGAGTTAATAACTTTGGTACAACCATCGGCCCTGTTCTGGTAAGCATCGCCATCTTTGGTTCTGTAACCAGCGATACGGCCAAAATCGCCGATATTAGTGCAGTTAAAACTCCTTACCTTATTTTAGGAGGTCTGTTTCTACTGGTAGCATTGATCTTTAAGTTTTCTTCCATTCCAAATAAAATCAATCTCGAAGAAGATGAGACAACTAAAGTTGCCTACCCCTACCGATATTACAGACCCCTGGCTACATCTGTTGTCACGTCCAAAAAAAGCTCGCTTAAGTTATGGGCAATTGGTCGCTGGGTATGCTTGCTATTTTTATTTATGTAGGTGTAGAGGTTGTCTACTGCCAGCAACCTGCCCGAGTTTATGAAACAGCATGTAAAACTACCTGACGGTCAGCCTTTCCCCACCGAAAATATTGCGCCTTTCGTTTCGTTGTATTGGGCAAGTCTTAATGATGGGCAGGTGGACATCTTCAGTCGGCGCATTTGATATCAGCAGCACGCTAAATCAGTCCTGCGTTTCCTTATGCCTTATCTGGCTTTTGGTGTCTTCCTGCTTATCAACAAACTTGCAAACCACGACATCACGCCCTTTTACATTTATGCCTTTATCATCGTTGCGTTAATCGTTGGCGACTTTCTTAAGCAAAGGCAACCCTGCAACCCAGTTATTTATTTTTTCATCGTTTGCTATTGCAGCCTTGCTGATTGGTATTTTTTCTATGGTCTGACAAGTGTTTACGCCTTTATAAGTGTTGGTTTATTTTGCTCTACCCTGTGGCCTTGCATTTACACTTTGGCTATTGCAGGTTTAGGCAAGCATACCGGCGAAGGTTCCAATTTTTTAATTATGATGATCATGGGTGGCGGTGTTATCAGTTTGTTACAGGGATACCTTGCCAGACCCGAATATTATGGGCATTCAATGGTCGTACCTGGTAGGCGTTGGTTGCTTTGCCTACCTGGCTTTTTATGCGCTCAAAGCCAAATCTATTCTGCGGGCACAGGGCATTGACTACGATGTAAAACTTTCCGGCGGACACTAACCATTTATAAAAACTTTTCTCACCTATACAACGGGCTTGCGGTTATACTGCAAGCCCGTTTATATTTTCTATCTATTTTTTGGTAGCCAGCCACACGAAGATGAAGAGGCATCGTTGCCACGCCTGCCTGTCCGGTAGGCAGGCTCGGTTCAACGGCAAAGCAATGATGTGGCTTTCTTTTGTTTTGCAATGTCACCGCAACTATGCCTGCAGATTGTAGTGCTGTGTAAATTTCTTTGTAGTTGTATGGTAAACATCTAAGAAGAAAATTTAATTTTCTGCCTCTCTACTTACACCAATACACCTATCAATACCATGTTATTTGCAATTTTATCCCATCAACTCTTGTCTTCTAACCTTGTTTTTCACTGTTGCCATATGCACAACCGATAAAGTGATTGCGACGCAACGATGATGCTATGAAAAACATAGGCCGGTATTCCAGAGAAACTCTACCCATTCATGTATATCCCGGTTTGTTGGCTTGCATTGGCTGAAATATTCACTATTTTGGAGGTATAAAAAACAACCACTAATGATCACTTACGTAGAACTCTGGAAGGCAAAACAAGCCTGGACCGACCTGTCAAAAGAAGAGCGCGGAAATTACATGGCGCAACTTGGTCCTGCAATACAACAACTTATTGACAGCGGTGTAAAAATTGAAAGCTGGGGTATCAACGAGGCAGCGACACACAGCCGTGTTGATTTCGATTATTTCGGAGTATGGACTTTTCCTGATATGGAAGCTGCACAAAATTTTGAGCAACTAGTGGTTGGCGCCGGTTGGTACAACTATTTCGACCAGGTTAATGCAATGGGCACCACAGCGAACCCAACTGAAGTAATTGGTAAGATGATTGAAGAATAAAATTTACTACCTGACAACTGGTTTTACACGCTATAGGTTATTTAAAAGTGTTTGACTAGTTTGATCGCCGCACACATTGTTGCCTGAAATTTTTTAGAAATTATTAATTATTACAACACAGCCCAGGTAGTATTCTCCAGGTAAAGTATTTGCTTCAACAAAAAATTAAACACATGAAAAAGAATTTTTTATTGCTGTCAAGCCTTTTGCTATTTGCCTTTACAACTGTCGATGCCCCACTCTCGCAACAGGAAAGAGAGTTTGCCACTAAATTTTTAAATGAGACCAAACAAGGCGTTTACGATGCCGTAAAAGGTTTGTCTGAAGCGCAGTTGACATATAAACCTGCACCCGATAAATGGAGTGTGGAAGAATGTGTAAAACACATTGCTATATCAGAAACCAATCTTTGGGATATGACCACCTCGTTGATAAAACAACCAGCCAATGCTGAAAAAAGAGCGGACATTACTGCCACTGATGAGCAACTGATAAAAGGGACGGAAGACAGAACCAACAAAGTAAAAACCTACGATGCGCTAAAACCCGAGAACACACCCTTCCATTCGGTTGACGAAGCACTACAATCATTTAGCGATAACCGTGACCAACACATAGATTATGTAAACTCTACACAAGAAGACTTGCGTGATCATGTAACCAAACTGCCAATGGGCACCTTTGATGCTTACCAGTTAATTTTATTGTTATCGGCGCATACTAACCGGCATACACAACAGATCATGGAAGTAAAAACTGATCCCGGTTTTCCAAAAAATTAAATGAGGAACAAATTAGTGACGGCAACATTTATTACACCTGCGCTAAATGTTTCATTTAAAAAAGTGGCAAGAAAAATTATATTTTCTTGCCACTTTTTTTTATCCATCTTGAAAATAATTTCAGCAGTTGCTAAAAGTTTATATTGAACTCACGCAATTAATCTTGTAAGTTCAAAATTTCTATTTACCGGTTGACGTGAAAATTATTTTTGTTCCCTCGCAAAACACGGAACAAGTAACTTCGGCTGGCTTTGTAAATATCAAAATTATACAACGTAACTCTGTATGAAATTATCCCTCTTTCTACTTGCCCTTGTACTAACACTCGCCGCCTGCAATACTGCGTCCGAAACTTCGTCTGCCGGTGACATAACTGGAATTGACTCTTCTGTAAAACCCGGCAATAACTTCTTTATGTATGTGAACCGTACGTGGTACGATACGGCACAGATACCACCGTCGCAGGCGGGTGTGGGCGCCTATATGTTTATGAACTATCCGCAGCGGCTGCGCCTGCAACACATACTTGATAGTGTGGCAAAAGCCAATAACAGTGCGGGAAGCATAGAACAAAAGCTGGGTGATTTTTATGCAGCAGGTATGGACACCATTTCCATAGAAAAACGTGGTTATGAACCCATCAAACCTTTGCTCGCACGTATTGACAGCATCAGCAATGTAGCTGGCTTGCTGCAGTTTGCTGCCAATGAAGCAACCAAATACAATACGTCGTTCTTAGCCTTTGGCGTGGGCGCCGACAATAAAAACAGCAATCTCAACATTGCACATCTTTATCAAACCGGTATTGGCTTGCCCGAGCGGGATTATTATTTTAAAACAGATGCATCCAGCACCACTATTCAGCAGGCGTATAAAAAATACCTGGCCAAGCTTTTTCAACTAACCGGCAGCGACAGCGCTACGGCCACAAAAGATGCTGCCACTGTTTACAACATCGATAAGCAACTTGCGTCATCGCACAAGACCAATGTTGAACTGCGCGATGTAAATGCCAACTATAACAAGATGGCTGTTGCCCACCTCATTAAGCGACAACCCAACATTGGCTGGCAGCAGGTGTTAGATGCTTTAGGAGCAAAAACAAATTCGATAGATGTTGCGCAGCCTGCCTACTACGACAAGCTGAATGCCGCGTTAAAAGCAATTCCCTTAAGCGAGTGGAAACTGTATCTGAAGGCCTACACCACTCAATAACTATGCGGAGGTGCTGAGCAAACCATTTGTAGATGCTGCCTTCGAGCTGAACAAGGTGCTGAGCGGACAGGCAGTCCAAAAAATGCGCGGCGAAAAAATAGCCAGTGCAGTTGATCAGTTGCTGGGCGAGGCTTTGGGGCAGTTGTATGTAAAGCAATATTTTACTGAAGATGCAAAGAAGCGCACGCTCGACCTGGTCAACAATCTGCAAAAAGCCCTGGCTGCGCGTATCGATAAACTTGACTGGATGAGTGATAGCACCAAACAAAAATCGCAGGAAAAGCTGCTGACCATAACTAAAAAAATTGGTTACCCCGATAAGTGGCGCAACTACAATAATGTAACGGTTGCAAAAGGCAAATACTTTGAAAATGTGATCTCTGCCAATGCCAACAACTACCAGTTTCAACTCGCCAAACTAAACAAACCTGTTGACAAGAGTGAATGGTTCACCACGCCCTCAACTGTTACGGCTTACTACAATCCTGCCGCTAACGAAATTGTTTTTCCTGCCGCCATATTGCAGCCGCCTTACTTCGATGACCATGCTGATGATGCGCTCAACTATGGCGGCATTGGCATGGTGATCGGTCATGAGATAACCCATGCCTTCGACGACCAGGGTGCACAATTTGACAAAGAAGGCAATGTAAAAGACTGGTGGACAAAAGACGACTATACCAAATTCAAAGCAAAAACACAACAGGTTGTCGATCTCTATGACCGGTTCACAGTGCTTGATAGCCTACATGTAAAAGGCGCTATGACCGTAGGTGAAAATGCCGCAGACATTGGTGGTGTTGCCATTGCCTACGATGCTTTTAAACTAACCCCCGAAGGGCACGACACCACTAAGATCGATGGCTATACACCCGACCAGCGTTTCTTTATATCGGTGGCGCGTATCTGGCGGGTCAAGATGAAAGATGAATTTCTGCGCCTGTGGATCAACAACAACCCACACTCCCCGCCCCTATGGCGCGTCAACAGCCCGCTAATGAATAACCCGCATTTCTATGAAGCCTTCAATGTGCAGCCCGGCGACAGTTTGTACCTGCCGGCGAGACAAGCGGGTACATATCTGGTAAAGTAAGAAGAGAGGGCAGCAGTTTATTTTTTTTTGGAGCCAGGCAATTGTACTACTATGTAGCGGCCGTTGCGTCGCACAGCGTGTGCGGTTTTGCTTCTGGCAGCAGCGCCGGTGCTACAGATGAAGGGACATCATCGCATCGTATTTTTAGGACAACGTTTTTTTTTCGCAATTATGCTAAAGACGCTGCTATAAGCAAGACACCTCGCCGCAGGAAAAGCTATTACAGTGCGCTCATTTGCCTATTGCATCTTTTATTTTTGCAATGTCAATTTTCTTCATTGTCATCATTGCTTCAAATGCCCGCTTTGCTACTTCGCCACCCTTGGCCATTGCATCAGTCAGAACACGTGGAGTGATTTGCCACGAAAGCCCCCATTTGTCTTTGCACCAGCCACACTCACTAGGTGTGCCTCCGTTGTCAATAATCGCATTCCAATAAAGGTCGGTCTCGGCCTGGTCATCCGTAGCAATTTGAAAGGAAAACGCCTCGCTATGTTTAAATACATCGCCGCCGTTAAGTCCTATACAAGGTACTCCACACACAGTAAACTCTACTGTAAGCACGTCGCCTGCCTTGCCTCCCGGAAAGTCTGAAGGCGCCTGAAATACCTTTCCAACCGAACTGTCGGGAAATGTATTTGCATAAAAGTGAGCGGCCTCCACCGCGTCGTTATTGTACCATAAACAGATCGTGTTCTTTTGCATAGCTGTATTTTTTATGTATTTAATCGTTTTTGCCTTTTAAAATGAGCTATTAATCCAACAAATCTTTGTCTTTGTAGGGTCTTCTTCCGTATAGTTTTTGTGCTTTAGCATGAGACCCCCGTTGAAGGTCAGGGCAGGCTCTGCGATGCGTGCCGGTTCTCTGCTAACCCACAAGGATAAGATAAGTGAGTTCAGCAGGACTAAAAAATCTTGAAGCAATATACCCTTTGCTTCTACAGTTTAAAAATTAGATAGGAAAAAGTTTTATTCAACAAGGTTCCCCTTAATTCGCCTAATGAAATCGCCGAGGGGCATCTGCCAACTACAATTTAGGTGCAAGATCTTGCGAATATAAAAGCTAGCGTATAAACTGTTAAGTGAAGAACACAGCTTTTGGTATTTTACCGGTTGTAGTATAAGCACATTTACAACAAAGCATGATTGTTGATTTTTTACTATTATACACTTTGTAACTCAGTGAAACATTGATCATCAATTATTTCATACCGCCACATCCATCATTACAACCTTTTGTTGATGATTATATCTTGTCCACTTCACAGGGGCAAAAAGTATCCCTAAAAAGCACTTGGCCTGCCAGCAATGAAACAAGTCTTATATTTTACCTGTCCGACCAGCCATACCATTATACAAGTGAAGGTTTAGCCTCACCTCTTCAAAACGAACGGGGCTGTATTGTTGGTTTACTGTCGCGTTGTAACGGCACTGTCTCATTTAATGGAGTGTATCACACTTTTATAGTTCAGTTTAAGGCAAATGGGTTCAATAAACTATTTCGGATGCCTGTAGCAGCTTTTGTTAACAAATTGTATTACCTGGATGAGGTGTTTGGTAAAGAGGCGAAGGCTTTAAACGAAGCACTACAAAATGCTGCTGAAATGCAGCTGATGGCTTTTTTGGCAGATAGATTACCTGCTTCATTATTTAAATCTCCAGCGAAATTCTATTAGTTTATACGATGGCATTACCTATATCTCCAACGAACTATTTAATAAGTCGCCTTTGTTAAACATTGATCAATATGCATACAAAGCAAACATGAGTGTAAGAAATTTTTCAAGAAGGTTTACTGAACAAACGGGCGTTTCACCAAAATTTTATTGCAGGCTTTTAAGGTTTAATAATGCAGTAAACACAAGGCTAAAACATCCACAAAATAACTGGACTTCTATTGCCCATGACTGTGGTTATTTCGACCAGATGCACATGATAAAAGACTTCAAAGAATTTGCCAACGAAAATCCATCCGCTTTTTTTCGAAACAACACAGAAATTTCGAGCCCTCCAAAGGACTTATTAGAACTCAAATAATGATGCCTTTGTTCAATCAGATAGCAGTACTAATAATGAAAGATTTGTTGTTGTAAAAAGAACTGGATTTTAAATGGCTCGGTTTTACTTTTTGTACTATAGCCATCCATATTTTTCAACCAGTCTTTCTTTTTGATTACGTGCAATTGGCAAGTGTTCACCATTGTCCATAATTAAAATACTTTCATTCCGGTTGAAATTGTTTTACATGATTTAGGTTGATGATGTATTGCCGGTGTACACGTAAAAAATGACTTTCTTCCAAAACCTCCTGCACATCTTTAAGGGTTTTTGAAAGAATGAATATCCGTTTATCTGCTAAAATTAATTTTGAATAATTATTACTTGCTTCGGCAAAAACAATTTCATTCAGCTCTATAAATGAAACGCCGTTCTGCCCGGCAATTGCAATCTTTGTAGCTAACTCGCCGCGCATTTGTCTTTGCAATAAACTTAGCTGGGTTGAGGTTGGCTTTATTTTTTTTTCAGCCTTTGCAACGGCTTCCAACAAATCGTTGGTGTCAACTGGCTTTACAAGATAATCCAGTGCGTTAAACCGGAATGCTTTTAACGCATATTGATTATAAGCAGTAATAAATATAACACTGAAGCTGAGATGTGATATTTTTTTAATAATTCAAAACCGCTTATCACCGGCATTTCTATATCGAGAAATAATAAATCAGGCTCAAGGCTTTCTATTTCATTTGCTGCTTTAACTGAACTGTTGTAAGTTGAAACAATTTCAACCTGAGGGCAGGATTGTGCAAGTTGCAACTGTAGCAACTTTACGCTGTCCGGCTCATCGTCAATAATAATTGTTCTCAGTTTCATTATACAGGTATTTGAATAATCACTTTTGTGCCTGAAGGCTTTCCCGGCATCATCCATTAAATCAAGTATCGATGCTTCGGCGCCTGCACCGTAAACCTGATTAATCAAGTCTATCCTGTCTGATGTAACTTTTATACCGTAGGACTGACGATTAGTCGGTTTTGCGTTTCCCAAATCTGTAGAACTTGCCCTGCCGATTCCGTTGTCTGTGACAACAAGCTTAAGCAGAGATTTTTCATTATTCATAGAAACTTCAATATCTATTTTTCCACCTTCTTCTTTAGGCATCAATCCATGCCATATCGCATTTTCAACATAAGGTTGCAAAAGCAAAGGAGGAAGTTCAATATAGTCAGGCACAACATCTTTTTCAACATAAATATTAAAGGACAGCTTTTCTTTAAAGCGCATAGCTTCCAATTCTATATATAAACGCAACATATCCAATTCTGATGATAACATGATTTTCCCCTTTGATGAATTTTCCAATACCAGTCTTATCAGCTTTGAAAATTTAGTAATGTATTCTGATGCTGATGCCGAATCGTTTTCTAATGAATAAAGCTTTATTGAATTAAGGCAATTGAAGATAAAATGAGGGTTCATCTGGCATCTAAGCGCGGTAAGATAAAAATTGCCAATATTGCGCTGGTATTCAATTTGTGCTTTATCGCTTTCTAAATGTTTAATCTTTAGTTCACTTTCTAAGCGTACTGTTTCAATCAAATGGTTTCGGCTTTTTTGAACATGGTGGTAGATAAAATAAATAAAATTCCAGATACCGAAGAATTGGGCGTTCAGATAAATACTGGTTACTATTGTTTCCCTGAAATTAAATTTGTAGGTGTAGTTGGTATTGAAATATAAATATAATGGTTCGGGTAGCCAAGAAAGGATTAAGAAAACAACCGAGAAGAGCACGGAAATCAACACAATTGCTACAAATTGTTTGGCAATGTTAAGGTTTAACAAATTAGCCTTTATAATAAATCCCCTCATCAGGTGAGAAGTAAAAATACCTATCAATGTGGTAATAATAACTCCGAAGTAAACTGGGAAATCGGTAAGCCGGGGAACAAAAAAATAGAAAAAAGTTACGATAAAGAAAAAGGTGCCCCAACCTGCAATTTGACACCACCAGTATGCTGATAACCCTTTCTTCATGCTTACTATTTAACTGCATTTAAAATTATATCCAATTCTTAAGCTAATAATTACATATTGTGTAAGATGTTTTTATTGAATGGTTAATAGCAGTTTAACTGAGGGAAATTATTTATCTTGATTAGTGCAGTCATTTACTTGAATCTTCATTCCCTCAATAAAGAATCCTTCTCACTCAACAGAAGAGGTTATTCACAACTACTTGTTAGATTGAGACTGCTGCACCCTATAGCTTTACTTTATCACAATAGCCTATAATTTTTTGACAGCAAAGCAGGTTTTAGCTATACAATCAATTTGTTTATCTGAAATTTTTAATCCTAAAACTTGTCCTGTTTTTACTATTTCCTGCTTTAACCTGTTTCTATTTTTGATTTGCTGTTATGCGTTCATACTGTTCGCCGGATAAGTTTCCCGTGAACGGGAAAAGGAGTGCATTGCTGCCTGTTGAGCTAAAAGTACAAGAGTGCGACCCTTCGACAAGCTCAGGGTAAACTGCCACGTCGAATAGTAGGTTTCAGTACAAGCGAGCGTGGCAACGATGTTGATAGAAGTCCAAAAGCACGGCTCAAAAAATCTATTCAAATTTTTTATGCCGTGCAGACTATACTTAAAAGTAAACGCAAACAGTTACCGATCATATTTATCATACGACAAATTATAACCAGGAACATTTTGTACTTAAAAATTAATAACAGTGAAAATTATATTTATACAATCAAAGTTTGCGACAAAGCTTTTATTGGCACTTGTCGCACTATTCATTCATCATGCTGCTTTGGCACAAGCAACTGTACATGGCAAAGTCCTCAGATCGGCAAACGAGCCTGCAATGAATGCAAGTGCATTGCTGCTGAAAGCGAATGATTCATTATTAATTAAAGCTATGGTGTGTGATAAGGATGGCGCTTATTCTTTTACCAATATCACGGAGGAAATTACATTGTTTCCACAACAATGGTTGGTTTTAAACCAGCTTATCTCCTCTGTAATTAATATTGATCATGTAACCTGAATATGGACGTCGCTTTTATTTACTTGCAGCAGGAAATCAATTCCTTAAATGATGTAACCGTTACCGCTAAAAAACCTTTGCTTGAACAGAAGATTGACCGGCTAATCATTAATGTAGACAACAGTATTACATCTAGCAGGAAATACTGCACTGGAAGTATTGGAGCGTTCACCCGGTGTTATTGTAGACCATCAAAACAATGTGCTATCGATGAACGGCAAAAATGGTGTGGTGATTATGATGAATGGTAAGATCAGTCACATGCCGATTAGTGCAGCGTTACAAATGCTTGCCGGCATGAGTTCAACCAACATTGAAAGATAGAGTTGATTACAACTCCGCCTGCAACCCTTGATGCCGAAGGCAATGCAGGCTATATCAATATCGTTTTAAAGAGTAACAATAGTTTCGGCACCAACGGCTCTTATACAATCACCGGTGGCTACAGTAGGGGCTTTATTTCAGCAGCCAGCACAAATTTTAACCATCGGAAAGGAAAATTAAATATTTACGGAGACTTTTCTTATGCCAGAACTAAATCAAAACCCAACATAAACTCCTACTCCAAAATTTCAAACAAAGGAATAGTTACCGAAACGTCTACATTCTTATATAGAACTGACACAACCAGAAACCTAAATGCAAGGCTAGGTTTAGATTACGAAATAAGCAAGCATACTGTTTTTGGAATTCTTGTATCCGGGTACGACAATCGTTATTCCCAAAGTGAAGCAAATAGAAGTTCAAGAATTAAAGCCGGTCTGCCTGATACTTCGTTAACCCTTGAAAACTCCGAGGTGAACCACTGGAGGAGTTACAGCGGTAACATAAATATTCAACACAGTTTTAAAGAGGGAGAAAACTTGTCGGGGAATGTTGACTATATACACTATACAAATAATCAACCTGTGCTGTATCATACTTCTTTTTACAATGCATCCGGAAGTTTTGAATATGATCAAAGAACCAGGAGCGGTAAGATAACTCCAATCAACATTGTGGTAAGTGCCCTTGATTACACAAAAAAGATAAGTGGGAAAGTAAACCTTGAAGCGGGTGTAAAAGGTACCTGGTCTACCTTTAATAATAACATCACCTTTGAAAAACAGGAGCAAAATGCCTGGGTAAAAAGAGATGATTTATCTGCTGGCTATAAACTAGTAGAAAATTATGCCGCTGCCTATTCATCCTTAAATATAGCTGCAGGGAAAAACACAGATGTAAAAGTTGGGTTTCGTTATGAATACACAAACTCGAATTTGGGTACCAATAATGCTAAAAACATTGTAGACCGACATTATGGAAACCTTTTTCCTTCCTTTTTTCTGACCCGGAAATTGAATGAAAAGGCCTCGCTAAGTTTTTCTTTTACCAGTAGGATTAGACGGCCAACTTTCAATGACCTTGCCCCTTTCACTTACTACATTGACCCAAACACTTTACTTACCGGCAATCCGGCTCTTCAACCTTCTATTTCAAATATTGTTAAGGTAGGATATTCTTTTAAAAGGTATTTGTTCACGTTATCTTATGCCAAAGAAAAGAATGCTATTACCGGCTTTCAGCCATTATCAGACTCCGCTACCAATAAAACCCTTCTTTCACCTCAAAATCTCATAAATCAACATACCATAGCTGCAATAATATCTGTGCCTGTAGAGGTTTTTAAATGGTGGACCATGCAATATAACTTCACAGGAATATGGCAGCAGAATAATGCTATCTACCAAAAGGTTCCCGTCAAAATTAATCAAATGAATTTTAATATAAACAGCACTCAAAGCTTTAGGCTTCCAAAAGAGTTTTCAATGGAGCTTTCGGGATTTTATCAATCACCTAGCTTAAATGGTATTTCCCTTGGCCGGGATTTCGGCACTGTTGATGTTGGAATAAGAAAGAAACTGGCAAACAACAAAGGTTCGTTTCTTTTTACTACCAGTAATATCCTAAATACCCTTGTATTTGGTGGTCATGTTAATTTACCTGCTCAAAATTTATATGGAGATGTGCGGTTACAATTTACGCAACGCACTTACAAGTTTACCTATACACGCAGCTTTGGAAATAACCAGTTAAAAGGAACCAGAAATCGCTCAACAGGTGCAGAAGAAGAAAAAGGAAGAGTGCAATAGAATAAAAAGCAAATGAGCAAATTGTTATTTCTAAACCAAATTTATGTCGCAACAACTCCCTCCACCTGTTCAATTAATGCAAATGCGTTTCGGCTTTTCTGCTTCCAGAGCTATTGGCTTTGCTGCTGAACTTGGTATTGCAGACCTGGTAAAAGATGCGCTCAAAACTACAGATGAATTGGCACAACAAACCAAAATGCATCCCCGGTCATTGTACCGTTGGCAGAGACCGTAAGTTGACATCGTAAATTTTTATAAGTAGGGTTTTTGCAAACAGTATTATTTACAATTAAAAACTCACAATATGGAACGCCGTAAATTTCTTACTGCAGGTGTATTTGGCATTACTCTATTGAACTCTTCAACTTTTGCGTCTGTACAAAATATCGACAACGAAATATGCTCCCAGCCTTTTTATATTCCACCTCGTGAACCACTTTCACCAGGGGCTGGTAATACGGACGTTCGTACAATTATACATTATGACCAAACTGACAAACAATTTTCAAATATCGAAGTTGCTGTCAGACCTAAACAAATGGGACCATCTCCACACATGCACGAAAATTTAGATGAACTCATGTATGTTTTGGAAGGAACAGCAACAGTAATGATTGGTGAAAAAATATATGAAGTAGAAGCTGGTGGTTGGAACTTTCGACCAAAACGTATCATTCATTCATTATGGAATGCTTCAGATAAACCACTGAGGTTTATAGATTGCTTTTTCAATCAAAATTTAGAAGATTATTTGGAGGAATTATTTCATAAAATCATTCCTGACATGGTGAAGAATAATTTTACACCAGCCACACCTGAAATTGCAAACAGAATAGCTGCACTTGACAAAAAGTTTGGCATAACATGGTTTCACAATCAACGGCAGCCTATCATTGATAAATATAAACTACAAGGCTAATTCTACGACTATTGTAGGCAACCCTAATTAAAACTGAAAATTATGTCGCAGCAATCATTTCAATAAAACACCATGAAACAAATAGTAATACCCACATTGCTTGCACTCGGTTTGCTTGTGTGTTGCAATACAACAACTCAACAACCGAAAGAAGACGAAAATAAATCGTTAGCACAAGAAAACGCGCAGGAAGATAAAGAAGAAAAAAACAGGCAGGTTGCATTAAAATGCTTACGGGCCTGGAGCAGCGGAAACATTGATGAAATCGTTTCGCATCTTGCTGCAAACACCGTTGATTATGGTGATGGAAGCACTCCGCCTGCCAGGGGCATTGATACGGTAAAAATGTTTGCAAATATGTGGCGGTTCGCGGTGAATGAATATAAATCATCCAACGAGATTGCAGTGTCGGATAGTGATTATGTTTTCGTGTATGCAGATTGGAGTGGCTCGTTTAAAAACGATTTTATGGGCATGAAAACAAAAGGCAAGGCTTTCAAATTTAAAGACGTTGACATTTTTAAATTCGATGAGGAAGGCAAGATAACGGAACATCGTGCGGTGTTGTTTAGCACTTTCTTAAAAAATATCGCCTCAGAAAAGTAACAAAAAAACAATTGATATGAACACGTTTTAAACTGTGGTGCGTGATGCTAACACAACATTCCAATCATAAAAATTTTTAAACCGAATTTAAATTTCTCCTACTGTATAAAATTCTATAGAATGATTAAAGTTTCAGTTATCTCAGGCGCTTCTATCTCAACTGACGAACTTATACAACTGAAATAGCCTTTTAACTTTTGAATAAAAAAATTGACAATTTAATAAACTAAAATCCTTTTTCATGAAACGGTGCTTGATTAAAATAAGTTGGAATTTTTTTTATTCTACCTACGGTATGTTGTTATTGTGTTTGTTATCGTGCTTTGCCACTAATGCTCAACTGACAACCCTATCTGAAAATTTTGACACTTTCCCTACTTCAGGCTGGGCTGATATAAACCTTTCTTATTCGCCCAGCAACAATGCGTGGCGTAAACCTACAAAGGTGCACACAGCAGATATTGGATTACTTGCGCATTCGGGAGATAGTAGTTCCTACGCTGTAGTAGATTTTTCGAGTATTTCCGACACGGTAAATTCCGGTACGCTGAGTGTTTGGTTAATCACGCCCGTGTTATCTCTTCAAAATGGAGCGCAAATAAAATTTTGGACAAGGACTTTTGAGGGTAGTCCTTATCCCGATAGAATGGAAGTAAGATTAGTACAACCGATACAAGTACAAATGTTGGAAATACTTCTACTTCTTTTGGAGTTTTTTCTACTCAACTTCTTTCTATTAATCCAAATCTTACAGTAGGGGGCTATCCCAATGCGGCATGGACGAAATTTACAATAAAGTTATCAGGTATTACAGGTACCACTACAGGCAGAATAGCATTTAGATATTTTGTTACTGATGGTGGGGTTACAGGAGCTAATTCAGACATAGTTGGTGTAGATGATTTTTCATACAATGCATCTACTCTTCCCCTAACTTTCTTGATTTTTCAGGGCAAAATAGTGGCAATCACAATTTTCTTTATTGGGCAACAGTAAATGAAGAAAACAATAAAGGTTTTGCAATTGAAATAGCGTAAATGGAACTGATTTTTATAAAATCGGTTTTGTAGAAAGCAAAATTATTTGGAGGAAATAGCTCATCCCGAATTGATTATCATTTTACAGCAAACAATATTTCAGAGAAAGAAAATTACTATCGTTTAAAGCAGATTGATAAAGACGGGAAATTTACTTACTCAAAAATCATAAAGTTAAAGCCGGCAGCAAATAAAAGCGCAAATCTTTCCCAATCCAAGTAGCTCAAATGCAACAATACAATTGCAATCCGAGCGGGAAGAAAGTGCCATGATAAAAATCATAACCGTTGATGGCAAAATATTGTCAACGAAAACCTTCAACTTAAGTGTGGGTAGAAATCTAATTCCTCTAAACATAGAACATTTGACAACAGGTGTTTACACAGTCAATATAAACACCCAAAATATGAACAAACGGTTGACTTTTTGCAAGCAGTAATCCATGACGTGAAAGGACTGTTCACAACAAAAGTATTAGCAATAGCATGGCTGGATAGTATTAAATTCGGCTGCAAGTTATCTACTACCTGTCGTTCAGTTGGACTTAACTATTGATGTTGAAAAAGATGGATCGTTTGCGGCTTAAACCGGCGCAGCTATTTTGGAATAGAGTTATAGATGAATATACTCAAGGACAATTTAAAGAACGATTTGAAGATGGAAAACGAATTCAGAATTTTGACAACTAAATGATGGATATTGAGCTCAGCATGTACATATTGAAATAAGTAAAACAATGCATAAAATAGCCGGTAATATTTATCAAATAAGTTTAGGTGCCGTAAACACTTTTATAATTGAGGATAATGGTTTAACGCTTGTTGATACAGGTAATGCACACAGTGCAGATAAAATATTTGCAGCTATTAAAAAAGGCGGTAAAAATCCGCATGATATAAAGAGAATCATCTTAACGCATTGTCATCCTGATCATGCGGGAAGTGTTGCTGAAATAATAAAGAGACTACAAATTCCCGTCTGGGCGCATCATGAAGATGCAAGTTTGCTTGAACAAGGCATTGGTGTTCGAAGGCCAATGTATCTTTCTCCTGGTTTAATTAACAAACTCCTCTATCATTTTTTTATAAAAAATACCCCCGATACCGTTGAGCATGTAAAGACAGATGAATACTTGAAAGATAATGATTTAATACCTTTTGCAGGAGGCATTCAGGTGATTCATACACCAGGACATTGCGCAGGCCATATAGCTTTACTAATAAAAAATGAAGGTGTACTAATTGGGGGTGATATATGTGCTCATGCAGCAGGCCTTGGAATAAGTACGGTAAATGAAGACCCGGCGTTAAGCATTAAAAGCATTTTAAAAGCAGCAGCCTTCGATTTTGATAAAGCCGTATTTGGGCACGGTAGCCTTCTAAAGAATGCTGCTAATAAAAAATTAAGAGAAAAGTTTATTCATGCTGATAGTAGCGGTACAAAAATTTTGATTTAGAAAGATACTGTAATCCGAAAAACTTATGCAAAAGATTGGTATGGCAAAAGAAGGTGAATTAAACCCTCCAAATATGCAATCTACAATGCTCTGTGCAGGCTTAATAGTTTATAAAATTGACAAGCAAAAATACCATTATGAGCAACAATATTCCCGATAACTGGTACGAGACTTTTTTCTCTGGTATAAACTGTGAAATGTGGGAGAAAGCGGCAACACCGGAAATGACAAGTATTGAAGTTGCATTTATTAAAGACGTACTTAATGTTCAACCCGGTTCAGCCATTCTTGATATGCCTTGCGGAACAGGCAGACATTCTATTGCTCTTGCAAAGGATGGTTATCAACTAACAGCTATAGATATTTCAAAAGAATTTATAAATGGATTAAAAGAGAAAGTTGAAGCCCAACAACTGAATATGGAGGTGATCGAAGGAAACATTTTATCTCTTCAACTAACAGGCTCTTTTGATGGTGCATTTTGTCTGGGTAATAGTTTTGGCTATTTTAATTATGAGGGCATGGAAGTATTTGTAGATAAGGTTTCAAAAACCTTAAAGCAAGGTGCAAAATGGGTAATTAATACCGGGCTGATGGCAGAAAGTTTTCTTGCTAAATTTGCTAAGGAAGGCAAGTATGAGCTTCCGGGTTTAACTATGGAAGTGCAGAATGAATATGATGAATGGAACAGTTGTTTGCTTACCACACTCACCTATACAAAAGATGGCAAACAGGAAGCACATCGTTTTAAACACCACGTTTACACCGTTGCTGAACTCAAAAGGATGCTTGGCAAGTTTGGATTAAAAACATTAGAACTGTACAATTCCACCGAAAAATCTTCCTATAAACTCGGCGATACACAACTATATTTAATAGCGGAGAAAAATTAGCATTTTTTGAAGCAGTATTCTTCACAGCATAGAATAGTTCTTAATGATATCTTGCGCTACATAATTGCGGCATTAAAGCTTGCTATTATAGTAGACTTAAATAAATAACAAACGTATTAGGAAGAATATTTCTCAAAATATTTTCATCTGTTGAGATTTGTTTACCGATTATTGCCAAATCTCTTTAGTAAGTCACAAAAGTTGTTTGCTATCCCTTTTTCCTCTTCCCCTTCAAACTTCCTACTCACAAACCTATCAAATAACTCAAACAAATAAGACATAGTCTTCATCTCATTTGCAAAAGCCTGAGGAGTTTAAAACTAAGGTAGAAGGAAGAAAGTTTTAAGTAACAAATGAAGAATGAAAATAAAATAGAAAACCTGCACCCAGTACTACACACCAGTTTTTTGCCGCTGCTGTGGTGTCTTCCCAAAATTTCCTTTTTACATCTAGTATTGCGTGGTTATTCTCTGCAAACCGTGAAAAAAGCTGCACAAAGATTTGTCTGTTCAAGGGTGCGACGCAACAATGCTTAAATAAACCTCCACTGCCGATAACCAAAATAATCCTCTGCTTTATTATAGCGGACTCCTATGCAGCCGGGTGAAAATTGAAATCCTTTTTGCTATAAACAGGAAACTCCTGCCGGAGCAAAAATCAGGTTAAACATTCAACCCTGTAAATCATAGTTCAGACAGTTTTCTGCCGCTATTGGCATCCTCGCCAAAAACATTACACCCAACCCGATTGCAACCTGACTTCAATTTGTCCGTTATGCTCGCGCACCTCAAAGGTGGGTTGCGGCTCTGTGGCGGGCCCGTTTTTCACACTGCCGTCGCTGAGCAAAAATTCTGATTGATGCCACGGGCAACGCACACACCCATCTTCGGTTATTTCGCCTTCTGCCAGCGGGCCGCCCAGGTGCGAGCAGGTGTTGGCAAGCGCATAGATCTTACCTAGTTTTTTTACCAGCAACACGTCAACCTTTTCGGCGCGCACACATTTCTTTTCACCTTCGTTTAGTTCGTCTGCCGGCAGCACAGCCACAAAATCTTCCGGATACCCTTCGGGAACAGCGGTATGATTGACACCAACCTGTTTGTTATACACCAGTTCGCCGCCAAGGTAGGCAGCCACCGATGTAATGCCATAGCCAAGCATTGACAGCGCAATGCCCGCGCCACGTGTGCTTTTCTTTTTACGCAGAAATATTGAAGTCAGGTACATAACTGTGGCACCCATATTTAACAGCCCGTGTGCCAGACCCACCTTGCGTTCAATAGCTGTAGTGCCCGACCAATCGGTAATGCCGGTAACAGCCGCGCCGGCAGCGCCTGCCAGCCCAATAACCACTGCGGCATCGGCGCCGTTTTTAAATTCTTTACTACCACAAAGCTCCAGGCAATCTAATACCGCTGCGGTGGTCCAGGCACCCACAGGCACGTCGGTTATTATGGGGTGCAGCGGGTGACCCAACCACTTGCCGTGCAGTATATTTTTCACCGTGCTGCCCACCTCACCTGCTGCCTTAAAGGTGTCAAGTACTTTCGGCTGAATAACGTCGCCTGCATTATCGAGCCAGGCTTGTCCGTCGATCAATTCCATTGCTGATTTCATAGATGGCTGGTTTGGTACGTTTCATTTGTTACAACAAATATGCCCGCCACAATTGTGCATACTGTGGTGCATGTATACGTTTTATCGGTGCAGAAAAAATTACCTGCTTCTGCTCACATTGAAGTTTTTTTTGTGGGCCGGGCTTATCATTTCTGTTGAGGCATTGTTGCGTCGCACACTTGTACTGAAGAATATTTTTCGACGTAAAAACGGTACTTGATAAGAGTTCCGGGATAAGGTTGGAAGGTGAAAGGCCTGAGGTGGAAGGTGGAAGGTGGAAGGCTTGAGGTAGAAGGTGGAAGGTGGAAGGTGGAAGGTGGAAGGTGGAAGGGAAAGGTGGAAGGTATAAGGTGGAAGGTGGAAGGGAAAGGTGGAATTAAAAATCAGGTTAATCATCTAACGGGGTTGTTTGGAGGTGTTCCGCAGGGCACCCCGAACAGCAGGATAAATGTTGTTCTCAGAACAACCAATTTTTGCGGGGTTATTTTGGGGTGTTCCGCAGGGCACGGGGTTGTTTGGGGTGTTCCGCAGGGCACCCCGAACAGTAGGATAAATGTTGTTCTTAGAACAACCGGGGTTGCTTGGGGTGTTCCGTAGGGCACCCCGAACACCAGGATAAATGTTGTTCTCAGAACAACCAATTTTTGCGGGGTTGTTTCGGGTGTTCCGCAGGGCACCCCGAACAGTAGGATAAATGTTGTTCTCAGAACAACCAATTTTGCGGGGTTGTTTGGGGTGTTCCGCAGGGCACCCCGAACGGTAGGATAAATGTTGTTCTTAGAACAACCAATTTTCGGGGTTTTTTGGGGTGGTCCGCAGGGCACCCCGAACACCAGGATTAATGTTGTTCTTAGAACAATCAGAAGTTCGGGGTTGTTTCGGGTGTTCCGCAGGGCACCCCGAACACCAGGATTAATGTTGTTCTTAGAACAATCAGAAGTTCGGGGTTGTTTGGGGTGTTCCGCAGGGCACCCCGAACGGTAGGATAAATGCTGTTCTCAGAACAACCAATTTTGCCAGTGTAAATCGGGGTTGTTTGGGTGTTCCGCAGGGCACCCCGAACAGCAGGATAAATGTTGTTCTTAGAACAACCAATTTTTGCGGGGTTGTTTGGGATGTTCCGCAGGGCACCCCGAACACCAGGATAAATGTTGTTCTCAGAACAACCAATTTCGCCAGTGTAAGGTGTTCCGCAGGGCACCCGAACGGTAGGATAAATGTTGTTCTCAGAACAACCAATTTTGCCAGTATAGACGTACTGCCCATGTAAAAACGGCTTTTGTTAAGTGATTGTAAAAGCCATACTTTTCTCTACAACATTTTATGTAAACAAATGAGCCAGGCATCTTTTATAAAAACTCCCTTTTATGAAACTACTGCTTAGTGTTGCCCTGCCCGGGCTCGCTGCTTTTGCCGTCATTTTTCTGTTTACTTCCCAAAAAACTCCCCTTGACTCTACTGCTGCCTTCGATCAAAAAAACAATTCCTCCAAAATACAAGTGGCTATTTTACTCGATGTTAGCAATAGCATGGATGGTCTGATTGACCAGGCTAAAGCGCAACTTTGGAACATGGTTGGCACATTAGGAAAAGCTGTGTGCAATGGTCAATCGCCGCAGATAGAAATAGCACTTTACGAATATGGACGACCCACCAACAATGTTGCAAAAGGCTATGTCAAACAGATCAACGGCTTTATTTCCGATCTCGATTTATTGTCGCAAAACCTGTTTGAGTTGAAGACAAATGGTGGTGATGAATACTGCGGGCATGTTATTTATTCTTCCATAAAAGAATTAGGCTGGGATACTTCTTCCACCAATTACAAAGTCATCTTTATCGCAGGCAACGAAGACTTTCTGCAGGGCGATGTAAGCTGGACCACAGCCTGCAATGCAGCAAAAAATAAAGGAGTGATCGTAAACACTATTTATTGTGGCGACAACATGAGCGGCATCCGTGAACATTGGAAACTCGGTGGCGAATGTGGCAGTGGCAGTTACACCAATATCAACCAGGATGCAACCATTGAAGACATTGCCACTCCCTACGACAGCACGCTGTTTGTTTTGAATGACCAGCTAAACGGTACGTACGTTACCTACGGGTTAGCGGGCGCCAGCAGTTTCTCGAAACAAGCCGATATGGATAGGAAGAACTACACAATGAATAAAAAAGTTGCTGCCGAACGGGTAGAGGTCAAAGCAAATAAGAAACTATACAAGACTTCGAAATGGGACCTGGTTGATGCTGTTGCCGACGATGAATCATTCATTGATAAAGTCGATGTAAAGACATTACCAGACAGTCTGAAGAACAAGAGCCGGGCCGAATTGCAGCAACTGGTAAAAGTAAAAGCTGAAAAAAGAACGGCACTGCAAAGTAAGATAGCAGGCATAAGTCTGCAAAGACAAACGTATATAACCAACCTACGTAAAAAAACGTCAGCAAACAACCAAACTACCCTGGAAACAGAAATAGAAAAAATCTTGAAAAAGCAGGTTCAACAGTATAATATGATCATTCAATAAACAACTCGCTATCAAAATTAAAAGCAATTTAGAGAGCTATTTTTATTGTCAAAATCGACTTTAAAGTAAGTTTTAGTTAATCTGGGTGTAGCGCAGGGAAACCCTGAACGATTAATATTGTTCTAAAACAAAACGATTGGAAGAACACTTGCAACCGCGAAAAATCAGGTTAATCATCTAATCCTGCAAATCAGAAGTTTCAGGCAGTTTGCCGAATTTGATTACGATCTTGCTTGTTCTTCTCAACAATTCTCACCAGAGTAAGAGAAGAAATTAATGATGCAATTAAACCATCTAAAATGGTTACAATTTGTCAGTTGTCTTTTCCCATTGTATCACTCCAGTCGAATCCAGCTTAATTATCCAGCCCTTGTTTATGTTTAGTTTGCTATGTACATCACCGTCTATAGATGTGGTTTTGGCAGATATGATATATCCGCCGTCGAATGTTAACCCGAGACCAGTAGCAACGTCTTTGCCACTGCCGCCAAACAGTTTTTGCCATTCTATGCTTCCGTTGTTTCTTAGTTTCATCATCAGCACATCGGTGCCACCATGGTTCCGGCTATAATAGCCTTTTTTCGACGAAGTACTGCCAACAACAGCATAACCCAGGTCGGCAGTATTCTCCAAGCCACAAGCAAGGTTCATCTGGTCTCCTGCAATTATTTTTTTCCATAGTTCGCTGCCGGTGCTGTCTATTTTTTCTACCCAGATATTGGTCGAGTTGTCATCTCCATAGTCCAAATCATAGCTATCTTTTTCAACAGTTCCAGCGAATATACTGCTTCCGTCTGCCGACGCTTTTATAGAAGCAACTCCCAGGTCATTGAAAGGATAGATATGATATTTGTATGGCAGATTAAAATACTTCTTCCATAACAAACGTCCCTGGTTGCTGAAATTTATAATCTTCACGGTATTGTAAAAGAGAGGTGACCCTGCAACTAGATACCCGCCCCTGCTATCTGCATCAACTGAGCGCGCATATGCAAATTCAGAATTATCAGGGTCTGGTTCGCAAACGTGCCATTCCGGCTTTCCCTCCTTGTTGAATTTTCCGACCCAGTAAACAATGTCCTGATGCCTGGGGGAATAATGAATTGTATCCCACGCGGTGTTGAATACCAGAACAAAACCTCCGTCGTCAGTAGCCTTTATAATTGCCGGGGAACGAACAAATTTAATTAAGCTTTTTTCCCATTCTATGTCTCCGGAATTATTGATCTTTATTTGACGAAAATTATTATAATCCCCTGTAAAACCTATCAAGAGATAACTACCATCACTAAGTTGTTGTATCCCCGTCGCGTTCTCGATATTCAGGTTTTTTTTCCATAATTTCTTTCCTTCTGCGTTTAGCTTCGTAACGCATACTTTTTTAACCATGTAAATATTTGTTGTGCCTTCCAAAAACGAAGTATATCCTACAACCAGGTAGCCGGAGTTTTTGGTAGGGATTATTTTATCAATCTGCAAATTAGCTTCGTTAACCGATGCCTGTAAATCGGACCTATGTAAAAAATAGCCTGAGATAAGGATCATTACAATAAAAGCCATTGCAAACCATTTAACTACTCGCTCATATTCCAGTTGCGGATCCATGCTTAAATTTAAAAAATGCAAAGGTATTGGGATGTATGTTTTCACCGTTTCGAGGACTTTTCTTCCGTTTTTCCAGGTGTTCCACGGGGCACCCTGAACGGTAGTATAAATGTTGTTCTCAGAACAACCGATTTGCGGGGTTGTTTTGGGGTGTTCCGCAGGGCACTCCGAACGGTAGAATAAATGTTGTTCTTAGAACAACCGATTTGGGGGGTTGTTTGGGGTGTTCCGGAGGGCACCCCGAACGGTAGGATAAATGTTGTTCTTAGAACAACTTGAGCTTGAGCAACAAAAAATGTTTCTACTACAAAAATTAATGTACGTAGTTGTTTGGGATGTTCCGTAGGGCACCCCGAACGGTAGAATAAATGTTGTTCTCAGAACAACTTGAGCTTGAGCAACGGAAAAAATGTTTCTGCTACAAAAATTAATGTACCCTTTTGCCAGTTACTGGTTTGTGGTTGACTGATTTAATCAGGTCTGTATTTGTCCGGCTCAAATTTGGATGGGGGGAAGGTACATTATCCGGCCCATTCTCATGTGTCGGAATGAGGTCAACAACATTGTAATCGCCCTCCTCATTGTAGCTGAAAATGAAACGCTTTTCTGAAATGCCCGTCTTCTCGATCAGATACCGGATTACTGCATTCACTCTGTCCCAGCCTCTCTGCTGTCCTGCTTTATTTGGAGCGCTATGTCCGGAAACCCTGACCTTCCATTCTGGTTCTTGTTTTATTAGCGAAGCAGCGCTCTGCAATACTTCTAGCTGATCTTTCGCAATATTAATTTCGTCCCCCCCAAATTGTATTGATGGCAGAGAAAAATCATTTTGACTAAATACATTAAAGGGTACAGCAAAAAGGACAAGCAGGAAACCGACCGAGTACATTACTCTCATATTTTTACATTTTGGTCTTAATGGAAAACTCTTTATTGATCATATAGCTTGTTCGAAGATCGCATATCATATAATAAGCTATCACATTTTAATTTCATTTCGCGGAAGAAATTATATTTAATTGACCGGAAACTTTCTCTTGTCTGCGGCTTCAATTTCTTGGCTATCTCTATCTGCTCCCGCAAAGAAGCTGACTGAATAACATAATTGTTGTCTACCCCATTTTGAAAACTGTTCATGATCGCATCACAGTTGCTTTTAAACCTGTTGTGGAAAGCTCCAATATTGTTGTTAAGTGTGTCCATTTGTCTTAAAAAAAGCTGACTGCTATTGCTTCCTTCCCTATCTGCAACCAGTTCGCCAGTACTATTTTTATAATCCGCAAAATTGAAAAAAAGGGTATCCAAAGTTTTTTTATCATGTTGCCGTTCTGCTGAAATATTTTCTCCCAGGTGACCTAAATAGCTGCCCAAATCTGCCTCTATATCAAACAAAGAATCTGCAACTTCTATATTGGTTACAACTTGTTTGTACAGTGGGAAATCTTTATTAATCTCTTCCGCTTTGTCGCTGATCTCATTGTTGAACCAAAAAGCAATTCGAGGAACAAGTGTATCGGATATCCTGTTTAATGAACGCTGAAACATAGGACTATTTACATTCTTATTTTGAATGAGCCTGAACTCTGTAGCGGTAGCCTGGTAAATCTCTGATTGTTGTTTAGCTCTGTCACTTCTAATGGCAGCCCTTTGCTGCACCGATATCATATAAATAGGAAGTCCAATTGCAAGCAGCCCTATGGTTCTGAAGACCAGATCAAATAGATCTTTCTTTTCAAAATTATTTTTTTTAGGTTCTGAGGTAAACTTTTTAAGAACAGGCTTTCCCTGTGCATCAACCTCGTATTCTTTTTTGGTAGCAATCCATTTTGTTTTGTTCATTCAATCCATCTTTTAGACTGTTTTTAAAGTAGAAAATCTTTTTATTAACTCCAACATAGCGGCAAGTATCTTTTTTCATTTTGGTTCTGCCAGAGTTAACTGTGTTGTTCGGGGTGTTCCGCAGGGCACCCCGAACGGTAAGATAAATGTTGTTCTCAGAACAACTTGCATTTCAGCCCTGTGTTGTTCGGGGTGTTCCGCAGGGCACCCCGAACGGTAAGATAAATGTTGTTCTCAGAACAACTTGCATTTCAGCCCTGTGTTGTTCGGGGTGTTCCGCAGGGCACCCCGAACGGTAGGATAAATGTTGTTCTCAGAACAACTTGCATTTCAGCCCTGTGTTGTTCGGGGTGTTCCGCAGGGCACCCCGAACGGTAAGGTAAATGTTGTTCTCAGAACAACTTGCATTTCAGCCCTGTGTTGTTCGGGGTGTTCCGCAGGGCACCCCGAACGGTAAGATAAATGTTGTTCTCAGCACAACTTGCATTTCAGCCCTGTGTTGTTCGGGGTGTTCCGCAGGGCACCGCGAACGGTAGGATAAATGTTGTTCTTAGCACAACTGGCATTTCAGCCGCTGTATAAGTAAGCATTGTTGCGCCTGTACCATAAAAGGTTAGGGATAGCTCTGTTGTACGGTTGATTTTTGTGCAGTTTTTTTCGCCGGTTGCAGGGTGTCTTTACCTGCAACCCTTCTCCACCCTTCCACACGATAAAACCAATTTGGATTTTCAAAAATAATTTGTAACTTAAATAAGATCGAATGATTTTTCCGAATAAATAAAAAGTCGTTGAAATCATTCTAATGTTAACAGCCTAAAAAAAAGGAGCGTTTTTATGAAAATTGCAAAAGAAAAAGTTGAAGTGAAGATGGAAATACCTGGAGCAGTAATCAGACAAAAAACAGAATTTGGTGATGCAACCGGGCTGGGGAAAATTAGTGGTGAATATTTTAGTCTTTCAGCAGGGGTAGATACTGCGCCGCTGTTTGTAGGACTGGAAGGTAATTTGTGCCAAAGTCCTCATTGGGGTTATCTTTTAAGTGGTCAACTGACCGTAACCGATGCCGCAGGTAAACACGAAACTGTAATCGGCAATGATATGTTTTACTGGCCGGCTGGTCACAATGTAAAGGTCGAAAAGGATGCTGAAATTGTAATGTTCAGTCCGCAGCACGAGCACACCAAGGTTATCGATCATATGATTGAGAAAACGAAAGGCTAATAGTTGCTTTGTTGCAGGTATAGAGATCTACTTCAACAGTTTTATTTTTTTAAGCCCTGGCAATAATACTGCCGGGGCTTTGCTATTTATACTGAACAAGGAAATTAAACTCGTTTGTGATGAACATATTCACCAATATTTCGTTGCAGGTGATATCACCGGCAATAACAGATTTTGGAGACTGTTGACGTAACGCCAACCATGGCGGAAAACTGGAACGTGTGTTGTTCGGGGTGTTCCTGTGTTGTTCGGGGTGTTCCGCAGGGCACCGCGAACGGTAGGATAAATGTTGTTCTTAGAACAACTTGCATTTCAGCCGCTGTTGGCGTTCTGTGTTGTTCGGGGTGTTCCGCAGGGCACCCCGAACGGTAGGATAAATGTTGTTCTCAGAACAACTTGCATTTCAGCCGCTGTTGGCGTTCTCGCCTAGCACTTTCTTTTGCTACAAGTGAAAATACGCGCATTCCAAAAAGCTGCACAAAGAATCATCTGTACAAGGGTGCGACGCAACAAAGCATACTTATACCTCAAAAGGTAAGGACCAAAAAACCTCCCGCTTATCAAGTCGGGCAAAGACAGGTAAACAAGCCTCAGAAATTTTTCATCAAACAATACCTTTACTACTCAATGCGTTTGTTGCCATGAAAAAAATTCTTTTCTCTTTTGCCGTTGGTCTTCTTGCTTTTCACACTGTGGTGCGGGCACAGTTTGCGCTAGGCAATGTACATATCATCCACCCCGTACCCCTCCGCGATGTAAGCATCCACGACCCATTCTGGAGTCCAAAGCTGAAGATATGGGATTCGATAACCGTGTATGATGTGCTGAACAAACTGGAAGGGCAGTATGAACCTGACCGCCCGGATATGATAAAGGAAAAACAAAAGATGGGCAGAACGTGGGATGCATTTGCCAACTTTGACCTGGTAGCGCAGGGCAAGAAAAACATTGCCATGCACGATGGACCGCCGTGGTATGACGGCCTGGTTTATGAAACCATTCGCGGCGCCGCCGATCTTTTGCAACAGTATCCGGATGCCAAACTGGAGCACAAGATCGACGCCTATATAGACAGGATAGCGGCGGCACAGGCTGCTGACCCCAATGGTTACCTGAACACATACACGACGCTAACCAGACCCGACATGCGCTGGGGCACCAACGGTGGCGACGACAAGTGGCAGCATGACATCTATAACTCGGGGATGCTGGTAGATGCGGGCGTTCACTACTACTATGCAACTGGTAAAACGAAACTGCTGGACGTAGCTGTAAAGCTGAGCAATTATATCTATTCACAGATCGGTCCTGCACCAAAGCTCAACGTTATTCCCGGTCATGCAGGTCCCGAAGAAGCCATGTTAAAGATGTACGATCTGTTTAAACAGCATCCGGAATTGAAAAGCAAAATGAGTGTGCCTGCAGATGAGCAACACTTTTACGACCTGGCAAAATTCTGGATAGAGGAGCGCGGCAACTATGGTAACCCCGACGGCACACATACACGCAGAAGCGACAGCGCCTACAACCAGGACCAGGTGCCGGTGCTGCAGCAAACCACTATTGAAGGGCATGCCGTGCGGGCTACCTTGCTGGCAACAGGTGTGGCTGCTATGGCTGCAAGAAACAAAGACCCGCAATACATAAACACCGCCAACCATTATTGGGATAACATGATCGGCAAACGTATGTTCATTACCGGTGGCGAAGGCGCCATTGCAGATGGTGAAAGGTTTGGGCCAAATTACTTTTTACCGGAGTCTGCCTACCTGGAAACATGCGCTTCTATAGGTGCCGGCTTCTTTACCGAAAAGATGAATGAGCTGCACGCTGATGGAAAGTATATGGATGAGTTGGAACGCATACTTTACAACAACCTGTTGTCAGGCATATCGCTCGATGGCACACATTACTTTTACGAAAACCCCTTGCAGGCAACTGCTCACAAACGCTGGTCGTGGCATGGCTGCCCCTGCTGCCCACCCATGATCTTAAAGATGGTTGGCGCCCTGCCACAATACATTTATGCCTACGACCAAGATGCGGTGTATGTAAATCTTTTTATCGGCAGCACAGCACATATAAAGTTGCCCAAGCATGCTGGTATAAGCTTGCAACAAGCAACGCAATATCCCTGGCAGGGCACTACAACAATCACTGTCAATCCTGCTGCACCACAGGCTTTCACAATTAAAGTGCGCATACCCGGTTGGGCTGAAAGCCAGGAGAATCCTTTTGGGTTATATACTTCGCAGGTGCAGGAACCTGTTGTGTTGAAAGTGAACGGCAACATAGTTTCTGCAAAGAATGTCAATGGCTACGCTGCCATCAACAGAACATGGAAGAAAGGTGATGTGATAGAACTGTCGTTGCCCATGCAACCGAGAGTTATATCACCCAACGAATTCGGTACAGACCATCAAGGGCAAAGTAGCATTGGCTTCCGGGCCAGTTGTTTATGCGCTGGAAGGAATTGACAACAAGGACCTTGATCAATATTCTATTCCGCACAATACAACCTTGCATCTTATTTACAAGCCTTCTTTACTCGGCGGTGTAAATGTGATCACCGGAACCGCTATTGACAGCCATAGAAGTCCGGTTACATTTACCGCTATCCCCTTTTACAGCATTGGCAACCGCACCGCGGGAAGTCCTTATAAGGTCTGGATCCCCGGGGAATGGTAAATGGAAATATGCGCCGCGCAAAACAAAGAGTATTGTTGTAGAAAACAGCGCGTTAACTGATATGACCCTGGCAACACCTCACAATTAAATACATTGATCTGTTTTAATTTTGCCACCAAATACAATAAAAAGGGTGATTTGTAGGCAAAGCAGTGGACATCTATATGGCTTTGCTTGCGACGCTCCGTTTATACAGTTAAAACATTGGGGAGCAGTGCCCGGTTACTATAATTTCCACTGCTGTTTTACCTGTTGGCGCTGTTGGTGTACTCACCAACTGTCCTCAACTTTTTTGGTTTTCGTAGCTGTTGGTGCACTGGCCAATAGCCCCCTATAACATATTGTGGTATATCTTATTAGTGGCAAACGAAAGATAAAAGCTGCACAAAGAAACACCTGTACAAGGGTGCGACGCAACAATGCTTAATTATTGCTAAAAAGCTAAGGACCAAAAAAAAGTCAAACCATTCCCTTTCTTCCTGCAACTTGCTACTGTCGGTATTTTTACCACAGGTTGCAGGCGAATAGGATAAGGGAAACAGGAAACCCTGTCAAAATATAAGGCTCAACCTGCCAGAAACTTTTTGTCGAGAAGTACACCAATTGCAATGCCGGCAGTGTAACAAAGCAGATCGCTCCAGAGAAAGCCCACACCTAAGACCATATGTCCCAACCAGGTATTGCGCAGGCTGTTGATCCATGTTGCCTGGTACAGTTGACTGAATTCTATCGCATAGCTGAAGAGTAAACTTATGACAATGGAGAATTGCAGACTTTTAACACTGAATATAAAACGGGCAATAAAATACACCATCAATGCCCATAAGATGTCGCCAATAAATAATGGAACGGCAGTAAAATGCCTGGAGAGTAAACCTGCGATTATGGTTGCAAAAACAAAAGGGATGTATGTTAACCGCAGTCGATGCATCAGCAATAGTAAGAAGTAAAATGTTGCGATCAGTTAGTCGCGGAACGAGATGATGAATGTGGCGCCTTCGTTGGGCTTGCTTTCCAGCGAAATTGTGCCGCCTAAACTTACAACGTGATTATATACAAGATACAAGCCTATCCCTTTGCTGTCAGCATGCTCATGAAATTTTTGGTGCAGCCCAAATATCCTGTCTTTTACTTTCTCCATATCGAAGCCTATACAATTATCACTTACAATTAGCTGGCGTATGCCGTTAACGCGTTTCGAAGTAATAGTAATAACGGGCAGACAATCGGTTTTGGCATACTTCATTGAATTAGTGAGTAGATTTAGCAGTATGCTGTGGAGATATTCTTTATTGAAAAATATTGAACTTACTTCGGAAAAATCAGCGTTAATTACAGCTCTTGAATTTCTGACTAAAGAAGCAATAGACTTCATTACAGTCTCAAGTGCACCGCTCAGTGAAATTTCTTCCAGCGGTAAGTTTACGCTCTGCTTTTCCTTTAATTTATCTACATACCCATTCAACGTTTGCTGCAGGTTTACACTTGCTGCTCTCAATACTTTTATCAGTTCAAGCGTATCCTCATCGGCAATTTGAGTAGTGTCTAACAACTCAAAAAGAGACAGGAGATTATTGACCGGTGCGCGGAGGTCGTGCGAAGTTGTATAGCTTAAATGTTCTAATTTTTTATTGAGTGAGGTCATGTTGATGAGCAGCGTGTTGCGCTCTTCCTCCAGTTTTTTCTTTATAGTTACATCTTTGGCAACAGCAAAAACCAACCGGTCACTATCAATATTCATCGAGGTCCACGAAAGCCAAACAATGTCTCCGGATTTTGTAACATACCGATTTTCGAAGTTAAAAACCGGTTCACCTCCAATAAGATCCCGACGTACTTTCTGGGTTATATTCTTGTCGTCTTCATACACGAAATCATTGATAGGTCTCGCCATCAATTCGTCGGACGTATAACCCAGTAGTTTTACTACAGCAGGGTTTATTTTTTTGAAGTAGCCGTCGAAACCCGCAATGCACAACAGATCTGCCGAAAGTTCGAAGAAAAGCTCAAAGGGATTTCCTTTGCTTAGAGAGACCAGGTTTTTTAGAGAGGTCATTCGTCTTACATCATATAATTAACTTACCCGCCAGGCTCTTTACAGAAAGCTACTGTAGAACCAGTCATACAACGATCATTCGTACTAAATATTTCAAAGTAAGAGTATTTTGTTTACATTCTCGGCGGCTTAACACTCCGTTCCGCCCTGCAGCAGCAATCTGTACTACTCATTACTATTGATTGTAGTTGCGTTTTGTCGCTTCTGCTAAACCAGGTGAGCAGGCAACCTTTCATTTTTTTAAACGCAGTATTTACCTGTGGCAGGAACAAGGGTTTTGAACTTTCTAATAAGCTCCGGCAATTATGTAGGCATTGGCTTTGTTGTTATACGCAAAGTCTTTCACAATAAGTGTATTGGCATCTGCTGACAACTTTATGCAGATCCAGCCATAATGGAGTGTTCCATTTTTAGCAGTAAATTTTACGCCAACAAGTTGATTGCCTTCGCCACGAAACTCACCACCGGAATAATAATACGGATAAGCATGGTAATAGGAAGCAAGCAAAGCGCCGGTTGTGAAAGGTGTTAACGTTTTTATTTTATCCCCGCCGGGTACTGCTCTCACAAAATCGGCAAGCTTGCCACCAAAATAATCGGTATAGTATAAATAATCTGTCACAAGGCTGTCACCTGCTGCAGCACCGTAAATGGTAGGTGTGGCCGCGTCATTTTTTTGGTACGGTCTGTCCCACCTCGACCATTGTAAAGTAAAGGCGAAGTCTTTTTGGTGATCGCCATTCAGGTCGTAGTATTGGGTAAGTGTCTTAGACAACACATCCCCACTACGGGATGGCAGCGGAAGAAGAGTAATCGTATCGTTTACCAATTGGTGAATGATGGCAGACCGCTCAGCGCCAAGCCGCGACAAAGCATTATCGCGGGACTGAGAGTTGCTTTCCAATTCCTTTTGGCAGGCAGACAGAAGGAAAACAGCCATACAAAATATAGCACGGTGAAATTTGGTGTACATATTAAGTTTTTTAAATCAAACAAACTATCACTAAATATATATATATATATTTCACATTTCACCAACACAATACTTGCCATGTTGAAGTTATATTCTGACGGGTAAAACTTATTGCATTTTATAGCGAATTTGGCAAATGCAGGGTGGCGAAAACAATTCACTTTATTTATTTGCAGCCACGTTAGTAAATTACTTCTTTGAAAAATGAACACATATGAAAAAATACTTCGACTTCTCACATATTAAGGGCGATTTTTTTGGTGGTATTACCGCCGGTATTGTAGCGCTGCCATTGGCATTGGCTTTCGGTGTAAGTTCCGGTTTGGGTCCAAGTGCCGGTTTGTATGGGGCTGTTTTCATTGGCTTCTTTGCTGCCCTTTTTGGTGGCACCAATACGCAGATCTCCGGGCCAACAGCACCCATGACTGCCATTAGTATGGTCATTATTGGTGGCATAGTAGCAGCCAATGATGGCAATATCGAAAAAGCCCTTCCCATTATTTTGAGTGTGTTTCTGATGGTAGGCATCTTCCAGGTGATATTGGGTCTGGTGGGATTGGGGAAGTATATCAAATACATTCCCTATCCGGTTGTCTCAGGTTTTATGACCGCGATCGGTATCATCATCATTGTTACACAGACCATTCCCTCGCTTGGCTATTATCCAAAGCAAGACAGTGTATATGTAACCCAGTACAGGCAGGCTGCCGAAGCTGAGATTTTGCAAAACATATTAAAAGATGAAGCTGACCAAAAAATACTTGTTTTAGAAGATTACAAGCAAACGGTCGACAAAGCTGCCACCATCACCGAAGAAGATATTGTGAAAGAGTTCGCGTTCGCTGGCAGTAAAAGATGCTTCCGGCGTCATCGGCTCACTACGCATTCTACCGCGGGCATTGCAGCACATTAACTGGCTTGAGGTAGCCCTTACACTTGGCACTATTTTCATCATTTATGGTTTTAAACGGATAACAACCGTGATACCAAGTGCCCTGGTTGCACTGTTGGTAATGACGATCTCTGCAACGGTCTTTGGCTGGAACTATATACCGATAGATGAAATACCGGCAGGTCTGCCGCTGCCGCACTTTGAGATATTCACTCAGTTTTCTATCTCCAGCATAACCCCGTTTATTTTCAGTGCCATATCGCTGGCTTTGCTTGGTTGTATCAACTCATTGCTTACTTCAATAGTTGCCGACAACATGACCAAAACACGGCACAACCCCAATAAAGAGATTGTTGGACAAGGCATCGGAAACAGCGTTGCTGCACTGTTTGGCGGCATACCCGGTGCGGGTGCTACCATCAGAACAGTAGTAAATATCAATGCCGGTGGAAAGACACGAATCTCCGGTATCATAGCTGCCATACTCATCTTCATTATTCTTATGGCTTTAGGACCACTGGCATCTAAAATACCTGCAGCCGTATTGTCGGGCATACTCATAACAGTAGGTATTGGCGTCATGGATTACAAAGGTCTTAAAGCCATTCCCTCTATGCCGCGGTCAGAGGTGATCATCATGTTACTTGTGCTTATTTTATCCTCCATATGGAACCTTGTATATGCTGTCGGTATCGGACTGATTATAGCATCGTTGATGTTCATGAGAAAAATTGGCGACCTCGTTGCTAAAAACTCCTTTGTGCGTCCCCTAAAAAATGAGCAAGCCTGGGCCGATGAATTTGATTTTCCGCCCAGCCTGAAAGAGGAGGTATTTATCAAACATATCAACGGTCCGCTCTTTTTTGGTTCTACCGGTGATTTCAACCTGCTGGCAAAGCAGATACCAGACACCGCAACAGTTATTGCCGTGCGCATGGACAACATGCCCTACATCGACCAGTCCGGGTTATATGTATTGGAAGATGTGATAGTTGAACTGGTGCGCAGTGGAAAAAAAGTACTCCTGGTCAATATACAAGATCAACCAAGATATATGCTTGAAAAGATCAAGATCATTCCCAATCTTGTACCTGCCAATCTCATTTTTAAAGATTACAAAACGTCGCTTGAATGGATCAAAAGTAATGTGAAGGATGTGGTAACAAATTAACCAGGTAAACAAATGACTGTTTCCGTTTGTGAATTTGGTCAGGGTACGCTGTTATTGTTTTATTTTCTACACTGTATATAGCACCCTGATCTAATCACTTTATTGTTTAAAGGAATAAGAAACAAAAACGGAAACAGCATTTTTCGTAGTGCCCCATGTTTTCTAAAACTGCCTATTTTTTGTTATCTGCTTTTGTAATCTTTATCTGCTTTTGTTGTGTCACTCACTTGTACTATTGGCAATTCTATTGAGCATTAAAATGTTGCGGTTGCAAGGCAGACACTAAATAATTATGTAGTAAAATGAAAAAGATTCCTGTACGGCAAATCACCGCAGACCTGAAAGCGCCGGTTGCTGCCGAGCGTTTTAAAATACGCACGGTGGAAGCCATACTTGCAGGCAATGTTTTAAAGCAGGATCTACACAGGCACGATTTCTTTTTTATACTCCTCCTGGACAAGGCAGCCGGACAACATGAAATAGACTTCATTCCCTATGAAGTAGTAAACCATTCTGTCTTTTTCCTGCGACCAGGACAGGTTCATCAGCTTGAACTGAAAGCCGAATGCACCGGCTACCTGCTGGAATTTAATAACGAATTCTACCATCCAACGGAGAAAGCTGCAAGCCAACGATTGAGAAAGGCAAGCAACAAGAACTATTGCGAATTAGAAATGAACAGGTTTCAAAAACTACATACTATCCTCACCCAAATTTTCAACGAATACACCGGCCAAGAAGAAGGATATAGAGACATTGTAAAAGCAAGCCTCGAGATCTTCTTTATCGAGTTGGTGAGACAGAGTAGAGATCCCAATATATATCCAACCAACATCAGTTCCTACACGCACGAACGTTTCGAAGAATTAGTGGGGCTTCTTAGATCAAACATATCACAACACACAAGCAGGTTGCCGAATACACGCAGATGATGAACCTTTCAGCCTACCAGCTCAACGAAATAACCAAGGTTGCAGTTGGCAAAACCCCTTCGGAACTGATCAATGAACAAATAATTTTAGAAGCCAAACGCTACCTGTTAGCTACACCCAACCAGGTAAAAGATATTGCAGATCACCTTGGGTATGAAGATGTGTCTTACTTTATTCGGTTCTTTAAAAAACATACAGGACATTCTCCGGAAGCTTTCCGGCAATTGTAGAATGATGTAAATCAAATAGATTGTTACCTCTGGAAATGAAAATTCATTCACTAGATTCTGCGTGGCTGAATAAAGAGAAAAAAGTACAAGAGTGCGACGCAAGGTTAGCCAAATAGTAGCTACTTAGCCGGGCTCATAAAAAATAAAAAATGGCATTTTGTTTTCGCTTACAAAATCTTGATAAGAGTGCTTTGTAACTACCTGTTTGTCCTACTCTAATGCCTGGTGGTGACCAGTAGTTTTGTTAATAATTAAAATTATATAAAATGAAAATTATCATCGTAGGTGCATCAGGCACTATGGGCAAATATCTGACAAGTGCATTTGCAAAGAAAATGAAATTGATTACCGCGGCCTCTAAAGGTTGCGATGTGCAGGTTGATATTACATCAACAAGCTTCCATTGAAAACATGTATAAGCAGGTAGGCGCATTTGATGCACTCATTTCTACCGCCGGTCCTACATTCGTTGGTCCGTGGAAAAAGCTAACTGATAAAACATTTCGGCACGGCGTGGAAGGCAAGATGATGGGACAAATCAATCTTGTGCTGATCGGTCAGCATTACATTAATCCTAAAGGTTCATTTACATTGATCACCGGCGCACTATCTCACGACCCGCAAAAAACTTTGCCAATGCTTCAGCAGCCAATGGCGCTGTGGAGGGCTTTGTAAAAGCGTGCAGCTATTGAGTTGGAAAATGGCATTCGGATCAATGCAGTAAGCCCAACTGTTATTGAAAATTCGCCGCAATACTTTCCCTATTTCCCGGTGATATTCCCGTAACCATGCAACAACTGGAATATGGCTTTCGTAAAAGTGTATTTGGCGCCAACACAGGGCAAATAATTAAACCGTATTAAAGTTTGCAGAAGAATTAGGTATAAACAGCCACCGCCTGTGCAGTACAATAAGTCAGCTTATTGTACTGCACAGGCGGTGGCTGTTGCTATAAAAAATTAGGTAAGTTAGAGAGAAAAACGAATATGGAAGGCTAATACTAATGCATTTAAAAACCTAATTGCCTCATTACAGTCGTCCTGTCAAATACCTGGCTGTGGCCACAAACTTTTCCATTTCTGAAATGGTAAAAAGTTGTTCCAAATGTATTTATTGGTTTGTTTGTTGGTGGCAGGGTTCCAATACTACCAAGATTTGTTCCTGTCATGATCCAGGTGATGGCGACATATTTTCCGGCTGCAATTACATCCTGCAATTCGAAATGAATATCAGGAAAAGAGTGGAACGAATAGTGTAACCTCGCAGCAAATTCCTGGTGGTTGAGGGTCTTTCCTTCCCACGGGTCGCCCGCATCAAGATGGACTGTATATTCAGTATCAACAAAGTCGGGAATAGCGTTGAAGTCTTTATTATTCCAAACACATTGTATAAAATCTCTCAGCATATTTTCGTTTGTCATTGCAGGTAGTTTGGTAATTAAAGATGAAATTGAACAGTAATTATCTAGTGTCGATGAATAAGGATTTATTGTTCGTATGTAGCATGATGTATCTGCAGGTACAGGCGTGTAATAAAAATAAATTTATTACAACTACACTGAAAAAATGGTAAAAGCCGAGCTCTATTGATATTTTTAAATAAACGATTTTTATTGATCTTTCGTTATCGTTTGCAGAATTGAGTTGTGGCAGCAAAATGAAATTCAATTTTACAGTATAGCAACCACTTTATTGTACCTCAAAAATTTGTTTTGTGTATTTAGTTTCCACAGAATAACGATTGCTGCAACGGTACAAAACAACACTGCTTGTACTGAGCCTTCCGGTCCAAACTCACCGCCGGTTAATAACTCAGGTCCGCTGATTTTTGAAGTGAACAGACTACTCAATTTTTCGTTGCCGGATGTTATGGCGCCGAAGATGCCGTTTTGAATAAAATTCCAGGTAAAGTGAATAGCAATTGGCACCCATATACTCCGGTAATACATGTAGGCTGCTGCAAGCAGTACACCTACAGCCACTATGCAGATAATAGAGACCACGGTTATGTGTGGGTTAAAAATGTGCAGTCCGCCGAATATAGCGCTGGAAATAATGATTGCGATAACACTGCCAAATTTTTCTTCGGCTAACCTGAAGATAATTCCCCGCAGCAACACTTCCTCTAAAATAGCTACAGTAAACGCAACGGTGAATGGAATAACCAACGAAGAGACCGGGTTAACTGCAATAAGTACAAAGCCGCCAAAGAGGTAAATAACCAGGATGGTTAAAGCCTGTAATCCTCCGCCAATAATACTGCCCGTCAGCAAATGATTGCCAAGATGTAAAGCAGATAACTCCGTAATTTTTCGCTTTTCATATTTACTATAAAAAAGCCAATAACTTCCCAACACCAATGACGATGCAAAGATGCCTTTGAGAAAATTTCTTAGCCCCGCACCGAGACTACTTACACCCGGTATTGTCAGAAAGAGCTGCTGCCCGATGATCAATGATGCAAAGCAAATGATTAAACCAAAGAACATTCGCACGAGGGCAGAATGGAAAAGCCTATATGTTGAAGTTGTTACCATAAATTTTGGTTGATTTGGTTAGGATTAATACGGGAGCAGATAACACAGATGTGATCACTGTAAGATATTTAAGATCGTGCATGAGGATGTCACTTGACAGCAGCGCTAACAGGCGCTTTAAATCCTTTTACTACGAGATAAATACCCAACGAAAATTCGAATACTGCTACCAGCAGAGCCGCCAATCCGGCTAAGATGGAATGCTGACCAATGACACCAAAGAGAATAGCCAAATAACCTGCAAACAAAGGAAAGGCTCCGACAATACCGGTGAGCGAAAGTAGCCTTGGCACAAGACGCGAACGGTATAACATGATACCCAACAACAAGTCGTTGATTGCAGGTACAAAGCCCTGCCCTAACAGGAAAATATGATCATAAAGGGCAACAAGAGCATGACTTACCGGCAATGCTTGCGCACCTGCATGGGTCTGCCGCAAGCCGACAACAGTCAGCAGGAAGGCGACACCGGTAAACATAGTTCCAGCCTCCAGCACACGCGATGCCACCAGGGCTAATGACATGGTCTGAAACCGGACCTTTAAAACCGGATATAGCACAAGTGCAGTGCCTATGCCGGCAAGCGCCACGATAATCTCCAGTAAGCCGCCAACTATAACAGCATTGTCTGCTCCGGATTCCATAACGTAACCGGGTTTGTGTACGCCAAGGTAAAGACCCAGTGTAGGGATGGAAACAAAAGTAAGCAGGTAAAGTACACCTGCTGCCAATGCAGTCTTTCGCGATGAACTCAGGGTGGTTTTGCGATCAAGGGACTTTGTAAGCAAGGTGGGGAAAGTAGTTGCGTTCATTGGAGGCTATTTACAATAGGGTTAAAAATTAGGTTTTGAACAAACAGGTTGTAAGGAAGCAGTAGGATAACCGGCACTAAAACGGAAAGAGAAATGAACTCAATGAAGTTTCGGAATAAGCCACGGAGTTTGTTGAACCCCGGATGATTTCGGAATTGCTGTCGCGGTGCGATTTAACAATAAGCCCTGTGATGTTTGCAGCCGCTGCAATAAAAAATAATGCCGCTGCAACAAACGAGATCTTTTTGTTCGGTGTCATATCTAGATAAATAAAAGGGTGAAGTAAAAGATGGCGTAGCATTTTCGAACGGCTGTAGAGAATCGCTTTTTGTTAGTTTCTCTTGCAGATAAAGGAAAGTTGAATTCTGCCGGTTTATTACCTAAAAATGTTTCTGGTTGGCTAAGGGTTCAGGTAGGACATTCGACGAGATAGAGTGAATGATCTTTAGATTTTTTTAAAAAATTCAAGGAATGTATCATCATTTATTTTCTACCTAATGGGTTTGTCTTCCACGCTTTTGAAATGTGAAGGCTTACAATAAAACTTCTGTTGTACATCTCTTTATCGTACGAAACATTGGTAAGACCATAGTTGTAGCGCAGGTCTATTGCGATCCGCTTATTCTTGAAGGGAAACATGTAACCACCGCCTGCCTGCCAGCCCGGCATCAAAACGCCTGAAACCTTCCGACGATTTGTCGAACGACATAGCTTTTGATTGTTCGTTGACCTTACGGGTACCGGAAAAAGTATAACCCATAGATAGCCCGGCATTGAGGTAGAGATTGTTGAGGTGAACACGCGCCAGCACGGGCAACTCCAACGAGTAAAAACGCAGGGTAGTCTCATCGGTTGTTAATGGATTATTGGCTTCAAGTTTCCCGCCATTCATCATAAAATAAAACTCTGATACCAGAGAAAACATGGGGGTAATACCACCTTGAAAAGACAAACCAACCTGCACACCGTGTACCGCTTTCTTATAGTCTGCCACTGCTGCATTTGAACTGCCATAGTTCAGATTAGAACTTACGAGATTAAGGATGGGATCCAGGTAGGTTTGGGTTACTTTTACTTTGGCAGGTTCTTTATCTTTTGCCATTTCTGTGGTTTGACCAAATGCACCAGCTATAAAAAACATCATAGCAAATACCGATTGAAATTTTTTCATTTTTTGTAGTTTTAGTTTTTAATGATATACAAATGTATCAGCACGCAACAGCGCTTAGGTAGGACAATGAACTAGTACGATGGTACATTTATAAAGTTCTGAAAGAGAGGAGCTGCGGACGCTGGTCACTCATTTATTTTCTGCCGGATGGATTTGTTTTCAGTCGGATTCAAAACCTGTTGTTACTTTCTTCATTTTTTTCTGTTTTATTTGATTGAATGAAACAAAAGTATCTTCAGGCATTCCCGCTTGCAATTCAGATATGCAAACAGGACTTTCTTATCTGCATCTGCGTGCTTTTATGCTGCAAACAAGTTGTGTTTAGGAGCGGCTATTGATCAATTGGAAAAAGACTTCCTTGTATGTATCTGAAATGGGAATCACCTGGTCAGCAATCATGATCCTGCTGCGCTCTATTGGTTCTATTTTATTCAGTGCAACCATGTATGATTTATGCACCCTGCAAACCAGACTGGCAGGTATCAGCTTTTCAAATTCACTAAAATTCTGCAGCGTCATTATCTTTTTATTTACCGTATGTATTCTCCGGTAATCCCGCATTCCTTCAATATAAACGATTTCATTAAGCATTATTTTCTCAAGCCGGTTTTCGGTTTTTACAAAAATAAAATCGGGCTGTGCATCCTGTACTGCGACGCACAATATTTTCCTGTGCTTTATTTACCGCCTGCAAAAAACGATTGAAGGTAAATGGCTTTAAAAGATAGTCTGTTATCCGCAGTTCATAGCCCTTCAAGGCATATTCCTGGTAGGCGGTAGTAATGATAACCTGGCTGTTTATTTTTGAACTTTCCAATAATTCAATTCCGGATAATTCATCCATATTTATATCAAGAAAAAGTAAATCAACTTTATTGTTGTTTAAATAAGTTAGCCCGGTAAGCGCATTATCAAACGTTGCACTTAAATGCAGAAAAGGAACCTTATCTACAAAATCCTTTGTTTTTTCCAGCGCCAAGTGGCTCGTCTTCTATAATGATGCAGGTATGTCTTATCCATTGGTGATTGTTAAGTTTACGCTATACAGATCATCTGTTTTCATCTACTTCCAGCATATGCTTTTCGGGATAGATCAGGTGCAAACGTTTTTGAATAAGTTCATTACCCAATCCACTATCCGGCTTTCTGATCAAACTGGTTTTGATCAAATTTATTTTCGCATACCAAGTGAATATTTTCTTCATTTCGAATATTTATCACAATAGCATTTTCAAGTTTTTTATTATTGGTATGTTTAAAAGCATTTTCAATAAAAGGAATAAAGACCATTGGCGCAATCATTTTCTGCCATTACATAATGCCGTTAATAGTAAAGCTCACATAGTCTTTATTGGCTGTTCGTATCTTTTGGAGGGCAATATATTTTTCGATGTACTCAATTTCCTTGCGAAAGTAAAATTTTTTCAGGTTTTGTTTCGTACAGCATAAACCGCATTATATCAGATAACTTGTTTAAATAATCAGAGGCTTCAACGGCGTCTTTCAAAATCAATGCATCGATATTATTGATAGTATTAAACAACAGGTGTGGGTCGAGTTGCGATTTTACCAATGCCATTTCCATTTCATGATTTTTTTCTTTTAAGCGCTCCTTCAATTTTATTTCATTGAACCAGGTGATAAATCCTTTTATCACCAAGGCTACCATACCGCATACTACACCAATACCTGTTGATACCAGTACGACTGTCATAATGGTAGTGCGTCCATGCCTGCCGCCATCATCCATATCCAGGAGGCGACCTGTTTCAATCAGGTAGCGTTGTAAAATATAAGCAAACATCGAGGCGATCAAAGAAACTGAAACTCCATAAATGACCGACAGAAGAAACTTTTTTTGCTGCAGGTATTTTGGAAACAATATGAAATAATAATAGAAATACGAAACAATAGAAGGTATGCAGGCAAAAAGAAATAGACTGGTGAGGGCATTGATGATACGCGCCTGCTGACTGCCACTACCATGGCTACTCCTGTAGTACACACCCAAAATTATAACGATCAACATAGCATAGCAAACCCAGAAACCAATGTGTAACAATACAACAAAGGACTTTTTCATGATATCAAGTTAAGACTTACCGCAACCAAAGTCTTCTATTGTTTCGCGGCTGCAAAAAATAGTATGCAAACTGGCAATAAATGTCTGCATACCTGGCACTATTGGTCTTAGCACACACTTTGGTACCAACTAACGATTGTAGTTGACGATAGCAATAGCTTTTATTCCTGCATTGATAAGATATGGTTCTCTGAAACAGTAACTGCCAAACATTGATGGCCGTTCAATTGATCTGGAACTATTATGATACCAGCCATTGTATTACATAGCATCATCGTTGCGTCGCATTACGTTCATCGGCATAGCTATGTGCAGCTAGAGTTTTTATGACTGGTTATTCTACAATTGCAAATAGCTTTTTAATTGTACTATTAAACTAGTGTATCGTGCTACAATGCTGGCGGGGTTGGCAGGTAAATTTGTGTTCTAATAAACAGCTCATGAAAACTAAAATGAAGTGGATTGCGTCATTAAAAATTTGGTTGGCTATCTATCCCTCTATCACGCTATTCTACTATTTGTTTGGAACACGGTTGTCGGCATTGCCCTTGTACCAACGCACATTGTTCCTTACACTTCCATTGGTACCGTGGATAATGTTTGTGGGTGTTCCGTTTGTTGAATGGACGATAAGATTAGTTACCAGAAAGCCAGGCAATGTGCAGAAAGGATAAAAACACAAAGGTGAACAAGCTGATAAAAGCACGAAAGTACAAGAGTGCGACGCAACAATGCCACCTATGTGAAAGGATGTTGGGATCCCAAAAAATTTTCCTCCTCTACTGCTGTCTTTACCGGTTAATCGTATGATTGAATAATGTATAAAAAATCCAAATTCCGATAATGTTTCAACAAAATTCTTATGCGAAGTAAAAACGATCTCGATGTGATTGTGATTGGTGGCAGTTATGCTGGTCTTGCTGCAGCGATGGCATTGGGCAGGGCTTTGAAAAAGGTACTGGTTGTAGATGAGGGTAATGCCTGCAACAGGCAAACGCCTCACTCGCATAACTTCCTAACCAATGATGGCAAAACACCGGCAGCAATAACGAAGATTGCCCACCAACAGGTGCAGCAATATGAAACCATACGCTTCCTGAGGGGCAGGGTAACGGCAGGCAATACGATTGATAACGGCTATGCAATACAGTTAACAACAGGTGCAACATTCAGGGCTACAAAATTGATCTTTGCAACAGGGATAAAAGACTTGCTATCGTCTATAAAAGGCCTAGCGGCCTGTTGGGGTATATCTGTAATTCACTGCCCGTTTTGCCACGGCTACGAAGTGCGAAATGAAGTAACCGGTGTACTTGGTAATGGTGACAATGCCTTTGACTTTGCCAGGCTGATCTCTAACTGGACAAAAGACCTGACAATATTTACCAATGGCATATCAACCATAACAACCGCACAAACAACGGCTCTAGCCAGGCACAACATACACATTGTTGAAAAGGAAATTGTGAGACTTGAACACACGGACGGTCATCTTGAAAAGATCATTTTTATTGATGGTACACAATTTTTAATAAAGGCAATGTATGCGCCTGCACCATTTGAACAACATTGCAAATTGCCGGAAAGCCTGGGCTGTGAAATGACGGAAGAAGGATATATAAAAGTAAATGGGTTACAAGAAACCACCGTGAAAGGTGTGTACGCATGTGGCGATAACTCGACGAAAATGCGAACGGTGGCAAATGCAGTTGCTACGGGAACAACCGCGGGTATAGCAGTAAGTAAACAAATAATTGCTGAAGAATTTTAAATGGTAAATAATGGATGAAAACTGGAATAAAGCCTATAAAGACATGTGGGACGACAGGTATAAAAAAGAGCCGTATGTCTATGGTAAAGAACCCAATGAATTTTTTAAAGAGCAGTTGCAGCAATTGCACCCGGGCTCTTTGCTGATGCCGGCAGATGGTGAAGGTCGCAATGGTGTGTATGCTGCAAAAAAAGGCTGGGCGGTTACGTCTTTTGACCTAAGTGCGGCAGGCAAAGCAAAAGCATTGGCGCTTGCTGAGGAATACCAGGTTGCGATCAATTACCTGGTTGGAGACTTTGAAGAACTCGTGTTTGCCAAAGAACAATTTGATGTGGTGGGGCTTATCTATGCACATGTGGCTGCTGCAAAAAAACAATTGTTTCACCAAAAAATGAATGCCTTGCTGAAGCCAGGTGGAGTAGTTATTCTGGAAGCTTTCAGTAAAGATCATTTGCGCTACAATGAAAAAAATCCGAAGGTGGGTGGCCCGCGCGATTTGGAAATGTTGTATTCAACAGAAGAACTACAAGCTGATTTTAAGGACTATGAAATATTGTTTTTAGAAGAACAGGAGGTTACGTTAGAAGAAGGCATTTATCATAGCGGCACGGGTTCGGTGGTTAGGTTTGTTGGGCGCAAAAAACAGTAATGGAGTTTCAATGTAAGAACAGCATCGAAGTGCAACGTCAATCATCTCTATAGCCAGCTTTGCGATTGTTTGCTTTTTAGTGAACTATGTTACTGGTTATATAACTTTAGAAACTTTAAGCATGTATTAAACGTAGCGTTTAATTTAGCCCACAATGGAAGCAGTTGATAATACCCCGAAACCAATTTATACTTTACAACAGTTGGTTTTGTATTTCTTCCAGTTGGGGTATGCAGGCTTTGGCGGTCCGGTTGCTTTGATCGGTTATATGCACCGTGACCTGGTAGAAAATCGTTGCTGGATAAGCGAAGAAGAATATAAAGATGGCCTGGCTTTGGCTCAGTTGGCACCGGGACCATTGGCTGCACAACTGGGCATCTATTTGGGCTATGTGCATTATCGCATTTGGGGAGCAACGCTTTGCGGATTGGCTTTTGTGCTTCCATCTTTTATAATGGTAGTCCTCATTGGCATAGCTTACAAAATTTTTGACGGCCTACCCTGGATGCAGGCAATATTCTATGGTGTAGGCGCGGCAGTGGTAGGTATCATCACCATCAGTAGCTATAGACTTGCCGAAAAATCAATCAGCCACTTCAGCCTGAAAAGCATAGCTGCAAAGTGGATGCGCTGGTTATTTTTTATTGTTGCAGCCATCATTACCATCATTACAAAACAGGAAGAGATCTTACTGTTTGTGTTTGCAGGTTTGCTGTATATGTTTGTAAAGGCACCGCCCCAATGGGCGAAAAGACCGGCAGTTATACCTTCCATACTTCTCCTGGAGACCGGCTTCTGGAAATATGATACCGGCACGCTGGGCAAGATAGCGCTGTTCTTCACCAAGGCCGGTGCCTTTGTCTTCGGCAGTGGTTTGGCAATTGTTCCCTTTCTACACAGCGGTGTGGTCACAGACAATCACTGGCTCACCGAAAACCAATTTATTGATGCCGTGGCTGTAGCCATGCTCACGCCGGGACCTGTCGTTATCACCGTCGGATTTATTGGGTACCTGGTAGCGGGTTTTCCCGGTGCGTCTGTTGCAGCTTTAGCCACCTTTCTACCCTGCTATTTATTTACAGTCATACCCGCGCCTTACTTTCATAAATATGGCAAACATCCCAGCATCAAAGCCTTTGTAGATGGCATAACCGCTGCGGTTGTAGGCGCCCTCGCAGGTTCTGTTATCGTTATTGCTATTCGTACCATCAAAGATGTGCCTACGGCAGCGATAGCGCTGGTAACCATTGTCGTATTGTTGCAAACCAAAAAGATAAAAGAACCGCAGATCATTCTTATCGCAGCAATCGTCGGTCTTATTTTAAAGTTGTTGCTGCCAACTGTGAGTGGTTAACACAGAGCTTTTTTTGTACCGGCGTGGTTATCGCATTTCACCATTTGTTTGCTTTAATAATCCCGGTTCATCAGAACTCACTTTTACGGTCGGTAATTCTATTGAGCAAGATGACGACAACAATTATAGAACCATTTGCTTTGCCAGGACGTCATCGGCATACTTGCCACAGGCAGGGCAACTTACCATCATGTTACATATGATCAGTCCTGGCGGTTTTTTTGTGACTCACCAGGGCTATGTAGTTGAACGGAGTCCCGCCTCGGCGGGGTACACTGTCGCAACAATGTTCCATCGAAGTGGTCTGCTTGCGCCCCAAAAATTTCCCAATCATGAATGGTATTTCATCTTCCTTTACCTGCCACACCTGTTTACCACCTATACCGGCTTATGTCTTTTTTTAAAGAGGGAAGGATTTTCACCCGTCAGGTTTTTAAACAACTTGTTGAAATAAGACAAACTTTCAAAGCCCACTTCAAAGCAGGCTTCCGATACACTCAGGTCATGCAGTAACAGAGTTTTGGCTTGTGTTATCCTATATTGATTTACGAAGTGTGTAAAGGTCATCTTCGTCTGCTTTTTAAAGTACCGGCAGAAAGCTGCCGTACTCAAATGCACACTTTCAGCCACGGCATTCACATCCGGCTTACTATCATAATTCGCATGAATGTATTTGTAAACTGTCCCCATGCGTATTTTGTCATCCATAAACAATTTGATACTCGTATCCTGGTCGTTGAGTTCTGTTACCTCAGCAGAGGTTGCCAGTATGTGAAACACTTCCAGCAAGTTTAGGAGTTGCTCAAAATGCCCTTCACCTTGTATCGTCTTCAGTTTTTCAGCGACAATACTTTTTGTTTGGCCACTAAATGACAGACCTAAATACGCCTTTTGAAACAGTGTATAAATACCCTCAAATTCTGGTGTCTCTTTAAATGCATCACCCAAAAAATTCTCCTTCAGTTGCACCACTGTCTGGTTGTAGGCTGTCTTAACACCAAAGTCGAAATTGAGGTGCGGTACATTTGGTCCAATCAGCACCAGGTCGCTTTCCATATAGCTCGAGATGTGCTGTCCCACATGCCTTATGCCATTCGAAGCTTCCACATACACCAGTTCATATTCAGGGTGATAGTGCCAGAAAAAATAGTTTTTCAGGCTGGGTTTAAACAGCTTGAACGATTGACCCGGATCAGGCAACACCGTCTCTTTTTGAATTTTCAACGCTACTTTTTGCTGTAAAGCTGCAAAAATGCAATGTAAAATGAAAACAATGTCAATACAGAGCAAATAACGGTCATTGCAGATGCTGCATTGCTGCCCATACCTGCAGAACTTTGGAGTATTAAATGACAAAAAACTTGTTATATGGATCAACCAACCATGACGCCCACCGTGGGCATCAAAAATGCGCACAAAGACATACCCGGCAATCCTTCTACTTCCAAAAGCAGCAATGTAAAGCTGAACGACCGAAGCAACGGCAAACCCCTGCAAATACTGTCAGAAGAAGATTGGCAATTTTGGATACAGAATGGCTACATCGTTATTAAAAACGCAGTTCCGCAAGAGCAGGTCAGCCGGTTGGCCAACTTTCTTTGGGAGTTTGAAGAAAAGGATCCCAATGATCCTGAAAGCTGGTATGCCCCGCCGCGCGCCGAAATGAAAATGAAAGAACTGACCAATACCGGCATGGTAGAAGTGTACAACCATCAATTCCTGTGGGACAACAGGCAATACCCTAAAGTGTACCAGGCATTTGCCGACATCTGGGGCACAGAAAAACTTTGGGTTACAATTGACCGGGCAAACCTCAACTTTCCCATTCGCCCAGGTCATGAATACAAAGGTTTTATACATTGGGATTACGACCCCGAAACAAAGCCCCAAAATGTGCAGGGTGTATTGGCATTGGCCGACCAGACCGACCCAAATATGGGCGGCTTTCAATGCGTGCCCGAATTGTATAGAACCTACGATACCTGGAAACTTTCGCAACCCGCCGGCAGAGACCATTTCAAACCCGATGTAACTGGTTTTGAAATTGTAAAAGTGCCCATGGAAGCCGGCGATCTGCTCATCTTCAATAGTACCCAACCACATGGCATACGACCCAACACCAGCGGCAATAAAGTTCGCCTGGCGCAATACATTTCCATGATGCCGGCAGAAGAAGAAAATGAAGAGTTGAGAGAATGGCGTATAAATTCGTGGCGAGAAAGAAGAGCGCCTGAAGGCTATGCCTTTCCGGGCGACCCACGTGGCTGGGAACAAACAAAATACAAAACGGCAGAACTATCAGCCCTCGGCAAAAAACTGCTTGGGCTCGAAAAGTGGTAACACGCTGAATTTAATAAAGAACAGCAGTTAGCAATTTGCTTACTGCTGTTCTTCGTTTATAACTTGTTAGCGCACCGAAACAATCTCCAGGCGCCAGCTAAATCATTCGTGGCAGAACAGGTTCTTACACAAAAACCATAATCGTTTACAATTGCAAGCCGGTACCTGGTACACCTGACCTTTACACCAGTAAGGGTTTTTTTATTGAGCCGGCATGGGTACTACTTTCACCTTCTGTTGTGTCACACCCTTCGGCTTACATATCCATTTTGAGCTTTTTACACCTACTATGCCATCGATGTTTTTACCTACTGTAATAGCAATATGGCAGAAGCTAGTGGTACAAGTATAAACGCCCGCTATTTTGTTTAGTGGTTGCCGCAGAGCGCACCTACATAAAAACGCTCTTGTGAAACCTAATCAGGGCAGCAGTATCGGGTTTATCAATTGCCAGGGAATTTGTAAAAATGCACGGCGGTACTATCACTGTTGACGATGCTCCGGCACAAGGAATCATTTTCACAATTGTTGCCCATTACACGATCAGAACCTGCAGAAATTCCAGCCATGCCTGCTGCCAAAACACCTGAACAGCCAGAGGCAGAGAAGGTAGAGCAAAACAGGGAAGTACAACAAGACCCATTGGAAATAGCCACTGTACTGTTGATAGAAACGACGACGACTTTTTGTTCTACCTGAAACACAACCTGCGAATGCAGTACAAGGTAGTAGAGGCAATAAACGGGAAAGAAGGCTGGCAAAAAGCGCTTGCTATTCATCCACAGTTGATAGTGAGTGATGTGAGCATGCCGGAGATGGACTGAATTGAACTGCTTCTCAACACCAAATTATTTTGCCAAATCCTTCAAGGCAAAATACAATATGCTGCCTTCAGAATGTATCACTAGGCAAAAAAAGCGGAGAATACGGCACATGATAGCTAAACGCATCCAGGTCAATGTAACTGTCCCGACTATTCTGAGATTATCTCTGCTATGTGGAAATAATCAAAATCAGCAAAACCACCGGCCTCTTTGGTAGCATAGGTAAACAGACCAAACCGGTAACCCATGAAATGCGGGAGAGTATATTCCATTTTTAGTGATGGTCCCATACGGGTCCACGTGTTTCCGTCAAGACTGTAAAAGAAATAAGCGAGGTCAGTCCTGTCACGAAAATCACAGTCGATCTTTAAATAGACCTGTTTCTGTAGCAAGGGAACTGTCGCCTCCACCACGGGAATACCAGTGGAAGCCGACACCATAACAATCGATCTGCTACCTGCGCTATCCCGCACTCCTATACTTCCAAACTTTTTCTGCAACACACTCAGCCCAGCATAGTCACCACTTTTTAAGTGTGATACATCTACCAGCGTTGACCCGGCGCAAACCGGCCCTATAGTGCGCTGCGTAAGTGTGTTCCTGGCTGATAAAAACGAGGTATCAACCCTGCCGGTCTTCAAACGCAAATAGCCTTTGCGTTCGGTGACAGACCACAACGAATTGGCGGGGTTGTGGTTCCACTGCCAAACCAGTGGCAAAGCGGGCTCTCCTTTTTTGCGTACAAATTCATCGGAGTGAACAATGCCGGGTATGAGGCTTTGGTTGGCCGCAAGTGGCAGACTATCCGGCACCTTACCCTCTATGCCCAACACCGGCCAGCCGTTCTGCCACTGCATGGGTACCAGGTAAGGTATGCGACCCACCGCACCATTGTCGCGAAAAAGGTAGGCATACCAGGTGCCATCGGGTGTATCTATGATGCCTCCCTGTGCTACCCCTTTGTCCTGCAGCGCCAGCCGCCCTTCGTAGGGACCGGTTATCTTATCGGCGCGGTGCACCACCACTGTGCGCATACCACCGCGCGGCCAGGTAATGTTGAACAGGTAATATTTGCCGTCTTTTTTAAACAACTGCGAGCCTTCCGCACCCAGACCCACATCGCTGCCGGCAGGTGCACTCGCATTCTCTATCAACACCTGGTTTATCCCTCCGGGTTTTGGACCGGACAGATCATCGGCAAGTTCCAGGATGCTCAGTTTGCCGTTGCCATAGATGAGGTAGGTTTTGCCATCGTCGTCAAAAAAAAGTGAGTGATCGTGGTACGAAGGTGCAAACGCTCTGCGCTTCCAGGGACCTGCAGGATCGGAGGCGGAAAAAATATAGGTCTTGTTGGTGGTCTGCGCAAAGGTAGTCACGTAAAAGACCCCGTTGTGATAGCGCAGACTGCTGGCCCACGAACCGCGCCCATAGCTGCTTTTGCCATTATCCAGGTTCAGCTCATCCATGTTAGCAAGCGTGTCGTAGGCATAGCTGATTATTTTCCAATTCACCAGGTCTTTAGACATCATGATGGGCACGCCCGGGCTCATATGCATGGTAGTGCTGCTCATGTAGTAGGTATCCCCTACCCGCACCATCGACAGGTCGGGCACATCGGCGTAAATAACAGGGTTGTGCGCTACCTGCGCAGTAACGCACTGCGTACAAAAAACTGCAATTGCCAATATCCAACGGTGTATCATATCGTTTTCATCTAGGGGTGGGTTTGCCTGGCAGACCCGGTTAAATTATCTTTCTTGTTCAACAAAAATGGTGAACATAAAACATTTTGGTCACCGGCAGAGTAAACATGAGGCAACATAGTTGCGACAGTCTACCCCGCTTTACTACGGAGCTCCATTCATCGGTAGTGCCTTGATTTTGCTTTTTTTATGTCTTGTTCAAAAAATTTGTTTGCAGCGCTTTACCCTTTTCCTGGTCGAACAAGAAATACTAAATTTTGCACCTGCAACATTACTGCTTCATCGCATACTTCGGTAGAAATTTTTTGCAGACAACCACGCAAACAGCAGGCAGCTATTTACCATGCAACCAATAGATGCCCAATGATTTGCAGTTGAACGGAGCCCCGTAGTAAAGCGGGGTAGACTGTCGCAACGATGCCGCTATGAAGAACTACTGCAGGCTACCAAAAAACTAGACTCCTAATTGCTATCGAAAACAAAGACATTTTCAGACGCCGCGACTGTATTGAGGTAATACATTAGAAAAAACAAAATTGGGTTAGGGAGATAATTTAGGCGTAGGTCACGCTTGTATTCACGCGTCGTTAGCGAAATATTTGTATCAACAAATACCAAAAAAAGTTTTGCTCAAATAAAATGGGCTCCTATATTTGCACTCCCAAAACGGAAGGGAGCATAGCTCAGTTGGTTTAGAGCATCTGTTTTACACACAGAGGGTCCGCGGTTCGAACCCGTGTGCTCCCACAACTAAAGAAAACCCATCATTCATTGGTGGGTTTTTCTCTTTTATGAACTTTACCTTTTACATACTTTATTCTCTTATAAGAGACCGGTACTACATTGGTTTTTACCGGCGATGAGCTGCAGGAACGATTAAGGAAACACAATTCAAATCATAAAGGCTTTACAGGTCAAATTCAAGTGATTGGAATATTGTTTACCAGGAAAACTTTAGTAATAAAACAGAAGCGATGCGCAGAGAATTAGAAATTAAAAGCATGGAAAAGCAGAAAACGAATTGAACAGCTTATTGCAAAGTAAAGGCGCATAGCTCACTTGGTTTAGAGCATTCCGCTTTAAGGCGGAAGGGTCCGCGGTTCGAACCCGTCCCGCATACGGGACAAGTTGTTGCTCCCACAACTAAAGAATACCTCATGCAAATTCACTGGTGGGTATTTTCTATTTTATGAAATTTACCTGTTTACATACTTTATTCGTTATTAAGAGACCGGTACTACATTGGCTTTACCGGCGATGAGTATGCAGGAAAGATTAAGGAAACACAATTCAAACCATAAGGGCTTTACAGGCAAATGCAAGTGACTGGACTATTGTTTACCAGGAAAACTTTAGTAATAAAACAGAAGCGATGCGCAGAGAATTAGAGATAAAAGCATGGAAAAGCAGAAAACGAATGGAGCAGCTTATTGCAAATAAGTGCGCATAGCTCATCTGGTTCAGCGCATTCCGCTTTAGGGCGGAAGGGTCCGCGGTTCGAACCCGTCCCGCATCCGGGACAAGTTGTTGCTCCCACAACTAAAGAAAACCCATCATTCACTGGTGGGTTTTTCTCTTTTATGAACTTTACCTTTTACATACTTTATTCTGTTATAAGAGACCGGTACTACATTGGTTTTACCGGCGATGAGCTGCAGGAACGATTAAGGAAACACAATTCAAACCATAAGGGCTTTACAGGCAAAACAAGTGACTGGACTATTGTTTACCAGGAAAACTTTAGTAATAAAACAGAAGCGATGCGCAGAGAATTAGAGATAAAAGCATGGAAAAGCAGAAAACGAATGGAGCAGCTTATTGCAAATAAAGGCGCATAGCTCACCTGGTTCAGAGCATTCCGCTTTAGGGCGGAAGGGTCCGCGGTTCGAACCCGTGTGCTCCCACACAGTACCAGTAAGGGTTTCAAGAGATTGGAACCCTTCTTCATTTTAGTCATTCCGACACTTTTCCGACACGAGCCTTTATATAAGATGATATTCAATAAGATAACGAATTGTTTTTGAGTAGAAAGCCTTTGGTTACAACTCGATGCTTTTGTATTATATATTGCACTATCGGTAAAATTTTTAATGAGTTAATGGAATATTCAGCTTCATATACGGGCGGAGGGTTGCTTTTTGAGGTTACAGAAGCTTTGTATCCTATTATTATAAACAAGGATGCAGATACTTTGCTGTTTCAGGAGGCAAGAGAGAACAAGTTCATGAAAATCAATTCTGAAAGTTCCAGGATCAGGATCGTTCAGGAAATCAAAAATAGGTCAAGGCATTCCAATGAATGTTTTTGGAGCTTCTATCAGTCAAGCAATGAAAAGGAAAAAAGGTTATTGCTTTTTTACCTATGCTTAAAAACTTACAACCTTATATACGATTTCCATTTTAATGTAACAGTACCTAAAGCTTTGGCTTTAGAAATGAATATCGATACTTACAAGTACCAGATGAGGTTGGATGAGATAGCGTCCACAAATTGCAAAGTAGCTAAATGGTCGGCAACAACTTTAAAGAAAGTGATTACCAGTTATGTTTTTATGCTGGAAGGTGCAGGTCTTTCAACCGGTTCAGTTTTTAACAAGGCAGATGTAACCCCGTCATTTTATTGCTATTTTGTAAAAGTGGGTGATCTATGGGCTTTAGACGCCTTTTTGCTAAAAACGCATGAAAAAGAAAAATTGATAAAAGATTGCTATGACAATTAAGGAATTGTACGAATTGCTTTGTGATAAATCTTTTCAGGATCCTGCTACGGGTAATCTATTTTTTCCCGCTTACATGTACTTGTACAATCCGGAGGCTGAATATGAAATTCGGCAGGAAATAGAAACGATTAAAGAAAGATTAGTAAGACCAACAGATTTTGTTGATGTTTTAACCATAAACATATTTGATGAATTTTGCAATTATCTAAAGTCCCAAAACTGGGGTGACAGCAACTGGTTTGAATTTACAATTAATAACGAGCAGACTAATTATAAGAATATTCAAACTACCCTCCACCAGAAGGCGAAAGAGCAAGGGTTTTGCATCTACCTAAACAACATCATTCAAACCCATATTAATCTCAATAACGATCTAAAGAAAAGCTATGTTTTTGTTCATGGCTTCGGTCAAATATTCCCCTACCTGCGTGCAAGCAAGTTCATGAACCTCTTTGAGAGATACGTAAGCGATTATAAGATAATATTGTTTTATCCGGGAAGTGCCGGCAAATATTACAACCTGTTCAAGGTATTAAACGACGAAAACTTGTATAGAGCAATTAAACTAATTAACGAGTAAACCTATGAAAGTAATAGACCTGTATGAACTTAAAATAAACCGCAACATCAACCCTGCTGTTGTGGTTAGCAACAATGATAAAGAAACGGTAGCAAATGAGATTGGAGAATATGTTTTTACTGATGAAATTCTCGAGAAGGCTTACAAGTTCCTGAATGCAATCGCTAATAAAAAAGAAGGTAAAGCAGGCATTTGGATAAACGGATACTATGGTTCCGGTAAATCTCACTTTTTAAAGTTCATGCACTATTGCCTTGATACTTCATTCACCGAACCGGCATTTGAAAAGATAAGTAAGGCATCAAAAAGCTATGCTCCCTACGAAGTAGGTCACAACGAAGAAATTTCAGAAAGTAACTTAAAAAGACTTCAAAAAAAGATAAGTGAACTGCAATGCCAAGACATCCTTTTCAATGTGGAAGCGGTTACTGATGATCATTCAGGTGAAAAACTCACCCGAATTTTTCTAAACATGTTCAACAAGTTTAGGGGTTTTAATTCAGACGATATACCCTTGGCGCTTCTTTTAGAAAAACCATTAGATAAAGCAGGAGTTTACGATAAGTTTAAAGACCTTATTAAGTCCAGACTAAAACACAATTGGGACACCGAAGCTTCTTCGTTATCCAAATACAAATTAGATAGTATTCTGAACCTTGCGAAAGAATTACTTCCTGACCTTGACATTATAGCACTTCACACAACATTGACCAATCCTGATACTTACCATATCGGCATTACTTCACAATTAATACCTGAATTAAAGGAATATGTGGTTAGCCAGGGAGAAAAATTCCGGCTAATATTTTTGGTCGATGAAATCTCACAATACATTGGAAACAACAAAGACATACTGCTAAACCTGCAAACTATTATAGAAGAAGTTAGTGGTCAACTAAAAAACCAGGTTTGGATTGCCCTGACAGCGCAACAGTCGTTAGAAGAAGTTGTTGAACGCTTTGGGGCAGATGCGAAAAATTCAGATGAATTTGGTAAAATTCTGGGCAGGTTTGATACCCGCATTTCTTTGGAGAGTAACGATGCATCATTCATTACTCGCAAAAGAGTATTAGATAAAAACACCAACGGAACTAAAGTACTAAACCAATTATTTGACGATAAGAAAGACTTTATTCAACACCAGTTTAAGTTAGCTCATGATCTATATAAAGGATTTCAGAATGCAGATGACTTTATTCTTTCCTATCCCTTTGTCCCTTACCAGTTCAGGCTAATTGCTGATGTATTTTCGGCGTTCCAAAAATTAGGTTACGTTATAACAGAAGTTAAAAACAATGAGCGATCTGTTATAGGCGTTACACACTATACTGCTAAAACCCATGCGCAGGAAGAAGTCGGCAAGTTCATTGCTTTTGATTATTTCTTTAACGATCTCTTCAAAAACAATTTGACACATCATGGTAACAGGGTTATAAGTAAGGCACTTGATCTAACCTATGTAAAAGGCAATGACTTTGCACAAAGAGTGGTTCGCCTGCTGTTTATGATTTCAAATATGGAGGATAATGTTCTGCTGACCTTCCCGCCCAATATTGAAAACCTTTCGGTTTTGCTCATGACCGACCTTGACCAAAATAAATTGGAATTACAAAACAAGGTGAGAGCAGTGCTGGAAAAGCTGATGGAAGAAAGCATCATTCGTGAAGAAAAACGCAGCTACTTCTTTTATTCAGAAGACGAAATACAGGTTACCAACTTAATAAAAAACCAACGAGTTACTTCCGAAGACCGCTTCAAATTAGTAGATGATTTGGTAAGACCCATTTTAGGCATATCCGGAAAATACACCTTAGAGCAAAGTGATTTGAGAATTGGATATGCCTTGGATGATAAGGAGTTTCTGATTAAGGGCGATATAAAAGTAAACGTTGTTTTGTACGATAAGCAGCCGATACAGGAACGAGCACTCAACACCATTGCGAACGATTTGTACCTCTGCATGGACGAATGGTTTAATAAGGATGAACCCTTTAGAAAAGAACTTGAGAATTATTGCAGGCACAAGGTTTATTTTAAAGATCATTCATCTGCCGCTTCAGGCGAACGTGAAAAAACGCTTCAAACTTTTAAAGGGCGAAACGACACATTGGAGAGCAAAATCAAACAAAAGTTTATTGATAATTTTTCTATAACACGTTTCATTTCACAACAACAGGTTGTTGAGGCAAGTGCTATAAGTGGTACTACATCCCAGGTGCGCTATAACAACTTATTAAAGTTTCATTTAGAGCGGGTTTTCAAGTTCATCAAATTGGCTAATGGGTATGCCCGGACCGCTGCCGACCTTCGAGCAAAAGTTTTACTTCCAATTCAATTAGATGCCACAGATTTGCCCCCTGCGGAAGCCAAAATCGAAGAGTTTATTGCTTCTAATGGTAACACGGCTTCTATAGAAGATTTGATTAAAAACTTTTCTAAAATTCCATTTGGGTGGAAAGATGTTGCCATTATTGATATGGTGGTAAATTTAAGCGGAAGAAAGAAAAGAGAACTTGAATACAGAAACACTCCACGTTATCCGGTAAAGGATTTTGTAGAAAAAGCTATCACAACCACCGAGCGTCTTGCATGCACCGTAAAACCCATCGGTGGCATCGATCCCATTATGGTAAATAATGCAGCAAAGGCTTTTGTATCGATCTTCAACAAATCCATTACCACTTCAACAAGTGAAGGGTTTAAGGTCTACGATGAAATGCAAACCCTGTTACAATCATACCTTGACATATACAATGTTTACCAGGACAAGTATTACCATGTTTATCCTTTCGGTAATTTATTCAAAGAAATAAGCGACCAACTTGGCAAGTGGCTTTCTATAAGAGGTGAACCTCGGTTTTTTACCGAGATAACAGATGCAGTACCTGCAATAAAGGAATTAAGAGATAAGGTAGAAAAAAACAAGGCTTTTGTTGACAGCAACCTCAAAAAATATGATGAAGTAAAAGACTTTTATACCAGTAATCAAAGCAACTTCAAATTCCTTTCACCCGCCGATCAGCAAAAAGCAAAAGAGGTTGGCGAGTTCTTTTTAAACCCGGAGCCTGCCAATATATTTAGGGTGATTAATAAGCAATACGAAGACATAAAAACATCTTTCAAAAGCTACCTTGATACCAATTGAAAAGAAGTAGTTGACCAGTACAAACAACTGTTTGAAGAACTGGAAGCAGAAGCTAAGAAGCAGGCAGTTGATCTATCCGGTTTCATAAATAAGGAGCCCATTTTGCAACGTTTGCAAAGCTCACAATCAATAACTGATTTACAGTTGGAGCAATCACGTTTGGGTGATGTTCGTTCTATGCACCTCGAAAGAATAATTGAAAAAGCAAGCGAAGTTCACGAACACGAACCGGGCAAGCCAAAACGCACTTCTCAAAAGGTGAAAGTTTCTTCCATTAAGAGCGTTATAAACAACGATGCAGATTTGCACGAGTTTGTAGATGCGTTAAGCGGTCAGTTAAAAAAGCTACTGGCAGAAAACAAGAGCATCATCATTGAATAAAGAGAAGCAATTTATCAGCAAAAAGCATGGATTTTAAAGAACTCATTACTACGCTTGCAATTCTCAACGAACACCTTCGGGAGCAAAGCATCCGTGCAGTAAATGTTTCGCTAACACTTCGCAATTGGTTCTTTGGATTTTATATAGTTGAATTTGAACAAAATGGCAAAGACCGTGCAGGGTATGGCAAAGCTTTACTGGTAAACATTGCTATAGAAATGAAAGCCCTGGGTATCCCCAATTCCAACGAAAGGGAACTGCGCAGGTTCAGGCAGTTTTATGTAGCTTATCCCGCTGCCGCAACACTGTTAACCAACAATAAACTAATCCGGGAGTTATTACCCCCCGAATTGCAGCACCAACCGTCCGAAAATATTGAAATACCAATTCGGGAGTTGTCAAACCCCGAATTGCCTATTCCCGACACCCATTATTTCAAGCTCTTCAACAGTATTTCCTATACGCACTTTGTAGAACTCATACGTGTTGATAAACCCCTTAAAAGGTTATTTTACGAACTGGAGTGTATTAGGGGAACCTGGAGTGTTAAGGAATTAAAAAGACAAATCGGATCTCTGCTATACGAACGCACAGGCTTGTCGTACAACAAAGAAAAATTACTTGCTTCTGTTCAGGAAACCTCCGAAACAAATACGTTCACACACCTTATTCGTGACCCTTATATTTTTGAGTTCCTTGGTTTAAAACAACAGGAAGTATTGCCCGAAAAAGAATTGGAACAGGCACTGCTCGACCATCTGCTACAATTTCTGCTCGAGCTTGGAAAAGGCTTTTGTTTTGAAGCCCGGCAAAAACGTATCATCATCGACAATGAACACCATTTCATTGACATGGTTTTTTATCATCGCCTGCTTCATTGCAATGTGCTGATTGAATTAAAAACAGAACGATTTAGTCATACACATGCAGGTCAGCTAAACATGTACCTGGAATATTATAAAAAATATGAAATGGCACCGGGCGACAATCCGCCGGTGGGTATCCTGCTTTGTACAGACAAAGACCAGGAGCATGTGGAATTTGCCACCGCAGGCATTAGATGATAAAGTATTTGTAGCAAAATACTTAGTCGCACTTCCGAATAAAAAAGAATTGGAACAATTTATAAAAAAGGAATTGCGAGAGCGGAGATGTAAATAGCAACGAATGAAACAACGGAAACCAAAGGAAGCAGCTAACGGCAAAAATAAAAATGAAAAAGAAAAGAAGTTATTTGTACCATGCATTTGAATATCCATTTAACAGCCGTTGCGTCGCACTCTTGTACTTCATTGCGAGCAAGGAGCAGCCTGCGGTATCGGAATTCCAAAGTTTTACTAATTAAACGCTTACAAAAAAAAACGCCTGAAAAACAAATGTTGCAGCCACAGTAGTACATAAGCTTAATCAGGGAACGGTGAAAGGAATGGGCTGTTTCACTCCTTTCAGATCCGAAGCTGAAATTATAAAAGCAAAAATCAGGGATACCGGTAATTACAAGATTATTGATAAAGTGAATGTGGCACTTAATGATAAAGACAATCAATATGAAGCAGAGTTTTCCAATCTAAGTATAAAAAATGTTCCTACATCTGATTACATTGTCAAGAACAACCAGAAGCTATTAAGTGGGGGCGGTGTCTGGAGCATAATGACTGTTGGTTACAGTCATGCCGCTGACGTAAAGGTTCGGTGGGAAATTAATGAGCTAAAGCCTATACAAATAGCAAATGTTGACCAGGATGAATTTATCGCACAAAGAAAGAATTTTGACACGGAAGAATGGATAGATGTACTGTTACTTAGTATTGGTTTAAACCCTGAACATTTTAATAAAAGGGGCAAGCTCATCCAAATATCCAGATTAATTCCTCATGTAGAAAACAACTACAACTTTATAAAATTAGGTCCTAAAGGCACAGGTAAATCTCATGTATTTTCAGAGTTCTCTCCTCACGGTGTTTTAGTTTCGGGTGGCGACGTTTCAAAAGCACGTTTATTTGTAAATAACACCGGCAACACAATTGGCTTGGTTGGTTATTGGGATGTTATTGCATTAGATGAATTTGAACAGGAGGTGGGTTCAAAACGTGTAGATGGCGACCTGGTTAAGATCATGCAGAACTACATGGCGC
>CAVSED010000024.1:0-51742 GCA_963726895.1 uncultured Chitinophagaceae bacterium | reverse complement strand
CCAAACCCACCATTACTTCTTTCTGAAAAATATACGAACAGGCACACCGGTAAAATTAAAATTCTGGCGTAACTGATTTTCAAGGTAGTTTTTGTAAGGTGTTTTTATATCTTCAGGGTAATTGGTAAAAAACGCAAAGGAAGGCACGTGAGTGGGCAGTTGGGTTACATATTTAATGGTTACCGCATTGCCACGTACCACCGGCGCATGATATGCCTGCACTGCTTTCAGCATGATTTCATTTAATACAGACGTAGCTATTTTGCGGGTCTTATTTTCATATACTTCCAGTGCCACTTCCATTGCTTTCATTATCCTGGTTTTTTCTTTTACCGAAATAAAAATGATCGGCACATCGGTAAAAGGAGCCAATTTTTCTTTTAATTGTTTTTCATAGTCGCGGGCAGTATTGGTATCTTTTTCAACCAGATCCCACTTGTTTACAAGCACAACAATACCTTTTCCTTTTCTCACAGCCAGGCTAAATATATTTAGATCCTGTGCCGTAATTCCCTTTGAAGCATCAAGCAACAGTAAACATACATCAGCCTCGTCCATAGCACGAATAGCGCGGATGACGGAGTAAAACTCCAGGTCTTCGCTCACCTTCGTTTTGCGTCGTATGCCTGCAGTATCTATCAGCATAAACTCTTTTTGAAACAGATTATAGTGGGTATGTATGGTATCGCGTGTGGTGCCGGCAATATCACTTACGATGGTGCGCTCCTGCCCTACCAGTGCATTCAGCAACGAAGACTTTCCCACATTGGGCTGACCTATAATTGCAAATTTTGGCAGATCATTTTTTTCCAGCGCATCTTCAGATGCTTCCGGAGTAATCAGTTCAGCTATCTCATCCAAAATTTCGCCGGTACCACTGCCACTGGCACTGCTAACAAAAAAAATCTTTTCAAAGCCCAGGCTGTAAAACTCGGTTGCCTCCAGCATTCGCTCGCTATTATCCACCTTGTTTACACACAAAAAAACCGGCTTGGTACTGCGGCGCAACAGGTCTGCGACCGACTGATCCAAATCGGTGATACCCGTGCTCACATCTACCATAAAGATGATAGCGTTAGCTTCCTCTATAGCTATTTTCACTTGTTTGCGTATCTCCGTCTCAAAAATATCTGAAGTATTGGCAACAAAACCGCCCGTATCAATTACGTTAAATGCCTTGCCGATCCATTCTGTTACACCATATTGGCGATCGCGGGTCACTCCGCTCACATCATCCACTATCGCTTTGCGCTGTTCGAGCAGGCGATTAAAAAAAGTACTCTTGCCCACATTGGGGCGCCCAACTATTGCTACTGTAAAAACCATATCAACTTAGCCCTACGGCATTTTATTTTCTGTACCCTCAGGAGGTAAGAATGTTTTATAAATTATCAAGGAAATCCTGTACTCAATTGCGTTAACTATTGTAACCATATTCGCGCAGCTTCATGTCGTCGTCGCGCCATTTGTTTTTCACTTTTACAAACAGTTCTAGAAAAACTTTTTGCTGCAGAAAAGCTTCTATGTCTTTGCGGGCAAGACTGCCTACCTGTTTTATCATTTTTCCACCTTCACCTAATATGATAGCTTTTTGGCTTTCACGTTGTACTATTATGTCTGCCTGTATTTTGGTGAGGGTTGTTTTTTCTTTAAACTCATTCACCATTATCGTAGTGTCGTAGGGTATTTCCTGCTCAAACAATTCAAATATTTTCTCCCGCACAATTTCGCCTACAAAAAACTTAGTGGGCAGGTCGGTCAGGTCATCTTCATCGTAAAATGGCTGTCCTTCTTTCAGGTATTTTAAAATAAGTTCCAACAACTTGTCCAGGTTTACACCGGCTGTTACCGATATTCCAATCCAGTCCTTACAATATGACTTACTCTCAAAAAAAGACCTTGCTTCTTCCACCTCTTCACCTTTTGCCAGGTCTATTTTGGTAGTCACCACTATTGCGGGCACCTTCAGTTTCAGTGCACTGAAGATCGCATCAACTTCTTCTTTATCTTCTTTAATATCGGCAAGCAGCAGCGCCACATCCGCATCTTCCAGGCTGTTTTTTACAGCCTTCATCATCTTTTCGTGCAGCTTGTATTTGGGCTCAATAATGCCCGGCGTATCCGAAAAAATAATTTGGTATTCCCATTCCTTATTTAAAAAAGCCTTTATCCGGTGCCGGGTTGTTTGCACTTTATGGCTCACAATGGCCATCTTTTCACCCATCAACGCATTTAGCAGCGAACTTTTGCCGGCGTTTGGCTTACCAAATATGTTTACAAAACCAACTTTCATTTTCGCATTCAACTATATAGAAGGTGTGGAATTTTTTTTAACCAACCAGTGTTTCCCGATGGAGCATTGTTGCGACGCCTGCCTGGTCCGGTAGGCAGGCTCCGTTCACCGGCACCGCCCTGGTTTTGCCTTGCCTGCATTTTACTTTACATATTCCGGTAATTACAATCATAGCATTTTCGAAACCAAAATCTCATTACAAAGGCAGTTAACCGGCTCTCTCGCAGCATTTTTGCAATCCGCAAAAGTAAGTGAATATAAACTAAGGCATTTTATTATCATCACCGTATCTGCTTTCCAATATGCTGAGCATTTTCTATTAGTAACACAGTCAATTAGATCTGCCCTGAAAAACTTTCATAAACCGGTTTAGCCGCATAGTGTACAAAAAGTACAAGTGTGCGACGCAACAATGCCTCCTGCAAGAACGTTCAGTTGGCCCCAAAAACATTGGCAAAACATCCGCAAATAGTAGTAAAATGATTAGAAGATAAATCAAGAGCATAGCTAAATATAACGAAACGTTTAATTAACCTGCCAGACTCTGTCCAATCGGAAAATCTGCCCACAACCCCGTAAATTTGCCCATCTTTTTTCGAAAAATTTTGTTGGGACTTCGATTGCCACTTCAGCAAAAACGATCCAGCTTTTACATAACCGGGCTTGCAGTTGCGCTTTTTAAAAGTGGAAACTCCTGGACGCATTTTTAAAACGTAAGTAAACAATGCGTGCATCCTATTCGTTTTAACGCAATGATGGTGAGACTTTGGTCGTTTACCGGAAAGAAACATTACGAGACAAAAATTGATATTAGTTTATGAACCTATTTCAGCTACAGGCTGGCGAATTTACAAACCGGCATATTGGACCGAACGAACAGGAAACCCGGGAAATGTTGGCAACCATCGGTGTTCGTTCGCTGGACGAATTAATTGATAAAACTGTTCCGCAGTCAATAAGATCGAAACAGTCATTAGATGTGCCGCCACCGGTCAGCGAACATGAATACCTGACCAATTTAAAAGAATTGGCAGCTAAAAACAAAGTATTTAAAAGCTACATCGGTCAGGGTTATTACAATACCATTACACCGGGAGTTATTTTGCGCAACCTTTTTGAAAACCCGGGATGGTACACGCAGTACACTCCTTACCAGGCAGAAATAGCGCAGGGACGCCTGGAAAGTTTGCTGAATTTTCAAACTATGGTCAGCGACCTGACTGCGCTGCCCATTGCCAACGCATCATTGCTGGATGAGGGCACCGCCGCGGCAGAAGCCATGGCAATGCTTTTTAATTACAAGAACAAAGGCGACCGGATTACTGCACCAAAATTCTTTGTTGACCGCAATGTTTTTGCCCAGACAAAAGATGTATTGAAGACACGTGCCACACCCATCAAAGTAGAACTGATTGAAGGTGACTGGCATGCTGCTGAGTTGGATGAATCCTATTTTGGTGTTTTGGTGCAGTATCCTGACAGCAATGGTGCAGTGACAGACTATAGTGATTTCTTTGCGCAGGCGCGGGCAGTAAATGCCAAAGTTGTTGTAGCTACAGATTTGCTGGCGTTGACATTACTTACTCCGCCCGGTGAATTGGGTGCTGATGTAGCGATCGGTTCGTCACAGCGCTTCGGCGTGCCGATGGGTTTTGGTGGCCCACACGCTGCTTTTTTTGCAACTAAAGATGAATTTAAAAGGGTTATTCCGGGACGGATCATCGGTGTGAGTATAGATGTGGAGAATAACCGGGCACTTCGCATGGCGTTGCAAACCCGCGAGCAGCACATTCGCCGCGAAAAAGCTACCAGCAACATTTGTACTGCACAAGCTTTGCTGGCCAATATGGCTGCTATGTATGCCGTCTATCACGGCGCTGAAGGTCTTACACAGATCGCTAACCGCATCAGTTTGCTGGCCCGCTCTTTAAGCAACGAATTAACAGATCTGGGGTTCAACCAGGAAAACCAGTTTTATTTTGATACGATCAAAGTACAGGTTGATGACGTAAAGGTTGTTCGACAAATTGCAGAATCACGTGAGATAAACTTTCACTATTTCGATGATGGAAGTATTGGCATTGCTATAGATGAAACCACCTCGCAATGCGATGTGCTCGACATTTTGCATGTTTTTGCTGAAAGTGTCGGTTTGGGTGAAGCTGGTGTAATGTTTCAGTATGAAGAAGATAGTTCAAACTTGCCGGCTAGTCTTACCCGCACTTCACCATTTTTGCAACATCCGGTATTTAATACTCATCACAGCGAAACTGAGATGATGAGATATCTGAAGGCATTAGAAAACAAGGATCTCAGTCTTGATAACTCAATGATACCTTTAGGTAGCTGTACAATGAAGTTGAATGCGGCGACCGAATTGATCCCCGTAAGTTGGCCTGAATTTTCGCAGATACACCCTTTTGCCCCGGCGTCGCAATGGCAGGGATATCACGAATTAGTTACTGAACTGGAAAATTGGTTAAGTACCATAACCGGTTTTACAGCAACGTCTTTGCAACCAAATAGTGGTGCGCAGGGTGAGTATGCCGGTTTACTGGCTATTCGGGAATACCATAGAGACAGAGAGGATGAGAAAAGAAATATTATTCTAATTCCGATCTCTGCACATGGAACAAACCCGGCAAGCGCGGTGATGGCAGGCTTTAGAGTGGTAGTGACCAAATGTGATGAAGCAGGAAACATTGACGTGAACGATTTGCGGCAAAACGCTGAAAAGCATGCAGATGCGCTGGCTGGCTTAATGGTTACTTACCCCAGTACTCACGGGGTATTTGAAGAAAGTATAAAAGAGATCTGCAGTATCATACACGACAATGGCGGTCTGGTTTATATGGACGGTGCCAACATGAATGCGCAGGTGGGTCTTACCGCTCCCGGTCTTATAGGTGCAGACGTGTGTCACCTTAACCTGCATAAGACCTTTGCCATTCCGCATGGTGGTGGCGGACCCGGCATGGGTCCTATTTGTGTTAATGATAAACTTGCACCCTTTCTGCCCGGGCATGTGGTAATAAACCAAGGCAGTAAAACTAACGCTGTAAGTGCTGCGCCGTATGGATCTGCCAGTATACTTCTGGTTAGTTATGCCTACATAAAATTGTTAGGAGCAGAGGGATTAAGCCTTGCTACCCAATATGCTATACTCAATGCCAACTATATGAAGGCACGGCTGCAAAAGCATTACAAAATTTTATACAGTGGCAAAAACAATACTTGTGCGCATGAGTTTATTGTTGACCTGCGCCCCTTCAAACCTTTTGGAATAGAAGCTGAGGATATTGCCAAACGCCTCATGGATTATGGCTTTCATGCGCCAACACTTAGCTTTCCGGTAGCGGGCACTATAATGATAGAACCAACTGAAAGTGAACCCAAAGCAGAGCTTGATCGCTTTTGTGATGCTTTGATAAACATCCATGCTGAGATAGTTGCTGTACAAAATGGCTCTGCCGATAAGAATGACAATGTGCTGAAAAACTCGCCACACAGTATGCAGGTCGTCACCGCCGATGAGTGGAAGCATCCATACACCCGGTCGCAGGCTGCTTTTCCGCTCGACTTTGTGCGACACAACAAATTTTGGCCTTCTATCAGCCGGGTCAATAACACCTATGGAGACAGAAACCTGATTTGTACCTGCGAACCAATTGAAGCCTACGAAGACGCTGGAATAGAAGTATCATAATTTTAGTTCTCATATATTTTACTTACCGGCTTTCACCTAAAGCCGGTATTTTTTTAAGTGGGCTTTGCCCGGTATCGCCAACTAACAATGCTTATCTTCCACTATTAAATTAAATGTATGTGTAGAATACTTTTTTCTCTCACCGTTCTCAGCATTATTTCGCTGTCTGTAAGTGCTCAGCAGCAAATGACGCCCGAACTTCTGTGGAAACTGGGACGGGTGAGTGTAACCGGCATAACCAAAGACAATACAGGGGTTGTATTTACGGTAAGCTCACCGGATGTGCAAGCCAACAAAAGCACGAAGAAAACTTACCTTCTATCGTTGAATGGCGGAGTAGTTAAATCAATTCCTGATAGCAATGGGCTGATAAAAAACGACCGATTATCACCGGATGGAAAGTATAAAATGCTGGCAGAAGATGTAAAGATGCGCAAGGTTGCCGGTCAGGATTTTTATCCTGAGCTTACCAAAAGCACCGCGCTGATCTATGACCAACTGGCCTACCGCCACTGGGATGAATGGGAAGATGGTGCCTACAGCCACGTATTTATAGAGCCGGTTGGCAAACCCGCACAGCGCAAAGATATTATGGCGGGTCAGCCGTACGATTGCCCGCAGAAACCCTTTGGTGGAGACGAAGATTTTATCTGGACTCCGGACGGTAATATAATTTACGTGACTAAAGCTAAGGTGGGAACGCCTTATGCACTTAGCACCAATACCGACCTCTTTTTATATAATGTTGCTACGGGCGCTATTACCAATCTCACACCAAACAGACCTGGGTACGATCTGGCACCCGCCTTTTCGTTGCAGGGTACGCTGGCCTGGCTTAGCATGGAGCGCGAAGGCTATGAAGCAGATAAACAGGATATCATTGTAAAATCTGGCGACAAGGAGATCAACCTGACCGCCAATTGGGACGGTTCAGTAACCAGTTTTAAATGGAGCAACGACGGGCAAAGGATATATTTCCAGGCACCGGTTGATGGTACCGAACAGATGTTCGCTGTTGACTATGCCGGCACGAACGGCAAAACACCGGAAGTGCAACAAATCACCAACGGAGATTTCGATGTCAGCGGTATAGTGGGTCAGGTTAACAATACCATGATCGTTACCCGCACCGATATGAACCACGCGGCGGAAATTTATAGTGTTGACCTTAGCAATGGCAAAATGCAACAATTGAGTCATGTGAACGACCAGGCGTACAGCCAATTGGCAATGCCCACCTACCGGCGCCGTTATGTAACCACTACCGATAACAAGCAAATGCTGGTCTGGATGATCTACCCGCCCGGTTTTGATTCCACCAAAACATATCCCGCTCTCCTGTACTGCCAGGGCGGACCGCAGTCTCCGCTAACGCAATTTTATTCCTTCCGCTGGAACTTTCAACTGATGGCGTCCAACGGTTATATAGTGGTAGCGCCCGACCGCCGCGGCATGTACGGCTTTGGTCGCGAGTGGAACGAAGCCATCAGCAAAGACTGGGGCGGGCAAGTAATGAAAGATTATTTGTCTGCCATCGACAATGCGGCTACCGAGCCGTATATCGACAAAAACCGCCTGGGCTGTGTAGGCGCCAGCTACGGTGGCTACTCTGTTTACTACCTCGCCGGCATACACAACAACCGCTTCAAAACTTTCATTGCACACGACGGCGTATTTGACCTCCGCAGCATGAGCGGCACCACCGAAGAGCTGTGGTTTAGCAATTGGGAAAATGGCGGTTATTATTGGGAAAAAGACAATAAGGCTGCCCAAAAGTCTTTCACCCAATTCAACCCATCAGACCTGGTCGGCAATTGGAACACACCCATACTCATTGTTCAAGGTGGCAAAGACTACCGCGTGCCCATCGAGCAGGGATTGCAGGCATTCCAGGCGGCACAGCTACGCGGCATTAAAAGCAAATTGCTTTACCTGCCCGATGAAAACCATTGGGTGCTGCACCCGCAAAATGCCTTGGTTTGGCAGCACGAATTTTACAAATGGCTGAAGGAAACTCTATAGGTTTCAACCGGCAGTAAAATGCCAGCCATGTTCTATCGGCTAATGTGACATTGCAGCTTTAGGAAGAACAGGAGTTCATTTTGGTTACAGGCAGTTGTGCCTTGATGTGACATAGTTGCGACGCTACGTTCAGCGGAAAAGCCCTGGTTGAGCGCTGCAGAAGTGACGGAATTATTGCCGTATGCGCCAACCTTGTCAAATTGGAACCGAATAGAAACCTGCTGATTAGCGCAATCTGAAGCATAGAGTCGTTATACCAAACATGATGAAGTAGTAAAAAATTCTCCAGGGAAATAATAATTTCCTTGAAAAAAGCACCACATAGTACCGGAAGTTGAACGGAGCGTCGCAACAACCGCTTCCTAAAAAAAACAAAAGCTGGCAACCAAAACACATACACGAAAAACCTCCAGACCTTAAACATGTCTGCGCTACAACGAAAAGTTGAGCCCGGCTTTTGCATCGAGCATGTTGGAAAAGCCACTGGCATTTTTATTTTTAAAACCATCGTAGTACAAGGCAACTTCCAGCCCCAGCAGGCGGGCACCCACCCCAAAGCCGCGGGTAAAATGGGTGTCATTCATCAACTTGTTGCTTACAGACGCCAGTCCGAAATCTGCATTTACAAACAGGTGTTTACGCAAAAAAAACCGGCGCATACCCAACTTTAACGGCAAATAAGTAAGCGTGCCAGAGGCAGATGACACAGCGCCTAAAACCGAAATGCCCCCGGTACCAATAATAAAAGTATTGCCCCAGCCAAGACCGGCGTAGGCTTCTCCACCCGCGCCAAGGTTATAGGCACTGCTAAAAGCGCCCTGGGGTTTTGCCCCGATAAATGAAATGCCGACAGTGAAACCAGGCTTTTTTATTTGGGCCTGCAACGGAACCAACCAAAGAAAATTAACGAGGCAAACAATAGCGCCGGTGAATACTGCGTTTTTCATTACGTCTATTTTCAGGTTTTGAAATTAAGGACAATCGCGTTATTCGAAATACTAATAGACTTAATTTTAGTCAACATAAACCAGTCTGTATGTTGTCGATGAAAACCCAATACGCCTTTAAAGCCTTGATGTATATGGCGCAACAGGAAGGGAAACGACCCGTGCTGATAGCAGAGATAGCTGAACAAAAAACTATACCGCTAAAGTTTCTGGAGAATATATTGTTGCAGATGAAAAAAGCCGGCATACTAGATAGCAAGAAAGGCAAGGGCGGCGGTTATCTATTTTCGAAAGACCCGGCGGAAGTAAAATTGGCAACTATAATGCGACTGGTAGACGGACCGATATCGTTGCTGCCTTGTGTTAGCCTTTATTTTTATAGCAAGTGCAAAAATTGCGATGAAAATTATTGCGGGCTCAACAAGGTGATGTTGCAGGTGCGGGATGCGTCGCTGGCGATATTAGAAAACCAGACCGTAGCTGATATTGCCGGGCTGTCTGGCAAATGTGAAGCAGCCACCAATTATAATTTTAAACCCAATATATCAAAGAACCTATGAATAGGAAGAGCACAATTTTTTTATTGACCCTGTTGTGGGGGATGCATTCTTCTGCCCAGAATGATGGTCAGAAGAATATGGCTAAAATCAACCTATCGGCTATTGCAGTAAAAGGAGTGGGTTTGCAATACGAACGAAAAGTAAGCAAACATATAACTGTGGCAATGGGCTATAGCATAATCCCCAAATCGTCGCTGGCTTTCAGCACAACCATCTCCAACCAAATTAACGATCCGTCGGTAACCATTACTGATTACAAATTGGGCACTTCCATTTTTACTCCTGAAGTGCGTTTCTATGTGGGCAAAAAAGGAGCTTTTCATGGTTTTTACCTGGCGCCGTATGGAAGATTTGGAAACTATTCTGTAACGGGACCGGTTGACTACTACACAAGTTCCGGTACAGAAAGAGCTGTTTTTAACGGAAGCCTGCACACTTTTATGGGAGGACTTTTGCTGGGCAGCAACTTCAAATTATCGGAGGTGGTGTACCTGGATTGGTGGATAATAGGTGCAAGTATAGGCGGAGCCAGTGGCAGCTTCAAAGCCAATGTTCAACTGCCCGAGGAGTTCTGACCGCAGATCATTAAAAAGTGCACTGGATGGATTAAACATTCCGTTTACTACCATTACTTCTGAGGTTACCAGTAGCGGAGCTACAGCATCCACTACCGGCACCATGGTAGGGATACGCGGTTTGGGTATAAACCTGGGAATAAGGTTTTAAAACCTGACTTACTGTTTTTTCTTTGAGAGTCATTGCCAGCAGGTAGTGACTTTTTTTGTAAACGCTTATTTGTGTGCAAGGTTGGCAAGCATGTCTTTTGCCATTCGCTCAATGGTGAATTCTGGCTGCCAACCCCAATCATTTTGTGCCTGCGAGTCGTCAATGCTACGGGGCCAGCTATTGGCTATTTCCTGCCGGCTATCGGGGTCGTAGTCGATCGTAAAATCGGGCAGGTGTTTTTTAATTTCGGCGGCAATTTCCTTTGGCGAAAAACTCATTGCGCCAATGTTGTATGATGAACGAACTTTTATCTTCGGCGTCGGCCTGCATCAAGTTCTATGGTTGCCCTAATGGCATCCGGCATATACATCATGGGCAGGTAGGTATCTTCCTTTAAAAAACAAGTATAGGTCCCGTGTTAATGGCATCGTGAAATATTTCGATGGCATAATCGGTGGTGCCGCCGCCTGGCTGCGATTTGTAGCTTATGATACCCGGGTAACGCAAACTTCTCACATCAACATTGTACCGCTTAAAATAATATTCGCACCAGCGTTCGCCTGCAAACTTGCTGATGCCATAAACTGTTGTAGGTTCTATTATGGTATGCTGCGGTGTGTTATTCTTTTGGAGAATTGGGGCCAAAAACTGCGATGCTGCTTGGCCAATAAATTTTTGCAGGTTCTCTTCCTTTGCAACTTCCAAAACATTTAGCAGGCTCTGCATATTGATATGCCACGCCAGTGTTGGGTTTTTTTCGCCTGTGGCACTTAATATGGCAGCCAATAAATACACCTGTGTTATGTTATAACGCAGCACCAGTACATGGAAGGTTTCCTTGTTCATGATATCCAGCGAAACATAAGGACCTGTGCCTTTTAACAATGCATGCTCCTCTCGGAGGTCGCTGGCTATAACAACGCCTTCGCCATATATCTTTCGTAATCTGCAGCGTAAGTTCTACCCCTATCTGCCCGCAGGCGCCTACTACTAAAATCTTTTCGTTTCTGTTTGGCATTGCGCAAAAGTTGAATTAGTGATTTATGGCTAATGGCAGTTAATTAACATTTCTGGACTACCAGGATCTCAAACCGGGGGACAAAATAAAGGTAAGTTTACCCAAACTGTTGTTCGCATTTATTGCAACTTTACAACCACTTAAAAGTAACCCTATGGAATTTTTAGAAGAACTATTTCAAAGACAATCTTATGATCGTACAAACTTCTTTTTGATTGCAGGTCCCTGTATAACCGAGAGCGAAGAACTGGTGATGGAAGTGGCTGACAAAGTATATGGACTGTGCAAAAAACTAGGCATACCGTATATCTTCAAAGCGTCGTATAGAAAAGCGAACCGCACAAGTGTAAACTCCTTTACTGGCATTGGCGATGAAACGGCACTGGCGATAGTAAAGAAAGCAGGCGATTATTTTGGTATTCCAACAACTTCAGATATTCACTCGCACGACGAGGCAGCACCCGCAGCAAAATATATCGACATCCTGCAAATTCCGGCGTTTCTATGCAGGCAGACTGACCTGTTGGTTGCCGCTGCCGAAACAGGAAAAATAGTGAATGTAAAAAAAGGACAATTTGTTAGTGGTGAGTTGATGAAATTTGCGGCTGACAAAATAAGAAAAGCAGGCAATGAGAAAATAATGTTAACTGAGCGTGGTAACTCCTTTGGTTACCAGGATCTTATAGTAGATTTTAGAAATATTCCGATTATGCAGGGGCACAAGGCACCTGTAATTATGGATTGTACACATAGCTTACAACAGCCTAACCAAATAAGCGGAGTTACCGGTGGAAATCCACAAATGATAGAAATCATTGCCAAAGCTGCTATTGCTGCAGGTGCAGACGGGCTGTTTATTGAAACACATCCCAATCCTTCCATTGCCAAAAGTGACGGAGCGAATATGTTGATTTTAAATAAATTAGAAGATCTTCTTGTTAAGTTGCTTAAGGTAAGAAATGCCGTAATTTAATTTGGAATGCTTCTTTATTATTGTTTTGATGGCATAAAATTGAACCCTGCTTTTCCACAGAACAGGCAGGCTTGGAAATAATGTGATCACAAGAATAGAAGCCGGACAACTTAAGAAGCTAACCTTTAAAATTGCACGCAATAGAGAATTATTATAAAAAACCCCGGCAATGTTCCGGGGTTTTTAAGAAAAAGGGTTAAACTTATTTACCTGGGAAAATGCTGGTAAAAAAATCTTTCATATCGTTCCAGGAAGCGGAGTTTGCGGCAGCGTTGTATTCGATTGGCATGTTAAACTTTTTACCCATCTCTGTTGCCTTCGGATTAGTAAAAGCATGGGTTGCATCAGGATAGACAATGAATTTATAATCAGCATTAATTGAATCTAAACCTTTTTTAAAGGCAGCGATCTCTGCATCGCTCTCAAACTTGTCTGCGGCTCCGTGACACACCAGTATTTTAGCTTTTAAGGAATCTCTGTTGGGCGAAACACCAGCCAAACTACCATGAAAACTGACTACCCCCTTCAGATTGGCACCTAATTTTGCAGCGTTTAATACTACATAACCGCCATAGCAATAACCAATGGCTGCTATGTTGCCTGTATCAGTTTGTGCATATTCTTTTATTTTATTGATCGCTGCATCGAGGCGAATTTTTGTGAGTGCAGGATCTTTGTAAAAAGGTGTAGCCATATTTTGCGCAGCAGTTGGGTCAGCGGCAGTTTGGCCATTTCCATACATATCAACTGCCATAGCTATATAGCCCATTTTTGCAAGCTGCCTTGCTCTCTCCTTCGGATAGTCTGTTAAGCCCCACCACTCATGTACAATAAGTATTGCCGGTCTCTTGCCCTGTTGATTTTCATTGTAGGCTACGAAGCTTTTTGCTGTGAAGGTGTCAAGGCTGTAAGTCACATTTTCTTCCTTTATGTTTATGGCGGTATCGGTGGTACTGCCTCAGTTTCACTAGTTGAGGCTCCACTATTGCAGGAGACAATTAATGCCAAAAAGATTGGAAAACAGAGAGAAAGTGTACCCAGTTTCATAATGTTTGTTTTTAAAAGTATAATGAAGGAAAAAGCGTTTTACTGTTTGAACCCCAGATCATTCCCATCGGGTTATTGACCAACATAGAAATTGCTACCGGAGAACGAGTGTATAACCAATAGAGATGCTAAAAGTTTATAAAATAAATTCACCCCTTAAAGGCAGAATATGCGGCAACAAATTTATGCTATCCGGTTACTACCTGGCAGCGATCTGAAAAGTGCATTGCAACAAATAGTGACAACGCAGAACATTGAGGCTGGTTGGATTGTGACCTGTGTTGGCAGTCTTACCCAATACAATTTGCGGTTTGCCAATCAACACACCGGCGTAGAACAGACCGGGTATTTCGAAATTCTTTCGCTGAGTGGCACTTTGGCTATGGATGGCTTACACCTGCACATAACCATTGCAGACGAAAAGGGAAATACCATTGGCGGTCATTTACTTGAAGGCTGTATAGTTTATACCACCGCTGAAATAATTATTTGGCAGAGTAAGGACTATTTTTTTAAACGCGAAAACGATGGAACAACGCCCTGGAAAGAGCTGCAAATAATTTCAAATGATCCGCTACCTGGTTAAACTTGCGTAGATAAGGTTTTCAACTTTTGCTGACAGGTCACCATGTGAATTGGGCGATTGCTGCGTCATGATCAGACAAACTAAATGACGCTGCGGATCAGCCCAGTAAGTAGTGCCATAATACCCGCCCCACGCAAATGAGCCTTTGCTGCGGGCATTACGGGCAGCCGACTTAGCAGAGGTGATGCCAAAACCAAGACCAAAATCATCAGTGCCGTTAAATGAAAAATCGAGTTGCGGGCTTGTCATCAATTCAACCGTGCGCGGCGCCAATATGCGGTGACTATTGTATAATCCTCCGTTGAGCAACATTTGCAGAAAAATGGCATAGTCGAAAGCCGTAGAACTGAGCCCTGCCCCACCTGCAAAATAGTGCTTGTTCATCAGCGGGTAATCAGGGTCGATGTTGCGGTAAGTGTGACTCCATTTTATAACATGATGCAATGAGTTTTCAGTAAAAACCGTAGCCAGCCGGTGGCTTTTTTTGCCGGAGGTTAAAATACGTGTCCTTCATACCCAGGGGATCAAAGATGTTTTCCTTAAAAAATACCTCCAACGATTGACCACTTATCACTTCGATCAAACAACCTAACAGATCGCTGCTCAGGCTATATTGCCACTTCTCTCCGGGTTGGTAAAGTAAGGGAAGTTTAGCCAGCGCTTTCATTCTGTCGAGCAGACTGGCATTGAAGAAACCCAGGCCTGACGGAATACCTGCTTTTGCATACAGCGCGTTGCCGGTTGCAGAACCAATGGCTGCATAGTCGAGCCCGCCACTGTGGGTAAGGAGGTCGCGGAAAGTGATGTCTCTTTTTGCCGGAACCGTGGTATAGTTGGTATCGGCAGCGCTGAACTTATCAATGACCACGGGATTTTTGAACTCAGGAATGAAGTCAGCAATGGGTTCATCAAGTGTAATTTTTCCCCGCTCGTAAAGTATCATAACAGCAACGCTGGTTATTGCCTTTGTCTGGCTCATAATACGGAAGATGGCATCGTTGGGCATGGGTGTTTTTGTGTCCGCATTTAATATACCGTAACCCTTATATTGTATCAACTGATTGTCTTTTACAACCAGTGTTACCACCCCTTTTAGCCAGTCCTTTTGTATGTATTCATTAACCAGGGTATCTATTCGCCTTAGGCGATCGTAATCAACAGTGGGATTATTTTTCGCATTGGTTTGTATAACCTGTCCATTTGTGGCTATAGCAAATAACAACGATACACAAACAGTAAAAACACGAATTTTCCTTAACATGGGTATGGCAAGTTTTATGACTTCGAAAGTTACACGGAAACACCAATATGCCTGAAAAAAAGATTGGTCAGAAAAAGAACCTTTGTATGGCACCCTTCTCTGACCAAAGTATAAACTTAAATACTGTTATTTGCCAGCTACGACACTGGTGTTGCAAACATGGTACTATTTGAATTGCATATACCCAGCAAGTAAGCTTTTGCAATCACGTGATCCCGCATTTGCTCTTCAACCACCTCTCTTTCCGTTTCGGCAGGCAGATCCAGAACTGCGTCAAGCGCAAATAACCTGAACCAATAATGATGTATTCCTTCATAATATTTGGGGCAGGGACCATTATATCCAAAACTATGGTCATTAGCCAATCCTTCCGTAGCACCTTCCGGTATTTGTCCCTCCAGAATTTCAATTGTGTCTGGTGGAATGTTGAACAACAGCCAGTGCGTCCACAAAGGGATATTGTCTACATCTTCCAGTAGTAGAACAAGACTTTTTGTTTCGGCGGGTACGTCGTCAAAAACAACGATGGGCTTACATTGTCGCCCAGGCAGGTATTTATCTTAGGGATTTCCAGCCCATTGCCAAATGTGCTTCTTATAATCATGGTCTTATTGGTTTTAAGATTTAATTGGTTCTTGTTTTTTCTTAGCAGTCTCTGCTCAATAGGGCGTTGCCGATGAACCGAGCGTGGCAACGGCCGTAACATGAAAGAGATAGAGCTTTGGTCACAAAAAAAGACAGTTTAGTACACCCTGCTTTGTCACAAAACCGGAGCCAGTTTTTCCATTATCTTCTGCAGGTCCGCAGCCTCGTATGTTTCAATGACCAGGTCGGCGTGTTGCAATTTTTCTGCCGGATGTGTGGCAGTTATAGCCAGGCATTGCATACCAGCCCGCTTCGCAGCTTCCACTCCTACGGGTCCATCTTCCACCACCATACACTCAGCCGGTTGCAAACCCAGGCGCTCCGCTGCCAATAAAAAAATGTCGGGAGCAGGTTTGCCGCTGTGCACTTCTTCACCGGTTACGATAGCCGAAAAATATTGCAGAAAACCCAGCTTAGTCAATACCATCCGCATCTTTTCTTTGCGCGAACTGGTAGCCAACGCCACCTTGACCGGGTAGCGGGATAAACTCTGTAAGAACAGTTCGGCAGCCACCACGGGTTTAATGGGATTAGCCTCTACGAAATCGATGAAGTGATCAAACTTTTCTTTTAGTACGCGCTTTACATCCGTTTCATCGGTCATACCTATGTGATGACGAATAACATCGGCGCTACGTATGCCCAGCAGCGGCACATACTCGCTGTAGGGCAATTGTTTGTTATAAGAGTTGAAGACCTTTTCCCAGGCGCGGTAGTCTGCTTCGGTACTTTCTATCAACGTTCCATCCATATCAAAAATCACCCCTTTAAAAGGTAGTGCGCCAACATTGTTGCCCGCTGTAGTTGTCACCTGTTGGTTGCTCACGATTGTGGTAGAGTTGTATTTACTATTGCCGGGCAATAAATCTGCCCGGGGTTGCGGTGGCGAAGTAAATTCTTTTTTGCGAAACCCTCAATTTGCTTTCTCACTGCGCACGGCAAACGTACTGTTGGTTGTGAAACTTCTTCCACAGGGCAGTATTTTGTGAGCCGCCAGGTAGCAATACTCACTTAAACTTTTTGCTGCGTGCCTTTGCCTTCACCGATTTGTCGTAGAACCCCGGCTCTTTTTTAGATAGCCAACTTATAAACTTTGCTATCTCATCGTGCTGTTGCAATTGTTCTATGGTGTTATAGTGTCGCTTCAATTCTGTTTCGGTTAGCACCGCATGTATTTTATCGTGACAGATCTTATGCAGTGTTATGGTAGGGGTATTTTTTCCGCCTTTGCTTTTGGGTATCAAATGGTGTTGATTGCATGGCTCAGCCAACAGTCGCTGGCAAAGCGGACAAAGATTTTCTTCAATAGACTCCATAGCGGTAGCGAGGCAATAAATATACCTTCAAAAGCTACCGGCTGCACGAATACAAAGGCAGCCAGACAGATTTTTTTTGGGTAGCCGGCAAAGTTACACCGGGCAACATTTGTTGCGACGCTCCATTCATCTTTGCGGCAATGATGAAGCTTTTTTCACCTTTTGCCAACTATGAAACGCGACTCCGTAAAGATGCTTTTTTTACGAACCAATTGTATGGATAGCAAAAATTAAGTCGCACCTGGACGCCTACGAATACGCTGAAGAACCAGCATTGCTTACATGTGATCTAACCTGAAAACTTAGAAAGTAAATTCTATAAAACAGGGAGACGGCAAGCACAAACATATGCGGATACGTTCGCAAAACTGTGGCTGCTTTTTAAATAAAGAAAACACCAGGTTGTCTAAACCTTGTCAGGATGTGGATGTTCCCATCCGTCACGATAATGGCAGGCAAGTAACTGAGTTGCTTCAGGGTCGTTTGCAACCACTCGTTTTTGTGGATCATACACCAAAGGTCTGCCCAGCTTCATAGACAAATTTGCCAGTATACAACTAGCCGATGAAATATGACCTTCTTCAATATCTGCTACCGGGCGGCTGCCTTTGTTGATGGCATGTAAAAAATCGAGCATATGCAGGCGGGTTGCAGGTGCGGCATTCAATTCTATGTCCGGCTCTGTCAGGTCCTCAGGATATTTTTCTTTTTCATACACCACATCTTTATGTATTATTTTACCCTCATCAAGTGGTATAAAGTCGTACTGCATAGTGCTTGCTTCCAGGGTTCCTTTCTCCCCAAATAGTTTAAATGCCCATGGATATTCCGGGTCGGCTGGGGTACCCCAGGAGCGGTGTGTCCATGCACAGTTTAGTTCGGGATATTCGAAAAGTGCAGACTGTGTATCGGCAATATTTGATTTGCCATCTTTATCCACATAAATACCACCGGTAGAACTGATGCGATGGGGCCAACCCAGGTGTAGCATCCAGCGCACGGTATCAAACATATGTACACACATGTCGCCCATAATGCCATTTCCATACTCCATAAAAGTGCGCCACCAACGCTTATGTGGCAAACCATCATAGGGACGCAAAGGTGCTGGGCCGGTCCATCTGTCGTAATCAAAAAAAACAGGCACTGGCTCTACCGGCGGGTTGCCATTTGCCCGCATGTGGTAGTAGCAACACATTTCTACATGCGAAACCTTACCCAATAAACCGGCATCCACAATATTTTTTTTGGCATCAATCAGGTGTGGGGTACTTTTTCGCTGTGTGCCCACCTGCACCACACGATTGTATTTGCGGGCCGCAGCAACCATTGCTTCTCCTTCCATTACATCTTTGCTTATTGGTTTTTGCACATACACATGCGCGCCTGCCTTTACTGCGTCGATCATAGTGAGCGCGTGCCAGTGATCGGGCGTACCGATCAGAACAATGTCCAGTTTGTTTTCGCTCAGCATCTTCCGGTGATCGTTATAGAGCCTGGGTACCTGACCTGATTTTTGGCGCTGACTAACCATTTTAGCTGCTCCTTCAAGCATGTGCTTGTCCACATCACAAAGGGCAACTACCTCCACCTGGGCTACCTGCATCAGGCGAAAAAGGTCGCTTTTACCGTACCAGCCGGTACCTATTAATGCAACCCGGAGTGGTGGTGCCGGAGCCGTGAAAGCAAAGCTGTTGGCACCTAATGCAGAAAGGGCCAATGTAGCGGAGGCACCTTTGATAAAGCGGCGGCGATCGCGGGAGTATCTATTCATGATAGGGGCGTAGTGTAAGATTATTAGGTTATAACGGATTAAGATTTTAAGTTTACTTCTCGGTGGAGGATAAAAGTTATGGAATTTACAGAGTTTGAAAAATAGCTGCTTTGTTTGACTAAGGAAAATGACACTATTTTATTTTAAATATTGATCTACTTTTTTCTGAATTGATTTTTTTACCTGCGTATCCATGTCTGTCCTTTTAGCTAACAGGTTCTTCGCTGTTTCGGCATCTTCAAAATAACTTAGTGCATATGGTATGGAAATCAGCAATTTGCTGACCCGGATACTTTTTTTTATACACCTCTATACATTCCGCAAGCTAAATGCTTAAACAATTCATTTATATCCTAAAAGTCCTTTTTTACTCCACGTTTTAAAATGGCAGCAACCTTCATTGCCATTATTTCTCTTGGGCTAAGTATTCTATATTCCATCAATTATAACTGTTGGCAATTAGCGGATGAATGTGATGTTGTATAAAATCAACCTTTAATTTATTGACCATACAGAATATGCCCGATCTGGACTGGGTGCACTTTATAAATAAAACCAGCAATAGTTTTTTTCTAATACCGGTATGATATCATTCATTTGAAAATTTAACTGAAGAAAACAGATCAAGGTCAACAGAAAGCCGATGACCGTATGTATAAGGCGAGTGCAGTGCCACCTACCAAATAAAAACTGGACAGTCCGGCAACTGCATCAAGCTCTTCTAGTACGCGAAGTGATTCGGGTTTGACTGCGCTGATAATGTAACATCTGTAGCATTCAGTTGGTTCGTTATCGAATAACAGCACACGCAAGGTAAATTGTGGGTAATGAAAGCCATTTAGCGTTGAGTTAGTACTTCTCTTATTCGCTCGTCGCCGTAGTAGCGGCGGCACTGGCGAATGTCATCGACATCGCCGCGCTCAAAAACACGCTCTATTATAAACGAGGTTTTGTTGTCGTAATCCAATTTTTCAAAATCAACATCCCAGAAAATGCGCTTATCGAATACAGGTTTATTTTTTTTAGATTCCATAGCGTGATGTTTAAATTATATGATGATGTTACAGTCGCTGATAATAGTAATGCATGGGAAAGGCTGAACAAAGATATTACCTCTGAACGGAGCGTCGCAAGCAAAGCTCCACCGGGTTTTAATGCCCGTTCCAAAATCATTCCTTGGTTGTTGTGTTTTCAATGAACTGAAATTTTGCGTTGGCGAATAAATGGTAACGCGCTGTAGCTTGAAAATAGTTAAACAGGTGCCGCGACTAAACTGAAAAACCCGCCATGACGCGGGTTTTTCAATTGTAATGTAAGAACTGTTTACAGGTTCTTCAAGACCTCTTCACCCATAGCTTCGGTGTTCAATATCATATCGGGTGCTGTTTGAGAATCGGCAATATCGCGGGTGCGATAGCCGGCTTTCAGCACTTTGTCAACTGCATTGATGACCGCTTCTGATTCGGCTTTCATACCAAATGAAATATCGAGCAACAATGCCGCGGAAAGGATAGACGCCAGCGGGTTGGCAACACCCTTGCCGGTTATGTCGTGCGCAGAGCCATGGATGGGCTCGTAAACGCCGGTGCCGTCGCCTATGGAAGCTGAAGCAAGCATACCCATGGAACCGGCAATCTGCGACGCTTCATCGGTAAGGATATCGCCAAAAAGATTGGCCGTTACTACTACGTCGAAGCGGGTTGGATCTTTGATCAGCAACATGGCTGTAGCATCTACAAACTGATGTTCAACTTCAACTTCGGGGTACTCAAGCGCTATCTTTTGAACTACTTCGCGCCACAGCCTGCTGGTCTCCAGTACGTTTGCTTTGTCAACTGAACATAACTTTTTTCTGCGGGTCATTGCAGCCTCAAAAGCTTTGCGGGCAATACGTTCTACTTCGTAGCGGCTATACACTGCATGGTCGTAGGCAGTATCGCCATTGTTGGTTCTTCCTTTTTCACCAAAATAGATATCGCCTGTTAATTCCCGGAAAAACAAGATGTCTGCACCCCTGAGTATCTCGGGTTTGATACTGGAAGCACTGAGTAATTCGTCGAATAACTTGATAGGGCGCAGGTTGGCGTATAGACCCAGTTCCTTGCGCATTTTTAGCAAGCCCTGTTCGGGTCGCACTTTGGCAGAGGGATCGTTATCGTATTTGGGATGACCGACAGCGCCGAACAAGACAGCATCTGACTTGCGCATTTTCTCCAGTGTTTCATCGGGCAGCGGATTGCCGGTTGCCTCAATCGCAACATGACCGATCAAAGCTTCGTCGTAGGTAAACTCGTGACCAAACCTGGTGGCAATTTTGTCCAATACTTTTTTTCCTGCGGCAGTTACTTCTTGCCCGATACCGTCGCCGGGTACAATGAGAATGTGTTTATTCATGTGAAGGAGTGAGGCAAAGGCAACAAGGCATCAAGTTGAAGGAAAGGCATTGAGCTACAAATTTCTGCGCCATACCATTCAACTCAAGGCAATGAAACCGTGCCGGTTTTGTACATGTTAATAATTAATAAACTAATTAAAAGGTTACGCTAAAAGAACAACGCTTGCTTGAGTGATTTCTGAAAAATTATTCTGCCTCCCCGCTAACTTGATGCCTTGCTGCCTTTCTAAATCAGGTTCAGCATTTTTTGTGTGGCTTTAATGGCGGCTACGGTTTGGTCACTATCCAGACCGCGGCTTTTAAACTTGCGGTCTTTATAAAGCCAGGTTATGATCGTTTCACACAAGGCATCAGAATGACCGCCGGGCGGTATGCGCACTGTGTAGTCTGTTAACAGCGGAAGTTCCATCCCTTTACTGTCATAAACCTTGTGTAAGGCATTCATAAATGCATCGTATTGACCGTCGCCCTGCGCATGTTCTTCAAAAACTTCATTGTCGATGCAGATCTTTAGTGTAACAGAAGGGCGCAGATCTTTGGAATGCGTAAGCACATAATTTTCGACGATCACCTTTTCTTTGATGGTGTTGCTGTCGAGTATGTCGGAAATAATGTATGGCAGATCGGCCTGGGTAACTACTTCCTTTTGATCGCCGAGTTCTATGACACGTTGGGTCACTTTTTTCAGATCTTCATCGGTAAGTAAGATACCCAGTTGCTTGAGGTTGTTTTCGATGTTGGCTTTGCCACTTGTTTTGCCAAGGGCATATTTACGCTCGCGTCCAAAGCGCTCGGGCATCAGATCGTTGAAATAAAGATTGTTCTTTTTATCTCCATCTGCGTGAATGCCGGCAGTTTGCGTAAACACATTTTCGCCAACGATGGGCTTATTGTCGGCAATGCGAACACCAGAAAAAGTTTCAACAATTTTACTGGCGGTGTATAACGATTGTTCTACCACGGAGGTTGTTACTTCGTGCATATAGTCGTTGAGCACAGCTACGGTACTTGATAAGGCGGCATTGCCGGCCCGCTCGCCCATGCCGTTAATAGTAAGATGAAGACCATGTACACCCGCCCTGACAGCTTCCAGCACATTTGCAGTGCCAAGGTCGTAATCGTTGTGTGCATGAAAATCGAAATGAATTTTTGGATACCTGTTGATGATCTCGTGAAGGAAAGAGTAAACTTCTGACGGAATAAGGATCCCCAATGTATCCGGCAATAAGAATTCTTTGCACAGGCTGGTACTGCAAAAAGTCGAGATAGTCGAAAACATATTCTTTCGAATTGCGCATTCCGTTGCTCCAGTCTTCCAGGTAAACATTGCATTGAATCCCTTCTTTCTGTGCCAGAGCTAATACTTCGGCAACCTCAGCGAAGTGCTGTTGCGGCGTTTTCTTTAGTTGATGAGTAAGGTGATTCATAGAACCTTTTGTTAGCAGGTTCATGACCTTTGCACCGGAGTCGACCATCCACTTTACAGAGGTGTCGCCATCAACAAAAGTGAGTACTTCTATTTTATCGAGGAAGCCTGCTTCTGCTGCCCAGCCGGTAATTTTTTTTACAGCATTGAACTCACCCTCCGAAACCCGTGCCGAAGCAATTTCTATCCTGTCCACTTTTACCTCGGTCAATAGCAGCCTGGCTATGGTTAGTTTTTCTGTTGCAGAAAAAGAAACACCGCTGGTTTGCTCACCATCGCGAAGAGTGGTATCCATGATCTCAATATACCGTTTGGTAGTTGAAACTTTTTTTGAATTGCTCATTTGCTCTTCGGTCAGCGCCTCTGTTGCTGTTTGCATAACGGTTACTGTAAAAGATAAAATTGACAACAGGCTTTGCCGCATTTATGGGCAAACCTGCAAAATAAAAATTTATGCAGTGGGTAAGATAGTTAGAATTACATTTTGATCACCGGGTTTAGCAGAAGAAATACACCTAATAAAAACTCTTCGCAGCAAATTCTTTCACTTCTTCTTTCATAGCCTGCAAATAGTCAATATCATCGAAGCCATTCATCATGTTGTGTTTCTTGTACCCATTAATAGCAAATGCCTCCTGGCTGCCGGTTGCCAATATGGTAATGGTTTGATCGGGCAAATTTACCTCCAGGTTGGTTTGGGGATCTGCTTCAATTGCAGTAAATATCTCATCTAAAAACGCCGGGCTAACCTGCACCGGCAGTATACCGATGTTGAGTGAATTTCCTTTGAAAATGTCGGCGAAAAAACTGGAGACAACACACCGGAAACCATAGTCGTACAATAGCCCAGGCAGCGTGTTCGCGGCTGCTGCCGCTGCCAAAGTTTTTGCCGCCAACCAGTATCTTACCAGAATAAACGGGATTGTTTAAAACAAAATCTTTTTTGGGCGAATTGTCAGCATTGTAGCGCCAGTCTCTGAACAGGTTGTCGCCAAATGCCTCGCGCTTGGTAGCTTTTAAAAACCGCGCGGGTATGATCTGATCGGTATCAACGTTCTCAATAGGCAATGGAACTGCGGTGCTGGTAAGAACGGTAAATTTATCGTAAGCCATAGTGAGTGCGATTGATGCAAGACCTGTTTCACTGAACCACGGTCTCTATTTTTTATTATCAAAAGTTGTTGAGAAGTACTTTTCCTGAAACTCGTTCACAAGCTTTTCTACACTTTGTTAAACGCTACAGAGAGAACAAAAAAGTACAAGAATGCGACGCAACGATGCAGGAGTATGTTCTGCGGTCTGGCTCAAAAATAAATAGAACGCCAGACCAATACTCTCCTTACGCTGTTGTTAGTTCTTCTTCCATCAACTCGCGCGGATCGGTAACATACACCCGTAACAGCGGCAGCAGCAGCAACCAACGGACTCGCTAAGAGTGTGCGGCTACCAGGGCCCTGCCGACCTTCGAAATTGCGATTGCTGGTACTTACTGCATATTTTCCCGCAGGTACTTTATCATCGTTCATCGCCAGGCACGCAGAACAGCCGGGCTGACGCAGTTCGAAACCTGCTTCAGTAAGAATATCGAGTATGCCTTCTTCCTTAATTTGTTGCTCTACAATGTGCGAGCCGGGTACGATCCAGGCAGTAACACTTTCGGCTTTTTTTCGCCCTTTTATAATTGAGGCAAACGCGCGGAAGTCTTCGATACGCCCGTTGGTACAACTGCCAATGAACACGTAATCGATCTTCTTGCCTTTCATATTTTCACCTTCGTGAAAACCCATGTAGTTCAACGATTTTTCGTAGGTAGCCAAACCGCCCTGCACATCGGCACCCATGGGTATTTTTTTGGAAATACCTGTGCCCATACCGGGATTTGTGCCATAGGTGATCATGGGTTCTATGTCGGCTGCATCGTAGGTAAACTCAAGATCAAATTGTGCATCCGCATCGGTCTGCAAAGTTTTCCAGTAAGCCAAAGCTTTGTCCCAGGCTTCGCCTTTTGGCGCCTTCTCCCGGCCGTTAATATAATTGAAAGTAGTTTCATCGGGAGCAACCATGCCACCACGCGCACCCATTTCTATGCTCATGTTGCAAACGGTCATACGCCCTTCCATGCTCATGTTTCTAAAAACATCGCCGGCATACTCTACAAAATAACCGGTAGCGCCGCTGGTAGATTGTTTGGAAATAATATACAACGCAACGTCTTTTGCCGTCACCGCTTTGCTTAGTTTACCATTTACATTGATGCGCATTTTCTTTGGCTTTGGCTGCATAATGCATTGGGAAGAAAGCACCATCTCAACTTCTGAAGTACCAATGCCAAACGCAATGGCGCCAAACGCACCGTGGGTAGAAGTATGTGAGTCGCCACAAACGATCGTCATGCCAGGGAGGGTAATGCCGTTTTCCGGACCGACCACATGCACAATACCATTTTTTGGATTGTTGAGACCCCAGTGCGATATGCCGTATTTAGCTGAGTTACGTTCCAAAGCATTTAACTGGTTGGCAGACAGCGGATCGCTAACCGGCAAATGTTGGTTGATAGTGGGTGTATTGTGATCGGCAGTCGCAAAAGTGCGCTCGGGAGAAATAACACCAATACCTCTGCTCTCCAAACCCAAAAATGCCACAGGGCTTGTAACCTCGTGTATAAAGTGGCGGTCGATAAAAAACACATCTGGCCCATCCTCAATTTTGCGGATGACGTGTGCATCCCACACTTTGTCAAACAACGTAGCTGGTGTGTTGCTCATTTTTAAAGCTTTAAGAAGTTTAATTGCTGTTTTTTAACAGTTTTGCAAAAGTCTAAAAAATATAGCGTAAATCCTTCTGAGGGTTAGATTTTATTAAATTTTTAAAATCGAAATTTCTGCTCTCCAAACCGCAAAAATGTGCTTATAAATGCTTGTTGGCAAGCAGGCTCCACTTGGTTTTTTCGGCTACAATGGTGTTTTGCAGACGCCCCAAATGTTCTATTTCCAAAACAATTTCATCGCCAGGCTGCAACCATTGTTCGGTGTAGTTGGCATCGTTCAATTTACCGGTTCCATTCAACTCCAGGAAACAACCGGTACCCACTGTACCACTGCCAATCACATCTCCGGCGCACAATTCAACCCCATAAGATGCACGTTCTATCAGTTCAGCAAATGTCCAGTTCATGTCTTGCAGGTTGCCAGCACTTACCTGTTTGCCGTTTACCCTGCAAGTCATTGCCAGGTTCCAGCAACTGCCGGTGTGCCCTGGTAGTGGCGCTACCTTGTACTTCTCCAATTCGTCGGTGGTCACCAACCAGGGACCTAAAGCAGTCGCAAAGTCCTTGCCTTTGGCAGGGCCCAGGTTAAGCAACATCTCTTCGCGTTGCAGGGTACGCGCGCTAAAGTCGTTCATGATCATCAGACCACCAATGTGTGCATCTGCTTCACTTGCTTTTATGTTTGCGCCGCTGTTTGCATATGACTATCGCGGCCTCCAGCTCAAAATCCAGCCCGGCAAAATGATCCGGCATACATTCATACTATCACCGGCCCCAAAAATGGCGTGGTGATTGGAAAAGTAGAAACACGGGGAATTGATCAAATTCCGGCAACATGGCTGCTTGCCTGTTGCGGCGGGCAGTCTCCACATGTTGTCTGAAGGCATACCCATCGCGCAAAGATGTGGGAAAAGGTACAGGCGCCAGCAATTGTACATCATCTATCGACCGGCTGTTTGCGATCATTCTTTTTCCTTCCAGGATCAATCGTTCACCTATAGAAGCCAACAATAAATTCTCTTCCCAGTTTTGCAAAAACGACGTCATATTATCCGGAAGATCGGTGTGCAGTTCCTCCATGTCGTAAACCCTGTCGCCGATAAGCGCAGCTAAATATGCATTTTGCTGGTGCAGGTAAGTAAGCATTTTCATAGACAAATGGTCTTTAATGTAAGTGGTCTTGCAATGAAAACATTATGGAATAGAAGCGTATAAAAAACGAAAAATGAAAGCGGGACTTTTGCCTGATAAAAGTAAGGCAATGGCGGTTTGAGTGTAATCAATTAATTTTCAAATTCGCGGCTGGATCTGGTATTTTTTTGTTGACCGGCTATTGTTTTTCAGGAAGCTTTTGTTGTGTCACTCCCTTGTACCCCATATTTTCATGGGCGCTTTGCAGGTGTGATCCTGGAACAGTTTTTATCAGCTGCCTGACGATTGCGAATATGAAATGCGAATAGAAATTACACAGAAACAAATACAACGTCCAAAAAAGAAAGGTATGCTCAACCAACTGGCAAAACCTGCAATGTTCATGTTTTGCAGTACACTTCCGCTTTATCTGCTAACCCGATACCTGGTAATAACTGCCAGAAAAAGAAAGCACAAGTTTTTGCAAATACAACCTGAATTTATTTATTTTTTATGCTACATCTATATCGCATCGGTGCTACTAATTACGGTGGTGCCTTTGGAAACCACCAGCTCTGACAATGAAAAAGATGCTCAGATAAATTTGGTTCCGCTGTATAAATCAATACAAGGTGTAGCAAAAGCATTGACTAAAGACGACGGTCCTGAAGTGAACCACTACCTCGAAAATATTGTCGGCAATATCATATTGTTTATGCCGCTTGGTCTGTTCATTCCACTGGTTTCAAAAAGAAATTACAGCACCAGACAAATCTTGATTTTGTCGGCTGCCTGCTCTATTGGTATAGAGCTTACTCAACTATTGTCAAGTCAATTTGGTGTGTACAGGTGGGTAGATATTGATGATGTAATTTTCAATACAATCGGAGGAGTTACAGGTTTTATTGTCTATAAAAAGATGGGCTTTCTGCATAGTCTTTCTAATAACAAAACGGACGCATAACACAAGCGCGTGAGGGATAGAAGCGGAAAGCCCGCAGCGAAGCGAGGACTTGCAGCGGATAGCCCGACCCCTTGGGGGCACGCCCAATTTTTTATCGTGCAAAATGGAAAGTATTTGCTGGAAGCATTACAGAAAAAGTGTAACTGCTTCTACCTACCCTTCACGATTTATTTGCAAATGACTATTCGCAAAAAAACCACCGCTGACTTAGCCAACGGTGGTCTCTTCTTGTGATAATTCTTTACATAATTATAGTACGATACGGGATAAACTTCACCTTATATACAGCAAAAACGAGGACGTAAATGGTGCTTCAAAAACACTGTTTGTTGCGCAACAACAGAGGTTAAAAAACCATTGCTACCATTGCAACTTCAGCACGTTATTCTTTTTATCTACATCAGCTAGTCGCTGCGAAGGGTCTATTTCTACTTCTCTAAGGTCCAGCAATTTGCGGTCAGTTTGAAACACATAAGTAGGATGCGTCCAGCGCCATTCCTCATGCACTGTTCGTGGTATGTTAGGATCTTCTACCGGCTTTTCTCCATACATCATGTTCAGCGGCATGTAATGCAGTTCCTTGCTGCTGTCTTTAAAGGTGAGTTGCACATCTATCGGCATAGGCATCTCCCCTACCCTGCGTATCCTTATGTTGGTCTTGCCTCCGCTTTCCCACAGGCTGTCAATTGCGTAGTCTATGGTCTTGGTAGTGTAAACAAAATATTCTTTGTACCAATCGAGTTCCATGCCGCTTACTTTTTCTGCGACACGTATAAAATCATTGGGATTGGGATGCTTAAATCGCCATTCGCGATAGTATTCAAGAAGTATCTTGTCACGAATTGCATCACCGGTTATATACCCAAGCTGCGACAAAAAAACCGCACCCTTTGAGTAAGCGTTTTGGCCATAGGCATAGTTGGTATTGTAGTGATCGGCATGCGTTGACATAGGCTCTGCAAAACCGCTGCGCACCAGGTTATAGTAGCTGTTATAACTGCCTGCCTGGGCAAAACCAGGAGAGTTACGCAGTTCATTGATCACCCGCTCTTCTGCGTACGTTGCAAAGCCTTCGTCCATCCACGGGTATAAACTTTCATTGGTACCTAATACACCCTGGTACCAGCTATGCATCCACTCGTGTAGCGCCGTGCCAATGCCCGGGTTTTTTATCAGGGTTGCCATTGGGTATTCCATACCGCCATCCCCACCCTGTATAAAGCTGTAATTCTTATAGGGATAGACACCGAAGGTTTTATCTATGATAGGATAGGCAAGCGCCATTGTATCAGCAAGGTTTTCCCATACCTGGTCGAGGTTGCCTTTTTTATGTACAAAATATAACAGCGGACCATTACTCACCTGGCGCTTGATCAATGTATAATCATTATCGGCTGCCCACACAAAATCGTGCACATTGGCAGCAACAAAGTTCCATGTAGTGGTACTGCCCGCAGTAGCCGCTGAGCTGGATTTGCTACTATAGCCAAAGCCAATTTTTTCCGGGTTTTGCAAAGTGCCCGAGGCAGCAACAAGGTATGTTTTATCAATATTGATGCTGACATCATAATCGCCCCACACACCATAAAATTCGCGGGCAATATACGGGTTAGCATTCCAGCCCTGATAGTCGTACTCAACCATTTTCGGATACCACTGGCTCATGCTATAGCGTACGCCTTCTGCATTGTCGCGACCGCTGCGCCGTATCTGCACCGGTACCTGCGCTTCAAAGCTTACATCGAAAGTTGTTTTTGAATTGGGTAAGATCGGTTTGTCTAAATCCACTTCCAAAATTGTCTCATGTTCTTTCAACGTTTGCGACTTACCGCCGACACGCACAAACGCTACTTTCTGATAACCTATTTCGTCGGGTTTCAAGCTGGCGATCCTGTCTCTGACACGCGGATCCCAGTCACGAATTTCATTTCCATCGCGGCTTTTTCCCAGCACAGTGTTACCCAATTCGCGGCTGCGTACATCCATGCTGCTGTTGGGTTGAAAAGCATTCCAGTAAGTATGGAAAAAAACACGGGTTAATGTGTCGGGAGAATTGTTGTAGTAGTCAATCTTTTCAGTACCGGTAAAGCGATTGGTTGCAACATCCATCTTTACGTCTATGTTATAGCTAATGCGTTGCTGCCACCGGTCGGGTTGTGAAAATGCAAATTTTGCTATGCACAAAAACAATAAACTGTTCAGAAATTTTTTCATGAATTGATATTAGTGACAGAATAGGTTTATAAAGCAGAATCGCTAAGAAGCTGACCACTTCTGGAGAAAACAAGATATTTTTTGTTGAAGTCACTTTTTTTGACCGTTATTTTATACTGTACCTCTTTATCCTTTTCCTCAACCCGGGTTACGCTGGTTACTTTTACATCAGCGTATTTGCTTTTCTTAAAACCATCTTTTACTTCGTTTGGAATACTTTGAAAATCGTATTCGGTTTCTGTCTTTTGCCATTCACCTTTTGAGGAAAATGTAGATTTCGTTCACCCGGCTATTGATGGTAAAATCAGCTTGAAATGAGGATAATTTATCGCGCCACGACACACCGGAGGCAGCAGCATACTTTGCCTTGAAAGCATCTGTTACAACTGCCGGAATTTTTCTGAACTGTGCCTGAGATGCAAGAACCATTACCATAAAAACCGCAGAAACGAACCATTTTTTAGACATACAAAAAATTATAATTTAAAAAAACTAAGATACACCTTCAACTACAATCACTATTTCGCCTTTTACATTTTTTTCGCGGAAGTGCGAGCAAACTTCATGCAAAGTTCCCCGCTTATTTTCCTCGAACATCTTTGTTAACTCCCTGCTAACAGAACACTGCCGTTCGCCACCAAAATAGGTAATGAACTCTTCGAGTGTCTTTACCAGGCGCAGAGGACTTTCATAAAATACCATGGTTCGTTCTTCTACTGCCAGTTTTTTCAGCAGTGTTTGCCTGCCTTTTTTTAAAGGCAAAAAACCCTCGAACGTAAACCTTGTTATCGGTATGCCGCTATTGACCAATGCCGGAACAAAAGCCGTAGCGCCGGGCAATGTCTCTACCCTGATGTTGTGTTTGGCACACTCACGCACAAGTAAAAATGCCGGATCAGAAATGCCGGGTGTACCAGCATCGGTAATGAGCGCAAACATTTTGCCGGCGATCAACTGATCAGCAATGTGCTGCACAATTTTATGTTCGTTGTGCTGGTGATAAGGCGATATTGGCTTTGAAATATTATAGTGCTGTAACAACTTTGAGGATGTTCGTGTGTCCTCGGCAATATCACATCCACACTTTGTAATACCTCCAGTGAGCGAAGTGTAATGTCTTTAAGATTGCCCAAAGGAGTTGGAACTATATATAGCATTTCCGATTGTTTGTACTATGAAGATGCAGTAAATTTTGTTACCCGCTAAAGCTAAAACATAGTGTTGCAGATAAACGGAGCGTCGCAACGGCCGCTATATTGAAATTCAAAAGCCGGCTACCAAAAACTCCGCATAAACAAGATCAAACAAAGCTTATTGCATCAACTTTTCGTTGAAGCCAATGATGAGTTTAAACAAATCTTCGTATTCGTTTAAAGGCAATGTAGCTGCCTTATCGAAGACGTCGTGATAGGCTTTAATGCCGCCAAGTGTGTACATAAAAAAAGCAGGCACCCCCTTTTCGGTAAACCAGTAGTGATCGCTGTTGGCAGCCTTGCCACGTGCATTGATCTTTACCAAAAAATGATTGGCATCATTGACCTGGTTGAGGTACGCATACTCCCGCGTAAACTCTGTAGCGTTGACCACAGTTACTCCTTCATCGCCGGTACCTTCCAAATCGAGATTGAGTAAAAAACGAATGTTATCCAGGGGAAACAAAGGATGCTCAGTATAATATTTTGACCCTAATAACCCAGCTTCTTCGCCGGCGAAACAAAGAAAAGCGATGCTATACGGTTGCGGATGTTTTGCATAGTATTGAGCCAAACCTAACAACAGCGAGGTGCCACTTGCATTGTCGTTTGCACCCGGAAAAAATGTACCCGCTCCCATGCCGCCAAGGTGATCATAATGCGCCGAAATGACTATAACTGAGTCAGGATGAACAGTGCCTTTTACCATGCCGCAAACATTGGCAGCGGCAAAGTGCGGAACCACCTTATTTTCTATAATCACCTCAATGGTTGAAGGATTTGCAGGCAGACTGTTTTTGTCAATTTGCAGTAAGGTATAATCGGTTTGTTCGCCGGCAACAGACCAGGTTAACTTGTCCTCTGCAGATACGATGATGCGGTTTTTTACATCGATGAAGTGGGTGCTGTCTTGTTGTTGCAATTGTCCTTTTCCCTTTACGCCTCGGCTATCGGGCGACACAATAAAATCTTTTCCGGCGGTCAATTCGTTGCCATTGATGCGAACAGACATCGCGCCGGGAAATGTGTTTACCGGATATTGAAATTTTTGCAGGAACCCGCTTTGTGAAAGAGGCTGCAATCCAAACAAGGTAAACTGTTGCTGCAGAAAGTTTGCCGCTTTGCCCATGCCATCGTTGGTATAACCGCGACCCCAAAATGTAGCTGAAGTAAGTGTATCCACTATTCTTCGTGCATATGAAACATCTTGCGCAAAAGATTTTATTGAACAGAAGAGACCAAAAGCAACGAGCCATTTTTTCATAGTGCAACAATAAAGAATGGAGGATTAACGCAAATTAAACTAGCGTGTAATGAAGTCATAAAATTCAACGAAGGCTTCGCGCCAGGCAGCTTCGTTGTGCCTGGCAACGGGATTTACAACTCTATTGGTTTCATAGTTGCCCTTCTTTTCAATCTCTGCCAGCATACGATCCATATCTGGAATAAGCGAGTCGCTTTCTTTGCCGCCGCCATAAAAATGAAACTTCTTTCTTGCCCTGCCGAAGGTAGCTTTGGCTACATCATCATATAGTTGTGGAGCAGTCCAAAAGGCAGGCGAAAAAATACCGGCACCACCATACACCTTCGGATACTTCACCAGTGCGTATAAACTGATTACCGCGCCCATACTGCTTCCCGCAACAAAGGTGTTGGTGGAGTCTTTTTTAGTTCTGAATTTCTTATCAATAAAGGGTTTCAGGGTCAGCGCCATAAAATCAACATATTGATTGCCTTCGCCGGTACCAAAGCTTTTGTTGTCGTACGGATTATACTCAGTCATGCGCTTTTCACCGCCATTGTCTATTCCTATTATAATGGCTTCGCGACCCAGTTTAGGCATCAGTGTATCCAGCGCTTCATCTATGCCCCACTCACCAAAAGCTGAGGTGCGCTCGTTGAATAAATTCTGCCCATCCTGCATATAAATGACGGGGTAACGTTTGGTACTTTTTGCATAGCCCTTTGGCAGGTACGCCCAAATTCGCCGGTACCTGTTGAGCTGCGGCATATAAAAAGCTGTATCTACAATACTCACCTGTGCCGTAGCAGTATTGGGCTTTGGTTTGTCGGGGTACTCATCCTTCCACCCTTCTACGTTAAAATTCAGCGTAGCATCTTCGCTTAGTGCGATCTCATGATTTGGCATTTCTTCTCCTTTTCTCGTTGTCTCCCAGGTCTCGTTGCTGCCGCGCGTAAATTTAAATTCGTATTTACCGGCAGCAAGATCCTTCAAAATAATTGCACGTCGTTTGGTACCAAATGGTTTTAGTTTGTACTTCACATCGCGCACATTCCAGCTATTAAAATTTCCTGCCACATATATATCGTCCTGGTCTTTTACTGCTACATCATTCACTATCAATCGCAGTGTGTATTGCGCATTTGCGGTAGCTAAACCAATAGTGCATGCCAGCAAGAAAATTATTCGTCTCACTCTATTCATTTTGAATTTGTTCGATTGAAATATAAAGAAAGATATTTCAGGTTAGTACACAGTGTTAATTTGTTAGCCAGCCTTCTATCCTTTTGCAACATCGTTGTGTCACACCCGTGTACTGTAGAAATCTTTTTCAACTTTTTACATAAATAAATAAAAAAAGTATCAATGACTTGAAAGCAACCATTGACCATACTATCAACATTATAAATGCCTGGTAGTTGCATACACCATTTCTCCATAGTTCGCCAGCATGTTTATTCAGTTCTATGTAGGGTGAAGCCAAGTTTGCATATTTATGTGTCAGTCCCCACAAATTATTGTTGCGTTCGTTTTCAGCTACCGCCATCAATAAAAGTTCGGAAGTTCGTAAGCGGCATTGGCAAAGTATAAAGCGGAGTTGGAGTTTGTCTGCAGGTATAATGAAGAACGTTCGTTCAGCCGGTTAACATTTGTCTTGTCTTTCACGCTTTTTGCACTATGAGTACTATTTTTTTCACAGGATGCTACAATAACAAAAAACAAAAATAAGCTGGCAATTTTTGACACTCCAAACAAGCAGGGTTCTTCAATACACCTGTTGGGCGTAATGCGGTGGGACAACTTCAAACTGGCAAAATTTTGCAACTTCGGATTGATAAACATTTTGGTATGCGAACAATTAGCATTGACATTTCAAACCTTGAATACCAGAAACTTGGACTTAAGGCTGACCGGCTTTCCTTTTCTGACTTTGTGGATATGGTGAGCCGGAAACTTAGCCGCCAAAATTTAGCCAACACAGTTGAACTTGCTGAACGTTACGGACTTTTCAGCATGACAATGGACGAAATTTCCGAAGAAGTAAAAGCCGTAAGAAATAGAAATGCGGCGCATTCCTGACACCAACGTACTTGTTTCAGCAAACATTCAGAGAAGTTATCTTACTTCATTGTTGACCGCATTTTTGCTGATCCTCAATTTGTACTTTGTATTTCTGAACTGCTTTTCGCAGAGTGTATGTTGAGGTGCTGAACCATGAGAAGTTTGCAAAGTTTCCGAACTTTCACGCAAGGGCTCAAACTCTACTGAGCGTCTTATCTTCTGTTATTGCTCAGCAAAGTATTGCAGTACAAGGGTGCGACGCAAGAAATGCCCAATAGAAATCTCAAAAGCCGGGAACCAAAAAATTTCTCCCTATAAACCGCAAAACAGAAGATTATGAAACCACGGCTACTTTTAAACTTGCGAGGTAAGTTTTAATTTTCTGGTGCCACTTTTCACTGAGGGGTGACAGGGGTAAACGCAGCACATTTTCGATCATTCCCATCTCGAATAAAAATGCTTTAAGACCTGCGGGATTGTTTTCTGCGAACAAGAGGTCGAAGCCTTCGAGCATTTTGTATAAATAGCCTTTTGCGGAAGTGAGATCGGCAGAAAGCGCAAGTCGTACCATTTCAGAAAATTCTTTTGGGAAACAATTGGCAGCCACGCTGATAACGCCATCCATACCGGCTGCAATGAGTGGCAGGGCAAGATGGTCGTCGCCGCTGGTCACTAAAAATTCGCCGGGACGATCGCGGAGTATGTGCATGCACTGTACCATGTTGCCACTTGCTTCTTTGATACCCGAAATATTTGGGCAATCGCGGGCAAGCCTGAGGGTGGTCTGCGCCTCGATATTGCTGCCTGTGCGCGCCGGTACATTGTACAATAAAACGGGACGTGGCGACGCTTCGGAAAGAAGCTTGTAGTGAGTGTAAATACCTTGTTGTGAGGGTTTGTTGTAATAAGGACTTGTGCTGAGAACGGCTGCGGCGCTCTGTAGCGGAAATGTCTCCAGTTCATGTACGATCTCGCGTGTGTTGTTGCCACCGATGCCTACCACTACAGGCACCCGCTGACCAACAATTTCGTAGGTGAAATTGACTATCTCAATTTTTTCTTCCTGGCTAAGTGTTGGTGTTTCGCCGGTTGTGCCCAACACTACAAGGTACTCAACACCTGAATGTAATACTGATTCTATTAACCGTTCCAACGCAGGGAAATCGATGTTTTCATTGCGCAAAAAGGGAGTGACGAGCGCAACACCTGTACCGCGTAAAGTATCTCTTACAGACATTAGATTTTTTATTTTAATTATTCCGGCAATTCTTCCCAAAAACCCATTTTACCAAATTTTGCAATACGCTGTTGTATGCGTTCATTGGAGTCAATTTGCTTTAACTGTTTGATAACGGGTATAAGGTGCTCTTTTAAAATTTCTGCAGCTTCATTGTAACCCCAGTGAGCACCGCCGACAGGCTCGGGAATGATACCATCAACGAGCCCAAAGTTGCACATGTCGTCGGAGGTGAGTTTTAGTTGTTCTGCTGCCACTTCTTTCTTTCCCAGCTGCGCCAAAGAATGGAACTGCAGTTTTCGGGTGAGATAACGGTGTACCACGAATTTTCAAGCATGAATACTCTGTCGCCCACACCAATACCTAAAGCACCGCCGCTGGCACCTTCACCAATGATGACGCAAATAACAGGCACTTTTAGGCGGATCATTTCATAAATATTACGGGCAATAGCTTCGCCTTGTCCGCGTTCTTCCGCTTCCATACCCGGAAATGCCCCTGGCGTATCGATGAGTGTAATGATAGGCTTATTAAATTTCTCGGCAAGTTTCATTATCGCAATGCCTTTCTGTAACCTTCGGGATTTGCCATACCAAAATTGCGCAGCTGCCGCATTTTGGTATTGATACCTTTTTGCTGGCCAATAAGCATTACGGTTTCTCCATCCAGTTGGGCAAACCCGCCAACCATAGCTTTATCATCTCTTACATTGCGGTCGCCATGTAACTCCATAAAATTGGTGCACATGTTACCAATGTATTTGAGTGTATAAGGTCTGTCGGGGTGCCGGCTTAACTGAACCCGTTGCCAGGGGGTAAGATGTTCGGTGATCTCTTTTCGTTTTTCCAGAATAGATTCCTGAAGTTGGGTGATGGTTGAACTGTAATCAACTTTTGATTTTTTTCTGCAAGTTTTTTTGTCTGATCTATTTGTTCATATAATTCTTTGATTGGCTGTTCGAAATCGAGAAACTGTCTGTTGGGATATTCAGGCATATCTGTTAGTTGTAGCGGTAAAATTAAGTGTAGAAATTTTTTCAAGAAAGTTTTGTTTGTAAAAATCCTTTCCCCTTATCTTTGCCATCCCAAAAACGACCTGAAGGGTTTTTTTGCGGGAAAGTTCTTAAGAATTTTGGATCGGTAGTTCAGTTGGTTAGAATGCCGCCCTGTCACGGCGGAGGTCGCGGGTTCGAGTCCCGTCCGGTCCGCTTAGTAGAAATACAAAACACATCAAATCCCTGTAATCCTTATGGTTACGGGGATTTTTGTTTTACCACTTCACCAAAAAAACACATTAAATCTTAGATAAAAAGTGACCTATTAGGTGACCTATTTTTGGAAAAAGAATTAGGTCACCAAATCTTCTGAAACCCTTGCTGGTACTGCGTTTTAGAGCAAAATAAGTTTGGTAAAACGAACTATATTTTGTAACTTACTAACGATATAAAACAGGTCACCAGATGTCAAAAACCTTCTCCCTTCTCTTCTATTTGAAGAAAGCAAAAATCGACAACACAGGCAAAGCCCCTATTTATTGCAGAATTACCGTTGATGGTCAGCGGAGTGAATTATCAATTAAACGAAACATCGAACCGTCCAGGTGGAACAACGAAAAAGGTTGTGTTCGTGGCACTACTGAAGATGTGCAGAAGTATCAACACTTATATCGATGCAGTTCGTAACAAGTTGTACGAACATCAGCGGGAAGTACTGGACAAAAACACGATGCTTACTGCTGAAGGTTTGAAGAACATTTACCTGGGCATTGGTGAATGCCGGAAAAGTGTTTTAGAAGTTTTCGAGTACCACAACGAAAAAATCAAATCTCAAATCGGCAAAGATTATTCAGTTGCTACTCATAAGAAATTTATCTACACCCTTAACCATCTTACCACTTTCATCAAAGTAAAATACAGGCGTTCTGATTTGTACTTGCATGAGATAAATTCCGAGTTCGTAAACGAGTTTGATTATTACCTGCGTGTTACAAAAAAGTGCAACAACAACACTACAGTCAAATATGTAAAGCTGTTCAAGAAAATCATCGGGTTAGCACTTGCACACGGCTGGTTAGAAAAGAACCCATTCCTAAACTATAGCCAGAAGTCAAAAGAGGTTGAAAGAGAATTTCTACTGGAGCATGAATTGCAAGCCATCGAGGATAAAGAGTTTTCAATACTCCGGCTCCAACAGGTAAAAGATGTATTCATATTTTGCTGCTATACCGGTCTTGCTTATGTAGATGTTGCAAAACTTTCAAAAGACAACATTGTACTTGGTATTGATGGCAATAAATGGATTAAGCAAAACAGAACCAAAACAGACACCCGTTCCAGCATTCCTATACTTCCTGCTGCTGAAGCAATTTTAGACAAATATGCAAACGACCCCTACTGCGTTGCTAATTCTAAAATCCTTCCAATGTCAAGCAATCAAAAAATGAATGCCTACCTAAAAGAGATTGCAGACTTATGCGGCATCACTAAAAACTGCACCATGCACTTAGCCAGGCATACTTTCGCCACCACTGTTACTTTAACCAACGGCGTTTCTTTAGAAAGCGTAAGTAAAATGCTTGGTCACCGCTCCATAAAAACTACACAGCACTATGCAAAAATTGTTGATAGAAGGCTAAGTGATGATATGCTGATATTGAAAAACAAATTAAAGAAAGTTGCTATACAAAAAGCTGTTTAGCAAATTGCCTTAGCTAATTTTATTGGCAGGCTAAAACCCTTTATTATCAACGTTTTCAACATTATTTGCACATTTAGTAAAATACAATAAATATCTTGTATTTCATAATTAAATTAGCAGAGAAATACGTAAATTTGGAGTAGGGATTATTTAAGTGCTAAAATTCAAATAGACGCAAGATGAATGTTGAGTTAATTACGAAGAATGACATCCAATCTTTGAAAGCCGAAATCATTGATGAAATTAAGAAAATCTTTAGTAGGACCAATGATACTAAAGAGTGGCTTAAATCTTCGGATGTTATGACCATGCTGAACTGTTCCACCGGAACACTTCAAAATTTAAGAGTAAATGGCTCATTGCCTTTTACAAAAATGGGAGGAACTATTTATTATAGTTACAGTGATGTGATGAAGGTGCTTGAAGGCAATAAGCGTAACGCCGCCTAATCTTCTTTCCTGAATACTTCCAAAACCAACTTACACGATTGCTGCTATAATGCTTATAGGCATCAATTTGCCTTAACATAAAACTACTTGCCAAAAACTGAAGAAACTATGACCAATAGATTAATGCACCTTAATAGATATAAAAATGGTTCAGTTCATACCGGCAAACTTAGACACCCAGAAATTGGTTGAGGAATATTCGCCTAATGAAGTAGACAACTTTTCAGCGGAAAAACTCATACACATTCTCCATCTTCTCCACTCAATTCCAGCAACCAATAAGGACCTGGAAATTAGGAACGGCTACATTCCTATCTATTCGCCAATCCTTCAGCGCCGCATCCACAACTACCGCCAATACTTAGATTATCTAATCGATGCAAAAGTGCTTGAAACAGACAATCACTACATCGTCGGGCAAAAATCAAAAGGTTACAGGTTTACCGTAAAATATAGAACACAAGGTTTAAAACGTGTCGACATTCATAATATGGGCTTGATAAGACACACAAAAGCCGAGAGCAAGTTTTCAAATGCAATGAGAAAAAGTCACGGGCATTTATACAAATGGTATACTAAGGATTTGCAAATTGATTACGACTTAGCAATGAAGTTCATCAAAAAGGATTTTAAAAGGAAAGTAGAAAATCCCGAGCTGCGTGATTTCGATATTAAAAACAACCAATACAAAGACCCATACAACCAATATGCTTCTGCTCTTATAAACGTCGAAAGAATTGCAGCAGGCGAGTTTATGATTAATGTTGATGGCAACGTACATAGGCTGCATTCAGTTATTTCTAATATTCGTTCAGAATTGAGGCATTGCTTGTCTTTTCGGGGCGAGCAGCTGATTTCGATTGATATTAAGAATAGTCAACCTTATTTAAGTACAGTATTATTAAGAAAGGAGTTCTGGAGTAATGATAAGACAGATATAATTTCAATAAAGGATATTAAGAATACTTCAATTCATCAATACATTCAATCGATACAGGAATATAATTCTTACGTTATGTTAGTAAATTCCTGTATAATGCAGGCTGGTACTGACTTACAGCGGTATATTGATTTAGTAACACAAGGGACGTTTTATGAGTATTTAGCTGATGTAATGGTGACTGAATTAGGCACAGAATATTCCAGCCGTAAGCAGGTAAAAGCAGCAGTCTTTCAAGTACTATTTACTGATAATCGTTTCTTAGCCCAGGAAGATGCTGCACCCAAAAGATTATTTAAAGATAGGTTCCCATCCGTCTACGACTTATTTGCCATCATCAAAAGAGGTGACAAAAGCAAGCTGCCCCGCCTGCTTCAACATATAGAGAGCCAGGTCATTTTAAAGACCATTACCAAACGGATAAGTGTTGAAAGACCAACTCTGCCTGTTTACACTATTCATGATAGTATTGCCACAACCTTGGGCAATGAGCAGTATGTACAAATGATTATTGAAGAAGAATTATTAAAAGCAACGGGATACACACCAAAACTAAGTTTGGAGCCTTGGCATCCCTCGCTGATGAAATTTAGTGATAAGCAATTATTCATTGGAGAACAAATGGTGAAGGTGGCTTAGAGCCGAATTACAATACAGTTTATTCACCTCTCCCAACCCATTCTTATTTTCGGTAAATTACAACCCGATAAAACAACCTGATATAAATGACCCTAAGCTGGAACGAGATAAAGAGTAGAGCACAAACTTTTATTAAAGAATGGGAACACGGACACAGAGAGGAAGCGGATGCAAAAGAATTTCTGATTGACTTCCTGAACATCTTTGGAGTAAGCCGTAAAAAGGTAGCGACATTTGAACACAAGGTAAAGAAGCTAAGTGATGCAGACGGCTATATAGACCTGCTTTGGAAGGGTCAGCTACTCGTGGAGATGAAGAGCCGGGGAAAGGACCTTGAAAAGGCTTACACGCAGGCTAAGGACTACTGCGCAGGCTTGCAGGACTACGAACTACCAAGACAGATAATAATAAGCGACTTTGAGCGCTTTGATGTCTACGACGAGAACGGCAGTAAAACAAGTTTTACTTTAAACAACCTGTTGCAGCACATTCAGGTATTCGGAAACATTGCAGGGTACGAGAAAAGGATTTACAAAGAACAGGACAGCGTAAACATAGATGCAGCAGAACGGATGGGCAAGCTGCACGACAAACTAAAGGCAGCAGGCTACGAAGGGCATGAACTGGAAGTATACCTTGTACGCCTGGTGTTCTGTATGTTCGCCGACGATACCAACATCTTTGAGAAAAATACCTTCCTTGACTTTATAGAGAAAAGAACCTCTGAAGATGGCAGCGACCTTGCTCCACGGATAGCCCAACTGTTCCAGGTGCTGAACACACCCGAAGAAAAAAGGAATAAGAACCTTGACGAAATGCTTCAAGCATTTCCTTACGTCAACGGCAAGCTGTTCGACACCCCTTTATCAATGCCCGAGTTTAACAGTGAAATGAGAAATACCCTCATTCATTGTTGTGGCTTGCACTGGGGCAAAATATCACCGGCAATCTTTGGTTCACTGTTTCAAAGTGTAATGGACGAAAAGGCAAGAAGAAACCTTGGAGCACACTACACCAGCGAGAAGAATATAATGAAGGTGATAAAGCCGCTGTTCTTAGATGAATTGGAAGCACAGTTTGAAAAGAGCAGGAACGACAAGAGAGCCTTGCAGGCACTTCACAACAGGATAAGCAAATTGAAGTTCTTAGACCCAGCCTGCGGCTGTGGCAACTTCCTAATCATTAGCTACCGTGAACTTCGTTTGCTTGAATTAAAGCTCGTTAAGCAGCTATTAAACAACCAGCAGGTAACAAGTATCAACGATTACTTTCTTGTCGATGTTGACCAGTTCTATGGCATAGAATACGAAGATTTCCCAAGCCAGATAGCACAGGTAGCAATGTGGCTGATAGACCACCAGATGAATGAAATGGCAAGCCTTGCTTTTGGAGAATATTATAAAAGAATACCACTAAAGAAAAGTGCAACTGTAGTTACATGGCAATGCATTGCGAATCGATTGGCAAAGTCTTTTGCCTGGTAATACGAAATATGATTACATCTTAGGTAATCCGCCGTTTATAGGCAAAAGTTTGATGAATGCTTCTCAAAAAGCAGACATGGATTTAATTTTCATAGGCGTAAATGGTGCAGGTGTTTTAGATTATGTAACCGCATGGTATATAAAGGCAGCAAATTATATTAAAGGATAAGAATACTCCTGACTATTTCAAACAATACCAAAGCTGCCTTTGTATCTACCAACTCAATAGCCCAAGGGGAACAAGTTGGAATGTTATGGAATGAATTATTCAATAAGTATAAAATTAAAATCCATTTTGCACATAGAACTTTTAGCTGGAGTAATGAAGCAAGAGGAAATGCAGCTGTTCATGTTGTAATCATTGGCTTTGCAAACTTTGATACTAACGAAAAGTACTTTATGAATATGAACATATAAAAGGTGAACCCCATGCAGTTAAGCGTAAAGAACATCAATCCTTATTTGGTAGAAGGAAAAGATTTTGCAATATCAACAAGAAAGAAATCAATTTGCAATGTTCCTGAAATGGTTAAAGGCAGCCAGCCAACAGATGACGGTAATCTTATATTAAAGATGATGAAGAAAAAAATTTATTAAACAAGTGACCCACAGCAGAAAAATTTATCAAACCTTTCTTAGTGCAAAAGAGTTTTTGAATAATTAAAAAGATGGTGCTTTTGGTTAGTAGATGCAAACCCTGCAGAATTAGAAGCAATGCCCAACTATTATCGAAAGAATTGAAGCAGTAAAACAATTCAGGCTAAAGAGTACAAAAGCAACAACAGTGAAATGGGCACAAATGCCTAGCTTATTCACGGAAATACAGACAACCATAATCGACTTATGTTCTAATTCCGAGCCATTCATCAGAAAATAGAAAATATATTCCTTTTGGTTTTTTTAGTAAAGACTATATTGTCTGATAGCTGTAACTCATATTACCAAATGCAACAAATTTATCACTTCGGTGTTACTTACTTCCATAATGCACATGGTTTGGATTAAATATGCTGTGTGGTAGAATAAAGAGTGATTATAGTTATTCTAATGATATTGTCTACAACAACTTCCCTTGGGCAGAAAACCCAATTGAAAAACAAAAAGAAGCAGTTGAAAAAGCCGCACAAGCTGTATTAGATGCAAGGGCACAATTTCCCAATGCAAGTCTTGCAGACTTATACGACCCCAACACAATGCCACCGGCATTAGTAAAAGCCCACCAGGCATTAGACAAAGCCGTAGACCTTTGCTACCGTCCCCAGCCATTTCCAAATGAAACAAAGCGAATAGAGTTCCTATTTGAACTATACGACAAATACACGGCTGGTATGTTTCAACCAATCAAAAAAACTAAAAAGAAAAAAGAGGCAGAGCCAATTGCAACTGGAGAAGAATAATGAATGGTTGAGCTAAGACAATATCAAACCGATGGGATTAGAAAGATTTTTGAAGCATGGGACCCGCAACGTTCCAATCTTAGAAATGTACTTTTCCAAATGCCAACTGGTACAGGCAAGACAACTGTCTTTGCTGAAATTGTAAGAAAGGCTCATGCTAAAAATAAACACGTACTTATTGTTGTTCACCGAACAGAATTGGTAGAACAGATTGCAGAACGTTTAAAACACTTTGGTGTTTCTGTCGGCATCATTTCAGCCGACTACCCACCCGATGATGAAAAGGAAGTACAGGTAGCAACAATTCAAACATTAAATAGAAGGAAAAACCCAAAGGCAGAAATTGTAATAATTGATGAATGTCACCATAGCAAAGCTGCTACCTATAAAGAACTATGGTCAATCTATCCCGAGGCAAGGTTCTTAGGCGTCACAGCTACACCGGTAAGGATTAACGGAGAAGGTTTTGATGATTTATACGATACACTTATTTCTATTGGTTCATTAAGTTACTTCATTGAACATGGACATTTAGCCAAAGTAAAACATCTGGTTTGCGGCATTCCTGATGTGTCTAAAGTAAAGCAACGAATGAAGGAGTATGACTTGCAAATGTTGAAGAACGTTATGCTTGATAATACCTTAATGGCTAACCTTGTTTCAAGCTATCAAAAACATGCTTCAGGCAAAAAGACTATCGTCTTTGCTGTTGACATAGAACACAGTCAAAACATAGTGCTACGATACTTGCAAGCAGGCATCCCGGCTGCTCATGTAGATGCTAACACTCCAAAGAAAGAACGTCAATCTATATTAGATAAGTTCAGGTCAGGTGAAATACTTGTGTTAAGCAATGTTGATATTGTTTCAGAAGGTTTTGATGTACCAGATTGCGAAGCCGTACAATTAGCACGACCAACTAAATCATTGGTGCTATACTTACAACAGGTAGGCAGATGCATGAGACCATCTAAAGGCAAAGAGTTTGGTTTAGTCCTGGACAATGCCGGCGTATGGTTAGAACATGGTCTTTCATACATTGATAGAGAGTGGACGTTAGAAGGCGTAGACAAATCAAAGAAAGCTACAGTAACACAAGGCAAGTTAGTAGCTGCAGATGAAGAAGGAGAAATAAGAGAGATTACCAGACCACATGAGGCAGAAGGCTTAGAACTTTTGGAGATGAATGAAGAGATTGAAAGACTGTTACACTTTGAGAGCTTTTTACGGTTTGCAAAACAGAAAGACCACAAATTAATTTCAGCAGTCTATAAGTATTCCGATTACCTGCTTTCAAAAGGATTAAACTATACAGATGTAGAAATTGACTACTGCTATAAAAGAATGCTAAAAGAAGGTGGTCAGATAAAGAAAGGTTTCTGGTTCATAAAGAGGAATGAAATGGAACAGGAGTTAAAAAGGACTATTATTAAAACATAACTGCAATATGCGTAATACTTCAAATCACGTTTTTACTACAAATTCAAGGGTAATTAAAGAGCTTCTGACCCAGTACTAAGAACACATTTTATGCTCTATGTGAGCTTATCAATAACTCTTTGCAGGCTAATGCGAAGCGAATTGACATCACTATCGAATACACCAAAAATGAGTTAAGTAAATCTCCCATTAAATCAATTTCAATCAAAGACACAGGTCATGGTGTTAATATTTACGATTTCGAAAAAAGAATTTTAGAAATAGGAACAGACGTCAAGAAAGGAGGGCAAGGTGTAGGAAGGTTTGCAGCATTGCAAATTGGTAGTGATATTATTATTGAAACGGTAGGGTTCAATGATAATAACGGTACATTTTCTAAAGTAATCTTACCTATTAATTCAAACACCTTTGAAAACAAGAAGCTGGTAGACCTAAATTTTCCTACTACCGACGAAATTTTAAAAGGGCAGCATAATACTTACTACAAAGTAACAATTCAAAATCTCCATCATAATCAAAATGCAAAAACAGACAGAAAAAATACAATTGCAAAAGAATTGCTTGAAGAGAACATAAGACTTTCGCTGTTTGAACAATATCCTTACCAAATATTCAATGACACCGTGCAGTTTTATGTCAATAAAGAAAAGCTGAATAAATCAGAGTTTATTTATGATAAGCCTAAGCATCGATTAGTTAATTTCATTGATAACAAGGGAAAGGAACACCCTATTAAGTTCTTCTTTTACAACATTAAACTCCCGGGAAGTCATGCAAAAGTTTTCTTCCAGATAGAAAATAATGGTATAAAGTCCGTAGCAAATACTTACAGTTATACTTCCGATTGGTTTTCTAATGACATGGGTTCTTGGTACATATACATTTCATCTCCTCTTTTTGACCTGGACTTGTTTAGAAACATTGACATGGATGAACTGGGCGATGATGGTATAGATAAATTGAAGGGTTTTGCAAAAGGGGTAATCACTGACTTTTTTATTTCCATAAATAAAAAGTTTGAAAGTTTTACTCATAAATTAAAAGATGATTATCCGGTATATTATAATCCTAAAAAAATTACATCAGAAACTCATTTAGCTTTATTTGAACAGTTTGCTTTTATTACTGAACAAAAATTAAGACTGTCTGATAAGAGCAAAAAGATTAGAGATGTTTTGTTTCCGCTGATGCACCGTGCTATAGCAGACGGCAACATAATGGAGATTTTAGATAGCTTGATGCAAGCAGATAAAAATGTCACAGACAAGTTTAAGCAGCTGCTTGATGTTACAGATATGGAAAGCGTAGTTCATTTTAATACAGAAGTTTCAAGAAAGCTGCAATTCTTAGATTTTTTGCATGAGTTGAATTACGGTAAACTCTCTAACTATGTATTGGAACGAAGCCAACTACATAAAATTGTTGAAAAGGAACTATGGCTTTTTGGTGATGCCTATAACGGTGTACCAAACATCCTTTGGTCTGACAAAAAAATCCTATCAATATTTGAAGATTTACGGAGAAATTATTTGGATTATAATCTATCAAAAGAGGATGACAACTTAGTTGAATTGGAAGGGGAAGGTCTCAATGATATAACTGATTTATTTTTCACAAATGAGAAGCCTTTGGATGATGGGTCAAAGGAATTTATGATAGTAGAGCTTAAAGCACCAAAATGTAAGTTGTCTGCAAAGGAAATAAGTCAAATAAAAAGATATGCATGGGCAGTAGAAAGTAATGCTGCTATTCCAAAGCATAAAGCAAAGTATAAGCTTCTTCTTATATCTGCAGATATGACTGGTCAAACCAAGTCGGAAGTCGCTTCTCTTGCAAAGGCGTACCAAACTCCATTTTTATTGGAACGTAAAGTGACAGAGGATGGCAGATCGAAGTATACATGATGACCTGGGGGCAGAACTTATTCACATGCAGCGTGATAAGCTAAATCATCTTTCAACCCATCTACGTATAAGAGACCGAAGTGTAAAAGAAAAGTTTGAACAAGAATATCCAGATTTAATAAGTCAAAAAATGAGAACTGCTTTGCGCAAGGTGTCTTAATAATCAAATACTTTTTTATGAGGTTTAATAATTCTATTGATGAGCAAATAATACCATCTACTTCGTTTCAGCTGCTCATCAATAGAATTATTAAACCTCATAAAAAAGTATTTGATTATTAAGACACCTTGCGCAAAGCAGTTCTCATTTTTTGACTTATTAAATCTGGATATTCTTGTTCAAACTTTTCTTTTACACTTCGGTCTCTTATACGTAGATGGGTTGAAAGATGATTTAGCTTATCACGCTGCATGTGAATAAGTTCTGCCCCCAGGTCATCATGTATACTTAGAGCTGCCAGCCTCTGCTTTCTTTACGTTCCAATAAAAATGGAGTTTGGTACGCCTTTGCAAGAGAAGCGACTTCCGACTTGGTTTGACCAGTCATATCTGCAGATATAAGAAGAAGCTTATACTTTGCTTTATGCTTTGGAATAGCAGCATTACTTTCTACTGCCCATGCATATCTTTTTATTTGACTTATTTCCTTTGCAGACAACTTACATTTTGGTGCTTTAAGCTCTACTATCATAAATTCCTTTGACCCATCATCCAAAGGCTTCTCATTTGTGAAAAATAAATCAGTTATATCATTGAGACCTTCCCCTTCCAATTCAACTAAGTTGTCATCCTCTTTTGATAGATTATAATCCAAATAATTTCTCCGTAAATCTTCAAATATTGATAGGATTTTTTTGTCAGACCAAAGGATGTTTGGTACACCGTTATAGGCATCACCAAAAAGCCATAGTTCCTTTTCAACAATTTTATGTAGTTGGCTTCGTTCCAATACATCGTTAGAGAGTTTACCGTAATTCAACTCATGCAAAAAATCTAAGAATTGCAGCTTTCTTGAAACTTCTGTATTTAAATGAACTACGCTTTCCATATCTGTAACATCAAGCAGCTGCTTAAACTTGTCTGTGACATTTTTATCTGCTTGCATCAAGCTATCTAAAATCTCCATTATGTTGCCGTCTGCTATAGCACGGTGCATCAGCGGAAACAAAACATCTCTAATCTTTTTGCTCTTATCAGACAGTCTTAATTTTTGTTCAGTAATAAAAGCAAACTGTTCAAATAAAGCTAAATGAGTTTCTGATGTAATTTTTTTAGGATTATAATATACCGGATAATCATCTTTTAATTTATGAGTAAAACTTTCAAACTTTTTATTTATGGAAATAAAAAAGTCAGTGATTACCCCTTTTGCAAAACCCTTCAATTTATCTATACCATCATCGCCCAGTTCATCCATGTCAATGTTTCTAAACAAGTCCAGGTCAAAAAAGAGGAGATGAAATGTATATGTACCAAGAACCCATGTCATTAGAAAACCAATCGGAAGTATAACTGTAAGTATTTGCTACGGACTTTATACCATTATTTTCTATCTGGAAGAAAACTTTTGCATGACTTCCCGGGAGTTTAATGTTGTAAAAGAAGAACTTAATAGGGTGTTCCTTTCCCTTGTTATCAATGAAATTAACTAATCGATGCTTAGGCTTATCATAAATAAACTCTGATTTATTCAACTTTTCTTTATTGACATAAAACTGCACGTGTCATTGAATATTTGGTAAGGATATTGTTCAAACAGCGAAAGTCTTATGTTCTCTTCAAGCAATTCTTTTGCAATTGTATTTTTTCTGTCTGTTTTTGCATTTTGATTATGATGGAGATTTTGAATTGTTACTTTGTAGTAAGTATTATGCTGCCCTTTTAAAATTTCGTCGGTAGTAGGAAAATTTAGGTCTACCAGCTTCTTGTTTTCAAAGGTGTTTGAATTAATAGGTAAGATTACTTTAGAAAATGTACCGTTATTATCATTGAATCCTACCGTTTCAATAATAATATCACTACCAATTTGCAATGCTGCAAACCTTCCTACACCTTGCCCTCCTTTCTTGACGTCTGTTCCTATTTCTAAAATTCTTTTTTCGAAATCGTAAATATTAACACCATGACCTGTGTCTTTGATTGAAATTGATTTAATGGGAGATTTACTTAACTCATTTTTGGTGTATTCGATAGTGATGTCAATTCGCTTCGCATTAGCCTGCAAAGAGTTATTGATAAGCTCACATAGAGCATAAAATGTGTTCTTATACTGGGTCAGAAGCTCTTTAATTACCCTTGAATTTGTAGTAAAAACGTGATTTGAAGTATTCGCATATTGCAGTTATGTTTTAATAATAGCTCTTTTTAATTCCTGTTCCATTTCATTCCTCTTTATGAACCAGAAGCCTTTCTTTATCTGACCACCTTCTTTTAGTATTCTTTTATAGCAGTAGTCAATTTCTACATCTGTATAATTTAATCCTTTTGAAAGCAGGTAATCGGAATACTTGTAAACTGCTGAAATTAATTTGTGCTCTTTCTGTTTTGCAAAGCGTAGAAAACTCTCAAAGTGTAACAGTCTTTCAATCTCTTCATTCATCTCCAAAAGTTCTAAGCCTTCTGCCTCCTGTGGTCGGGTAATCTCTCTTATCTCTCCTTCTTCATCTGCAGCTACTAACTTGCCTTGTGTTACTGTGGCTTTTTTTGTTTTGTCTACACCTTCTAATGTTCACTCTCTATCAATGTATGAAAGACCATGTTCTAACCATACGCCGGCATTGTCCAGGACTAAACCAAACTCTTTGCCTTTTGATGGTCTCATGCATCTGCCTACCTGTTGTAAGTATAGCACCAATGATTTGGTTGGTCGTGCTAATTGTACGGCTTCGCAATCTGGTACATCAAAGCCTTCTGAAACAATATCAACATTGCTCAACACAAGTATTTCACCTGAACGGAACTTATCCAATATTGATTGACGTTCTTTCTTTGGAGTATTGGCATCTACATGAGTGCCGGAATGCCTGCCTGCAAGTATCGTAACACTATGTTTTGACTGTGTTCTATGTCAACAGCAAAGACTATGGTCTTTTTACCTGAAGCATGTTTTTGATAGCTTGAAACAAGGTTAGCCATTAAGGTATTATCAAGCATAACGTTCTTCAACATTTGCAAGTCATATTCCTTCATTCGTTGCTTTACTTTGGACACATCAGGAATGCCACAAACCAGATGTTTTACTTTGGCTAAATGTCCATGTTCAATGAAGTAACTTAAAGAACCAATAGAAATAAGTGTATCGTATAAATCATCAAAACCTTCTCCGTTAATCCTTACAGGTGTAGCTGTTACGCCTAAGAACCGAGCCTGGGGATATATTGACCATAGTTCTTTGTAGGTAGCAGCTTTGCTGTGGTGACATTCATCAATGATAACAATTTCTGCTTTTGGGTTCTTCCTTCTGTTTAATGTTTGAATAGTTGCTACCTGTACTTCCTTTTCATCATCGGGTGGGTAGTCGGCAGAAATGATGCCTACAGAAACACCAAAGTGTTTTAAACGTTCTGCAATTTGTTCTACCAATTCTGTTCGGTGAACAACAATAAGGACGTGTTTATTTTTAGCATGAGCCTTTCTTACAATTTCAGCAAAGACAGTTGTCTTGCCTGTACCAGTTGGCATTTGGAAAAGTACATTTCTAAGATTGGAACGTTGCGGGTCCCATGCTTCAAAAATCTTTCTAATCCCATCGGTTTGATATTGTCTTAGCTCAACCATTCATTATTCTTCTCCAGTTGCAATTGGCTCTGCCTCTTTTTTCTTTTTAGTTTTTTTGATTGGTTGGAACATACCAGCCGTGTATTTGTCGTATAGTTCAAACAGGAACTCTATACGCTTTGTTTCATTTGGGAAGGGCTGGGGACGGTAGCAAAGGTCTACGGCTCTGTCTAATGCCTGGTGTGCTTTTACTAAGGCGGGTGGCATCGTGTTAGGGTCATACAAGTCTGCAAGACTTGCTTCGGGGAATTGTGCCCTTGCATCTAATACAGCCTGTGCAGCTTTTTCAACTGTTTCCTTTTGTTTTTCAGTAAGGTTTTCAGCCCATGGGAAGTTATTGTAAACAATGTCATTTGAATAACGATAATCGCTTTTTATTCTCCCGCACACATATTTTATCCAGACATTATGCATCAAAGAATTTAGTACCCCAAAGTGGTAAATGGTAGCATTTGGAATTGAATTACAACTATCGGAAACTATAAAGTCTTTACTGAAAAAACCAAATGGAATATACTTTCTGTTTTCTGATGAGTGTCTCGGAATTAATACAAAGTCTGACTTTGGTTGTCTCATTTCTGTGAATAGGCTTGGCATCTGTGCCCATTTCACGGTGGCAGCCTTTGTGCTCTTTAGCCGAAATTGTTTTACTGCTTCAATTCTTTCAATAATAGTTGGACTTTGCTTCAACTCGGTAGGGTTTGCATCTATTAACCAAAGGCACCATCGTTTTTGATTATGCAAAAACTCTTTAGCATTAAGTAAAGGTTTGATAAACTTTTCTGTCTGTGGGTCGCTGTTTATAAACCTGGTTTTCTCATCATCGTTTAGTATAAGATTACCGTCATCTGTTGGCTGGCTGCCTTTTACCATTTCAGGAACATTGGAAATTGATTTCTTTCTTGTTGTTATTGCAAAATCTTTCCCTTCTACCAAATAAGGATTTATGTTCTTTACGCTAACGGCGTGGGGCTCACCTTTTATATGTTCGTACTCATAAACTACTTTGTCGTTAGTGTCAAAGTTTGCGAAGCCGATAATTACTACATGAACAGTCCGGATTTCCTCGGGCTTCATTACTCCAGCTAAAAGTTCTATGGGCAAAATGGATTTTGATTTTATAATTATTAAAAAGTTCGGTCCATAGCAACCCGACTTGTTCCCCTTGGGCTATCGAGTTCGTAGAAACAAAGGCAACTTTGGTATTGTTTGAAAAGTCGGGAGTATTCTTATCCTTTAAATAATTTGCTGCCCTTACATACCATGCGGTTACATAATCTAAAACACCTGCATTATTTACGCCTCTGAAAACTAAATCCATGTCTGCTTTTTGAGAAGCATTCATCAAACTTTTGCCTATGAAGGGTGGATTGCCTAAGATGTAATCATATTTCGTGTTACCAGGCAAAAGGCTTTGCCATTCGATTTGCAAAGCATTGCCATTAACAACAGTTGCACTTTTCTTCAGTGGTATTCTTTTATAGTATTCTCCAAAAGCAAGGCTTGCCATC
>CAVSED010000023.1:0-242875 GCA_963726895.1 uncultured Chitinophagaceae bacterium | reverse complement strand
ATGTATTGCTAAGGGAGAGCCATTGATGTTGCTTGTAAATGAAGCATCGAAACTAAATGCCGAAAATGCCGAGATTGCGGCCGATTATGCCGATGTCAGTGCCAATGACAAATTAAATGAACTTAAAATAAACATTGATCTTGCAGAGATCAAAAATGCGAATGACTCTTTGCTGTGGTAAGGCAACAAAATTTGTGGTCGCAGCAAATAGGAACAAGAGTAGAACTCGAACAGAGAGAGCTGGCTTACAAAAACTCAAGAACTACCTTCGAGCTCTCTGCTTAGGTACAATGACCTGAAGAGACAACTCAACTTCTCATCTTTGCAATCCCGAAAAAGTCTTGAGATCAGCAATGCGCTTGCCAAAGATTATACTATAAAAAGCCAAGTGAGAGGTCGCGTATATAATATTTTAAAAGAACAGGGTGAGATCGTTACACCACAATCTGCCGTAGCAATAATTGGCGACGCAAACAATTTTATATTGGAACTGCAGATCGATGAATTTGACATTGCCAAAGTGCAATTTGGGCAAAAAATTCTGGTGACTATGGATAGCTATAAGAACCAGGTCTTTGAAGCCCCCGTTGAGAAAATTGACCCTATTATGAATGACCGAACACGTTCTTTTACCGTAAAGGCAGACTTTGTTTCAAGACCGCCAGTGTTGTATCCTAACCTGACTGCCGAAGCCAATATCATTATTCAAACCAAAAAAAAAGCGCTAACCATTCCACGCAATTTTTTGTGGGACGAGACTATGTAACGTCTGATGACGGGCGAAAAGTAAAGGTTATAACCGGATTGAAAGACTATCAGAAAGTGGAAATACTTAAGTGGCCTAAAAGCTTACTGATATCATTCGCAAGCCATGAACTATAAGCTGATCATATCAATAGCAAAAGCTTTGTTGTTTGCACGTTGGCGGCAAACACTTGTGGCTGCAGTGGGTGTCACTTTTAGTATCACCATGTTTATTACGATGCTTGGCTTTATGACAGGGCTAAACAGATTGCTGGATGGTTTGATCTTAAACCGCACTCCACATATAAGATTATTTAACGAGGTGCGACCAAACAAACACCAGCCGATTGATATGGCGAACGAATATAAAAATGCCTATCATTTTATCGAATCTGTAAAATCAGCTCAAAGCCGTAGTGAGATATATAACAGTGCGACGATTATAAAAGCCATAAAAGCAGACAACCGGGTTATTGGGTATGCACCAAAAGTAAAAACACAGATATTCTATAACGACGGCTCAATTGATTTTGCGGGACTTCTGGAAGGAATAAACGTAGCTGATGAAAGCACTCTTTTTCATTTTACCGACTATGTAGTTGCCGGCAATGCAACAGACCTGGAAAATGTAAGTAACAGCATTATTCTGGGGAAAGCTATCGCAGCAAAATTGTTAGCCGACATCGGCGATGTGGTGCAGGTCACTTCCTCTAAAGGCGACCGTATGTCGCTGAAAGTAGTGGGTTTTTTTCAGTCGGGTATTCTTGATATTGATAAGGTGCAGAGCTATACATCTGTAGCAACTGCCCAAAAGTTGCTGGGGAAGACCAACAGCTATTTAACTGATATACAGATCAATTTAAAAGACCTGAAACAAGCGCCCGCTGTAGCCAGGGAATATGCTGCTTTGTTTGATGCAGATGCAGAAGATATTCAAACCGCAAATTCACAATTTGAGACAGGTAGTTCTATCAGAACATTGATCTCTTACGTGGTCGGCATCACGCTTTTAATTGTTGCCGGCTTTGGCATTTATAATATACTAAATATGATGATCTACGAAAAAATGGATACGATTGCCATATTAAAAGCGACTGGTTTTTCCGGTATAGATGTCAATCTCATCTTTATTTCAATTGCGTTAAGTATCGGATTTTTCGGTGGTATGGCAGGTCTTCTTTTCGGCTTTCTCTTGTCTTTAGTAGTTGATCATATTCCGTTCAATATGAGCGGACTGCCTACTGTCAAAACCTTTCCGGTAAGTTACGATTCAATGTATTATTTTATTGCCTTTGCGTTTTCATTGGTTACCACTTACCTGGCAGGCTTCTTTCCTGCCCAAAAAGCAAGCAAAGTAGACCCGGTAATTATTATAAGAGGAAAATAGCATGAGCCAGATAATTCTCGAGGCAAAAAGTGTGAGCAAAAGTTTTTACGACCCGGTAGCAGTAAAGATATTGAACAACATCAGTTTCACCATCGATAAAGGAGAGTTTGTTGCCGTAGTGGGCAGGTCAGGTTGTGGCAAATCGACCTTGTTATATATCTTATCGACAATGGATACTGATTATACAGGAGAGTTGTGGATAGATAACGAATTGATCACTGGAAAAAACGGGGTTCAACTAGCTAAACTAAGTAATGAAAAAATTGGATTTGTTTTCCAGTTTCATTATTTAATCAATGAGTTCACTGTACTTAAAAATGTAATGTTGCCTGGCGCTTAAATTGCGAAAATACAGTACCCGCGAAACTGAAGAAAGGGCGATGCATCACCTGATGATCCTGGGAATGGATAAGCAGGCAAATAAAAAAGCTAACCAGCTATCGGGTGGAGAAAAACAACGGGTAGCCATAGCCCGCGCACTCATCAATGACCCACTGATTGTTATGGGCGACGAGCCGACCGGCAATCTTGATAAGAAAAACAGTGAAGTTGTTTTTGATATTTTTAAACAGTTATCGCAGGAGTATGGGCAAAGCCTTCTTATTGTTACTCACGATCAGTCATTTGCCGCCAATACCAACCGGACTATTGAAATGGAAGATGGAATGATTATAAAGCATAAATGAATTTTTGTACCGTACACCGAATAAGTTACGGTTGGCACTTGCCGCTCTTCCTGGTGCCACAACCTTGCAGTCATTGTATGTCTTACCTGCCCACTATATTTTCCGATCCCCAGATAAAATAAAAGCCTGGTTTTCACTTATACTAAGCTGTAATATTTCTACTGCATTCATTCAAACTGGTTTCAAAATCACTGTAGGCTTACCGCTATTTTTTTCTGCTGGTGAAAAGGCAGGATTGCAGTGGTTTGCTTTACCGGTAGAATAGAAGCAAAAGTGTTTAAGAATCCAGAGAACCTTAGAATAATTTGTCTTATTTATTGCACAGAAAACATTAGAAGAAAAATATAAAATTGAAAAGTTGCTGCTTTAAAAAGATGTAGTTGAACCGAGCGTGGCAACGGCCGCCGCCTGAAGAGATATAGCTGGTCAACAAAAAAAAGAACTACTGCGCAAGAATGAACCTAACAAAAGGTTTTGGAGACCTTTCGCTTTGGCGTTTGAAGTATGGATGTGAGCATCATCTTTTCTCCCTCCTGTTATTTGGCAATAATTAAAAGAATGGATTGTCTGCCCATTTGCCATTTTGTTTTCCTGATTACATAGTTTAAAAAAAATTTCGCAATAGAGTTACCTTCATCTTTTCTAACAATTACAAGCTTACCTGCAACATATGAAGACGCTATTGTTAACCATTGGAGTGCTCTTTACCATTTCGCTACATGCCCAGCAAAGGGTTATTTCTTTGTACAACGGAACTGCGCCTGGTTCTGAAAACTGGAACTGGAAAGAGCAGGAAATACATGTAGATTATGGAACCGTTATTATGGCAGTTTCACATCCGACAATCACGGTCTTTGCACCAGCCAACCCCAATGGTACTGCGGTGATCATTGCACCAGGCGGCGCCTTTCACGCGTTGGCGTTTGACCATGAGGGAACGGAAGTAGCCAGCCGGTTGAATGCTAAAGGCATCACCGCCTTTGTACTGAAATACCGCCTGGTGTACGACGATCCTGCACACCCGGAAAACGCCATTGGCAACCTGATGCGAACAGGCAATTTTAGAACCCTGGACTCACTCAATAAACCTGTGATACCCCTTGCACTTCAAGATGGTTTAGAAGCGATGAAATATGTTCGCCGCCATGCTGCAGAATATACAATCGACCCTGCCAAAATAGGCTTTATGGGCTTTTCGGCCGGCGGCACGCTCACCATGTCAGTAGTGTATAACGCCACCGACGAAAGCCGCCCCAATTTTGTAGCTCCTATTTACCCTTATGAAACCGCTATCATTGGTTCGGCGGTGCCAACTGCCACCACGCCTATTTTTATAGCCGCCGCCAGCGATGACGATCTTGGATTAGCCACCCACAGTGTGCACATTTACCTCAAATGGTTAGAGGCAAAACAACCAGCCGAACTGCACATGTATGAAAAAGGCGGACATGGTTTTGGCACGGCTACCAAACATCTTCCTGTGGACAGTTGGATGGACCGCTTTACCGATTGGCTCGCAATGCATGGATTAATGACGAAATAATTTTTTATTTTCTGGTTACCCATTATTGGAAATGCTATAAGACATTTTTCCCGCCTTGGCGGGACACTTGTACTAATGTAAATTCTATTCAGCGATAGCGAGCCATTCAATTATAAAATGAAATTGTATCTACAAGCAATGCACGCTCTTTCGTGTATGGATATCCATTTAGATCTGTCGAATTGTACACTTTGCAATAATATTTTAAAAACAGGAGTGCATCACTTCATGGCTTTGCAATACATAGTGAGACTTCTAAAATATACTTCTACCTGCGCCAGTTACCATTTACCAATGATCCTTCGTCCACAAGATCAACGTCTTCATGTGGTTTAACAGGGTCAGTTTGCAGCGGAGTAAATGGCACTTTATAGTGTGTTTCAACAGCTATAAAACCGGCGTGACCAAAGTTGCTACCAGCAGTCCGGGACAGGTATAAAACATACAATAGTTGCCCGAAATTCTGCTGTACACGAGTGCGACGCAACGGCCGTCCCAACAAAGACCTAGTGTTGGGCCCACAAAAAAGCAAAAGCATTTTCCTCTAAGCAAATGTTCAATGGTCGCATAAATAAGCCGGGAATAATTCTTGTGTTTTTGGTAGCAATAAGAATGTGAAAAAATAATAAAATGGAAAAAATGACTGTATTAACTATAGCAGGACTTATATTACTGGGATTGATCGCAGGCTCGTTTAGCGGTCTGATAGGCATTGGTGGCGGGGTGATTATAGTACCGGCATTAATATTTTTATTTGGCTTTTCGCAACTGGTGGCACAGGGAACCACGTTGGCTTTACTGGTACCCCCCATTGGTCTGCTGGCTGCGTTGGACTACTACAAAAAAGGATATGTGAACCTGCAGGCAGCCATCCTGATCTGTATAGGTTTTGTAATAGGCGGCTTGCTGGGTTCAAAATTTGCAATTAACCTGCCCGAACAAACATTGCGAAGAGTTTTTGCCGCTGTGATTGTAGTGATTGGAGTGAGAATGTTTTTCTTTAAAGGATAAAGTTTATAATCACTAAGAGCAAGATAGATTGATACTAATTGACGCATTTTAAAAAATCTGAAGTTTTGTCCTGTATGCATTTAGCAGATGATAATAAAAACGCTACGCGTAACCGGGGCCAGGGTGAACTCGTAAACCCACTATTTTTACCATTATGCAAAAGCACCGGCAAATGAAATCATCTTCTGTTCTCTTGCTGTTTTTTTGTGCGATCGTAGGCTGTAAACCATTACAAGAAAAGAAGGTAACAGTGGCTGTAGCCGCAAACGTACAATATGCGATGGCGGCGCTAAAAGCCAGGTTTGAAGCCGAAACGGGGATAAAGGTCAACATCATTATAGGTTCCTCGGGCAAGTTGACCCAGCAGATACAACAAGGTGCTCCGTTCGATGTATTTGTATCCGCAGATACAAAATATCCGCAGGTATTGTACAACAACAAAATGACAAGCGGCACACCAAAAGTGTATGCTACGGGTGTATTGGTTGTGTGGACAGTGCGCCAGGATATAAAGCCTGCAGCGGACCTCTCCTTTCTACAGCAAAGCGACATAAAGAAGATAGCCCTGGCTAATCCGAAGACTGCGCCGTATGGAGCAGCAGCGGAAGAAGTCTTACATTATTACAAGTTATATGACCAGGTGAAAAGTAAGTTGGTCTTTGGAGAAAGCATATCGCAAACCAACCAGTTTATTTTATCAAGATCAGCAGACATTGGTTTTACTGCAAAATCCATGGTGCTTTCTTCTGAAGCAAAAAGACAAGGTACCTGGGTAGAACTGGACAAAAAAGCTTACACCCCCATAGCCCAGGCGGCTGTGCTGCTACAACACGGAAGTGAAATGAATAAGGGCGCGGCTGAGACGTTCTATGATTACCTTTATTCCGCCAGCGCACGAACTATCTTCCTCCAGTTCGGCTACTTACTAAATTGACAGAACCAACAATATATGATTGATCCGGAACCGTTGTGGCTGACGCTGAAACTCGCAACCGTTACATCCGTAATACTTTTTTTCATTGCTATACCTGTTGCGCACTGGCTGGCTTTTAAAAAAAATACCTTCAAAACGTTTATTGAAGCAATTGTAAGTATGCCGCTCGTATTACCGCCTTCGGTAATTGGCTTTTATATGTTGCTTGCGTTTAGTCCTTCCCTGCCGATCGGGCGATTACTTGAACAATATTTTAATGTACGGCTGGTATTTTCATTTGCGGGGTTGGTCATCGGTTCTCTCATCTACAGCCTGCCCTTTATGGTTCATCCTATTCAATCCGGTTTATCAGCCTTGCCTGCTACCCTGCGTGAAGCTTCTTTCTCGCTGGGCAAAAGCCGGTGGCAAACGCTTGTCAAAGTGCTGCTGCCAAATATCCGTTCATCATTGCTTACCGGCATTGTGCTAACCTTTGCACATACGGTGGGCGAATTTGGCGTGGTGCTGATGATAGGTGGCAATATACCCGGGCAAACCAAAGTGGCGTCTATAGCCATTTATGATGAAGTGGAAGCCCTGAATTATGGTTCGGCAAATATGTATGCCATCATACTTACCTCTGCCAGTTTTCTCATTCTGCTCATCGTTTACTATGTCAATCATCGCTTCGGAAAACTGCGCAATACATGATCGAATTTTCATTGTTAAAAAAGTTAGCGGGTGTACATGGAGCAATGGATCTTACCGTCGCGGGCAAAATAATGCCGGGTCAAATGGTTGGTTTATACGGCTCATCGGGCGCGGGTAAAACATCGGTATTGCGGATGCTTGCCGGGTTTCTACCTCCGCAGGAAGGTCACGTTTTTGTGAACGATGAGTTCTGGTTCAACAGCAATAAAAAGATCAATCTTCCCCCGCAAAAAAGAAAGACCGGTTTTGTGTTCCAGGACAGTGCCTTATTTCCCAATATGAATGTGCGCGAAAATCTGGAGTTCGCCCTGGACAAAGGAGGCGCCAAAGCAACCGTGGACGAACTGCTGCAGGCAGTTGAGTTAGAAGGTTTTTACAACCGGCAGGTACAAACGCTTTCGGGCGGACAGAAACAACGGGTTGCACTTGCACGTGCGTTGGTACGTAAACCCCAGCTTCTTTTACTTGACGAGCCGCTGTCAGCCATCGACCAGGAAATGCGGGCTAAACTCCAGGACATCATTTTCAATATTCACCATCGCTATAATTTGATGACCATTTTAGTCAGCCACGATGTGGGTGAGATCGTAAAATTGTGCGACCAGGTAATGATACTCGACAATGGACAGATCACTAAAACAGGTGAGCCGGCAGATATATTTTTTGGTTCCTCACTGCATCGGCAGTTGCATTTTCAAGGCAGGATTGTAAGCATACAAGCGGAAGGAAATAAGAGATATGTAAGTTTGCTGGTGGGCAATCAAATGGTACAGGTTTGTGCAGGCATTGAACAAACAAACAATTTGCAGAAGGGCGATGAAATAGATGTAACCGCAAATGAATTGACACCTGATATAAAAAAACTTTGACTTTTGCTATGTTGTACGCAGAGTTTTTTCTTATGTTTTTATTTGTATGTGCCAGGGCGGTATAACTATCATTTTACATTGTTGCGTCGCACTCTTGTACTGTTATTTTTCTATTCACCAGGATCCACAATGTGCTGAACGTACAAGGGTGTGACACAACCGGAGATGCACAAAGAGATATAGCCGGTAACACAAAACTAATAACAGCGTTATTGCCATAGATTATTTTGAAATTATAACCCATAAGTAAAACGTGCTGACGGGCAACAAATCTATAAGCTATCGAATTGATGATTGCAAGACATTACGCTATGTTGACATTTACAACGACCGCCGCAGCGTTAGCGAAAATGGTACCTCGAGATGATCTTTTTTATGGTTCAGGACCAGCTCAGCAACCATCTCTCCCATCCGCTTAAAATCGGTTGAAATGGTAGTGATACCATCCAGTATAAAACGCTTCCAGGGTGTTTCATTATAGGAGATAATGCCGACATCCTGACCCACTATCAACGCAGTGCCCTGGATCTTTTCAAGCAACACCAGCAGGTCATCTTCCATCAGGTTGATATAGACTTCACCCTTTTTAATTTGTTCATCAGTAATGTCATTGACCACTTTTCGGTTAAAAGCATATTCACTGCAGAACGTGTGAAAACCGGTAAGTATCTCTTCCGGGTGATAGGTGTCAGCCGGAAAAATGATCTTAAGTGTATGGTATTTACTTAGCTGTGGAAGCGCCTTTTGCAGCGCGTTAAAAATGTCGTCTGCAAAGTTTTCAAAGACGGCTCCATATTCTCTGCTTATTCCTGCTATCAATTTATCGAGTAAGATCAGTTCACCGTTTGGTATGTCATTAATGATATCCCGGGCATTTGCACCGCCTTCTAAAAAGTGCGGGATAATGACATAGTGAGTATAGTCTTCCTTGCGCCGTTGCAGCAATTTTTTAAACAGCGAAAAGTTGTTGTTGTAGATGTAAAAATCAATCGCTGCCGTTTCACCCAATTTGGCAGCAAATGCATCAAAGATCAACTTCTTGTGTGCGCTCAGCTTGTTAAACAAAAGAAAGACCTTGATGGTCTGTTTAAAATCGGTGTTGGCAATAAAATAGCCTTTGCCTGGCACGGAACCGATGACGCTTAATCCTTTTAAATGCCGCAATGCCTTTTCGACCGTATCACGCGATACCTCCAGTTCATAGCTCAGGTCGTTAATAGATGGCAGCAGATAATCCTTTTGAATAGCGCCTATTTCTACCGCATGTAAAATGGCATGGGCTATCTGCAAATATTTGGGCGTGATGGATTGCTCATCAATCACCAAAAAGCGATAAATATTTCCTAAGTCCATACAACAATGATTGTAAGTGATTCGATAAGAGCTCACAAGATAGCTACAACACGTTCTCACACGCAGGACATGACAGTACATGATGATCAAAAGAATCTGCTTTTCTACTTTTATTCCCGAATTTTAAATCTCACCGCACAATCTAACGAATGCAGATCATCCTGGGTATCATCTTTCATTTCATTGGTGGCTTTGCCTCCGGCAGTTTTTACGTTCCCTACAAAAAAGTTAAGGGCTGGCACTGGGAAAATTACTGGCTGATCGGTGGCTTGTTTTCCTGGCTTATTATTCCACCTTTAGCTGCGTGGTTAACCATTCCCAACTTTTCCTCTATCATCGCTCAAACCTCCGTTGCCACACTTGGCTGGACGTATTTCTGGGGGTTGCTTTGGGGTATTGGTGGCTTAACCTATGGGCTGGGCATGCGCTACCTCGGTATGTCGCTGGGCAACTCCGTGCTGCTTGGTTTTACCTCTGCTTTTGGCGCGCTCGTGCCATCGTTTTATTACAACATCCATCCCGTTGCCGGCAAGACCACTTTTACTGATCTGCTCACTACTTCGTGGGGGCGCATTGTGCTGGTCGGCATCATCATTTGCCTGCTGGGCATTGTGGTGTGTGGCAGGGCTGGTGTGCTGAAAGAAAAAGAACTGCCCGAAGAAAAAAAGAAAGAAAGCATCAAGGAATTTAACCTGGTAAAAGGGCTGATCGTCTGTACCATTTCCGGTATACTCTCCGCTTGTTTCAACTATGGTATAGAGGCCGGCACACCCATGGCGGAGGTAGCCAACAACCTGTGGCGCGCTGCTAACCCCACGGCAACATCCGAATTTTTGTATCAGAACAATGTCATCTATATCGTGCTGCTTTGGGGTGGGCTTACCACCAACCTTATCTGGTGCCTGTTTCTCAATGCCCGCAACCGCACCTTTCGCGATTATACCGACAAGCGCACACCACTTGCCCGCAACTATTTCTTTGCTGCTTTAGCGGGCACTATCTGGTTTTTGCAATTCTTTTTTTATGGCATGGGCGAAAGCAAACTAGGCAACGGCGCCAGTAGTTGGATACTGCACATGGCCTTCATTATACTGGTCGCCAACATGTGGGGCTTTGCGCTGAAAGAGTGGAGTGGTGTCAGCAAAAAAACTCTGACCACCATTGGTCTCGGCATCTTCCTGATTTTCTTATCGGTTGTGCTGGTGGGCTATGGAAATGCGTTGAAATGATATACCAATTTGAAAATGAGAACAATTTGAAAATTGGTGAATTTGAAAATTTGAAAATGGAGGAAGAGAAAATTTGGAATGTGCGAATTTGAAAATTTGAAATGAGAAAAAGTCGAGAATGTGTCATTTGGAAAAATTGAGAATGGAGAGAGGAGAATTTGGTAGTGTGCAGGTGATCTTTTTTCGACATCGTTGTGTCATTTTAATTCCGGTTTATCGGAACTCACTTTTACGGGCAAATCACTATTGAACATAAGACTGCACCAACACCTATTTAATAACCGCGCAATCGAAAAAGTATAGTGTATAAAAATTTAATTGTCAAACCGAAAGCAACAAAGCGAACATCCTTTTTATAAGCAGGGAAACGCTTGCAGTTGTTCTTAAAAAAAAATGTTCAATAAAGTGCTACACGTTGCAGGGTGTGACACAACAGAAGTCCAACAAACAACACAAAGCCGGTAACCCAAAAAAAATAAAATGTATGAGTACTATGCAACATATAAAAGATGAAAATTCATCGCTAAGTGCAAAAAGTTTTCACCACGTGAGCTATTTGTGGGACGAGAAAAAAGCGGCAGAAATGGAAGGTGATGAAGTGGCGCTGCTTGTGTATCGTTCTAACCTTTTAGGCGCCGATCTGCGGCTGACCAACTATGGCGGCGGCAATACATCGTGCAAGGCAATGGCGAAAGATCCGCTAACGGGCAAGGATAAAGAAGTGATGTGGGTAAAGGGCAGCGGCGGCGACCTGGGCACGATGAAGCGCAGTGGTTTGGCGGCATTGTATGTTGACAAATTGCGCAGCCTGACCAATGTGTATCGAGGGCTGGAAAATGAAGATGAAATGGTGGCGCTGTTCAATCATTGCATATACGATCTCGACTCCAAAGCGCCCTCTATCGATACGCCGTTGCATGGCTTTCTACCCTTCAAACACATCGACCATTTGCACCCCGATGCGGCTATAGCAATTGCCGCCGCAAAGGATGGAAAACAAATAACTGAAGACCTGTTTGGCGGCACTATTGGCTGGGTAGAATGGCAGCGCCCGGGCTTTGATTTGGGGCTGCAACTAAAACAATGTCTCGATAGCAATCCCGGTATTCGCGGCATCATGCTGGGCTCGCATGGTTTGTTTACCTGGGGCGATACAGCTTATGAAAGTTATATTAACACACTCGAGGTTATAGAACGCTGCGCCGAATACCTGCAGCAAAATATTGGTAAGAACCCAGTTTTTGGAGGTGCGAAAATACAGTCACTTTCACCGGACGAGCGTAAAGAAAAAGCCGCTGCACTGGCACCGGTACTGCGGGGTTATTGCTCAGCAGAAAAGCACATGATCGGTCACTTTACCGACGATGAAAGAGTGTTGGAATTTATCAACTCAAACGATCTTGACAGGTTAGCACCGATGGGTACCAGTTGCCCCGATCATTTTCTACGCACCAAAATTTCACCGCTGGTTCTTGATCTGCAACCCACCGCTGCACTCGATGACCTGGCTGAAATAAACAAAGTACTGGCGCCACAATTTGACGCTTACAGAAAAATGTATGCTGACTATTACAACAGTTGCAAACATGCAAACAGCCCGGCTATACGCGACCAAAACCCGGTGGTGATATTGTACCCGGGCGTGGGCATGTTTACCTTTTCAAAAGACAAACAAACAGCACGTGTTGCAGCAGAGTTTTACATCAACGCCATCAACGTAATGAAAGGTGCAGAAGCCATCAGCGAATACACTTCGCTGCCGCGACAGGAAGCCTTTGACATAGAATATTGGTTGCTGGAAGAAGCCAAACTACAACGCATGCCAAAGCCCAAATCTCTCAGCGGCAAAATCGCTTTGATAACGGGCAGCGCCGGTGGCATTGGCAAAGCCATTGCTAAAAAGTTTGCAGAAGAAGGCGCCTGTGTAATACTGAACGACATGAATGCAGAACGCCTTGAAGGAGCAAAAGATGAATTTATGCAGGCACTTTGGTAAAGACACTTTTGCTGCCAACATACTCGATGTAACCAAAGCAGAAACGATAGAGAAAACTTTTGCCACGGCAGCCCTGGCTTTTGGCGGTGTAGATATAGTAGTGAACAATGCAGGTTTGTCATTATCAAAAACATTGGAAGACCATACTGAGCAAGATTGGGACCTGGTGTATGATGTATTGGTGAAGGGTCAGTTTCTCATTACGCAGAAAGCAGTTGCCACCATGCGCAAACAAAACAAAGGAGGTGATGTACTGAATATCGTAAGCAAAAATGCATTGGTAAGCGGACCCAACAATGCGGCATATGGTTCGGCAAAAGCAGCACAACTGCACCTGAGCCGGCTGAATGCAGCCGAGCTGGGCAAAGACAAGATACGGGTGAATGTAGTGAACCCGGATGCAGTGATAGCCGGGCAGCAACATTTGGAGCGGTGGCTGGGCTGCAGGTCGCGCCAAAGCCTATGGAGTAAGCATAGAAGACCTGCCTGCCTACTATGCCAGCCGCACATTGCTCAACGAGATCATCTTGCCTGAAGATATTGCCAATGCCTGTTTTGTATATGTGAGCGGCATGCTCAATAAATCAACAGGCAATGTATTGAATGTGGATGGTGGAGTAGCCATGGGATTTGTTCGCTGATGTTGTGACCTAACCAGTTCAAAAAAAAAAACCATGAAACGCATTGCCGGTAAAATGAAATTATTGAAAGGTTATGAAGCCGAATATAAAAAACGGCACGACGAGATCTGGCACAGAATTGGAAGATCTTTTGCATCGATCCGGCATAAGCAACTATTCCATTTTTCTTGATCCCGCAACCAATGATCTGTTTGCTTATTTCAACATAGAGGATGAAGACACTTTGAACAATTTACCCACACAGGATATCATGAAAAAATGGTGGTCGTATATGCAAGACATCATGGAAACCAATCCCGACCATTCACCTGTCATACAACCGCTGCAAGAGGTATTTTATTTGCCCTGACCGTTTAAATAAAGCCATATGAAAATTGAAAAACATACAATTGAAGAGCACAATCAATCGCTCTTACACCAACATAAAAACGCGTTTGATTTTATCGCTGCAGGCACTCCAGATGTTGAAGCCATTATGCAAAAACTCATTGCCTTCCAGGTAGCCATACCCAGTTGGGCATTGGGTACAGGTGGCACCCGCTTCGGCAGGTTTAGTGGCGGTGGTGAGCCACGCCGGCTCGAGGATAAAATAGAAGACATTGGCTTGTTGCATGCGCTCAACCAATCAAGCGGCGCCATTTCGCTGCACATACCGTGGGACATACCGACCAATGCAGCCGATATAAAAGCGCTTGCGGCACAAAACAATTTGCGCTTCGATGCGATGAATTCCAACACGTTCCAGGATCAGCCCGGGCAGCAATTGAGCTATAAGTTTGGCTCTATGCAACACGTAGATAAAGCCGTGCGCAGGCAGGCTATCGACCACAACATCGAAGTGATCAATTACGGTATTGAACTGGGTTCAAAAGCGCTTACTGTTTGGCTCAGCGATGGCAGTTCTTTTCCCGGTCAGTTAAATTTCAGGCGAGCTTTTCAAAACACTTTGGAAAGCCTGCAGGAAGTGTATGCTGCCTTGCCCGACGACTGGAAAATGTTTGTCGAGTACAAGGCGTTTGAACCCAATTTTTACTCTACCACTGTTGGCGATTGGGGACAATCGTTACTGTATGCCAATAAGCTGGGTTCCAAAGCCTACACATTGGTTGATCTTGGGCATCACCTGCCCAATGCCAACATAGAGCAGATCGTTGCGTTGTTATTGATGGAAGGCAAGCTGGCGGGCTTTCATTTTAACGATAGTAAATATGGCGATGATGACCTGACCGTTGGCGCTATAAAACCTTATCAATTGTTTCTCATCTTCAACGAACTGGTTGAAGGCATGGATGCGCGTGGCATGAACCATGCAACCGATCTGGGGTGGATGATAGATGCCAGCCACAATGTAAAAGATCCGCTGGAAGACCTGCTGCAATCTGTGGAAGCCATCATGATCGCCTATACACAATCGCTTCTGCTCGACCGCAAACAGCTCAACGAAGCACAGCAGCAAAACGATGTAGCGCAGGCGCAGGAAATATTGCAACACACTTTTCGCACCGATGTGCGCGCCATTGTTGCCGAGGCAAGATTGCGCAGTGGTGGCGCATTACGTCCGCTGCAATTATTCAGGCAATTGCAAGTGCGGGAAACGCTAATAAAAGAACGCGGTAACAAAACGGTAGCAACAGGACTGTAGTCTTTCTTAAAAAAAGAAGTTTTGCTTTTTTTAGGAAGCCAGCATGGATTTTTCAATTAAACATTCTTGCGTCGCACTCTTGTACATTTTCACTTTACGCGGCTCTGAAAAAGAAGTAATGTGCGGGCAGTATATTTTTAGATCTACCGTTTATAATAATCATAAATAAAAATTGAAGATCCAATTGTTGGAATTTAATAGCCGACAACCTTTTCATTCAACCTTCAATGTCGTTGACGTAAGGAGGTTGCACGCAAAAAAAATAAAGAAGCAAAGACGCAAAACTTTGGTTCTTCTTTGCGCCTTCGCGTGTTTACTTTGCGCCTTTGCGTGAAGTATATGACACCTTTAAGTAATGATTTTTAATTAACGTTCATTCTCGTTTACTTCTGGCATTTATATTTAAAAGCAGAATGTAATATCTACAAGTACAAGGGTGCGACGCAACAATGCCAAAAAGAATTCCAAACGCTTGTCCCCAAAAAGATATTTAATAAAAGACATAGACGCATAATAAAAAATCCAGCAGTTCAGCCAAAAAATGTATCCAACATTTAGCATTCAACATTCATCATTGATTTCAAAAGTAGATGCGCACTCCTGTCACCGCCATATTTGATTTGGGTAAAACGAACAAGAAATTTTTTTTGTTCGACGAAAACCTAAATGAAGTTTACAAAGAGTATATCTCGTTTGCAGAAACCAGCGACGATGATGGCTTTCCTTGTGACGACCTGCCGGCGATAGAAAAATGGATACAAAACATCGTCAAAAAAATTCTTGTCGATAAAAGGTTTGAAGTGACTGCGCTTAATTTTTCATCTTACGGCGCCAGCTTTGTTCACCTCGACGAAAATGGCAGAGCACTCACGCCTTTATTCAATTATTTAAAGCCTTTTCCTCCTGAGTTGCTGCAATCATTTTATACCAGGTATGGTGATGAATTGCAGTTTGCCAAAGAGACCGCTTCTCCACCACTTGCTATGCTCAACTCAGGTTTGCAATTGTATTGGTTAAAATACACTCACCCCAAAATCTATGCTTCTGTAAAATGCTCTTTGCATCTGCCGCAGTATATCAGCTATTTGTTCACGGGTGTTGCAGTGAGTGAGTACAGTAGCATTGGCTGTCATACCGGGTTATGGGACTTTGCAAAACACGATTATCACGCGTGGATATATGCAGAAGGGATCGATCAAAAGCTGCCACGCATTGTTCAGGCAGATACAACTTTCCGGCAGCCTGTATATGGAAAGCAGATAACTATCGGTTCCGGCATACATGATAGCTCGGCCGCGCTGTTGCCCTATATCCTTTCCGATGCTGATCCATTCCTGCTCATTTCAACCGGTACGTGGAGCATTTCTCTCAATCCATTTAGCACTCAACATTTAACCGCTGAAGACCTGCAACATGACTGTCTCAATTATATGCGCGTCGATGGAAAAACAGTGAGGGCTGCAAGACTGTTGTTGGGTAAAGAATATAGTTTGCAAATAGAAAAATTAGCCGCCTGGTTCCAAAAAGATGAAGGCTATCATAAGTCTATCATAATGAACGAAGAGTTACTAAGGACAATGGTTACTGATGAAGCAAATTATTTTCATTTTGAAAATTTACCCAATCACCCGCAGCACCCAACAGCAAATTACAAGCCTTTTCAAACCTACGAACAAGCTTATCATCAATTGATGATTGAATTGGTTCGCGTACAAGTTGAAAGTAGCAGGCGCGCAATCGGCGATACCCCTGTCAAAAAAATTTATATAGATGGCGGCTTTGCTGACAATGTTTTATTTATAAAATTACTCAGCTATTATTTTCCGAATCTTCCTGTCTATACTACCCAATCGCCTTTGGGTTCCGCGTTGGGTGCAGCTATGCTCGTAACGCACCACGCTGATCATTCAAACGTTCTTCACGAACACTATGCTATGCAGGTACATGGCGCCTTTATCTAAACTTAATAACATGCAACTGAACTATAATTCGCGTTACCCGGGTATTGACGACCTGATCAAAAAAGCCCGGAAACGAATTCCGGCGTTTGCCTTCGAATACCTCGACGGTGGCTGTAACGAGGATGTTAACTTGTATAAAAACACGCACGAGTTACGCGCGGTTGAACTGCAGCCTTACTACCTCAGCAAGCATACGGGTTCTGCCCTGCAAACTCAATTGTTTGGTCATACCTATGATGCGCCTTTTGGTATAGCGCCGGTAGGGCTACAGGGACTCATGTGGCCAAACGCACCTGAGATATTAGCGAGAGCGGCTCGCGCGCATAACATCCCATTTATTTTGAGCACCGTAACAACATCGTCTATTGAGCGCATTGCTGAGCTTACGGAAGGACATGCGTGGTTTCAATTGTATCACCCCAAAGAAGACAGACTGCGCGATGATATTATCAACAGGGTTGCAGCAGCTCATTTGCCTGTGTTGGTCGTGCTGTGCGACGTACCCACGTTTGGTTATCGTCCGCGCGACATACGCAATGGATTGGCAATGCCTCCGCGCATGACTTTAAGAAACCTGCTGCAGATAGCCGGCAAACCCAATTGGGCGTTGCGAACACTACTGCACGGGCAGCCGGCTTTTGAAACTATGAAGCCCTACATGCCTAAAGGCCTGGACATGAAGCAACTGGGCGTGTTCATGAACCAAACGTTTGCAGGCCGGGTCAACGAAGAAAAGCTATCTGTTATCCGCGATAAGTGGAAAGGAAAACTGGTTTTAAAAGGTGTAGCAAGTGAAGAAGACACATCCCTGGCTATCAAACTTGGCTTTGATGGTATCATTGTTTCTAACCACGGAGGAAGGCAACATGATGCAGGTCCGTCAGCCATTAAGAGCCTGCAAAACATTGCAGCCAAATACAAAGACCAGATAACCGTGATGATGGATAGCGGTATCAGGTCAGGTCCTGATATTGCACGTGCATTGGCGAGTGGTGCAGCGTTCACATTTCTGGGTCGCACACCTATGTATGGCGTGGCTGCATTGGGTAGTGAAGGCGGCAATCATACCATCTCTATTTTAAAAACACAATTGCAGCAGGTACTGGAACAAATATGCTGCGCCACCACGGCCGATGTAGAAAAGCACCTTATCAGATAAAATGAAATTTATTTATAGATCGGCAGGACATGCAGCAATAAGAATTGGCCTGAGATGAAATAATAAGAAATATCCTTAAGCCCGTGTGAGATTTTAGCATCCCGAAGCAGCAAAATTCTTTGTTATCCCGGGTTACTGTCGCAATTCAACTCTGGCAAATTTTATCGGTGCACAATAGAATTACCCTCCGTTGAAGGGTGTGACACAACGATGCCCAATAGAAATATTACTGCCCGGCTACATAAAAATGCAAAGTTCTGGCCACACCTACTGTAGCATTTAAAAGATGCTCCGTTTTTACATGCATATCAGGCAAACACACCATTGTTGTAAAAAGCACTATGCCATACAGGTGTATGGCATAGTGCTTTTAAATATCTGCAGGTTCTTCCGCCCGATTGAAACGACCTACTTTTAATTTTCCCAGCCCATTGGCAACGTAGCAGCATCAACATTTGCCGACCAGTTGGTTGGTGCACCAAACATTGTGCAGGAAAGTTTTGTAAAGCTGTAGTGATTGTAATTGCCAGCGTCCTGATAGCCCTTTTTTACGTGTTGCCCCACCATAATTACAGGCATTCTATCTGGTTCACTGCCACCACCTTCATCAAAATAAACTACAAGGATACTGTTGTGCGTCATTGCCCAATCCACATACTTTGAGAAGTTGGCTTTTAACCATGCATCACCTGTGCCAATGGGTTTATCGTGCATACTGTTGTCCATGTTGGGTGTAACACATCCAATTTTTACAAGCCCTGCTATTTGACTAGTGTCTTGCAATTTGCTCTTAATAGCCGTAAAAGGCTGGTTTGCGCTTGCAGGTACTTTACTGAAAATTGTGGTGGGATTATGCTTTTCCCTATACTTGCCATAGCTGCAAATTTCGCTGCCTGTAGATGGCAAATCTTCTGAATACCAGGTGAGACTAAATCCTTTTGTTTTGATAGCGTTGTAAATAGTGCTATCGCTATATGGTGAACCAGAAATGCAATCGTTGTTTGTTATACCAAACGTTTGTCCTGCAAACCATCCTATATAGTTTGGATAAGAAGATGTGTTTGAAAAACTTTTGGCATTAGTAAATAGTGTTCCCTTTTTAATCAGTTCATTCATATACGGCGCTTCTGCGCTGCCTACAATCTGACTATAACCATGATTTTCAAACCATACATAAATGATATGGTCCGGACGTATGAAAGTGGGAGCTGTTTTGTTTTGCAGGTTTTCGTTTGTTTTAAAATACTGAATTGTTTGTTCTGTTTTTTGACAGGAAACTACAATGGTACCGAGCAACAGATAGAGAAGTTTTTTCATTTTTTTACTTTACTTTCTTTTAAATAAAATACCAGGTGATCTATTGTCATACCTGTTGCGAAAAGAAAAGTCTACTTCCGAACCAACAGTGATTGCATAACTTGAGCATTGAAAACGAACTATTTTCAGATTTATTGTGTCTTTCTAAACTTTTTTCATTTTTCAAAATATTTCACGCCCCCTTGTCAACTACAATGCCAATTTTGGATTTGTGTGCTTAAAGTTTACAACTGAACACCCTCTACTATTTATTAAAAAGGGGAAACCCTCCTACCGTAAGTCACCCAACATTGCATAAATAATAAGCATCACCAAATCTTATTTTGAGCGCTGAAACAGGCACGAACAGAGGAAGTATCACAACGGTAATGCAACCTGTTCGTCGGCAATTAAGTAAAGCAGTTTTAGTAGTGACAGGGAGAATATAAAGTGCGTACATTTAACTCAATAAAGCCAGGTAACCGGAAAACCTTATTGACGGAAGCAGGCTATCAAAAAAATTACCTACTAAAAAAAACGATTTCATGCAACGAAGAAAATTTTTGCAGACCGGAGCGCTGGGAGCATCCGGCTTGCTGTTTGGTAAGCTTGCCAATGCGGAAATGTTTGCCAGAAAAAGTTCTTATCCTATCGGGCTGCAGTTGTACACGCTCGGCGACCTGATGACGACAGACCCAAAAGGCACGCTGGAAAAACTAGCCGCTATTGGGTATAAAGAACTGGAAACTGCAGGCTCGCAAAAAGGCAATTTTTATGGCTTTCAACCCAGGGAGTTGTCAGCTATGATTAAAAGTGCAGGTATGAACTGGCGTTCGGCGCATGTGGGCGGCGCACCCTTTACCATGGCCAATGTGATGAAGATGGCCAAGACTGCCGAAGACTACAGCCCGCATTAAAGGCTATATGGAACGCATGAAAAATGCACCTAAATCGCTCAACCTGACTGACAACTACGAAGAGCTGGCACACGCAGCAGCAGAAGGCGGCATCGGCTACCTCGTTTGCTCGAGCATACCGGTAAGCACCCTGGATGAAATAAAGAAAGCGGTAGAGGTTTTCAACAAATCGGGCGAGGCGTGCAAAAAAGTAGGCGTTCAGTTTGCCTATCACAACCACACCAGCGAGTTCGACGATGTAGAAGGTCACCGTCCGTTTGACTATATTTTAAACAATACAGACAAAGACATGGTGAAGATGGAATTGGATCTTGCCTGGGCAACAAAGGCAAAACAAGACCCGGTAGAATTGTTCAAACTGCATCCGGGGCGCTACCCGCTATGGCATGCCAAAGACCTGGATAAAACTACCCTAAACCCGGCTGAAGTAGGTACCGGTATCGTTGATTTTAAGAGAGCATTTGACAACGCAAAACTGTCGGGCATGAAGTATTTTTTTGTAGAGCAGGACGGCGCACCTCAACCCCTGCAAAACGTAACCAACAGTTTCAATTACCTGCACAAAATGTTAGCTTAACAGATCCGAAAACTAGTTTTTCTTACTACAAGTAAGTGAAGCAGCGCACCTGATATGCGCTGCTTTTTTTTGTCATTACTTTGCTATAAAACTGAAAGCAAATCCGCCATGTGAAATCTGCCTGGCTGGGATACCTAAAAGTTGGAGAAGCAGAAAAAAACAAATTGCCGGGTTGTATAGCGCTTGCATTATTCATGTTATATTTATAGCCCGTTATTATTCCAACGCATTCTTGTAGAAGCCTTCACTGCCAGTTGTTCAAAATCTGCAACTATTACCTGGTTTACCATCTCTTCATTTATTAACTTTTATACATCAACACTATGAGACAAAAAATCTACCTGCCCGCAATGCTGTGCTGTATTCTTTTTAGCACCAGCACTTTTGCACAAATTTCTGTTTTTATAAAAGCAATAGACAAAAACAACAGCCAGCTTAATGGAGAGTCTACTGTGAAAGGTCATTCGCAGGAAATTGAAGCGCTCGCCTATTCAAATGGTATGTCCTTATGTCCGACTTGCTCAAAAGCCGACTTACAGGACTTTTCGTTTACTACCTATTTATCGACGGCTACCATACAAGCTAAAGAAATATTACTAAAAGGTGAATACCTAAAGTCGGTAGATATTTTTATGAAAAAAGATAATTCAAATTTTGTTTTTCAGAAGATCCGTATGGAAAATGTAACCATCACTTCTATTTCCGAAGGGGGTAGTGGCGGAGAAAGCAGGTTCACCGTCAACTTCACTTTTGCACCAACGAAAATTGCCTGGCAGTACACGCAAACTACCGCAAGCGGTACTCCAGGCACTAAATCTACCACAGGGTGGGATTTTGAGACAAATCTGCCATGGGTCTATCCATTCTAGGCATTTCGCTTCTGGTACTGTTCATCTTCATTTTAAAGAATTTTTTCCGATGAAAATTTATTTACTCATTGGTTTTTTAGTCTGCGGTTTTATACCCCGTGCTACCCTGGCGCAAACGCAGGTCAGCGATCTGGCAGCACACAAAAAAGTGCAGGCACCGGCAATGATAAAGCCACCGCAAATGGTTTCGCAAAACATACAACCTGTATATGTTGCCGGCGAAAAGCCATTGGCGCCATTGCTGCACAGCCTGCAACAAAAAATGAATAAAACAATGGCTCAATGTCCTGGCAGAAAAGCGCCCGTGCCCACATTGACCCTGAGTGGTGAGAGAAAAAATAATGCGGCTGCCAGCCTAACCTGGGAGACCAAAAATGCATATAGAGCTGCCGGGTTTACCGTGCAACGCTCGCTGGCAGATAGCGAACATTTTGCTGATGCTACGCTTGCACCTGTCGCCGCTGGCAATGCAGCAAAGAAGAACTACCGCCTTGCCGACCGCAATGATTTTGCCGGCGTTTCCTATTATCGTATTAAGATGATGAACAAGGATACCACTGTTCTCTATTCAAACATTGCTAGGGTAAATGGATATGCCCGCGTCACGCTCAATGTATTTCCTAATCCCGCGAAAGAAAGGCTGGTAGTAGCTTTTAGTGCAGCCCAGCCCGGTCAGGCAACTGTAATGGTCTATGCTGTTTCCGGCAAAATGGTACAACAGCAAAAAGTGGCGTGCAGCAAAGATGCAATTAGTCAAACCATTCTTTTGGTAGATCAGTTAGCCCCCGGCACCTACCAGGTAAAAGTTTTTATGCCCGGCGAAACAGTTGTTAGCGGGCAGTTCATCAAGGGGTAGAACTATGTACCCGGCATTTGAAATTTAAGTAAGCATTGTTGCGTCGCACTCGTGTACGGCAAAGCAATGAGCAGCATTTTTTAGTGTTATAAAAGCTTTGCGCGATGCATTTTTCGCGGCTGTAGAAAATAATTTATACCCATTGATAAAAGTTGCCATCAGCACAACAGTTGAACGTACTGCGACGCAACGATGATGCTATGAAAGACAATTGCTGGTTACCAAAAAAATTCTCCTTATACCTCATCTAACCGGAAGGGCAACTTGCGAATGCGCTTGCCGGTAAGGTCGAAAATGGCGTTGGTGAGGGCAGGTGTAAACGCGGGCAACCCGGGCTCGCCTACGCCGCCGGCGTCGGCATCGTTGTCCATTATGTACACGTCTATGGGTGGTATGTCGGTAAAGCGGGGCATGGTATAATTGTAAAAATTTTGCTGTTCTGCTACGCCCTCTTTAAAAGTAATTTCGTGAACAGTTGCTGCTCCCAACGCCATAATAACTGCGCCTTCTACCTGCGCTTTTATAATGTCGGGATTTACGTACCAGCCGCAATCCATTACCGCCCACACATGATCTATCTTTACACCGCCACCTGTATTTTTTGAAACTTTTACCACCTGCGCTACAGGCGTTTCAAAACATTCGGTAATGGCTACGCCATAGCCTTCATTTTTCTTACGGCTGTTGCCAGCCCGATACCTCTTCCATTTTATCATCAGTTGCTTGTGCACCGTTCATCCTGCAGGTGTTGCTTGCTAAACTGCAAGCGGATCTTTGCCCGGCAGCCTGCGCCAGTTCATCCATAAAGCTTTCGTAGGCAAAACCGTTGGTAGAGGCATATACCGACCGCCACCACATAATAGGTATGGGCGTTTCGAAAGGCACGTCCTGTATGCTGATATTTTTGATACTTGTAAAGTATGGTTTTAGAAACCTTCAGCCGCCTGTCGTTGGGTTTTCTTTCTCTGCCACCCATCCATGGTCGATATTTTGGCCGGCCAGCTTTACTTTCATGGCACTGATATCGCCATTGTCAAGCACGCCCTTCGCAGCGGTACGAAATGCCGGGGCGATAAGGCCCTTGTGTCATATCATCTTCGCGCGACCAGTACCACCTGCACCGGCGCGCCTATTTCTTTTGAAATCACTGCCGCTTCGTGCGGTATAATCGATAAATGCTTTGCGGCCAAAACCACCGCCCAAAAAAGTCATGTTCACAATAACTTTTTCTATCGGCAATTTCAATGTCTTTGCTAATGATATCCTGCACCCATTCCGGCGCCTGTATAGGTCCCCAAATTTCTATTTTATCGCCCTGGTAGTGCGCTACACAATTGAGTGGCTCCATAGCAGCTGTGCGATTGATAAGGCGTTTGGTAAACTACATCCAGCTTTTTTGGCTGCCTTGTCAAAATGCCTGTTGGGATCGCCCTGCTGTTTTAAAGACAATCCTTCTTTTGTTTGCAATACCTCTTGCTGCGTTTGATAAATATCCGTCAGTGTTCAGGTGTTCAAAACCACTATCATCCCATTCTATTTTCAAAGCTTTTTTTCCCTGCATGGCTGCCCAGGTGAAGTTGGCCACTACAGCAACGCCTTCGCGATAGTGTGTAAAACCAGCATTCGCACCTTGAACACGTCTTTACGCCAGGTACTTTGAGGGTTGCCGTATCGTCGAAACTTTTCACCTTGCCACGCAAGCGTGGGTTGCGCTCTACGGCGGCAAACAACATTCCCGGCATTTTTTTGTCGATCCAAAAATGGCAGTACCATTGGTTTTCATGGGTGTATCCTTGCCGCAGCAAAGGTTTACCTATCAACTTGATAATCCGCACGCTTTTTTAGTACTACTTCTTTGGGAGGTTGCATTTTGGAAGCTGCCACTACCAACTCGCCATAATGATATTTTTTACCTGTAGGTTTGTGTATATACATGCCCCGCCTGTGCATAGCAATCCGCTGCTGAGGCCGCCCATTTTGCGGCCGCTGCGCTATCAGCATTTCGCGGGCAGAGGCACTCAGGTTGAGTAAATTTTTATAGGAACCACGAATAGTTGAACTACCGCCAGTAATCTGGTCTGCCATATTTTTCTTTGTCGCCATGCGCCAAATATGATGTCAACATCTTTTAAGTCCACTTCCAGTTCTTCGGCAATGATTTGCGCAATGGATTGATAGACACCTTGCCCCATTTCTGCCCTGTGACTTACCAAGGTAACTTTGCCGGCGGTGTTTATAAGTATCCATGCCTTCAATTCTATGTTTGATGTTTCAGCTTCATCGCCTGTCAGGAACTCAACTCCGCCGGCTTTCGCCGGAAAATAAAAGCCCAATAAAAAAGCGGTACCGCTTATACCTGATGCTTTCAAAAATTTGCGACGGGAGACATTATTTGTGATCATGATATATAAATTAACGCCTTTTACAGTAGTAGCAGGCAATTCAGTAGATTGTATATTACCTGGCAGCGGGTGCATATGCCCCTTTTTCGATCCAGGTATTCCAGGCAGCAACAAAATCATTGTAGCTTAGCGGTGGTTTAGTCCTTCCTTCGCCCATATTCCACCCTGCTACTACTAAACCATCTTTGGCATGCTCCAGTAGTTGTTGTTTGTTCTTGTGACCGTTTTGATTGTAGTCCATTATCTGCAGCGCCAGTTGGCGTGGAGTCCTTCCCTGGAAAACCATGCGCATATTTGCCGGTGGCAGATGCCAGTTGGGATTGCCCGGTGGGGTATGTAAGCCAGGCACATTCTCGGGCTGGTGGCAATTGGCACATTTCATTGCCAACAAACCTTTACCTTCTTCCCCCCTCTTTGGATACATGGTGTGCAGATGACTGTCATCGCCCTGCAATGGGATGTCACCGGATGGATGACAATTCATACAGCGTGGACTCATCAATACCTTATAAACCTGTTGAAATGCCGCAACTGATTCTAACGCTATCTTTTAGGTTGCCGGTAGCAGTATAGGCATCCCCGCCCAGTGTTTCCTCCTTAGTGGTAAATGCAGACGCGCCGATGATAACTGTTGACAGTACCACAAACATAATCAGCCACATTCGGCCGGTAAAAAATGGCGCTGGCGTAGGTTGTATTGTTTCATGAAAATGATTTGAGTGACAGGAAATGATGAAATGCTTGCAATTTAATGTTGTGATCAATTACTAATCAGCCATATTAAATCGCTGCCTTATTTTTTGCTTTTCTGTTGCATTCCGGCAGCCAGGTGGATAGCCTTGCGTATGCGTGGATAGGTACCACAGCGACAGATATTTCCGTTCATGGCATCATCAATATCCTGGTCGGTCGGGTTGGGTTTTTCGCGCAGCAAAACAGCAGCCGACATGAGCTGCCCCGACTGGCAATAACCGCATTGCGGCACACTTGCTTCATTCCACGCCAATTGCAGCGGATGGTCGTTGTTTTGTGACAAACCTTCAATTGTAGTTATTGCTGACCAATAGCACGCCTGACCTTAGTTACGCACGAGCGAACCGCTTCACCATTTAGATGTATGGTACAGGCGCCACATTGGGCAACCCCGCAACCAAACTTGGTGCCGGTAAGACCTACCTCGTCGCGAATAGCCCATAGCAATGGCATGTCAGGATCAACGTCCAGCTCGTATTTTTTTTTGTTGATGTTTAATGTGATCATGTGTAAAAAAATTGATGTAAACAATACAGTAGGTTACTTGATCAGATCTGTCAATTACTTCTGGTATGGTAAAATCCTTACGATCTCTATTACTTTAAACAGCACCGCAGGGTTAGGTATGCAACCTCAGGTTAACCAGCTCCATACCAATAATTGAAACCGAATTGCTGTACCGGGATAAAACATTGGTTGGTAAAATAGCACTTTTTAGCCAAACCGACTGATTAAGCCTCCAACTAGCAATAAGGTTAGCTGAAAACCAATTGTTCAGTTCCTAAACATGTTTTCGGAAAGAAAGTTGATAAGACAAGGTTTTCACATCGCTACGTTAGATCATTGCGGAAATCCACAGCGGAATGAACCAAGAGTTTTATTGGTTGGTAATCATTTAGTCACCGCCACCACAGCCACTGCATCCTGAACCTGAACATCCGGAACAGCCACTGTCACCATGGTGTTGATCACCGGCAGAACAACCTGTCATTGAACATCCGCTGGAATCACTCCGGTTGTTGCTACTGTTGCCACCTCTAAGGGTTCTGATAATAGAAACAATGGTTGGAATACCAATGAGTATTGCAAAAAAAAGCAATAGCGTGTTTTCTGATGACCCTAATTTAAATTACTTCAACTGCCAGAGTTGGATTCAATCAATTGCCTTTAAAAGTTCCTGGTAGGTCCAGGTATTGCCTTTAACAAAAAACTCGTATGTCTTCTCCCAATCTGGTCCGGTCCCCCACCCTATCATAGAAGAAATAATTTTTGTTTTGCCCGGACCTGCAGGAACAAACTGTATGATCTCCTGAAGATCCTGGTCCTCAGACTGAACTCTTTTGGAGAAATTATCATTGAGTGTAACTTTAAGAATAAGGAGTTTATTTTCCAAATAACTGACAATGTTTAACCTGATTGAACTACTATCTGAAAGGGATTTTGTTTTGTCGTAATTCGTTACTATGTATCCACCGCTTTTCAGTTCCACATGTGCTACAGGAGCGATCCATTTAACTAGCCCGCTATCAGTAGCAAAATAGCTCCATACTTTTCTTACTTCTGCTGGAACAACGCATGTTAACTGCAATACTTTTTCATGCGAACTGTTGATATAAGAAGTGTTCTGTATTTGTGCATACACAGCCACATTGTTGCAGCAAAAAAGCATACACAGTGAAATTATCCATTTCATACCAGGTGAATTTGCCGTAAGGTACTGCGGGTAGGCTGTATCAGAAAACCTGGGTGGCAGAAATCCGGAGCTGCAACCAGAGAAAGTTACACTGACCTTAAGAACTGACTTTATAAATCAGGTACAACCCGCTTTTGGAAGCGGGGCTTCTGCAGCAAAAAGCAAAAAATATATTGATCGCTAATGTTCGTTTAGCAGCATCCATGAGGTTCCAAACTTATCGCGCACCATTGCAAAGCGATTTGCAAAAAAGGTCTTTTCCATCTTCATAAAAATTTCCCCGTCGTTTGTCAACAATTCGTAGATCTCTTCGGCTTCCCGGGCAGTCTCCAGGCGTAACGTCAGGTAGGCGCTGCGCATTGGCTCAGCACCGGGCACATCCGCACCGCGAATAAGGGTGCCACCAATTTCAACGATAGCATGCATAATAGGCTTTGTCCAACCGGCAGGAAAATTGGAAGGCTTTTGATGATGCGGCATCATCAAACTTATTTTACCACCGAGATGCTGTTCGTAAAACTGAAACGCTTTTTCACAATGTCCCGGGTAGTTGATGTATATGTCAAGTTTCATCGCAGCATGGCTATTCATTATTTCCTGATTTATAGTAAGATCTAAAGCAGACTTCACCTAAAGGTGACACAAATTTTTTCCTGATCAGGAATAGAGTCACGACAAAAAACGGGCTATTCGCGACATATCTGAATAAATTTTGCTGATTGGAGGCATGTTAGTGTTTGTCATTCCGGGGCACGAGGTATTTTGCTGTCGCGCGACAATCAGGTAGTATTTAAAATACTTTTCTCGTCACAAAGCCAGCCTGGCAATCTGCCAACAATATTGCACTATCTAGCTTCACTCGAAAATATTTTCCAATTCAACAATTTCAAACATAGGATGACTTTCAAAAAATTGCCGCAACATGGCGGTATGCGAACTACCAAATAATACCACTATCGTTCTGTCGGTCTTCGGATCTAATTGTCGCAAAATGTTAGTAAAAATTTTCAAGTTTCTGTCATAGTACACTGCCGTTAAATTTTCTCCGGTGTAATCAGTGCCTTCGCCATATGCCAGTGCATAGTGCAGATAATCATACAAGAGAGCCTGCCTGCTATATTGATTGTTTAGCTGAATAAAATACTGCGAGAGTGTAAGTTCTTTCAGACCTTTTCTTTTTGTAGTAAACGGATATGAAATATTGAAAAAAGGATAACCACTAATCGTATCAGCTTTATGCGTTTGTTCGTATTCATTTATTTTGTCGTACGGGAGTGGCAATTTAAAATCTGCAGCAACCATAGGTATGTCCTTTTTCAAAGCTGTTCTAAAGGCGATCTGGACTTTTTCGTCGAATAGATCTTCAGTAGAAGTCAGTTGTTTATTCTTGTATGCACGATATAAACTATCCTGCCATTGTTGTCTGAAAACCTGTGTTTCTAAAAAAATTTTATCAATTCCAAATCGATATAACGCATTGGCAATTGTATCTAATTCAGATTGACGTTTTGTAGATAACAAATCCGTAAATTCTGTACTGTTTCTGTCACTGGTGGCGCCGAAATGAAACGTGCCAAAAAGTATTACTTTAATTTTATTAGTTTGGATTTGTGCAGATGTTGTATTGGTTAGAAAAACAAATAGAATAATGCCAACGATTTTAGTCATAGTTAATGCTTGTAAATATTGCCTGTAATTATCTTAAGATCTTTTCCATTTTTTTACCTTTTGCTAATTCATCCACCAATTTGTCAAGATACCTTATCTGCCGGGTCAGCGGATCTTCAATTTCTTCTATTCTATAACCACATATTAAACCAGTTATACGGTTGGCATGGGGATGTAATTTCGCCTGCTGAAAAAACGTTTTAAATGTCACTTTTTCTGCCCTTAATTCCTCCATTTTTTCAATTGTAAAACCGGTCAGCCATTCTATTACCTGGTGCAATTCATCTTCAGTACGTCCTTTTCTTTCAACTTTTTTTAGGTAAAGCGGATACACCGAAGCGAATGTCAGGTTGGCTATACGTTCGTTGTGTGCTGGCGTTGTTTGCATTAACACTGTGTTTAACATTTTTGAGGACTTGTAAAACCAGGTCCAATATATTTAAAAAAAGCTTTGCAAACTGCCAAATTTTAATGAGCGATAATTTTGTTACATCTGCCGGTGATATTGGCAGGACTAATCTATCATTTGGCACAATCGAAAACCAAGGTAAATTATACCATTCAGACTACAGTAATGATACAAGCCAGGTACATAAGGAGATTTTTTTTGGTACCGGGCGGTGAGATTTTACATAAGGCAGTTGTTGCGTCGCACCCTTCAGCGGCATATCAGTAAGGAACGCTTTAAAGAAAAAAATACAAGAATAACATCTTTCCTAATGTTCGAGGTGCCCTGTGAAATTGTCTGAACTATGATATATAGAATTAGATGATTGCCATGATCTTCATGTCACCGCTGGGATCTCTTTGCAGTGCCTTGTGTATAGCTATGGCACCCCGGCATTAAAATTTCAATTTTTTATGAGACCAACATCTATCCTCGAGTTCGAGGTGCGGTGTGAAATTGTCTGAACTATGATATAAATAATTAGATAATCGCCATGATCTTCATGCACGCTGGGATCTCTTTGCAGTGCGTTGTGTATAGCTATGGCACCCCGGCATTAAAATCATTAATTTTTTCTGAGATCAACATCTATCCTCGAGTTCGAGATGCCCTGCGAAATTGTCTGAACTATGATATATAGAATTAGATGATTACCATGATCTTCATGTCACACTGGAATCTTTTTGCAGTGCCTTGTGTATAGCTATGGCACCCCGGAATTAAAATTGTAATTTTTTTCTGAGATCAACATCTATCCTCGAGTTCGAGATGCCCTGCGGAACACCTCGAACAACATTGCGTTTATTTTTTTCTATTTAGAAAAGCTTCTCAAAAAATCTACAGTCTAAACGGAGCGTCGCAACCAAAGCCGCTCCCGGTTTTGTAGCCGGCTACCAAATAATCATTTTCACCACATAAAAGTCGTTCTGAGAACTAGATCTATACTAACGGTCGAGGTGCCCTGCGGAACACCCCAAACAGCATTTGCAGGTTCGATATTACAACTGAAGTTTTAAAGCTAGTTCCTTCTTTCTATTAATAACAACAATTGCTGTCAAAGTGATCAGTACAAAAACAGCAAGCGTGATTAGGAAAGCCGGGGTGAGATAAAACGACTTCGTTGTTTCATTAATAACCCATTTATCATTCTCTATTGTAAACGAAACCTGGTGCTTATTGCCATTCTCTAAAATAGATTGTTGTTGAGGTAAGCCATGTAAGGTTACAATCAATTCGCACTTGTTATTGTACATGTCTTTAAATAAGGCGTTGCTTACATAAAAAGATTTGAGTGTTTTTGGCACATTATCCAACTCGGCAAATAAATTGGTTTCATGCCCAAGCTGAACCTGGATGTTGGAAAACTTTATACGTATCGCCATTCGCGATTACAAAACAATTTTTCTGAAAATGCTGTATCACTAACTGCTTCAAATTCTTCCGGGGTTTTGTAAGCATCTTTACCGAAATGATATTCTACCTCACCATCAAATGCAGTAAGCGAACTTTTTATAAGCAAAATGGATTTTCCATTTTGCTCATAAATCATCATGCTTGATAAATCGGGATTGTGGGCATATGCTGCCTTGAAACCCAATAAAAAAATTAACAGATATATTATCTTCATCTTTATATATTTTTTAGTTAGCGTAAGCACCCGCCAGTCCGTTAATAAAATTGTTATTGCCTGCTTTGTCTACATGGTAATGATACCCTCTTGTATTGTCATAATGCCCGCGGTTGGCATCTAAGTCTGTATCTTCTGTACCTGCCGCACTTAATCTTTCGTAAATGCCAAAACCATCCATGGCATAACCTATCATGGCTGCATGACCATCGGTTTGCGTAACTTTTTTTGTTAAGCCGGTAGCAGCATGATAGTGGTAACCGGCGTGTGGATTGATATGCCCGCCATAATCGTCAAAAGGGGCTAAAGTATAGGCAGCCAATATTGCATTTACAGGCGCCGGTGCATCAAATACAACACCATCAAATGCAATTCCCCTGGTAGATGGACCGATACACCTCCCGGACCACCAGGCCTCCCGGACCGGTAGCAAAAGTATATGAAGTGCTTAGCCTTTACGGGAGTAACAGGAATGTAAACAGTTGTCTGTTAAAGAAGAAACATAAGATGGAAAACATTCCACACAGTAATTTTTGTAAGCTGCACCCACATTAGGGTTTGCGGCAGCCTCACAATCCGCCTGGGTCAAAGTTTTGGTGACAGCGCCTGTGGTTGTATTATACATTTGCCAGGTGGGGTCGTTATAAAATGTAGCCATGTTTTTAATAAACGCTCCATCTACATCATACACATTACCGCCACTCATCCATATACCGCCCTTGGTAGCGTCATCGGAGATATTGGTCGGGCACCATGGTCCCATTTCATGGTCTGCCGGGTTACTTTTTGATACAATTTTGTAACAGGCAACGGTTGTTCCGTTTGAAAGGTGCATGGTCTTCAGTTGTGATAATTACTGACCCGGTTGATGTAAGAAATTTTGTAGCATCTACATTCACTACAACATCTGTAGAAGTAGTGGAAGCGACATCATCTTTACTGCATGAACAAAACGCGCAGATCATTGATATTAACATTGCAATTTGATAGAACATAGTTTGTTGTTTTTAATTTATACGATTGTTTTTTGTTTATCCTTCGGTGAATAATTTTTACTTTCTATCTATTGCTAGTTTCTTTTGGGAACCAACTACAGATTACAGTGTCATCATTGTTGTGTTATTGCAATTCCGACTAATTGGAATTGAAATAACACAACGATGTTCAATAGCATTTCTACTGCTGGCCAAATAAAATAATTCTCTTTATTGCATCTTGTCAACTACAATCTATACCTGGTGTCCTTTTAATCATCCAGATTTGAGGCAAAGGATGGATGCGTTTGTGTTTATTAATTTTTTGAATCAAGTTGATATTCCTTTTCCAGCAGCTCAATCAAACCGATGGCTTTGGCACGAAGGAATACATACCTGTTATACAGTACCAATCTTGATGCTTTCATGTAATGTAGGGTAGAACTTAACCTGACTATATCCGATTTGTCATAACTAATAAGCGATGGATTTCCGGGAGGTTTTTGAATCTCATTTTTGGTTTCCTCGTTCACCATCATTTCAAATACGGCCGGATTAAAAAGCATATATGCCACCGAGCGATACTCCATCGCCAGGTCGTTGGTATTATCCTGCAAATGATAGACGTCATTCATTTCTGAATAATATTTGGATATACTGATAGCAGCGTCCGCATTCCTGATAAGCCGGAAAGCGCCTGAGTTTTTCATTTGCTGAATGGTACGGTCGGTACTGTTAAAAAAATCTAACCGGCTGGCTAACCTGCCATAATAATACAGCGAAGCCCCCTTGACTTTGATGTTTGATGAATTCAACAAGAGCGTGAGGCTGTCTAATTCCGTTCCTTTTTGCTGAAACTTAGCGATGGATTCGCCCAGCAAAGTGGTGTCTTCTTTCAAGTCGCTTATCATTGTTTCAATAAATTCTTCTTCCCGGTCGTTTTCAATTTTATGGTCCAGTGCGTACTCTGCCAAACTACCACACAGTACGGCAAGAAACAGCATTAAAAATTCCCAGAAATAGGACCTCCAGCCTCTCTTTTCTTCGTTATGTTTATGTTGATGATGTACTTCCATATTGTCTCTTTCCCGGCTTGGTGTATCCTTTTTAAAATAAGTTGAAGTAATTATGGCATATAAATGGATATCCGTTTTTTCTGACTTCTTGATTGGAAGGATAAACATCCGTGCCCGTAGAAGTAACTTTTCCTGAAGTTTATTCTGGTTTTGTATATGTCAGATCATCCTTTTCTACTTTACCTAAATCGTCCGCCATTTATTTTTTGATTGATGAGGATATTGAAGTTTACAGTTGAAGTAGTGATGGCAAAAAAGTTACCCCCACTATACTTATTCTTCCTTCTTCAATTCTTTTATATCATTCTTTAGTGCCGTCATGCTGTTATTGTCAAGGCTGTTGTAAATGCCCCTGATGTGGCGGTTCTTATCGAGCAGCACAAAATTTTCGGTATGTAAGAAAACACTGGTGTCGCTGTTAACTGCTCCCAGGTCTTCTTCAACATAATAGTATTTGCGGCCCAGGTCATATATTTCGTTCACGGGCCCGGTCAGCAATCTCCATTTGTCATAATGCACGCCTTTTTCAACTGCATATTTTTTTAAAACAGGCAGGCTGTCTTTGGCGGGCGTTACCGAATGCGAAATCAGCAGCACATCATTATCGTTTGCAAACTCTTTTTGCAACGCCGACATACTGACTGCCATTTTGGGGCAAATGCCCGGGCATGAGGTAAAGAAAAAGTCGGCCACACAAATTTTACCGTCCATATTTTTTTCGGTAAACGTTTTGCCTTCCTGGTCAGTAAGACTAAACTTTCTTATAGCAGTGAAAGGTGTTTGTTATCTGCCATTTCCCATTTGGGAGTAAAATCTGCCGTGTCGTAATAGGGCAGTTTTCTGCCTTTTTCCTTGCACGCAAATAACAGCACTAAGACATATAAGGATTATAAACGTATTTCATTTTTTCGTTTTAAATTTTTCGTCTTTTAACGTGTAACATAAATTTGACTTTTGAAGTCCATACCTAAAGCCATCTTTCACCTCGTAATTAATATAAGGTTTGCCATTTTCGCGCCACGCTTGTTGCATGCCATCTTCTCTATCGTCTTTAAAAGTTAAGAAGGCATATTTGCTTCCGCTCTCGTACCATTGTTTTTGCAGGCCTTCTCGTTTGTCATTATAATAGGTGAATTCAAATTTCTGATTTCCATTTTGCCAATAGCCAAACTGTCTGCCATAGCTAATGTTTTGCCGTATACATTCCTTTCATCCCTTTGTCTTGCCATCGGCATAAAAAGTATGTGGTGATTCCATGCTGCATGCCCTGGTAATACGACTGCTATGCTGATGATGCCCTGGATACCGCCGTTATCTTTTATAAACCCGGAAAACGGTTTTGCGTTTAAATAATAAATGCCGTTCTCCAGTTTCAAAGCTGGTTGTGTTATAGAAGCCGTATCAAAGGGAATGTTGGAAATATCAACTTTTTCAACCACCAGTTTAGTGGACTGTTCCTCTGATTTGGAGAAACAACCCATGCTAAGCATGCTGATTATTAAGCAACAGAAGACAATGCTTTTAAAAAGTAAATGTTCCTTTTGTGCCATAATAACTTCCTGCTTTTAAAATATAAAACCTTGAACCCATATACGCCGCATTTGAACAGTGGTAATGATAAATGCCATTTGGATAATCCTGTGTAACGCCCACGTGTCCGCCATTTGCATCCAGGTTGGTTGGTACTACGCCGGTAGTATCTTTTCTGCCATAGATAGGAAATCCATCTCTCAACCATCCAATTAATTTGGCATCATTTACCGAGGTAAAATCGCCATTAAAATGATAATGATATAATCCCCCGGGACCACTGTGGGCACCTGCTCGGTCAAACGAAAGAAGTGTTCCGGCATCTACCGGCACATTGCCACCTTCTCTGTCGTTGTAAATGGCAACACCATTAAGCGCCATACCAATTGGGCCTAAAGAAGTTGCTTCTTTTGTAGGCTGCTTCTGCCGGACTGGTCGGAATGGTCATTACAAATGCCTGGGCTTGTAGGTTGCCCGGATTTACCGTTTGCCCGGTCAATGTTGGCGCCTCGTATAATGTATTGCCAGTGCCCCAATAGGGCGATACATGATCAGGCACTCCGGTAGATTTCATTGTTACCGTGGTACTGGTAGCTGATAACGTAACACCAGATTTGAAATTACTGCTGAAAACAGTGGGAACTGTGGCTGTACCTGAGGTTGTAGTGGTTGCTGTGTCATCTTTTTGACAGCTAAATAACGCTGCAACACTAAGGGTAGCCACTACCTGGATTTTACTGAAAGAGAATTTCATATCCTTTTTATTATATGTTCTATTTAGAACGTGAATGTTGAAATGTTTTATTGACGCGGTGGTTGCCCCTGCATTTTCGGTTTCGGTGCTTTGTTCAATTCGTCTTTAGAAATAAATCCATCGCTATTGGTATCAATCTTCGTAAAATCGTTTGCCAGCGGACCTTTTACTTCAGACTTTGCCAGTTTGCCATCCTTGTTGCTATCCATCTGTGCAAACAATTCTTCTGTAGAAGGCGCGCCGCCATTGGGTTGCCCGTTTGCCGCAGTTGCGCTCTTGTTTGATGAGCAGCTTACAATAGAAGCCATCATTGCTACTGCCATAAGACCACTGAAAATTTTCTTTTTCATGTTTAAATTTTTGAAAGTGTGTTTTGAAGAAATAAAATATATAAACGGAAATGATCACTTGTTTGATCAATGCCGTTGAGTAAAACGCATGTATTGCTTGAATGCAGCCTATAGTATCTGCTAGTACAAGTGTGTTCCGATAAACCAGAATTAAATAAGACAACGATGTTTAAAAGAATTCCAATAGCCGGTTACCAAAATATCACCTAAGTAAAACGACGCTGACTTATTAATTGGTGAAGGTGCCTTTGGTGCCGTAGTAGCTTCCGGCTTTTAAAATATAATAACCTGTATTGAGGTAATTAATGTTACTGGCATGGTAATGATAAATGCCGTTGGGAAAATCCTGTGTTGGACCTGTGTGTCCGCCATAAGCATCTAATGTTGGATACACACCGGTGGTGTCTTTTCTGCCGTAAATTGGAAAGCCATCTCTTAAAAAACCAACGAGTTTAGCGTCATCTTGTGTGGTGTATCTGCCGGTGGTATGATAATGATAATCTTGCCCGGGTCCGGGATGAGCGCCGGAGTAATCGAAAGTTGTTATGGTTAAAGCGTCGAGTGGCACATTGCCACCTTCCCTGTCGTTATAAATGGGTACGCCATTAACTGCCATACCTATTGGGCCAAGCGAAGTTTCTTCGTGTGAAGAGGCAACAGCTGGTGTAACAGGTATGGTCATGGAGTAGTTGTGCGCACTCATACTGGTATTTACATTGGCATGATAGCCCGGTGGAAAATCTTCATATAAAGCATTTCCAACACCCCAGTAAGGCGTTTTGTGATTGGGCAAACCATCACTTTTAATAACAATGCTGCCACCGCTAACTGCAACAGTAGTGGACCCTGTATAGTTGTTTTGTACTACACTTGTTATATCGACTGAGCCGCCGGTAGCAGGAGTAGCATTGTCTTTTTTGCAACTAAATGCTACAATGCTCACAAGTAAAGTAGCGGCGATTGCAGTAACAAATGTTTTCTTTATCGAAGTTTTATTCAGTTTCATATACTCTTATACGAGTACCTGGAATAAAACCTTCGGTGATATAATTATATTTTAGGAAGCTGGAATGATAGCGCAGAAAATGGTGAACACGCGCAAAATAACTTTTTGCCAGGCAGTGTTTCTTTCCTGCTTCTTATTTACCTCCCGGTGGCGGAAGACCGTCTTTTTTTGTGGCAAAAAAATGAGCCAGTTCAGTTGTGAGCTGGTTGAATTTATCCAATTGATCGGGTCTGCAAAGTTTTTTGAGCGCTACAAAATGGTAGTAGTTCACTAGCTCAACCCGCTTCTGAATTTCACCTAACCGGCTGATTAGAGAATCTTGACTTGCAGAGGATTTGCCGTTCAAAGTTTGATAAAGATTATTTTTCAGTAAACCAATGCTGTCTTCCAGGTTCCTTATTGAAATTTGGTGCGAGGTAATTAACGAATTGTAAGCGGCGGTTTGCTGCGCGTCTAATTGCAGCCTATCTATAATTACCTGGCGGGGACCTTCTTTAGAAAGCGGCGACATTCCCTGCCTGGCATAGGGTGGCCTATTCAACACCATAAAACAAATAACTGCTGCATTAATAAGCAGCAGCACGATTACGGCAATGGATAGCAGCCGTACTTTACTCATGGTAAATATTATTTGAGGTGGCAAGATTCATACTATTTACTACCGTTTCTATAGCGGAATTGTTTTGTTGTGTTGTTGCGAACTGCTTTAAAAATACAGAAACATTGAGTATAAGAATAAGAACTGAAGTCAATACAAAAGTCCATTTCCATTTTAGCGGGGCTTCTATGTTTTGCATGTTCTGCACCTGTTGACGAATGCGGGTAAACAAAAACGGAGGTGCGTCCACCTCTTTTATTTGCCTCAGTAAATCAAGTTTATTTTCTATTTTCATAAACTGTCTCTTTCTTTTTATACGATGGTTAAGTTAAATTCCTTCGCTTTCTGTTAATTTTTTCTGAATTGTTTGCTTTGCCCTTTGCAACAGCGATTCAACAGCCTTTACACTGGTATCCATTATTTCTGCTACTTCCTTTTGTGAGCGGTCTTCTATTCTACTTAGAATAATAGCTGTCTTTTGGTTTTCGGGTAAGGTATAAATGATTTGCAGCAGGTTTTCAATGGCTTCTTTGTTTTCTGTTTGTATGCCCGGATGATTTATTTCTACGGCGTCACTAATTGGTTCATTATCCGCATGAAATAATGAACTTAAAAACCCAAAGCGCTTTTTTGATTTTTTGGCTTTTAAAAAATCCAGGCAATGGTTAATAGCGATACGGCATATCCAGGTTTTTAACGATGCAGCCGCAGCATCATATTGATTGTATCGCTGATAGACTTTTACAAATACTTCCTGCGTAATATCCTGCGCATCTTCTGAATTCAATACATAACTCAGGCACATGTTGAACACTACATTTTTATATTCATTGTATAGTTCTTCAAAATGGGCCTCATCTATCATCAGGTATGTAAACTTTTATTTTAATGGGTAGGGTATGCTTGAAATAAGGTGGTGAAAATAACCTAAATAATTACCGTGTGGAAGAAATTGTCTGAACTATGACATATAGAGTTAGATGATTGCCATGATCTTCCGGTCACGCTGGTATCTCCTTGCATTGCCTTGTGCATAGCTATGGGACCGGGGATTAAAATTTTAATTTTTTCTGAAAACAACATCTATCCTTGAGGTTGAGGTGCCCTGCGGAACACGTCGAACAACATTGCGCTTATTTTTTCTATTTAGAAAAGCTTGTCAAGGAATTCTACTGTCTAAACGGAGCGTCGCAACCAAAGCTGCTCCCGGTTTTGTAGCCGGAACCAAATAATGATTTTCACCACATAAAGATCAGTCTGAGAAATACATCCCTGCTAACGTTGTGCGTCACCTTTTGTAGCTGCTTAGTTTTGACATCATGCAAGTATAAGTTGATATAGCGTTTGACCAATTGGTTACAATCGTAAAGACATTGCCTCGAGATTAGTTAAGGCATTAACGGACTTGAAATTTTAGACATAGCATAAGGCGAACGCACAACAAAGGTATTTGCAATAATTAATTGACAATTTCCTGAAGCCCCCGGAGATTCCCTATTAGGAATTTTGTAAGCGAACCGGAAGCCAATGAATGGTTGAAGCAATTCAAATAAATAATTGCTTCTGCCTGCAGATCTTGAGGCAGCAAGCATGAACTTTCATTGTACACCGAAAAAGGATGTTGAATAAAGATTTATATGGACTGACTCCCTCCGCTTGCGAATACTATCAGTCACTTTTTATATTTTCAATGCACCGCTACCTGGTGACCTGGTAGGATTCTAAAAAACAATTATTTATCTTACCACAGCAAGGTTGGGATACCATTGCTAAACATTCCAATCAAAGTTTCATCAGCCATTTGTTTACAGCACTCCGCTAAGACCTTGCACCAGTTAGTATTTTTCCTTCATTATTTTTTTTTAAAAACTATTTGTATGTTACCAGAAGAACAGGAGGCGCTCACACCTGCCGAACTCAGGTTAAGAACATTATTACGCATTCTATTCTTTTTTTACCTGGCAGCCGCGCTCTTTTATTTACTGCCTTCCATAACCTTTATCCCGGGTTTTCTCAAGCCTTTTTCATTCATCAACGATGCTGCATTCGCCAATAACTCCACTATTAAAATGCTATTGTTTAGCAGTTTGTGTTATGTAGGTGCAGCCGATGTTCGCCGCCATCTTATAGCAGTTGAAGCGATCATCGTAACTATGTTATTAGGGGCAGTGGCGGGGCTACTTATTTTCTTCTTCGTCAAAAACAACTATCCGGTTTATATGGGTAGTAAAGCGGTTCCTATTAAAACACTAATTCTTGCATCCACACTTTTTGACATTGCTCTTAATGTGCTGCTGATCATATTTTATCGTAAGGCGCAGCGCGACCGCTACCAGTTGCACTATTTTTCTCCTATGCAATTTCGCACGATGATCGCCCTGCCGATGTAGTGATACACGGTGAGAAAGAAGTACTGGAACCCATAGAGGTTGCGCGCAATGTTGATCGCTATTTGTCATTTTTCTGCGAGGTCTAAATGGATAACGAAAGTTTGCATGCTGAGTATTGAATTGTACCCACTGGTATTTTTAAAACCACCAACCAGTTACATGCGTGCCGATGAGAGGAAAGATTTCCTGATGAGACACTTCTACCAGGATGTTGCCTTGCGGCTGGCGCCGGGTTTCATTCGCGAGTTGGTGCAGGCTATGATTTGTCTGGGCAAACAGCTTTGCTATATGGGCTACTACAACGATGAACGCGTTTATCCCTTTATCGGCTATGTACCGTTTTCAAAACGTGCCGATCTGGAAGAACGTACTACAAAGTTCCCCATAGTACCACGAAAAAAACTGGTAGTTGAAACTGCTAATAACATGGATGGTCAGGTGCTTACTGCCGATGTTGTAATCATAGGCTCCGGCCCCGGTGCGTCGGTGCTGGCAAAAGGCCTAATTGAAAAAGGACGTAGTGTATTAATGATTGAGCGCGGCAGATATACCGACCCTGCTGACTTTAATGAGGATGAGATAGACATGGTTTCTAAACTGTATGCTGATGGCGCTCTGCAGCAGGCGCGCGATTTTAAATTCCAGGTGATACAAGGCAGTTGTGTTGGCGGCTCGAGTGTAGTGAACAATGCTGTTTGTTTCAATACACCCGACCACATTTTAGATCGCTGGAACGATGTGAATGGTTTGAATGCGGGTCTTGACCTGAACCGCTACAAGCAATGCAATGCGCGTGTAAATACAATGATCGGTGTAAAGCGGGTACCCGAGATGACGATCGATCAATATTTAAATCCCTCCGGTCAAAAATTTTTGGAAGGAATACATACTTTGGGTTTAGACGCTGCGCCCAATGTTGCCAGTTCGGTAGCAGCGAATATAGAAGGCTGCCTGGGGTGCGGCTACTGCAATATGGGCTGCAAATATGGAAAAAAACTGTCTATGCTCGACACTGTGTTAGCTGAAACACAAGACAAGTACGGAACTGAAGGCCTGCGCATCATTGCTGATTGTGAAGCCTGGAAACTGCACCCCGCAGGTGGTAAAGTTGAATTGCTGACCTGCAAGAACAACAGTGGTAAAACACTCACTATTAAAGGAAATACTTTTGTCGTTTCTGCCGGACCGGTTTCATCCAGCATACTGCTTATACGGTCTGGTATTGCCAAAGGTAAAGCAGGTAAAAATCTGGCTTTCAACGTCGGCTCTCCTATACACGCAGTTTTTCCAAATGTCATTAATTCCTACGATGGTTTGCAGATCTCGCATTACCTGCAGTTTGAGAAAAACAAGGGCTATATCTTCGAAACGTGGTTCAATCCGCCAATGTTTCAAAGCACGGTAATGCCGGGTTGGTGGGATGACCACTACAACAATATGCTGCGCTATAATCGTTTTGCCAGCACTGGAGTATTGGTGGGCAGCGAGTTCGAATGCTGAAGTGCGTATTGCCGGGCTAACCGGGCGGGAAATACGGTATAGTCCAACAAAAAAAGATTTTGATACATTGATAAACGGCATTATACTGGCCGGAGAAATATTTTTTGCTGCCGGCGTAGTAAGCTGTAATGCCTAATACATTTGGCTACATAGAATATAAGTCGCCAAAAGAACTACAGGCATTACGGACCGACGCACGCGACAGCCAGGATATAACACTGGGAACCGGGCACCCGCAAGGTGGCAATGCCATTAGCGCTACCAGGAACAAAGGCGTGATCGATCCGGAATTTAAGGTCTATGACTTCAGTAATTTGTATGTATGCGATGGCAGCGTTTTTCCGGGAAGCATTGGCGTAAACCCACAAATAACTGTAATGACACTTGCCGACTATGCTGTACCATTTGTAAAATAATTTTGTTTGAAAATTATGCTGACTCCGGTTTACACCTGCTTCTATTCTGGCGCGCTATAACCAGTTTCAAATAAAGTGTGGGACCTGGATATATCTGAACAGACCTAAATGAACGTGTGAAAAATCATCAATTGTTTGAAGCTGGAAGCGCATCATTTCTGAAAATATTATAAGGTATTTTTTTGTGCAGACAAACACACCCAGGCTGCCGCAATGACAAGCAAAAAGTACTCTACCATTTGTGAGTTTTGACCGGCGAAACCTGCTAAAAATTGAAAGCTGCTCTTTTCAGAACAAAAAACAAACAGGTCTCCACAGTAGAATACCAGCTAAAATAGGTCAGCCGAAGGGAAACTAAGACGCAAAAATTTTTGGTGTAAAAAGCTACAACAAAGATTTGCTGATGAACGGAGCGTCGCAACAATGTTCAATTTATTTCCGGCGGCCGGTCCACAACAGAAGAGCAACTCTGGCTGTACTTCCGCATCTACGGCAACAAGCCATTTCAACGCAAAATCTCCAACTACAAACCTTTCAATTTCAGGTAATTCTACCTGCTGTTTTCAGTAGCTCTACGCTACAACTGCATGATGCAGGCTGCTACTTTTACACCGGTTACAACGCTTATTTATCTCCTTTTTAAAAACAACAAAACTTTTGTTCTTATGGCTACAATTCATTCTACCTGGGCACAGTTGCCCATACAATTAACGGAAACTTTGAACGATGCAGTTTGGGCAAATGCCGGAAAACTGCACATTAAAAATGGCTACCTGATGACCAAAAACGATGGTCAGTATTTGTATGCCGCGCTTGATATGACCGGCGATACCGGCAACGATGCAGGCACCGGCGACTACTTTTGGTTTAGTTTTGACCGCAACCGCGATGGCAACATAACCCCCAACTTTGATGTGAACTATGGTATGTACCCCAACATAACCGACAAACTGACCCGCCAATGGTATCTTGGCCCCAGCACCTGGACCGGTATAACACTGGTGAACAATGATCTGCGTACATCGTTTGAAACCTCACCCAATAGCGCAACGCCGCACCGCGTTTGGAAAATGCGCATGAGCCTGAGCGACCTGAATGTATCGCTTGCTCCATTTTGGTGGGCACCCTATACAAAGTTTGGCATTAAAACACATTCGGGTACACCCAGTCAGGATAACTACAACCCCGTGAATTTTACCAGTAGTTTCGCCAGTTTGCACACACTCTACTTTTCACGCAAGCCGGTGGTTGACCTGTCGCTGCAAGGACCAATAATTGGATGTGTAGGTCTGATACCCACCACAAAAATTGCCGCCAACGGTAAAGCAACAACTGACCCCGGTTACTATGTAAATGCCCGCAACTCGGCTTTTGGCGGTCTGCTGAACATAATAGGCAATGCACCCAACAGGGCAAGTTTGTACAGTGCCGGCGCCCGGTATATAAAAGTATTTCACAGCGCCGGTGATGGAGTTGATCCGGCCACTGAATTTATTACCGGCTGGTATAACTATCATTGGGATGCCGGCGCCGGCGATTACGTAATAGATACCTATGGCGTAGATAGTGAGTTGATGTATCCGCTTACCGACCCCGCTGTGGATTATTCCATCCACGACCTGCTGTTCCAGTTTGACTCAAGCAAACTCGACAATGGCATTCACAATTTTAAAGTGAAGTTTTATGATGCAGCAAGAGCAGAAGTAACTACCCCATCGCCCGCACAGATACTGACCTTGAAGATTGACAATACCGCACCGCTGGTAAAGATCAATAACATAATGCATGGCGGCACTGCTGTAAAGCCTTGCGACATTATACAAATGACCAGCACTACCGACGGGGTAACCGTAAACTTTGACGCAACCGACCCCGACGGAAATATGGGTGCCTGGAGCGTAGTGGCACAATGGGGCGACGGTCAATCAGCAACCATTGCCTCAGGTTCATATACCCCCGCGCTGGGCGACTGGACAGGTGTAACGCATCATACCGTACCGGGACGTGGAGTGTGGGTTCCCCTTGTAACCTGTGCGCATGCCTTTACAGTTTCAGCAAGCTCGCGCAATACCAATGGCTATGGTACCATTGGCTACAGCCAGGTAAGCAGGTTCATCACCATAATGAAATAATGGCGCACAACCATCCTTTCACAGGCTGCCCGGAAAACCTTTCGGGCAGTCATTTTTTTGTTTGGTAAAATGGCTGCAATGTATAGGGAGAATTTTATGTAAACCAGCCTAAGCACTATGATGATGCTGTCGTTGCGACGCTCCGTTCAAATGTATAACGCTGGTAAGCATTGCTCAATATTTGGCAATAGGCGACCTCGGAATTTTTGTTGGACGTCGTTCTACGGTTGTTGGCGCATTAGAACGCCTATGAGGTACATTTTTTATAATAATCAAATGTGAAGCCCTGGCAGCAAAAGACATGAAGATTTTAAATTATTAAAGATCGTCCTCTATTTCTCAATACTATATTCGCTGTCTGGTTTACACGGAACGGAAATTTTTACAAGGCTGCCATTTTCATTAGTTGTCCATTCTATGTGACCATGCAGCATACTTGCCCTTTGCTTCATGTTCATAATGCCTACCCCTTCAGGTTTGTTTTTGTGCGCAAAACCCTGCCCGTCGTCTTGTATGGTGGTAGTTAACGTAGCATGGTCGAGCGCCAAACTAATGTAAATATTCTTTGCTGACGAGTGTCGCAGAGAGTTTTGTATCGCCTCTTGCAAAATGCGAAACAAAATAATTTGCTCGTCTGGTGGCAGCGGAAGATAACCCGAATGTACAAGGTGCAATGTAACTTGATTAGAGGTATTGAGCCGGGTAACCTCAGCCGTCAGGTTTTCGAGAAGATTAAATTGCTCTAACCATTCTTTATTGAAAGATTTGGAGAGGGCCCGCAGTTCAAAGATGGCTTTGCTAACTGTTTCGAGGGCAGTCTTCAGGGTGTCAGGCGGCGAGGTCATATTGCGCTCAGTAATACCAAGCAGCATTTTTGCTGAGCTGAGAAGTTGCCCGATATTGTCATGAAGTTCTTTGCTGAGTGTGGAGAGTGTTGCTTCCTGAACTTCTATGCGCGACTGAAGAAGAGTTTGCGTAATACGATTTTGAGTGTCAATCTTATCTTGTATGAGTTTATTCTTTTTTAATTGAAACCGCATGAACAAAGACACAAGACCGAGTGCAAAAAAAAGCATCAGTAAAATAAAGATGATGACAAGCCACGCTATGCTAAGCTCTTCTTGTGACATAATAAACCAAGTGCGATCAAAATATAATTCATAATTAAAGTTATGTCCTGAATTTGCCAAAGTACACTATCCAATAATGGATAGATTTTTAAGATGCCAGGTGAATAAAACAAAAAAACAAAAAAGTTTGCACTCGAGTATATAAAGGTACCCGTAACAAACCAAAAAGGAAATTCATTTCTAATATCGATCAGTTCATCTGACTAAAGAAGGTCAAAATAATATAATACACAAAAAATACCTATTATAAAACCGCTAACAGATTGTGCGAACCGGTTAAAAACTGTAATTGGTTCAAAAAATACAATATCAATTGCAACAAAAGCCAGAAACAAGCTGCTTCCGGCTTTTACAACTATTCTTTTAAAAGAATTTCTGAGATTTCGAAATATTACAAAGGAGGCAAAAAGAAAATTGACAATACACCCAAGATGATACAAAAATAAATTATGAATTACCTGGTAAGCCAGAATATTGCTGTACCCATAAATAACTATGGCTGTAATACAATAATAAACAATAATGGTAGCATCTTTTGACCACCTGTTACGATTGAGCAGAAAGAGTACCAAAACTATAGACGGCGCGAATGTATCAGAATAATCAAGAAAATGTTTCAAAATTTATATTGTATTAAGGCAATTTCTTTTGCCGCATTGGCTGGGGCATGGCATAGCATTTTTGACCTTTGCTGTCGTTTGCGTACCAGCATCTTCAGGCAGATTATAGTCATCTGCTGTGGTAGTACCGCTTCCTGCTGTAGCGACTACTACAATACCTAAATGTGTTTTCTCCCCATTTTTAAACTCAGCAAAGTAAATTTTCAACCCTGAAATTGCTTTATCATTTTGGTCTAGCAACTCCTTCACATCTTTGCTAGCTAAAAAATGCCCGCGCTGCCCTGGTTCATACGGAAGCCCGTTTTCCTGCAGTCGAATTCTAAACTTTGCAGTTGCTACAGATGCCGCCCGCAGATCGACGTCGAAGGCTTCCTCTGCTATTTTGACGATAAATTGCTGACATACCGGATCGAGGGGTATTTCGTTCGCATTTGGAATTAATTCTTTTGTTTGCATTGTGTTGAAATTTAAGGTTAATTAACTTCCAAGTTTTGTACAAAAAATTCTATAATGAAACGAGGTTTTTCCCGTTTTTAAAAGGTGTTTATACCCCCGGTTAGCAAGAGTGTTTAATTCACTAGTGGATAGACGAATTAATTGTCATAAGCCTGTCAACAATGCCAAAAGGGTAAAAAAAGTTTATACCCTTGTACCAGGCAATTATCATTTCCTATCACTAAAAAGCGCAGTAACAATATTGGAGAAGTGGTCAAAAAAAATAATAGATTACTAATGGGTCTGATGGAGGTCAATGGAAAAGATTGCCGGTGGTTCTTCTCAGATAAACCAGAGCTATGCATTTGAACGGAGCCCCGTAGTAGGCGGGGTAGACTGTCGCAACGATGTAACATCTGTAAACAAAAGCTCTGGCAACAAAAATAGACCAGCTTGCTTCATCTCATATCAGGCAAATGTCTGTGCTTAAAAATGCACTATGCCATTTTTAATCGCGTACAGCACCAGCCCCACCCTGCTTTTTACATTCAGCTTTTGAAAAAGGTCATCCCGGTAGCCGTCTATAGTACGGGGGCTAAGGTGCATTTGTTGGGCGATCTCTTTATACGTCAGTTCGGTACATGCCAGTTTTAAAAACTCTTCCTCTTTTTTATTGAGACCCACCGTAAACTTCTTGTCACTTGTTTCATCTTCTTCATCATCCTGTATAGAGCGAATGAGCCGGCCGGAAACAAGATCTGAATAATAAAATCCTTTTTTTACAATTGAATTGATCGCGTTCTCCAGTTCATTGGGATTGGCGTCTTTTAAAATATATCCTTTTGCACCATTGCGTATCATTCTAATTATAGAGTTCTCATCATCGTACATACTCAGCACCAATACATTCAATGCAGGATAGTTTTTCTTCAACCACAATGTGGTATCAAAACCATCCATCTCGGGCATTCTTATATCCATTAGCACCAGGTCTGGCAATTGTTTTTTTCCGATTATTTCGGTCAGTTCTTTGCCATTACTACATTCATATAGTATTGTGTAGCCCAGACCACTAACCAGCGTTGCCAGACCCTTGCGCAGTAGTACATGATCATCTACCAGGGCAATCTTAATTGAATTACTCATCGCGGTCAACATTTAAGGGTGAGGTAAGCTTTAACTGGTTGCGGTCTTTTTTCCTGCCATAAGAAAACCTGGCGCTTATCAGTTCCAGTTTTTCTTTAAGGTGCAGTGATCCGGGCACTTTCTTTTCGATGATCATTTTCCCAACGTCGGCTGTGCCCGAATAATTGATTATGAAATTGATCTTGCTTTTGCCAAAATTTACTTCAAGGTCTTTAAATGTGCTTCCGGCTTCTTTTATATAAATAGCTATATCCTGCAGCACATTAAAAAGTATCAGTTTAAGATTGGGATCTACGTCTTTTTTTATGCCGGTTATCTTTATTTCTGTTTCATTGTCGCCAAAAAGTATGGCAAGTGTTTGCCTAAAAGTTTCAATAAAACCGCCATCTTCCACTATATCATCGTCGGGGAAAAAATTTTTACACATCAATCGCAGGTCTCGAATGCTTTTACCTACCAGGTCGCCCGAGGTCTGCAGTTTCTCCACGGCTTCATCACTCGCCTTCGCCTCCGACATAGACAACTGCATTCGTACCAGGCTAAGCACCTGACCCACATTTTCATAAACCTCGCGCACCATAGTTTTTAAAAAGAAGTCCCGTATCGCCAGGCGCGAACTAAGTACCTGCTGTACTATAAGGAGTCTTTTATTTGCCTGCAACCATTTATCCATCAGCAATATTAGAGATTGTTTACAATGTTTAAACCGTGAAAAACACGGTTTTTTCATCCATGTTTTGCAGGGCACGGTAGCACACATACTCTTTTAGCTGCCACCGTCTTTTGCGCATGGCTCTTACCGTGAACTCACCAGATTTCTCAGGTGTTTTACTGTTTAAAAAACAGCTAAAGCACCATTGATAACGCTTTACCCGCTTGCCATCTTTACATCAGATTTAGCGCGCAATTCATTCAAAAAATCATCTTTCACTATTCAAAACAAAAAACATGAAAAAGTTATTCATTTCCATAACAATTGGTGTCATATTTATATCAGCACCATTAAGTTATGTGCGGGCTCAGCTATTTGCAAGTTTATCTGCACCAAAAATCGAATCCTACCTGGCATCTGAAAGTATTGAGGTCGAGCCTGCCGGAACAGATTCCGCACGCATCGACAAAACCGCTTTCAATAGCGCTAAGAAGAACCTCAAAAGTTCTAAAGCAGAACTGCGTGCTATGAAGGCAAATTTGCGGGCAGTTACCGATTTTCAAAAGCACTTCACCGATGGTCCGGATGTAAAATGGGTGAAAGAGCAGGAGGTCTATCACGCCATTTTCAATCGCGATAACAAACAAACACATGTCATTTACAATCTCAAAGGCTTCTGGCTGCACACTATGATTTTTTACAAAGAAGATCAAATGCCAACCGACGTGTACCATGCTGTCAGACACGAGTATCCTGACTATTCTATTAATGCTACACAAGAGATCAGGGAGGGCGAAGAAGTCTTTTACATCGTGCATGTTGAAGACAGCCGATGCTTTAAAAACCTTGTGGTGTACAATAACGAGGTATCAGAACGCGAAACTATCAATAAATAAGTTAGACCCCGGCAGCAGTTCAAGAACTTCTCGTTTCACAACGGGGGTCTTTTTTATTGGTTAAAACAGCGGTGATCATCTTGCGTATGTTCCAGTTCACAGGTTTTTTTTGGGGTAGTCAGCGGCAAAGCAATATGGAGGCATGGTTGCGACAGTCTACCCCGCCCTACAGCGGGGCTCCGTTCATCGGCAAAGCTCCGGGGAGCTGTTTAACCCAAATAGCAGGTAAACATTTGCCTCTTCCTTTAAACTAAAGACCCGACAAAAAATAATTTACCAGGTCGGGAACGACAGTTGGCAGAGCGCTAAAACACCTTTCTAAATTGTTGTTTTCACGCTTTTCAAACGCATCTTTTTTTCAGTACGTTTACATGTCTTTGTGTTCTGCCAGCTAATCCGCCTTCTACACCATTTGTAGTTTTATTACTCCCGAAAAATAATTGCAATGAGCAGTTTTCCCATACTCGACCTCGTGATCGGAATGATCTTCATCTTCTTTTTACTCAGTATTATTTGTAGCTCGGCAGTTGAATTATGGCTCTCTATTCGTCAAACCCGGGCAAAAATCTTAGCCGAGTGGCTACGCGCCATTTTCAATTTGCAGGCGCTCGACGCACATGGTGTGCCCATGGTTAATGAGCGTGGCAAACCGGTGAGCACCGGCCAGGCTATTATGGATCATTGTATGATCACAGCTCTTTCATCACAGGGCAAATCCAACTCTTACCTCAGCGCCGAAAACTTCGTTACCGGACTGCTCGATAAAATATCAGTTGCTGATCCCGCTACCAATGCTGAAGCTGCGTTGCAAAAAAAGCAATTTGGTTTTGTGCCGCCGCCCGAAAGCCTCGACGAATACATCATTCGCATCAAGCAAACCAAAACCATCTCTGCCGAATTGCAACGCACCATCCTGCTTTTTGCTTTCGAAGCCAAAAAAGCAACTACTGCGGCGCAGGCGTCTGCGGCTAATTTGCCTGCAGGTACTACTACAAGCGCCACACCTGCAGGCGAATTGGATGAGTTCAGAACACGGTTGCAAAACTGGTACGATATGAACGCAAGCAGGCTTACAGGCACCATGAAACGTAAAGCATTACCGGCAACTATTATAGTGGCAATTGCGTTGACTCTTTCTGTTAATGCTGACACCATTGCCATTAGCAAATATTTATACGACAACAGAGAAGTTGCCAAAACACTCGCCGACAACGCAGCCAACAGTATAGACAGGTTGAATGACAGAATGAAAAACGATCAGGCACAAGCCTCGCAGGCAACGGGTGATATTAATAAACTACGCGCTGACATAGACACTTTCAAAGCAGTTATACCGGCGGGTTTGCCACTCGGCTGGCAGCAGCCACCAAAACCCTGGCGCCAACACCTTCCCGGGTGGATAGCCAGCATTTTTGCTATTGTATTGGGTGCACCCTTTTGGTTCGACCTGCTGAACAAGCTGGTAAACCTGCGCAACACCCGCCCCAAGCCGCCAACCGCACTGGAGAAAGGTGACAATGCATGAATTTAATTACTGAAAATTCTAAAAATAAGAATATGAAAAAGCTCATCTTATTATTGTTCCTCGCCTTTGGTCTTACGCAGCAAAGCTTTGCGCAAGACTCTTTGAACATGAGAATAGATACGATTATACATCAGTTGGATTTATTAAAGCTTTCAACCGATTCTATTAAGGTAACGATCACAACAAAAACCGATACTGCCTCGGTGTGTAAATGTGTGCCGAAGAATTTAGATCTAAAACCTGGTGAATGGCCAACTGGTTTATATTCCCTTTCTTCTATTCCTTATCGTTTTTATAACTTTCGTAGTAGCAACGAAAAGCGAGTTCTCTTTTAAAGATGCGCTTACTGAAAATGAGGCTCCAAAAAAGACGATCGTTAATCCGCAATACAATGCAGCCACTATAGCTGCAAACAGTACTGTGTCCAATTTGTACACTCTATTTCCACCAACTATTGAGGTGTCTAATTTGCCGCCTTCGGTGTATGAACTATCGCAATTGTTACAAGGAAGAGAAGAATCAAAAAAGGCATTGGAAAATGAAATAGAAAAGGCAAACAGCAATATAGACACATTGAACAAAAAACTTGCAGACGCGAATACAGCGTTACAGACAATAGAAGCAAATAAACCTTCAGACGATCTTCTGACAAATGCTCAGGCAGCACTTGCAACTGCACAGGAAAACCCCACTGACCAAAATGCTATTACAACAGCACAGACAAACCTGACTGCAGCTGAGAATTCTATAAATGAGTTCAACAACAACCTTGCTAGCGCTCAGAATGCTGTTAGATCCGCAACAGACGCGGTAAACAATAGTTCGTCATCAATTGCCAAACTAAATGCTTCCGTGCTACAGGTTATGCCCGAAATAGAAACTGCAAAGCAGAACCTACTGGAACAGGCCCGGCAAAAAATGACACCACCTCTGCAGTTTTTCCCTACCGCCCAAGTATCAGCCGTTATATTGCTTTGATCACGAGTTTTGTTACCATTATATTGGTAGTGTGTATGAGTTCATTCTTCATCTATCAGTATTTGCATACCGGGTGCCCGCCTGATTTTGGCGCATTAACAACAGTGATCATTGCCTTAGGTTTGGGAGTTACCCCGTACATAACCAATAGAATAAGTACCGCAGCAACCGCTAACAAGCCCTGAAATGATCAGCGCTCAGAAAAGCGAGGCATTGAAAGCAATGAAACTTTTGGGGAGGTATTGCAGATTTTTTATTTACCATCTACTTTGTACAGTAAACTTTTACCCTAAAAAAAATTTATGGAACTGAAACTAAGTAAAGACGCAATAAATAAAGCTATCATGGCCTTTGAGGTAAGTTGGTCGCCAGAAGCCGGGTTTGCCGTTTACAATAAAAAATACCGCAAACCTGTGGTGCCCGATCCAAAAAACACTGACAGCGGAGTAACCATTGGTATAGGTTATGACTGCGGACAATTAAAAGCCAATAAGATCCGGATGGACTGGCAGTCTATACTGCCGCTAAACATGGTAAATGCGCTGGCAGCCACGGCCGGTCTTACCAGGCAGAATGCTGTTGATACGCTACCGTCGTTAAGCGCTGTAGATGTGCCAATAGAGAAAGCACTGCAAGTGTTCTATAATACCACCATTCACGACTTAGCTAAAAGTGCACTTTCCATTTACCCCGGCTTGCCAGGTCTGCACCCGGTTGAGCAATCGGTGATCGTAGGTTTGGTGTATAACAGAGGTACAAAACTGGAGGGCGACCGCCGCCGTGAAATGAAACAACTGGTAGCAGCGATAGAAAAGGATGATGAGAAAACAATGGCAGACCTGGTGCGCTCAATGGCACGCCTGTGGCCCGATACACCCGGATTGAAGAAAAGGAGAATGGCTGAAGCAGCCCTGATTGAACAAGCCAACACACCCATACCGCCGGAGGATCTGTTAACCGTTGTTGTATAGCTTTTCCTCACAAGGTGTTTAAAATGTCAAAGGTCTTTTACAAGAAGAAATTTTTTGTAAAGACCTTTTTTTATGGAATGAAGGAAATGTACTGCCGCTACTGTTTTAGCAGAAGTAGTTTAGGGCAGGCTGTACTTTTCTAACGAAGTTTTGGCTGAAACGTTGGAATGGGGTACATCAAACTACTGACAACTTCCTGGTACCCTATAAAAAAAGCTTAACCTGTGCCGTGCCGATGAACGGAGCGTCGCAACTCTGTAACACCAATGCTGTGCTGCCGGTGACCAAAACATTCATCGGGCTTCGTCTTCCACTTTCGCCAGCGGTTACTTTCCTTCCTTGCTATTTTTTGCTTTCTTTGCACGTTTAAAAAACAAGGGCGAATGAAAAAAAGAAAATTGCCTTTGTAACCGGTGGCTACAGCGGCGAAGTCGGTGATCAGCTATAAGAGCGCAGAGACCATTGAGAAAAATTTGGACAGTGAGCGGTACGAAGTTTATAAAATTGATATTCACCCGACAGGCTGGTGGTATGAGAACGACGCAGGCGAAGAAGTGCCGGTAGATAAAAACGATTTTTCTATAATGGTAGCCGGTGACAAGATAACTTTTGATGCGGTGCTGATTGGCATACATGGTACGCCCGGTGAAGATGGAAAACTACAGGGATATTTTGACCTGCTAAAGCTGCCGTACACGAGTTGCGATGCGGCGACTTCTGCACATTACGTTCAATAAGACGATTTACTAGTAGCCGTGGCAGCCCTGGGCGGAATGAACGTGGCAAAATCGATGCATTTGTTTAAAAGTGCAGGTACAACTGGCGCCGACATACTGCAACAATTGCACTTGCCGGTTTTTGTTAAACCAAATAATGGCGGCAGCAGCATTGGCATGAGTAAAGTATCAGAAGCAAGTGACTTGGACGCTGCCATAAAGAAAGCGTTTGCAGAAGATGACCAGGTGTTGGTAGAAGAATTTATAAAAGGTCGGGAGTTTACGATAGGAGTTTTTAAAAACAGACGGTAAGATGATAACGTTGCCTATGACAGAAATCATTAGCAAAAAAGATTTTTTTGACTATGAAGCTAAGTATGTGGCGGGCATGAGCGAAGAAATTACCCCCGCACAAGTAGAAGAAGCGAATGGCGAACAAGTGCGCAGCCAGTGCTAAAAAGATCTATAAACTACTCAATTGCCGCGGTTTGGTGAGAATTGATTTTATTTACAACGAAACGAGCCAGGCACCTTTTATGCTGGAAGTAAATACTGTGCCCGGACAAAGTGAAGCCAGCATTGTACCGCAACAGGTAAGAGCAATGGGCTGGACGCTGAAAGAATTTTACTCCGCGCTGATTGAGGAATGTTTTACATTATTAATTACCTTTCATTTTTAAAATATTTGAGTGTTTACATTTTTTACGCGTAAACCACTTTGGGTTAACATTTTGGTGGTGTATTGCCTGACCACGTTGTTGGTTTTGCTATTTTTTGGTTCACTCGATTATCTAACCAAACATGGCGAATATGAAAAAGTACCATCATATTGTTGGCAAAAATGTAGACGAAGCCCGGAGAATACTGGAAAACAATGGTTTTGAAGTAGAAATACAGGACAGTATTTATATAGACAGCATTCCTAAACTTGCGGTTATAAAGCAAAGCCCTGACGCCGATGCGACGGTAAAAGTAAACCGCACCATTTATCTTACGCTAAACAGAGCACAACCGCCATTGGTAGAAATGCCCAACCTGGTGGGTTTTTCGTTGCGCAACGCACAAATGTACCTGGAAAACCTGGGGCTGCACCTTGGTGATACAACCTTTAGGCCAGACATTGCCAAAAATGCTGTTCTTGAACAGATCTATAATGGGCAACCGGTAAAAGCAGGCACTAAGATATTTATGGGTAGCACCATTAGTTTTGTTCTGGGCAATGGAGTGAGTGATCTGGACATGGCTGTTCCCGACCTGATGGGCAAACATTTAGCAGGTCAAATCTGCGCTGCGCAGTATGGAACTTAATTTCACACCTGTTTTCGATCCCGATGTTATAGACTCGGCAAATGCCTATGTAACCCGGCAGTCGCCGGCAAAATAACCGAGACCAACCTGGCGAACGTCGTTATAACCGCATAAAACCAGGTCAAACTATTGATATTTGGCTAAGCACCCGACCGCTTGTAACCGCTGACAGTACCGCTGCCAACATTGAATGAACAATAAAACAATTTGATGGAAAATATAACAGTTGAAGAATTAAAACACCGCATTGATAAAGGGGAGAAATTAAACCTGCTTGATGTACGCGAAGACTATGAAAGAGCCGAATTTAATATTGGTGGCACACACCTTCGGCTGCAACGCATACAGGATATGTCGATTGACGAAATTGAAGATCTGAAAGATAAAGAGGTAATTGTGTATTGCCGCAGCGGCAACCGCAGTGGCCATGGCCTGTCTGATGCTGGAACACATGGGTTTTAAAAATACCAAAAACGTCGTTGGTGGCGTGCTGGACTGGATGGCGAAGTATGGCAGATAAAAATTACCTGCAAATTCACGTTTTCGGGTTCCGGCAAGTGACCTGTCAGGGACAACGTTGTGTTATTTTAATTCCGGTTTATCGGAACACCCTTGTACGGCAAAGTTCAAATCATAAGCCTTTATCTGCACGATACCGCAGCGCCATTTTTTGCGTAGTTTAATTTATAATACCTCTATTTGATTTCGCAGCAGGTCTTCAAATTCATCCCGGCTTCTTATCAGTTTTGCTTCGCCATCTTTTACCAACACTTCGGCAGGTTTTAGCCTCGAGTTAAAGTTGCTCGACATTTCAAATCCATACGCACCTGCATTGTAAAATACAAGGAAATCTCCTTCGCGCACTTCGTTTATTTTCCGGTCCCAGGCAAAAGTATCTGTTTCACAAATGTTGCCTACCACGGTATAAATCCTTTCTGCACCTTTGGCATTGGTAATATTTTCAATGCGGTGAAAAGACTCGTAAAACATGGGGCGGATCAGGTGATTAAAGCCACTGTTTACACCGACAAAAACAGTAGCTGTGTTTGTTTTATCACATTGGCTTTTACCATAAAATAACCGGCTTCGCTAACCAGGTATTTACCCGGCTCAAACCAAATTTGCAGTTTTTTGCCTTCTTCTTTTTCAAAAGTATCAAAAGCCTCGGCCACCTTTTCGCCCAGTTGGTTTACGTCAGTTTCAGGGTCGCCCTGCTGGTAAGGCACTTTAAAACCGCTGCCCAGGTCTATAAACTCCAGATTTTCAAAATGCCGCGCAATTTCAAACATTACCTCCAGTCCCTGTAGAAAAACATTTACGTCTTTTATTTCGCTGCCAGTGTGCATGTGCAGACCGGTAACATTTAAGTTGGTCGATTTTACAATGCGCTCTATGTGCCGCAACTGGTGAATGGAAATACCAAACTTGCTATCTACATGCCCGGTTGAAATTTTATAATTGCCACCTGCCATTATATGCGGGTTTAAGCGAATACATAACTGGGTAAGATGAGCCGTATCGATTGCCAAATTGCTCAAGTATCAGAAATGTTATCGATGTTTATGATAACACCCAATTCTTTACCAGCTTCAATTTCTTAAAATCAACACAATTGGGGGTAAATAAAATGTCGTTTTTATCAAATCCTGCTTTAAGTCCAAGCCTTACTTCATTGAATGCTAACACAATCGAGTGAGGCACCAATCTGTCTCATCCATTTTAAAATGTTTATGTTGGTAAGTGCCTTGCAGGCATAAAAAAAACGTGCATCAGATTTTCTGAAAGCATGCTGCAGTTTTTTAAATTGCTCTTCAATTTTTTCAGCATGATAAATGTAAACGGGGGTGCCAAACTCATTGGCAATTGCAATAAGTTGCTCGTGGGTTAAATGTGCGACATATGTAGGCTAGGCTAATGGGAAATTTATAAGAAGTATTTGTCGAAGACTTATTGAGAATTGCTTGTAGAGGAGTTGGTGTCCTCATCCTGTTTATCCGTATCGCTGTCTTCGTCCGCGTTTTCAATGTTATCATCATCATTGAAGTCTTGCATGCCGCTGAAGTTGATTATCATCGTCACTGGATTTAGGTACGTCAGCGTCCGCCAGTTCTGCAACTTCATTACTTAAGTCCGGGTGCGGCAGATTATTTCCTGGTATATCAGTATCAATAGTCTCAGCGTCTTCTGTTGTCTCTACGTCACTATCGGGTGCAGTGGAAATATCTTCCTCAGCTTTTTCGAGTAATCTGCCATTGTCGGCAACTATCAGCGAACTATCTTCTGCTGCATCGTCAGATGCAGCACTATTTTCTACATCTGTTAAAATGGTTCCCTGCACAGCTTGTGTCGGCCAGTACTTCTTTTATTTTTGGCAGATCATCGGTAGAGTTTATGCCAAAATAATCCATAAACGATCGGGAAGTTGCATACACCAGTGGTTTGCCGGGAAGTTCTTCATTGCGGCCAGATATAACAATCAATTCTTTTTCCAATAATTTTTGAATAGAGTAGTCACTGTTCACCCCACGTATGGCTTCAACTTCGCCTTTTGTTATGGGTTGTTTGTAGGCAATAATGGCAAGTGTTTCCAATGCAGCATTCGACAGTCGTTTTAAAAACTTATCGCCGTTTAATTGGGCTACTGTTTTGTGGAATTCTTTTTTGTAGAAACTGATAACCACCGCCACTTTCCCGTACTTCAAAAGGATAAAATTCGGCATTGTATTTTTCGCGTATGCCTTCTACTGCAGCTTCAATCTGTCGAGCGAGATCCGCTCTTCCATAAATCCGAAAGCTATTGTTGATGAGCTCAACAATGTCATAGTGTTGTCAGTGGCTTGTCGCTGGCAAAAATTAATGCTTCTATATGTGGAATGATTTGGTGAAGTTCCATGACCCAAACCCCGGGAGGAAGGGTATAACCTTGTATTGAGTATTAAAGTTTGCTTTAAAATCTCGAAAAGGATCTATCCATTTAACGCTGCTGCACCACTTACAATTTCGGTAAGTTCGGTAGTAATAGCAGCCTGGCGGGCACGGTTGTACGAAATTTTCAATGTTTTCAATAATTCATTGGCATTTTCGCTGGCTTTATCCATGGCAGTCATGCGGGCACCATGCTCGCTGGCATGTGCATCTAACACAGCTTTAAACAATTGCGTATTTAAAATTTTAGGCATCAGTTCCGCAATCAATTCTTCTTTGGCAGGCTCAAAAATAAAATCGGCTTTTTTTTGCCCGCCTTTCTTTCCACTTTTGGAATAGGTAAAAATCTTTCTACTACAAAACGTTGGGTAGCAGCATTTTTAAATTCGCTGTAAACCAATTCCACCACATCAAACTCTTTGTTTTCAAATGCCTTTACTGCAGCCTGCGAAGCAGCCTGAACAGTTTCGAAGTGAAGGTTCAAGAAAACATCTTTATAGTCGGCATTGGTTTTATAATTCTGTTTGGTAAGGCTTTCAAAACCTTTTTTACCAATGTTCCAGATGGTTACATTGCCTTTTTTGATGTTGATCAGCATATTTTGTAGCAATGGTTTCTTTGGCCAGTTTTACAATGTTGGCATTGTAACCACCGGCCAATCCACGGTCGCTGGTAATTACAATTAACAGAACTTTTTCATTTCCCGTTCGGTAGCAAGGCTACCGCCTACTTCGCCTTCGCTGCTGCTTACAATATTGCTGAGCATTTCCTGCAGCTTTTGAGCATAAGGACGCATTTGAGTAATTGCATCCTGTGCCCGGCGCAATTTGGCCGCACTTACCATTTTCATGGCTTTGGTAATTTGCTGGGTACTTTGTACACTTTTAATCCGGTTACGAACCTCTTTTAATTGACCACTCATTGTTTTGCGTTTGAAACTTCAGGTTTCGGCAATAGCCGGCAAAACTCTTTTTATATTACAAAAAGAAACCCTGTACGGATTTCGGCTGCAAAGGTAGGGTTTGGGCGGCAAAAGGCAAAAGCCCGAGCAGCGATTTACCACAACTTCAGCGCATGGCGGGGCACCAATTCTTTTGCAAAAGGGGTTAATTTATAGAAGTGGGAGCAACTATTTCAATTCCTTTTTCTGCCCCACAATGACACAACAGTTGAACGGAGCCCCGCTGTAGGGCTGGGTAGACTGTCGCAACAAAAGTTCCATCAGCGTACGAATCGCTTAGTTCACCATACTAATAACAATGGATTGCAACGTTGTATAAATCTTTGAACCGGTGAGACAAATAATTGCCAGGTTGGTCTTCTTTCTGATGACCATAACAAAGTCAGCCAGTGCGGCTACCTTCATCATTATCATTTTCATGTGCTGATTTATTCGCTGCAAAAGAATTAAATACCAAGACGCTAAAAAACGCAAATGGTGACAAGTGGAAAGTAAGGATGTGATGATCACTAAATGCTTACCGGCAGGTTTTAGTCTTTGTTTTGGATAAGTGGGAGTTTCGTGTCGTAAATTCGCCGTCGAACTAGAGATTATGAGCGCAGAACATATAAAAATGGAAGAGAAAAGCCTCAACTTCCTGGAAGAAATTATAGAGGAAGATTTAGTCGGTGGTAAATACACAACTATTGTTACCCGGTTTCCGCCTGAGCCAAATGGCTATCTGCACATTGGACATGCCAAAAGCATTTGTCTCAATTTTGGTTTAGCGAATAAATATGGTGGCAAAACCAACCTGCGCTTCGATGATACCAATCCTGTAAAGGAAGATATTGAATATGTTGACAGCATAAAAGAAGATATTAAATGGCTGGGCTTTCAGTGGGCAGAAGAACTGTATGCCTCTGACTATTTTGAGAAGCTATATCAATTTGCAGTTACCCTTATCAACAAAGGGCTTGGCGTATGTGGACGATAGCATCACCTGAAGAAATAGCCGCACAAAAAGGAACCCCAACTGAACCGGGAACCGGTAATGAATACCGCAATCGTAGCTGTAGAAGAAAACCTTGACCTGTTTGCACGAATGAAAGCCGGCGAATTTACAGGATGGCGAAAAAGTGCTACGCGCAAAAATTGATCTTGCCAGTCCCAACATGCACATGCGCGATCCGCTTATGTACCGCATCAAACATGCGCACCATCACCGCACTGGCGATGAATGGTGCATCTACCCCATGTACGATTTTGCGCACGGGCAAAGCGATAGCTATTGAGCATATAACACATTCTATCTGCACTCTCGAATTTATTCCGCACCGCGAGCTTGTACGATTGGTTCATTGAACAAACTCGATATTTTTCCCAGTCATCAATATGAGTTTTCGCGGCTCAACCTGACCTATACGGTTATGAGCAAACGAAAGTTGCTGCAACTGGTAAATGATAAGTTGGTCGATGGTTGGAACGATCCGCGCATGCCAACTATTGCAGCTTATCAGCCGGCGGGGCTATACCCCCGAAAGCATCCGGACGTTTTGCGATAAAATAGGCGTGCAAAAAAGAGAAAATCTTATTGACCTCAGCCTGCTTGAGTTTTGCGTTCGCGAAGACCTGAACAAAAATGCCACACGGCGCATGGCGGTTCTGGATCCGGTTAAACTTATAATCACCAATTATCCCGACGGAAAGGAAGAAGTTGCAACGGCGAAAATAATCCTGAAGCAGAGAATGGCGGAGGCAGCCGGAAATTCCTTTTAATCAAGGAACTCTGGATAGAAAGGGAAGATTTTATGGAAGAACCTCCGAAGAAATTTTTCAGGCTGGGCGTGGGTCTGACGGTGCGGTTAAAATATGCCTACATTGTCAAATGTACCGGCTTTGTAAAAGATGAAAACGGCAACGTCACAGAAGTACATGCCGAATATATCCCTGAAAGTAAAAGCGGTCAAGATACCAGCGGATTAAAGTAAAAGGCACGATACATTGGGTGAGTGTTCAGCATGCTCATACAGCTTCGGTGCGACTATACGACCGCCTGTTCAATGTAGAAACGCCGGCAAACGAAGAGGGCGATTACAAGCAGTTTCTCAATCCGGACAGCCTGGTGGAGGTGCCCCTGATATACATAGAACCTGCACTGACCACGGCAAAGACCGGTATGCCATTGCAGTTTTTGCGTAAGGGGTATTTTTGTGTTGACGAAGACAGTACCGACGAAAAGATCATCTTCAATCGGACCGTTTCGCTAAAAGATACCTGGGCAAAAGAAGTAAAGAAAGGATGACCAATATGAACGCAGAGATTTTTTTGGTAGCAGACAGAGGAATACCATTGCGACATTTGTTGCGACGCTCCGTTCAACTGCAGCGCCTTGATTGAGCGGAGAAAAAAACAACCCGATATTCTTTAATTAAATTATACTCATTCAACCACGACCCGCCTGCGGCGGGTCTTATTTTACACATGAACTTATTTGAACGCTTTACCCAATACCTGAAACAGTTGCCTTTTATTCAAAAGAATCAAAAGCAATTAGTAGCAGTTAGTGGGGGCGTAGATAGTGTGGTGCTTTGCGATTTGCTTTATAAAGCAGGCTACGATTTCATCATCGCGCATGTCAACTTTCAGCTTCGGCACACAGAGAGTGAACGGGATGAACAGTTTGTAAAGGCGCTAGGTGAACAGTACGACAAATCAGTGCTGATCAAAAAATTTGAAACTGGTCTATACGCTGCCGAAAAAAAAGTATCGATACAGGTTGCTGCGCGTGAACTTCGGTATCAATGGTTCAACGAAATACTGGATGGCAAAACTAATGGCAGCGATGAAAATAATACCAGGCTTGCGCAACCATCCTTTTTGTTGACGGCGCATCATGCCAATGATAATATAGAAACCCTCCTTATGAACTTTTTTAAGGGGACCGGTATTGCTGGCTTGCATGGCATTTTGCCCTTGCAGGGAAAAATTTGCAGACCCTTATTGTTTGCCAAAAAAGAAGAAATAGTAACTTATGCGTCAGAACAAAATTTGCAATTTGTGGAGGATAGTTCTAATGCATCTGATAAATATACACGTAATTATTTCCGGCTGCAGGTTATACCAATGATACACAGAGTGTATCCCAACGTAGAGGATAATTTGCTGCACAACATTGAGCGTTTCACTGAAGCCGGGATGCTCTACAAACAAGCAATTGAACTACATAAAAAAAAGCTGCTAGAGGTAAAAGGCAATGAACTACATATACCCGTGCTCAAGCTAAAAAAGAGTACTCCCCTATCTTCTATTCTTTACGAGATCATCAAAGACTTTGGCTTCACTATGCACCATCTGCCTGATGTCATTCAACTGCTGGATGGTGAAACCGGTAAATATGTTTCTTCACCATCCCATAGAATTATTCGTAACCGGCAATGGCTCATTATTTCGCCTGCACAAACCATTGACGCCGCCAATATAGTAATAGATAAAGCAGACCGGCAAGTGGTCTATGCCGGTGGTTCTTTGCACTTCGACATGCTAGACAAAGAAGCTTTTTCTTTGTCTGCAGATCCTTGTTTAGCTGCGCTTGATGCCGCTACTATCACTTTCCCCTTGCTGCTGCGCAGGTGCAAACAGGGCGACTACTTCTATCCTTTGGGGATGAAAAAGAAGAAGAAGCTCAGCCGCTTTTTTATTGATCAAAAGTTATCAAAAACCGACAAAGAAAAAGTGTGGGTGCTGGAGATGAATAAGAAGATCATCTGGGTCATCAACCTGCGTATAGATGACCGGTTTAAAGTAACGGAAAGCACACAACAAGTATTGAAAATTGATAGCGGGTATTGAGATCACAGAGAGATAAATTGTTGAATGGTTGAATTGTTGAATTGTTTCTCGCTCTTGTCATTCCGACGAAGGAGAATGCTCGGTAGAGAATTTTTTTTGAACCACTAAGACGCGAAAACACAAAGGGTCACGAAGGTTTTTGAACCACAGAGGCAGTGAGACACGGAGTTGCACAGAGAGTTGAATTGTTGTGTTGTTGGATTTTGTGTTGTTGAATTGTAACACGTTCTTATCATTCCCCGGTAATTAGTTTGAAGTTTTGGCAGGTGTACCTTTTTGCTTAATCAATGCTTCCCTGATATAACTATACATCTTTCCAACTGTCGTTAGTCCGGGTATATCTGCGGGAGGAATAGCCAGTGAAAATTCTTTACTCATTACGACCATCAAATCTGTTATATCTGATGAGTTTGCATCAAGATCGGCAAACGAAGCAGCGGGTGTTACTTCATCCTCATCTACGCCCAGTTCCCTTACGATGATGGCTTTTATTTTTTTGTACAACTTAGTCTGCGTAAAGTCTTCGTAATAAACGATTGCAAGTTTGTCAGGTAATTGCTGTAGTGCAAATGGTGAAACCTGTGCAACGTCGCTTTGAATGCAGAATAGCATAGAAATAAATGTTATTGGCAAACGTACCTATGATCTCTGAAGGAGAAAGTAAATGTTAGTTAATAATATGAATAATGCTGGTAGCGCTGTAAAATAGTAAGTGTCGATAGTAGCTGGAGAACTACTGACACAACAATGGTTTGCCGATGAACCGAGCGTGGCAACGATGCCAAACCGGAGACCAAATGCCGGTGACCAAAAAAAACTACCACCGGGCAATCAACTTAAGATTGAGCATGCGCGGTGTAAGGCGATTGGGCAGGGTGAAAGTGTTGTTGGCAAAGTCTTTCACCAACAAATAACTGATCGTATTGGCGCGGTCGATCAGATTAAATATCTCGAGCGTAGCCCAAATGTTTTCGAGATTTCTGAACGGGTTGTGGCTACGCCGGTTTGCCTTATCACTGTCGAGGAGCAAGGCGCTAAGACCGATATCGACGCGGATATAGGGATCGATGATGAGGGCATTGCGATAGCGCACGCTGCCGGGAATATTGTAGGGAAGATTGCTGCCGTATAAGCGTGTTGAGATAGACTCGAAAATTTTTGTTGGTGCTGAGGTAATCCTGGAAAAACATGCCAAATGTAATCATACGATCAGTGGGACGGCGCAGGTCGCCTACCTGCACCAGCGTACTATCTACGGGCTTATTTTGCGCATCGAGCCGGTAGTTATAATAGTTGTCGTTATTGAGGTTTTCACGGGTGCGCATAAAGCCAAGGCTTACCCAACTTTCGGCATCTTTTACCAACTCGCCAAACAGCCGCACCTCGGCGCCAGCCGCATAGGCTTTAGCCATGTTTTCTCCAAAATAGCGAAGACGCACATTGTCAATATCATAAGGCACAACGTCTGTCATTCCTTTATAATAAAGCTCGGTAGTAATGCGTGCCGGACGCTGCAACAGCCGGAGATTGTAATCGAAGCCGCCACTTACCTGCCAGCTTTTCTGCGCTTTTTCTCCTGGTTAACTGAGCCATCGTAGCGGCGCAATTCACGGTAAAATGGTGGTTGGTCGTAAATACCTGCAGAAGCTCGGAAAATAAATCCTTCTTCCAGTTTTTGGGGCTGAAAGAAAAACCCAGGCGAGGTGAGATCAACAGTTCTTTGTTGAGCGTATTGTAATTATACCGCACGCCCAACCTGCAGTGTAACATCGGACGAATCTCTAAACTGTATATTGTCTTGTACGAAACCACTAAAGCGATCTATAGTTAGGTCGGCCTTGTTTTTGAGCACTTTATTGAGTTGCAAAACATTGGGAGAATAGGGGAGAGAATAACCTGCGGAGTCGTTGTATTCCCACTCGTTAAGCCTATCGCTAATGGTTTGCCGCTCGATGGTATTACCAAACTGAATAAAGTTTTTTCCCTTGTCGATGCTGCCTTTAAGAGAGGCGTTGAGTACGCGGATAGTAAGTTGGTTGCGCGCAAAATTTTGATAAACTCCGGCGCCTAAAGGATTAATGATCAGTCCGTAAGTGGACTGGCTTTTATCGAAGTCACGTTCGCCAAAAAGATAAGCGCCGGTAATGTCAATATTTTCTGCCTCATCGTTTTCGAAGCGGCTAAGCATGCCCTTGAGGCGAAAGCTTTTTGTTGGTTGCCAGGTTGTAGACAGACCCAACCATATTGGTTGAGTATGCATCTTTTTCCTGTCCATTAAAATAAATATCAATAGCCAGGTTTTGCGTAAACAACGGTGAAAAAACTGCGGACGAGAGTTTACTTTCTTCAGGATAGCAGTGTGAATTTACTGTGTGATATATTGGCAAGTACTTCAAACAGCCATTGCCTGTTTGGCTGATAGGTAAGTAATGCCTGCACATCATTTGACGAAGGAATATAATTGCCTTTTGTTCCTGGCTGCTGAACAGGTTTCGGTTGCTGCGGTTTCGAGAGCCAACCAGGTAAGTGAACTTTTCGTTCTTTGCTGTGCCTTCCAGGTGAAGTCCCTGCTCAAGCAAACCGATATATGCCGAGCCGCCAAACTGCTTGGGTTTCTTATATGTAATGTCTAAAACGCTGCTCATTTTATCGCCATACTTTGCCTGGAAATCCGCCGTTATAAAACTTTACATTGGCTGTCATTTCGGGATTGATGAAGCTCAAACCTTCCTGCTGACCGCTGCGAACGAGGTAAGGACGAAACACCTCAAAGTCGTTTACATAGATGAGGTTCTCGTCGTAGCTGCCACCGCGTACGTTGTATTGGCTGGTCAATTCGTTGTTGCTACCTGTAAAAATTTTAATCAAACTTTCGATGTTGCCCAGGGGCGAAGGGTTCACCAAAGCTGCCGCTGCATTGATATCTATTCTACCAGCTTCAGTCCGGGGCCGGTTATCCCTTACGGTTACATCCTGCAGCACATTTTGTGTTGGCTGCAAAACAATAGTTATACTTTCCTTTTCATTAAAAGCAAGGTTGAAATTTCTTTGCTGCACTTTGTAACCTGTATAGGAAAATATTAAAGCAAAGGGTCGACCGGCAACAACAGACAATGAAAAATAACCAGAATCGCTGGTATAGGCACCTATGTCCTTTCCTAATATGGAAATGCTAACATGTGCCAATGGATGTTCGTTTTCATCCAGTACTTTACCGGAAATATTGGCCTGATTTTTTTGTGCCAGGACAACCTGTGCGGACGTTAAAAACAGTAACAAAAAAACAAACAGGTTCAGGCGCATTGGTGCAGGTAATGTTCTTGTAAATGAAGATACTGATTGACATGTTTGCAATTAATAAAGTTTTTGAAGTTATTAATTTAATGAACCGGCGGAAATTATTTTGAACGCTTTATGCCTATTTTTACCACAATCAAAAAAAACAATTATGAAAAAAATCTTTACTCTTCTTTCCTTATTCGTTTCCATCACTTCTTTCTCACAGATCTACTATGATTTTAGTACTGCAGAACCCACCGGAACACCTGCAGGTTTGGCGGCGGATACCGTGGTGAATGGAAATGTAAATGGTGTGACACCCGTACGTACATCCGTTTCTGCATCTACCGGTTATGCGGGCGCCTCAGGCACACTCAATGCTGGTGCAGCAACACGTTTAAATGGCCTGGATAAAGACACCAGCACCTATTTCGAATTTTCGATCACACCGGCAAATGGGTTTCTCGTAGTTGTGTCAAGTATTACATTCGGCACACGTTCTACTTCTACTGGTCCACAGGCCTATTCAATAAGAAGTAATACAGATAACTATAATACTGATGCGAGTACCGGCGCTATCACAAACAACAGCACCTGGACGTTGATCAGCCCAACCTTGACCCCCCTGGTTGGAAATCTGAACTCTACATTGGTGATCCGCATTTATGGCTACGGTGGTGCCGGTAGCCCTGGCATCAACACGGCAAACTGGCGCATTGATGACCTGACTATTAATGCAGTTGCTACATCCCTGCAACCGCTTAATCTTACTTCTTTCAATGCGGCTTTGGTCAACGGTTCCGCACTTCTTAACTGGAGAACTTCCAACGAAGTAAACGTAAAAGACTTCACCATTGAACGCAGTACTGATGCGGTTAAGTTTTCGGTTGTCGGCAGCGTAAAAGCCACTAACAGAAGCGAGGCTATGTACAGCTTTACAGATGCTGCGACAATGACAGGTGTGAACTTTTACCGACTGCGCATGACAGATGCTGACGGTACTGTGAAGATCAGCAAAGTGGTAATGATAAGCAATAACCTGACGACTACACTATTCCCCAATCCCGTGGTAAACAACGTAGTTGTTAATCATACCAAAGCAGCAGCCGGAAGTACGATCAGGATCACCAATTTGCAAGGGCAAACCATGAAGGTTTACAATGTAGAACAAGGTGCAACACAAAGCAGCCTTGATGTAAACGCTCTTGGCAAAGGAACCTATGTTCTTATTTACCAAAATGGAACTGCAAGATCAATAAGCAAGTTTATCAAATAGAAATTTTCTTTGACTTTTCTACAAAGCCCTGTCGGTTACGACGGGGCTTTCTAATTTCATAAAGTTTATGAAAGGAGCACGTTGATACGCATCATCTTTAAAACTCTGCATCATGTTAAAGCAAATCTCAGAAGGCACTTTACATACCTTTACACTGCATCAAATTCTGCCTGTATAGTAATTTACCAATCACTTCAATGAGGGAAATTTTTAAAATCGATACTGAGAAAAATGAAACATTTGCTAACCATTTTCCTTGTCCTGCTATTTAGTAAATGTGTTTGCGCACAAAACAGCGAAGCACCAAAACATGGTGCACAGCCTTTTGTATTGGGAGTTACTGATCATATAAATTCTGCTATTCTGCATGAAGAGAGAACCCTGAACATTTACTTGCCGGATGGCTATACACAGAATGATACACTGCACTACCCGGTTATCTACTTGCTCGACGGTTCAGCAGAGGAAGATTTTATTCACATTGCAGGTTTGGTACAGTTCAGCAGTTTTCCGTGGATCAACCGCTTGCCGAAGACTATTGTAGTCGGCATTGCCAATATTGACAGACGCAGAGATTTCACCTTTGCCACAACTATAGAAAGTGATAAGACAGCCTACCCAACAACGGGACATTCAACTGCTTTTATAACCTTTATAGAAAATGAACTTCAACCTTTTATTAACCACAAATACAAAACAACCCCAATGAAAACCATCATAGGAGAATTGTTGGGTGGGTTATTGGCAACAGAGATATTACTTAGCAGACCAGCATTATTCAACAAATACATTATCGTGAGTTCAAGCATCTGGTGGAATAATGGCTCTATACTAGACAGTTCTATAACGCAATTGCAAACAACAAAACAATCGACTGATGTTTATATCGCCGTAGGAAAAGAAGGGCTTACTCCCACCAAAATTCCCCGTGTTATGGAAGTAGATGCTAATTTGTTAGCCGATAAAATCAACAGTATTAACAACAAATCTTTGAAGGTAATTTTTGATTTTCTGCCACAGGAAGACCATGGCACTATACTTCACCAGGCAGTGTACAATGCATTTCGCGTTTTGTACCAGCCAACCACGGCAGGGAATTCGAAATGAAAAGGCATAGATTTAAAAAAGCATCTGACTAAAATCTATTAAAAGAACTAAAACAGCTAACTATTTTAAAAATGGCAACCACTCCTCCCCTTCCCTTTTTTGCGCCGCAGCTTTTCATCCCCGCAGGCGTTAGTGATATTAGCTTCTATATAACAGGCCTCGGCGCTACGGAGCTAAGGCGTTTCTCCAACGACGATGGTACTATACATGTATCCGAGCTACAGATCGGACTATCTATTTTTCACCTGCATGAAGAACGGGCAACCAAGGGGCAAATAACCCCCACTCAAGCCGGAGGAATTACATCCCTTGTAGGTTTATTTGTTGATGATGTTGCCTGGTTTATGGAACGGGCGATTGCCGCAGGCGCTTCTCTTATTAACCCGGCACAGGATTACGATTATGGTTACCGGCAAGGTGAAGTAAAAGATCCTTTTGGGCATGTATGGCTAATACAGCAAACAATTTGACAACAGTAGTTACGCTAACCAATCTATGCCGCAGGTAGATAAAGACCTTCTACCTCAATTCAATTCGTTGAACTTTTACTTCATTACCGGCAGATCGATATAGGTGGGATATTTTGCGCTGAAGTAAATGGTATGTGTCGCTTTGGTAAAGTCACTTTTCTTTGCTTCAAAAATACTCGGTACATATTTCTGCGGATTTAGATCAATGACCGGAAACCAGGTGCTCTGCACTTGTATCATGATTTTATGTCCTCTTTTAAACGTATGGTTGATTTGGTGCAGATCAATTATAAACTCTTCTGGTTTGTTAGGAACAAGTGGCTGTGGATTTGAAAAACTCGTGCGATACCGGCCACGAAATACTTCCATGGCTACAGGTAATTGGTATTGGCTCATTAGCAGGTTGTCCGGGTCCTTGTCTGGGTAAACATCAATTAGTTTCACTATCCAATCAGCATCGGTGCCGGTGGTACCGGCAAACAAATGCGCGGTTATCTGACCCGTTACTGTGAGGTCTTGTGTCAAAGCATCAAGAGTGAAACTAATTACATCCGGGCGGGTATAAACAAAACGTTGATCTTCTATGTGCCAGGGGCGCCAGCGGCTGCCTGTGCCATAAGTTGCCTCAATAGGAAGCATGCGGTAAGGCACCGGGTCAGCGGGATCGCTAATAAAACTGGTGCTACCATTGGTGGTTGCCGGTGGGCTAAAGGTAGCTGTATGTGCAGGTGCTGCGTATAGCTTTTCGTGTGTAGTATTTTTGGGCGGCCACGCACTGTATGTTTTCCATTGATTACTCCCGGTCTGAAAGCAATAGGCTTCCTTAAAATTGCCATCACCAATGCCTTTTAACCAATAGTCAAACCATTTTTTCTGCAGATCGCGAAACCAAACTCCTGTCTTCGAACCAAAAGAGATCTTACCCAGGCTATCACCGGCACTGCGTGCCCACTGCCCGTGGTTCCATGGACCAAGCACTATAAAGTTGCGGTTGAAAGTGTCCCGCTTTTCCATGTGACCATACATTAGTTGCGGACCATTCAGGTCTTCCTGGTCGTAATAGCCACCCACATGCAACTGAGGTATCTGTGGCACATTTACATAAGAGAGAGTTGAGTTCGACTGCCAAAAACTATCGTAGTTGGGATGAGCTACAAAGTTGTTCCACGTGGGAATGGTGTTGTGAAAATATTTGTCATTTACATTTTTTAGCGGACCCAGCTTTTTGTACCAGTCAAACACGTCAAACTGCGGAAAAGGGAAGTCGCTGTCGGTGGTATTATCATGCTCTATTTCATACGTATATTCCATACCATAGCTTAGGCGAAAAGCGCCATTATGGTGAAAGTCGTCGCCCAAAAAAAGATCGGACATGCACGCCTGCTCGCTCGACGCTTTGAGTGCGGGATGTGGATCAACGGAGCCAACCAGCGCCAGCCAGCCGGGGTACGAAACACCGACAATACCTGCTTTGCCGCTATTGCCCGGCACATTGTGCAGCAACCATTCTATGGCATCGTAGGTGTCGGTACTTTCATCAACAGTGCCCGGCTTTTTTACATGCGTTAATGGCTGGTGTATTTGCATGTTGCCCTCGCTTTTATACTTGCCCCTTATGTCCTGGTACACAAATATGTATCCGTCTTTTGGCATGTCGCCATAGCCAATTGAAGACATTGGTATTATATTATCCGCAGGCGCATCAATGTCGGCACCATAGGGTGTGCGCTGCAACAAAAAAGGAACATTTTCTACACCGTTTACAGGTGTTAGTATAACTGTAAAAAGCCGCACTCCATCGCGCATGGGTATCATGGCGGTTGTCTTTTTATATTCTTTTATACCCCCGTTTTGCGCCACAACGCTACAACAGACCAGCCAACAAAAAAGGGAGAAAACAGCGTGCTTCATACGTACCGTTTATTGCCATTGAAGATAGGTGATAATCAACTATTGCCGACCTGCCATTTCACTCTGTCAATGCCGCTAATATTCGCTTTGGTAACAGCCCAATATTGCTAATACAGTACAAGAGTGCGACGCAACCACAGCTACAACCGCTATCTACTGCCGGCTACCAAAAAGATATCTGCCAGAAACGCACGCTTCTATATCAGCACAAAAAAACCCACCAGATGATGGGTTTTAAGAATGTTTGTGTTACCAGCCAAAGAATGTGGAGGAGGCTTTTGTTGCGACGCTCCGTTCATCGGTTGAATAACTATGTGGCGATGAAATACAAACCGGTGTGGTTAATAGTTATAGATCTTCTCATAATATTCATCGGCCATACGGTTGCTGTCAAATTTAAAACGCACATCGCGCATACCATTTTTAGTTATCTGGCGCCATGTATCCGGATCGTCGTAGTAGATGGGCAACATCTGGTTCTCAAGTATTTCGTATAGCATGTTCAGGTCATATTCATCCTGCTCCTGCACGTGCAGGTTTTCGATAATCAGCCTGTGGTACAACAAAACCATTGTTGCCATGATTGATGAATTCAGGTATCCAGCCGTCGTCGGTACTAAAGTTTACCGCGCCGTTCATACAAGCGGTCATGCCACTTGTACCCGATGCTTCGCGCGGTACGCGCGGGTTATTGAGCCAAATATCCGCAGCCTGTTTCAGACGCTTACTTAACGCCAGTTCGTAGCCTATTACAACTGCTACATTGTTGTAGCCTTTGCTTAAATGTACCAGGTGATTGAAATCGGTAATAGCCGGATAATCGAGCGGGTAAGGTTTACCAGCCCAAATAATTTGCACCGGGTATTTTGTATTGCTTGTAAGCTTTTTAAATCTTTCCACGTCGCGGGTTATCAACTCAGCTCTTTTATAGCCGGCAAAACGGCGTGCCCAAACAATGGTTAAAACATTAGGATCGAAGATTTTTCCAGTTTGGTCGGCAACTATTTCAAATGCCCTTTTTTTTAAGTATCTTTTTCTGTCGTCGAACAATACATCGTTGCCCTTGTTCTTTGTAATTGTACAATTGTTTATCTGCCCAATATTTCCAGTTTTGCGCATTGGTAATGGAAATAATAGGGCAAATGTTTGGATAGCTGTTTCCACATTTCGCGGCTAACGTGCCCATGCAGTTGCGAAACACCATTGGCAATTTTTGCAAAGCGTAATGCAGCTAAGCGAATGGTTGAAAATATCGTCTGTAATACCAGTTACCTTTCTTTACTTCATCGATGCTTAGCCCACAAAATAAGCTCATGTTGTGGCACAAAGGTAGATGTCATGTTTTTCGTTACCGGCTTCTTCGGGGGTATGGGTAGTAAAAACCAGGTGCTCGCGCAATAGTTCAACGCTTTTAAATTTGTTGAGCAGGTAAAAAGCCGCCGATACACCATGCGCTTCATTCAGGTGATATTTATCGGGATTGAAATTAAGTTCATCAATAAGCTTTGCGCCACCTACCCCCAGCAAAATAAACTGTGCCAGTTTTGTAGAAACATTGCCATCGTATAAGCGGTGGCAAATGGTTTGCGAAATATAATCGTTCTCGGGAAGATCGGTTGATAGTAAAAATAAGTGGCGCACTGTTAAACACGGTGGGGGGCAGGTAAAAGGCTTTTACCCATACCGGGGAATCATGAATTAAGATCTGGTACTTGATACCGGTATCTTCCAGGTAGCTGTAAATCTTTTCCATCCAGGTTACCTGCAGGGTTTGGTCCTGGTTGCGGGCCTGGTCGTAATATCCATATTTCCATAAAATACCTATACCTATTAGATTCTGCCGAATTCGTATGCGCTTCTAAGGTGTGAGCCTGCTAAAAAGCCCAGGCCTCCACTGTATATTTTTAATGGTTGATGGATGGCAAACTCCATTGAGAAATAGGCAACGCGTTTTGCATACCTGTCATCAACCTGGTAGGGAACAGAGAAATTTCTAAAATTCATAATATATTTTTACTTTCAAAAGGGGTGCAAGATAATCTCAATTGCGGAAAGAATACAGATTGCCTCAGCATGATTTCCCCGTGTGCAGAAAGGAGAACAAATTAGGAGTATATTTATTTCTTTTTGGGGATAATTTTTGGCTCTTTCTTTTTGGTATAAGTATCGTTGAAAAAGCATTTTATACCACGGGAATTGCCACAGCTTCCGTTTTCTTTTACTGAGATCTGTGTTGGTGTAAAAGTAAAATTTACCACACAGGGATCGCCGGAGCCGGTATAAACACCTTCTTTCTCCGATGTCATTTTCAACTCACCCTTAAGCTCGCCGCCACATGTTTCGCCATCATTTTCGTTGAGAAAACGAACAAAAAAACGATACTCATTAGGGGCTCGTCCGTCGCGAACAGACAAGAAGTTTTTAGTTCCTTTTGCATAATCGCCACTGTATTTATATTTCTTCGGAAACGTGTCTAATGGGTTTTGAATGGCGATCTCAGCTCCCCGGCCTTCATTGGTTTCAGTAAGTACCGTTGTAAAAATACCTACATTGTTATACGCTAAAATGGTGCGTTTATAATACTGCTCATTTTTTACTGTCCACTCTTTGTTAAGCACTATTGTGAGCCTTTTATCTACAATGGCCGTATTAACACCATCGGCACCTCTATCCTGCACCAGCAACATAGTTGCAAGGAACTTATTCTTATCGAACACCGAGAGATAAACCGCAGCGTGTTCTTTGTTTTTGACCAATGTTGCAAAATAGGTCTCCTTATTTTTTTGCTCGAAGCGACCAATGGGGTGAATAGCAAGTTTTCGATCTTTCCCAAACGGAACATTGAATATGGAGTCTGAAATAAAGTGAGTAAAAACAGGATAACTGATGGTGCTGGTATCTTTGATCGTGTTAAGGCTGGTATCAGAAATAATGAGAGGTAATTTTATCTCCTTATACGCATCGTAAAATTCCTGCGCTTCCTCAGGTTGGTTGCCATTCGATGTTTTTTTATTCTTACAACCTAAGACCGTAAGTAAGACAAACAAGACAGCAAAGTATTTCAGCATCAATTATAGTTTAGGAAAGGATAAAATTAAACACTAATTCCATGCCGCAAACCGAAAATCAACAGGCGGCAAGTTGTTGTACAAGCTTCATTTTTTCTCTGTCTCACTCAATCAACTTTCAACAAATTAAATTTTTTTGCCAGTAGATAAGTTTGTCCTGGTTTGGAATAAAGATCTAAAAACAAGTGCTATTGAATTATTTTTTTAGCTTTGTCTAAATTTTATTTTTTGTTGCATGAAATTCTCCACCAGCGAAGAAAATTATATCAAGTCTATTTACCACCTGCAACAGGGTGATAAAATGGTGACAACAAATCAATTAGCGGTGGAGCTAAAAACAAAAGCGGCATCGGTTACCGACATGCTCAAAAAGTTGCATACCAAAAAGATCCTGCTATATGAACGTTACCAGGGTTTCAGGCTGAACAATGAAGGGAAAAAAGTTGCATTAACCATTGTGCGCAAGCACAGGCTGTGGGAGTACTTTCTGGTTCAGGAACTACAGTTTGGTTGGGATGAAGTGCACGAGATAGCGGAACAATTAGAACACATACAAAGTGCACTTTTAATTGAACGACTTGACTCCTATTTACAATTTCCCAAATTCGACCCACATGGAGATCCTATACCGGATCGCAATGGAAAAATAGAACAGGTCAAACAAGTGAACCTTGTTGATCTTGATTTAAATGTAGAGGCACAGGTCTCTGCTGTGGGTAGCCAATCGAGTGAACTGCTTGATCTTCTCAGGCACAAAAACATAGGTATTGGCACCATGCTGGAAGTGGTACGAAAGTTTAGTTTCGATCAGTCTATCGAAATAAAAATAAAAAAACATCCGCCTTTCTCAATCAGCCAGCAGTTGGCAAAAACATTATTTGTAAAAATCATTTATGGCGCAGCATCAGGCAGAAGCATCGTTGGGTGAAGTACATGAAAGTATTGACGTAACCAAATCGCAAAAAGGCTGGAAAAGGATATTGGCCTATTTAGGTCCTGCATATTTGGTCAGCGTTGGGTATATGGATCCGGGTAATTGGGCGACAGACCTGGCAGGCGGGGCACAGTTTGGATATAAGTTGATCTGGGTATTGCTGATGAGCAATTTGATGGCGCTTCTTGCTGCAGGGTCTTAGTTCAAGGTTAGGCATAGTTAGAAGGATGGATCTGGCGCAGGCTAACCGGGAAGTGTATCCGCCTGTAATAAATTTTGCGTTGTACATTCTTGCCGAGTTAGCTATCGCAGCCTGCGATCTCGCTGAGGTTTTAGGTATGGCGATCGGTATACAATTACTTACAGGGTTGCCATTGATGTGGGGTGTTTCAATCACTGTCCTTGATACTTTTTTACTGTTCTATCTGCAGAGACTAGGCATGCGCAAAATGGAAGGTTTCATTATTGTGCTGGTGGCCATTATTGGCATTTTCATTTTTAATAGAAATGTTCTTTGCAAAACCTGAACTTGGCGAAATAGCCAAGGGCTTTATTCCAACTATACCAAATAGCAGGCGCTTTACATTGCAATAGGCATTATTGGCGCTACAGTTATGCCGCATAATTTGTACCTGCATTCGGCACTTGTTCAAACCCGAAAAATTTCCAACACAACCGAAGGAATTAAACGGGCGCTCAAATACAATCGCATAGATACCACCATTGCCTTAAATGCAGCTTTCTTCGTCAATGCGGCTATACTAATCCTCGCCGCCTCTGTCTTTTTCCGCAGTGGCAATACCGGTGTAGCAGAACTTAAAGACGCTCACCGCTTATTGGCTCCACTGCTAGGTAATAACATTGCACCCGCATTGTTTGCTATTGCACTTATAGCCTCCGGTCAAAGCTCAACCATCACCGGCACATTGGCCGGGCAGATCGTTATGGAAGGGTATCTAAATCTTAGAATAAATCCGCTGGTCAGGCGACTTATTACCCGCCTGTTAGCCATCGTTCCGGCGGTATTGGTTATCCTTATTATGGGCGAAGACAAAGTAGACCGGCTTCTTGTATTCAGCCAGGTGGTGCTAAGTCTTCAGTTGGGTTTTGCCATCATCCCGCTTATTCACTTCGTAAGTGACAAGAGCACTATGGGCAACTTTGCCATAAAACTTCCGGTAAAAATAATTGCGTGGCTTATTGCAGCAGTGCTTATCTATCTCAACGTTCGCATGGTTGCCAACGAAATATCGATAGCTCTTACAGAAGGACTTAATTTCATTTGGATAACTGTGATTGTCATCGCAGTTATTTTCTTCGCCTGTCTATTTGTAATAATGACAGTTTTGCCAATGATAAGAAAACAAAATCGTACCGCAACTGCCCGGCTACATCCCAACGCCGCTACTCTTCAAAACTTTTCCATTCCAAAACTTACATGCATTGCCGTCGCACTTGATTTCAGTAAAAATGATGAACATCTGATCGCACATGCTTTGGCACAAGGCAATGTAAATACCAAACTACTCTTGCTACACATTGTTGAAAGCGCCTCTGCGTTAGCTCTCGGCGAGGTTTCCGACGATTTCGAAACCAGGAATGACAAAGCTCATATGCAATCCTATGTTGACCAATTACAAACAAAAGGGTTTACGGTGGAGGGACAACTTGGTTACAAAAACCGTACGAAAGAAATTGTTAGGATCGTAAAAGAAGGAAAAGCAGATATGTTAGTAATGGGCGCACATTTTCACACCGGGATCACTGATTTTCTTTATGGCGAAACGGTGGACAAAGTTCGGCATCAACTGAAAATTCCCGTACTTATCGTAAACTGATGTTAGCATAAATAATTCGCGCTGCAATTCTTTTACGCCTAAAAGCCGATAAAAGAGTTGCGGATGAACGTAATGCGACGCAACGATGAAGCAATGAAAATCTTTTGCTGGTTTCATGTAACAGGCGGTGAAAATATATGGAACTTTTGTTGCGACGCTCCGTTCAAATGTAAAGCCCTGATGTAGCAAAATGATTGCAGTAATTTACTATACTGGTCTTATAAAACAAACTTTTGAAATTTATCACAAGCCTGTTACCAGACTTGTTTAGTAGCATAGCATTGGTGTAGTAAAAATATGTACTACTTAAATCCATCCAAATATTCAATTGATAATAACCTTCGCAGAAACCCGCATCCACCAAAACCCTTTTGCTAAAACAAAAAATGCAGCATTTCTTCCTGCGCGGGATCAGCAATAATAAGTGACACTTCTATTTTAAAAATTATCCTGCAACGGTTTCCAAATAAAAAGTCCCAGATTTCTCCGGGACCTTTTTGTTATTCAATTTGAATTTGTACCTACTTTGTTTTTTGCAAATTTGGATGAGGCGCAGGAACTGAATTAGGACCTTCCTCAGTAGTTCCCATTAGATCAACTGTAGCAGGATCTCCGTCTGTTCCATATTCAAAAATAATTCTGCTATCAGACAAACCTTGCCTTTCAACCAGGTAGCGAATAATAGCATTTACGCGATCCCAGCTTAGTTGTTGCGCAGCTTTGTTAGATGGACCATGACCTGATACTTTTACTTTACAGGTTGGGTTAGCTTTCAACTGATTAGCTACACTGTTCAATATTGATTGCGCTTCGGCACTCAACCTCACACTGTTTCCTCTAAATTGTACGCTGGGCAGATCAGAGATACGGCAATCTGTTACAGGTCCCTGACCCAGTTTTGTTCTCAATTCTTTGCAGCACTCAGGCTCAGGGCAATTACCTACACCATCTTCATCAACAGGGAAACAATTTTGAAGAGTAAGCAGTTCTTTATCACGGTAGTCAGGTACACCATCACCATCAGTGTCTTTAGATACCCCATGAGTATCAACAGGTGCACCGGGTGGTGTATTAGGCTCAAGATCAAATTGATCAGTTACACCATCACCATCAGCGTCATCAAGTTTCACTTTAGGTAACTTCATGTGTTTTGGATTGCTCAACTCACTGTAGGCAAATTCCAATGGGTTCATCCACCACAATGGTGGTATACGTTTCTTGGAATTACCCATGTTGTAATTTACTCCTGCAGAGAAAAACCCTATGTTATCCCACTCTGATGTAAAGACAGGGTTTACCAGGTCACCGCTTTGACGAAACCAACCATCAACATAGTCATCTCTTGTCATGATACGCTTGTATTCCAATCCTAAAGATGTCTTTTTCCCAATTCTATATTCCATGCCCGCACCAGCGCTAAATGAGTGGCGAAGGTTATACTCACCAAGTTCTGGTCTTCTATCGTTGGTCAATGCTACCGTTTCGTAATTACCATCCAGCATTTTACGCAATGCACTTCTTATGTCGCTGCGTTTAGCTGTTACATCAATAGTCTCAAAAGGGTAAGGGGCACCGCTTGCATTTACAACATCAAGTTTTGTTTTATAGGCAAACGCTGTATATCCAGCCAAGGCATACAAATTCCAGCGTCCCTGTCTGTTATGAAACATTATGTTATTTAAAGAAACCAGGGCTTCCAATGATGGAACAATTGCAGTTGTATGGAAATTATGAATATAACCACGTGCTGAGGTTAAATAGTTTTGCTCGATGAAAGGATGGTTGTTATAGTTTCTATTGCGTTGGTAATCCAGACCAAGCATGTTGTAATATGCCATAGAAGCCCGAATTGAAACTACATACCCTATCGCTTTTCTAATAGAAACTCCCCCACCCCATGCGAATGAACTAAGACCTGATCCAGCGCCTTTTACTGCCATTGGGCAATCACCATCAATATAGGGAAGTCCAACGAAAACTCCCAGTTGCCACATGTCTCTGGGTTTGGCGGGAAAACTCGTATTGTTATTTAGAAAATCAGACTGTTGTGCGAGATTGCGCGGAGCGATATAGGAAGTGTCTAAATAATTATGTGTACCGCCCAACTGGGAGAAACAACTAGATGCGATAAATAACAAGAAAGTAAGCGTAGTAAAAATTTTTCTCATAACCATATTGATATTAGTGAAGTGTTTATAAGTCTCACCCTATTGTTTTTAGCAATAAGTTCTAAGAGAGCAAAGAAACCAAAAAAGTTGCATGATTGTTAAAAATGCCCATTTTTTTCTCAAAATAAATACCCTCTAAAAACTCCATTTCTACCTATTTATTTTATAACAAGCAACTTATTTTTTTCTACCATCGATAATCCTGAAACAGTACCACAAGGAATTGATTTCTAATCTATATAAACAATAAAAGACCCTCCGTTTGGAGGGTCTTTTATATTAAATAGGCTTAATACTATTTTTTTAAGTTTGGATGCGGAGCAGGTACATTATTAGGTCCACTTTCTGTAGTACCCATCATATCTACTGAATTTGGATCTCCTTCTTCACCATAGGAGAAGATAAACCTGTCTTCACTTATACCTTGCTTCTCAACCAGGTATCTGATAACAGTATTTACTCTATCCCAACTCAACTGTTGTGCACGTTTGTCACTGGCACCATGTCCTATCACTCTTACTTTACAATCAGGATTACTCTTAACCTGAGAAGCAACTCCGGAAAGTAAACTCATAGCATCTTTACTTAGTGTTGCTCTACCTGATCTAAATTGGATAGTAGGCAGATTACTTAGACCACAACTAAGTGCATTACAACCTGGGCATGCTTCAATTTTGTTTCTTAACTCTGTGCAGCAAGCTGACTCAGGGCAATTACCTTCACCGTCTGCGTTAACAGGGAAACATTTCTGAGGAGTAAGTAATTCCTTGTCTTTATAATCAGGAACACCATCACCGTCACTGTCTTTGGCTACACCACGTACATCAACCGGAACACCAGCTGGAGTATTTGGCTCCATATCGAATTGATCGGTAACACCATCACCATCTGCATCAGGCAGAACCGGCGGTGGTATCTTCATGTGCTCAGGACGATTAAGTTCGTTATATACAAAATTGTTGGGGTTAAGCCACCACAATGGTTCTACACGTTTTGCAGAGCTACCCAGATTAAGATTTAAGTGAGCACTTGAATAACTGATGATGTCATTTGAATTGCCACCTTTATAAGCATCCAGGTAATCATAAGGTACAAAAGTGAAGCGTTGTTCAACTCCAATATTTACTTTCTTACTCAGTTTGAAAGAAACGCCACCACCTACATTCGCACCAGCGAGCACTGTCCAGGCTTTACGATTAGTAATAGGATTCTTATAACCCAGGATAGTACCAAGTGTACCATTCAAAGTTGCCGGATAAACACCCGGACGATTCATAACTCCATAAAAAGTAGAATATTTGTTGCTTAGCTGTGTTCCATTAGGATCAGCGTAGTGTACACGTGCGGCAAGTAAGTCAATACCCCCAACTAAATAAATGTCCATTTTTGGATTACCCCTGTAATGACTTGAAGGAGTAAGTGAAGCGATCAAATCAAGAGCCAATTGATGTATCCAGGTTTTGTATCCAAGTTGACCACCAACACGAGCTCTATATGCATTGGTTTCGCCCTTTGCCATAGAACCAAAGTATCCGCCTCTCAATGAAAAAGTGTGACTTATCGCTTTTCTTAAAGTAAGTCCGCCAGCAACACCGTAATGAAATTTACCATCGCTGATGTCACCAAAGATATTGGTTGATCCTGTACTCAAACCAAGTTCCCACATACTGCGGGGTTTTGCGGGATAAGGGTATTGGTTATTTAAAAACTCACTTTGTTGAGGGAGATTTTTAGTTGCAATTTTGGAGGAGTCTCTCCAATCATACCCTGCATCGTTCTGCTGCGCGAAGGCGGCAGACGAGAAGAGGCTGATTAAGCCTAACATTAAAATGTACTTGTTACTTGCCATAGAAGTGTTTTATTATTTTTTGTAATGGAAAATCTTGTTAGTATCCTCGCTGCAAAAATATGCTTTGAAGATGAATAACCAAATAATTACAATTTTTTTTAAAGGTTTAAAAAAACTATACCATTCTTACAATGAATTAATTAGACAACATATATTATTAAATGCTGCTTGGTCTGTGTAGAACTTTTTTCCCATTACTTAAACAACTAATTGCCTGATAAACTGCATTACGTTTACCTCTATACTTGCGCCAATATAAGAATGGATATAACCAACAAATAATATAAAATGAACTGAAAGAATTTGAAATCCAATTTAAAAACGCAGTAAAAAGCAATGTTTCACTTCTCGATAAAATAATGCAGTATATAGTAAAGCGAAAAGGGAAGCAAATGAGACCGATGTTTGTTTTATTAAGTGCAAAACTGGGGGGGACATAAACGAACAAACGTATAGGGCTGCGTCGTTGGTTGAATTGTTGCATACAGCGACGCTGGTTCATGATGATGTAGTGGATGAATCGTTGGAACGCCGGGGATTTTTTTCTATTAACGCTCTCTGGAAAAATAAAATAGCAGTTTTGGTAGGTGACTATCTTTTATCAAAAGGACTGTTGTTATCGCTTGATAATAACGACTTTAAAGTATTGCAAATACTTTCTTATGCAGTTAAGCAATGAGTGAAGGTGAATTGCTGCAGATTGAAAAAGCACGAAAACTAAACCTGAATGAAGACGTTTATTTTGAAATCATAAAAAACAAAACCGCCTCCTTGGTCGCCTCATCATGTGCTGCTGGTGCTTCCACTACTTTCAAAGAGCTGAAGCCATAGAAAAAATGAGGGTATTTGGCGAAAAAGTTGGTATTGCCTTTCAGATAAAGGACGATCTGTTTGATTATGGAAATGCCAATATAGGTAAACCAACAGGCAATGATATAAAAGAAAAAAAACTTACTCTTCCTCTTATCTATACCCTCAATAAAGTAGATAAGCTTTAAAAGAAAACTGATTTATATCGTTAAAAATGAGAATACAAAAAAAGAAAAGTGCGTTTCGTAATCGATGAAGTGGAAAAAGCGGGTGGCATTGACTACGCAAGAGAAAAAATGTGGCAATACAGAGATGAAGCCTTGGATGTTTTATATATTTTCCCGAAAATGAAGTACGAAAAGGTTTGGAAGATTTAGTTCGTTATACTACAGATAGAAATTATTGACCATGCAAAAACGGTGGAAGGTTTTACATGCAGGAGATGACCAGGTACTAAGCTTACAAAAGCACTCGGTATTAATAGAACTCTTTGTCAAATCTTGTTCAACGTGGGCTCGATAATTTTGACAAATCCAAAAATTTTTTCAGGCCTGAACTTGCACATTTACACGATCCCTGGCTCATGAAAGACATGGACAAAGCGGTCAAAAGAATTCTAAAAGCCCTAGAAAACGGAGAAAAAATTTTGATCTATGGAGATTATGATGTTGATGGAACAACCGCAGTAGCCAGTATATACCAGTTCATCACAAAGGTTTATACAACACTTGATTTCTATATCCCCAACGGTACGGCGAAGGTTATGGCATTTCCAAAAAGGTATTGATTATGCACAAGAAAATGGTTTTACACTGATCATTTCTCTTGACTGCGGCATCAAATCGGTTGAATTAATTGCCTACGCCAAACAACTTGGCAATCGACTTTATCGTCTGCGATCATCATTTGCCCGATGACAAACTGCCCCCCGCTATTGCCATCCTGAATCCAAAACAAACCGATTGCCATTATCCATACAAAGAATTCTGTGGCTGCGGAGTAGGTTTCAAACTAATGTCGGCTCTCGCAGAACATTTACAACTCTCCCGAGACAGTTTTTATGAATTACCTCGATCTGCTTGCCACGGCAATCGCTGCCGATATAGTGCCTATAACGGGCGAAAACAGGATCATGGCATTTTACGGTTTAAAAAAAGTGAACTCAAATCCGTGCGTAGGCATTCAATCTTTAATGAAGTTAGCCGGCGTTCAAAAGGAAATGTTCATTACCAACCTGGTCTTTATCATTGCTCCCCGGGTGAATGCTGCCGGACGTATGGATGACGCCCGAAAGGCAGTACAAATGTTTATTGAACAGGACTGCGAAAAAGCAATGGAGTTTGCAGAAATGTTACACCTCGACAACACCAGAAGAAAAGACGCTGACAGCGTAATAACGGCACAGGCGTTGGAAATGATAAACGATGATCCTGATTACGCTAGTAAAAAAACTACTGTTATTTTTAAAGAAGGCTGGCAAAAAGGTGTGGTGGGCATTGTTGCTTCCAGGTTGATTGAAACCCACTACCGCCCTACAATTGTACTTACCGGAAATGGCGAATTGGCCGGAGGAAGTGCGCGTAGTGTAACTGGTTTCAACCTTTATGAAGCCATTCATGCCTGCCGCGAATACCTGATCGGCTATGGGGGACATTTCGCTGCGGCCGGTATGACAATCCTGCAACAAAACATTCCAGCCTTTTCCAAAAAATTTGAGCAGGTTGTCAGCGAAACCATAGATCCACGGCTACTCATTCCCGAACAAATAATAGATGCCGAAGTTGTGTTTGCTGAACTAACACCAGCCTTCTTCAACATTCTAAAACAAATGGAGCCATTTGGACCTGAAAACCTTCGTCCTGTTTTCATAACCCGGAAAGTAGTGGATACAGGCTATTCAAAAATTGTAAAAGATGAACACATCAAGTTTAGTTTACGGCAAGGCCATGTAACCATGAGCGGAATTGGTTTTTATATGGCAGAAAAGTTTGATTTACTTGTAAGCAAAAAACCACTTGATGTTGTGTTTACACTGGAAGATAACGAATGGAATGGCACAACCACCTTGCAGTTAAAAGTTTGCGACCTACGGCTCTCAGCGTTCTGATCTTCAAATAACATTCATATTCGTTTCTATACTGATCTTGACTTTTTGTGAACCGGGCTTTACCACCCTGACACAACATCCTTGCGTCGCACTCTTGTACAGAAAAACTTAGGGCAACTTTTACACTAATTGTAATCTACTTTCCCTAATGCATACACGCAAGCCACGGAAAAATATTGCTCAAAAGGTCGGTGGAATAACGGGCTGGCGAAATTTGTTTTTCGCAACTGAAAGTCTCAACTTTTGCCTGCAGCCAGAACCTTTATCTCTATACGAAAGCAAACAACAAAGATTAGATGGGAGTGCAATAATTATTTTATCCCGGCGACACATATTCTAAATCGTCTTTTCTTCTTTCATGTATTCGCGCCGTATTCCCTCTTTAAGATCTTGATGAAAAAGGGCATCCCGCCCACCTGCAAAACATTGTAAAGCTGCAAAGTGAACGGCGTTTAAAATACTTGCACCGGTAAGCTCATATTTCTGGGCAAGTTCATTTAGGTTGACGGTCGTATCAATAATCAAGGTTGAGGGTAGCGATTTCTTCCACAACAATAACCGGTCATTGGCATTCGGCATAGGAAAATGCACCAAAGCATGGAAGCGCCTGATGAAAGCATCATCTAAATTATTTTTGAAATTCGAAGCAAGTATAATAAGCCCGCCATAGTCTTCTACACGTTGCAAAAGATAACTCACTTCCTGGTTCGCGTATTTGTCGTGCGAGCTTTGTACATTGGTCCGTTTGCCAAACAATGCATCAGCTTCATCAAAAAACAAGATCCAGCTTTTCTTTTCTGCTTTCTTAAAAACTATCTCGAGATTCTTCTCCGTTTCTCCAATATATTTCGAGACAATCTGTGAAAGATCTATGCGGTAAACATCTTTCTGAAACTGCTTGCCCAACAGTGTAGCCGTGAGTGTTTTGCCTGTGCCGGAAGGACCATAAAACAGTGCCCGGTACCCCGGCTTTATTTTACGTTTCAGATTCTCATCATTCAAAAACATGTGTTGGTGTTCTAACCAAATGCGTATATCGTTAACCTGCTGTTGTGTTTGCGCTGGCAAAACGGCATCTTCCCACAGCATGGTGGTAGTAATACGTCGTGCCGGAAAATCAAGACCAAAGCGCGGCGCTGTTTCTTTGCCTAACAAGATCTTGTCCAGCCACTCCGACGACATAATGATGCGCCCACTCATAAAGGGTTCACCTTCCTTTACCGGCTCTAACCACAAAATGTTTTCGCGGAAGAAAAAATGCTCTTCACCAAACAATTGCTGCACCTGCAGCCTTGCCATTATATCGTTGGCAGCAATAATAAACTGAGCAGTTTCACCAGTTGGCAGCATGCTGCGATGATTGGTACCTTTGGTGCCGCCAAATTCGGGGAAGTCGCCACCAGACGGCAGCAAATCAGCTATGATAGGTTCAAAAAAATTAGGTGCAATATGTGGTACGATCGCCAGCAATAAAACTATCCACTCTTCCGGCGTTCTTATAAATGGCACCCGTTCTGTAATCTCTTTTTGAAACAGATTACCATTGAATTTTTGATGTATCCAATTACCAAACGGAAAAGATTGTTCATTGAAATGCTGGCTGATCCTGTCGGCAACAATTTGCCTGAGGTCTTGCAGGGCTGTCTCAATGGAAGTTGATGAACCAATATTTTTGGATATAGTGTAAAGCACAACAAAAAGGTAGCATAAATATTTGTGTAATCAAAACAAGCCAAAGCTCTTGTACGCTGCCTTACCATACGCAATAAACTACAGCTTTAGAAGTACATTTTAGCCTGGGAAAAATTTGAGCTTTTTTGTACAGTCCCACCATTTGTGCTGTACAACTATTGCTTTTTTTAAATGCTCAATAAAGAAAAAAAAGTTGAAGAGTGCGACGCAACAAAAGTCCTAACGCCGCACTGCCGTCCTGGCACATTAAAAAAGAAAACATGATTGTAAGCCGCTCTGAAACAGGTTTAATAAATATGTTTTTTTGAAAACAAATATTGCCCTACGCACTTGCATTGAACACACTAACTTTTTACTTTTACAGTTCCCTGGTAAGTAGTTCGATGTACAACATCCCCGGCTTCGAGTTGCCGGGTCCGGCAGAAATAAAATAATGGAGTACAGTTGGGTGCGATGTAATGGATGTCGGCAACGGACTGGGTTTTAAGATGGTCTTAGAAAATACCCCGCTCCGAACGTAATCGGCGCGGGCTTTTTATTTTATTGGCACTTACTTTTTGGGAATGGCAGGCTCTTCGCAATCCAGGTCCACCTCTACAAAATACGGATCAAGTGCTTTACTTGCTGCCTTGGCTGCAGCCTTTCTGGCATTGCCGTCAGCATCGTTCATATCCTGCAAATGCTGTTGCAAACCGCTGAGGCATCCGGTGTAATTTATAGGCAATTGCACCTTGCCATTGTAAGCATTGAAAGCGGCAACATGTTGTTGCTCGTGTGGCGCGATCTTGCTGTCGATGGCATGCTGCACAACCTTTACCTGGCAGGGCGTTAGTCCCTCGGGCACCGATGGCAGGTGTACCGAAGTAGTTACCTTGTACGTGATCTCAAAAGTGCCCGTCACCGTTACGCAATCGCTGCACGTTTTGCATGATGTAGCCTTTACCGCTTTCAGATCTTTTGTTTCTCCTGTACCACCATCAAATTCGGCATCCGTCTTTCCGGTAAAGGTGACTGATTTGGCAAACACAGTCTCAGTAGATCGCTTGCCAAAAGTTTTTATATCTGAAACATGCACCGGTTCATTTGCCAGCTCTTCATTAGCCGTTGCTTCGGTCTCTGCTTTGGCTTCTTCAGCCTCCTTTGGTTTTTCTGCCACGGGTTCTGCGGTCTTTTTTAGCAGGCGGTTAATCTGGGTTTTATCCTGTTGCATTACATGCGTCAGTTCATGAGCAAGCAGCCTTTTGCCGGTAATGTTTTCTGTGTCAAACTCGCCTTCATTAAACACAATATGATCGCCGGTGGTGTAGGCTTTGGCGTTGATAGCCTTCGCCGAATTTGCAGCGTCTTTACCCGTGTGTATTTTTACCCGGCTAAAATCGTAGCCCATTTTGCTGTTGAAAAATTGTTGCGCCTGTTTTGGCAATGGTCGCCCTTTGCCATTGAGTGTAGCAACGTATTGCGAGGTGATATGACTGTTGCCCGCCCCTGGGTTCGTAGTTTCTTTTTTACTTACCGGTTCCTCTTCCTTCTTGTCCTCAGCCCGTTTTACCTCTTCTTCTTTTTTGTCTTCGGCACGCATTACCTGCTTATCTTCTTTCCCGGGCATTGGCTGGTTCTTCTTTTCTTCCTGCTCGCAGTGGTCGCACTTGCGTTGTACCACAGGTGCTGATTGAAAGAAAGTTTCAGCAGCAGGACCACCAAAGAAACTTTGTTCACCGGGTGTTTCTTTTTTAGGTACAGCACCTTCGCGCGATGATGTGGTATGCCGGCGATACCGGCGTGCAAAAGATCGTTTCATAACAATAGTTTTAAAGTTGTGTCAGTATTGTTTTCAACATGTATTGCCGGATCTTTTTTTTGGAAACCAGCAATGGTCTTTCATGGCAGCGGCCGTTGCGTCGCAGTACGTTCATCGGGTGATTCTTTGTGGTCCTTTTTATATCGTTTGTCACCTAAAAGTGCGCTTACCTGTTGACAAGAATACAAGCGGTACAAGAGTGCGACGCAACGGCCGCCGCTATAGAAATCTACAGCAGGGCTCCCAAAAAATACCCGTCTCTACACGATAAGAATAATGGACTTTTTTATTTCTTGTGCAGCCTTACCTTTTGAAAGAGCGCCGTAAACGCATCGAAATTGAAATCAGGAAAAATGTTTGGCAAATGTTGCTTCATGTCTTTTGTCTCTTGCGACTCTTTGGTTTTGGTGCCCATTTCTAGCAGCGACTTTTGCCAATAGAAAAAGCCTTTACACATACACAGCAATTGCACATAACCATCAAATGCCACACCGAGCGGCTGCGGCTCACCTGCAAATTCATAAAAGTAGAGTTGCCCGGTAGCATCGTTCTCAATAAAGCCAACGGCAGCCTCATCAACAAAAAAATCTATGATTTTAAATTTTCTGAGAATGGAGTTCTCTGGCGTATGATTGAACCACACTACATCTTTGGTATCCATAGCCACTTTTTCTGACGACAGCAGATGGATTTTGCCACTGATGTTTAGCTTCTTTTTATCCTTATAAGACTGCCAGTGAATGTCAACTCCGTTGAGCTCTGAAAAAAACTTCTTAATCTGTTTGGGCCACTCTTTGTGGGAGTTGCCGGGTGATTCTTCGATAGTATTTTCTTCTTTCATCACATCGAAGCTTTCCTGGATCTCTTCAGATAAAGCTTTTAATTGCGCGAGATAATTGGCAGCCATAAAGTTTCAAATTTTAATATAAACGTACATAACCTAAATTTTTAAAGCCCGGAGAAATAATGTCCTTCTGTCTATCGGTAAATGAACGACCGTCAGAAAACTCATAGGCAGCAAGGGCTTCAAATGAGGCAAATTTTGTCTTATCGTTCTTGTTTTTGTCTATGATAGCGTCGGCAATTTTTTCAGCAAACTGCTCATTCACCTCGTCGATTGAAGATATTTTCTCTATACTCAAATCTCCTAAACGAACAGTTTCATGTTTCATTTCTATTAAATCATAATCGCCGGGCACCTGGCTAATTTGATTATCAATCACCGTTCCCGCAGGCACCAGCACAACTTTCTGTTCTCTTCCGGTTGCAGAAACACTGGCCGGTGTAACCATAGAAGCTTCACAGATCAGTTTCGTCGGCACATTGGCTTCTTCTATCATTATTTCCTGTATCCGCTTTTTGGCTGCCTGTGGTACCGGACGTCCATATTCAGCCTCCACTTTGTAGTAAACGATGTTGCCGGCGGTTACGGCTGTTTTAATACGGGCTTCAGCTATACTTTCATGCGCGCTGTTGGCATCTCTTGTCAGAGGTGTAAGATTTTTCCAGGCTTTTCCCGTACCACCAATATTGTGATTTAGCAAATGCCCCAGCACGTAGTAACTTCCAGCCTTGTTTCGTCTTTGATTTATCGTGTTAAACGATTGGTGACCTTCTACACTTGGCACTGAACCTTGTGGCATTTTAATATTCGTTAAGTACTTAGCCTCCATGCTTTTGCCATACTTTCCCTTATAAAGCCCACCGAAGTGCAAACCATCATTTTCCACGCAACAGTCGGGCTTTTCATTGGTAAACAAATGCCCGGTAAGTACACTCAATTCATCAAGCAAATGCTTGATGTGAGTAATAAGATCGTTTTTAGCAACGCCACCGGCAATCAATTGCGTTTTCTCGCGTTGTATCTCCTGTGCTTTTTGAATCGCATTTTTCTTATGCTGATCTTTTTTCTTTCCGGGAGGAGTACTTGTGTCCACTTCAATATTGGTTACCCATTTCACAAAATCACTGGTTGGCAGCGGGTTTATCATAAGATCCATATCGCCTGAATGCTCCATAAAGAATAACCTGTGTTTAGAGCCATCATCGCCTGCGAACTTGTCTTCTAATTTATTCAGCGCCAAAATGCCGGCATTGGAAGCGTCTTCTTTGCCGTTCGCATGCTTCTCTTCCAGGGCTTTGTCAACAGGTTTTCCATCTCCTTCCTTCTTCTCTTCCGCCAACCCCTTAATAATGATAGGGGTGCCGCTGTTGTTCACTCCCGGCATCTCCGCATATATCGACCAGTTTTGCCCTACAGGATCTGCCACCAGCACGCTAAACTTAAATTTGCGTTTGATTGAATTGAGCTCCGCCATCAGTTGTGCCTTCGTTTCTGGCTTTTCATCGCGCCGGTCTTTTAGCGCTTTTATCGCCTTTGTACCCACAACCCATCTTTCCAATATGGCAGGCGATACCGGCTTTTCTATACCATCTTTTCCTTTATTTGCCGCAGGTACATGCGCCGGCACGGGCGGTGGTGGCGGTGGTGGTTCCTTACCCTGGTTTTTATCCGCAAAACCGGCTTTCTTTTCAGCCGGGTGATCTTTCGCCGGCGGAACATTTCTTTCAATCAGGTCATCCTTGAACTTATCGGGGTCAAAATTTACCTGGTTAAAATCCACTTTTGGAAACTCACCAGAGCCCAATATGTATTCTCCAAATGTTAGCCCTACACCAAACTGTCCCGGCAGCGGATACTCCTTCTTAAACATATTCCACGACCGCCCGAAGTTGGGTATCGGCCAGGGACTGTCAACTTCTAATCCGATGATACCTTCCAATCCCAGGAACGGTTGGGCAGCCAATTCGGCCGAACCACTCAAAAAGAATTCACCTTTTTTGCCCGCCACCGGATCCGCCTTTTCACGATAGCCAATAACGGGTGTTGCTTCCACATACCCTTTTATTCCCGCTGTTGCTTTCAATGTTCCTTTCAGGTCAATGTCAAAGCCGAGTATGCCAACACCCGCGTGTGCACCAAACTCAAATACCAGCCCGGCATAGCCCATAAGGTTAAAAGTTGCCTGGATTCTAAAGTCATTGAACAGCAACGGATCGGTACTATAGTTACCAATGATCTTGATGTTGCGCAATACCGCAGGACCAATCTGCGCCTCAGCGTACAGTAAAAAATCGAGACCAACATGCAGATCTGCCACATAAGGTATTCCCCATCTAAATGTTGGATGGAGGTCGATAAAGTTGGGCGACCGGTAGGGTTTCGGTTGAAAGAGTGGAACTTCGGCGGGCGGCGTTATCTCGCCATGCACAGTCACATAGCCTTCGTCATCTATGATCACCTTTGCCATACCTGTGAGCCACTTATTGAAGGCAAACTCCACGGTGCCCCAGCCGGCAATAGCTCGTGGGCCTGCCACTGGTCCGGCAGCAGGGTCACTCACTCCAGCCCTTTCTTCAGCTTCTTTGCTAATCTGTTGCGGCTCCAATTGCTGTAGCACTGCCTGTTTAGCCTGCTTCTGATCAGTCACGATGAGATTGACTTCACCACTCAGCTTTTCAGTGGTGTAGCGCACCTTGCCATGAATATCGAAAATACCGTTGAGGAACTGCCCCTGCACAGAACCGGTGAAGTTTTTAACAGCAGCCTGCATTTCGAAATTGCCCCGCAAATTGCCCATAGCATCGCGTTTGAAATTGAGCGTGCCATTGGCCAAACTCTTAACCGTAACTATCGCCGAACCCTCTACCGAAACAGCCGTATTCAACAGGTCGATATTAAAAGTTCCCTTGACAAATCCACCTAGTGTAACTTGGATATTGTTGACTGCAAAATGAATCTTGTCTCCCGCTATTTCGTTGATGATATTATCTTTTTTCGCGAGTAGATTTTGCAGTCCATCCCATTTCATCAATGCCGGATTTTCTTTGATCTTGCTAAAAATGGCACCCGGATCGCCTACTCTTTTAGATGCGCCAACACCAACGGTCATAAAGCCACTGATCGCATTGTCTTTGATCTGCACTGCGAGCATTGGCTGTACACCCGCATTAACGAGTGGCTGTAAAAATGGTATTTGGAATGGCAACCCCTGGTAACCGCCACCAACGGTGTCATAGGTATCTTTTTGTTTTCGCACTTTTATAGCGCCGGAGGCATAGCTGCCAAACGAAACGTTGATCTCTTTGCCCTGGTTGCGACCACCCTCAATGTATTGGGCAACAGCATCGGAAGGGGCAAAAGATCCTTTGGTAAGTGAGGTTACTTCTGCGGGTGGAGGAATGGCAGGTGGAGGAGCAGTTTTTTTCTGTATGGATGGACTCGCACCCTGCTGCACGGTATGGGTCAGTTCGTGCGCAAGCAGGCTGCCGCCTTCAGCGGTATGGGGAGAGTATTTTCCGCTGTTGAAATAGATGTCGTTGCCGTGCGTAAAAGCCTGCGCGTTGATGCTGCGGCTGAGGTTTTCAGCCTGGCTGCCGGTATGTATGCGCACGCCACTGAAGTCCGTGTTAAAACGGTTCTCCATAAACTGCTGCGTGCTGTCGGGCATAGCATTGCCTTGTCCTTTGGTGGACGATAAGTCACTTTCAAAGTCTTTGGAAGTAACCGGTGGCCCCATGCCACTGCGCTGAAGTACTTCTGAACGATATAATCCAACTGATTTAGGCGCTATTTTTTCTTCTTTTTCCTCGCCGGCAGCGGCGGCATGCTGAGGCTCTCCCCCGGCATCGGGAGCACGTTGCACACTGTTTAATTTGGGACTAACCTCTTCTTCCTCTTTGCGCTTCACTACGATTACCGGCTCGGCTTTAGCCTGTACCTCCTCTTCTTTTTCTTCCTTGCGCTCCAGCTTTTGTTCGGGTTCTGCAGTCGCAGCCACAGTTGCAGGTTCTGCATTGCGCATCACTTTGTCAGCCACTGCATCCGCTTCCTTTTCCTGCGGATCACCGGGTTGGCTAACAGACAGTTTTGCCTGCACAGGCGCACCAAAAAATGACTGGCTCCTTTTGACTGCCAAAAAAACTTTCTTCACCAGCCTTTCTAAACAAGGTAGCCTCACCTGTCAGTTGCTTTCTACTTATCGGTGGACATCCTTCCATAGTGTCACTCTTTCTTATGTTACTAATTCTGGATATTACCTGTGCATTTGAATAACTATTGCTGCCTCCTTTCGCTCTTGGATAAATATGATCGATGTTGGCTTTTAAAGGATCATTGGGGTCGCTATCATGAAGAACTTCTCCCTGAACACAATCTGAAATTATCTGCCCCCCATTGTTATTTCTGTTCGCATCTAATATTACTCTCCTCTGAGAAGACGTAAATTCTCCAAAAGGCACTACATCATTTGGATCAGCAATGCCAGCATATCGACCTGGCATTCTGGTATTTTTGTTTAGGAAGTCAAATAACCCTACTATAGCCGGTATTTTCTTTTCGCCGACTGAGAGATCAGATAAATCTTCAACTACCCGCAAAAGTTTTTCTCTGATAAAATCTGGCTGCGATCTGGCCCTTGTTCCCTGAACATTATTCATGTTCCAATCTTCTATGTAACCCCTAACGGCGTTTTCATTTGTTTTATTAAGGGCACGTTGCAGCCTGGCGGCAATAGTACTTTTGCCATTAAATGAACCCATTTGATTAACCTGACTGATTGCCTCACCGAGGAATAAAGGCAAACTGATGCGTGTATCACTTGCCATTGTTATCTCAACTATACCGCCTCTGCTTGTGAATGTAATTGTATGACTTTCCTCACCCATTCTAAAAGGCTCCGAAACCTGAACATCCGGAAAATTGTGGACGACTTGCGAAGGTGCATTTGGATCAGTTTGTGCTCCTCCTCTCCCCATCACCCTATCCAGCAAATTCATTCCGGTATCAACTGCCCTGTTTACCAGCCACGTTAGCGCTCTGTCCACCATTCCCCGCACACTGCCAATCATTTCAGCTATTCTTCTGCCTACGCCACTTAGTCCTACCTGGTTTGCCAAAAAGCCAACCACTATCGGCATTGCTCTTCCCATAGTGTTTTCCAGGTAGTTGGCGGCGGTAGTCACGTTGCCCTCAGCAATATCTGCCACACCGTTCACAAAAGAGTTTACTACTTCCAGCATCTGCCGCAGGTAACGCATAAAGCTTTGAATTGCCCTGTAGATAGCAATGGCGCTATTGATAACAGCCATGATACCTGTAGGGTCGAGCATGCTGAGCAACCGGGCAGTTACCTGTGTGATGATCCGTCTCCATCACCCAGTTCTTTATCGCATCCAGCACCGTTGTCCAAAGGTTAGATAGTTGTTCCTGTATCTTATCCCAAATGGCTGCCACTCCCCGTTCCTGCACATCTCTGATAAACGTCCAGATCACCTTCAAGCGTGCTGATCATTCCTCGTATTCTTGCCACTCTCTGCGGGCCGATTCTAGGATGCGCTGCCAGCTTCGCCCATATCGCTTCCATGCTGATGCCCAGTACTTGTAACACCCAGCCAATGATACCACGCAAGCTGAAGTCTGTCGGCGCAGGCACATTTGCGTCCCGCAACTCACTCATCAGCCAGCCGGTTAAGCCATTGAGCAAGTGAGTAAGAATGTGATCAAAGAACTGAATGAAACCTTGCTTAATCGCCCGCAGCAAATTCTTCAGGAAGCCGATCGGATCTCTTTTGATCCGGTCAAAAGCTGCCATTGCCCTGGTGATAATATTGTTGATGAGATCAAAGGGAAAGTTCATGATCTCAAGTATCACATGAACCACGATCTTCACGATCTCAATGACAAAGTCAATCAACCTGCCAATGGGTTCACCAAATGTTGCTACAATTCTTTGGAAGGCTGCTATTGGATGAGCAAGATCTGCCAGTCCGAACGACCGCCACAAATCGGTGAACAAGGCAATGATATACGCCGGGGTCATATTGAGCCTGGCAACTGCTGCTTCTATTCGTTGCGTAGTTCTTGCAATCGCGCCCAACTCTTCCATTTGCCGGTACTGTTCCTCTCCCCCTTCCATCAGGCTCATAAAACCACGGATCAGGTTAGGCACGGTACGTGGCACAATCTCGCCGGTAAAAGGATCGCGTCCAATTATGACGGTGACCAATGGATAACCTCTAATGGTTCTTGCATAGGCGCTTAACCTGCGCAGCAAGGCTTCCTTGATGATCCGAATGATCTCTATGGCAAGATCACCCAGAAAACCAGACACCAGGTTTATAGGCGCCGCAAAGTCGTTGTAGATACGGGTAAAGGTTTCAATAGGAGAAAACAGGTTCTCAATGGTGACATACGACCAAAGATTGGTAAACGCCTGTCGAAGCTGAACATAGGCTGTTGTGAATACCGAGATCGCCCTGTCTATCCAGGCAGCAACTCTATCAAAGGTGCCTGTCTCTTCCATCTGCCGTCGTTGTTCACGACCCGCATCAGTTACATCAAGCGCTGCATACAATATGTTGTGCCCGTTGCGCGGCACTTCTTCGCCTGTAACCGGATCATGACCTAAGGCAACCCTTAGCAGTGGATATAACCTTGGAATTCTTGCACGTACAAAGTCTACTATCAAACGCAGCATAATGCGCTTGATCATTTCAAGGAACTCTACTGCCGCTCTTTCCATGAAACCCGTCACGTCGCGAAAGATGCCGCTAAACAAATCAGCCACCCTGTTCAATACACCTTCCGGATTGCCTATATCATCCAGAGACAACCCATTGATGAACTGTGTAAAGCGATTACCTATGCCCGAAACAAGTGACAGCAGATCACCCATCCTGCCATCTATCCAGGCTCCGGCTTCATTTATTGCATTTACCCTTTCAAGTACCTGGCGAAACAGTGAACCACCCGGTATCAATTGCAGACCAGCCAATAAAATATTTCTGCCGCTTCTCTCTACCGGTTCGTGGGTTACAGGGTCTTGCTGCAGTATAAGTGCCAGTATATTGTAGCCCGGAATGTTTTGAACAAAGTTTCTGATACGGCGAAGTATCCATTCCTTCGCAGCATCCAAGCCTCTTGCTACAATGTCTGCGGCTTCACTAACCACGTTGCTAACAGCATCCCAGGCATCACCCAGCCATGACCGCTGTATGACTGGACCCGAGCCTGATTTTGTCTGTACAGAAGGCGGACCTCTGTCTTTCACATCTTTATTAGAAGCAGTTGCGCCCGGTATTTCATGAGGTAGTATCCCATCCGTATTTTCCGCACTGGACTGAACAGCAAATGAAGCTAGATTGGACCCGGTTGATAGCGTTGTACCCTGACTAAATTGTTGTAAGCCAGACAAAGCTTTTTTCTGCAAAACCGGCTGCACAGATGTATCCAGCTTCACCTCTTCTTCCTTCTTATTTTCCTTCACGTCTTCTTTCGGTTGCACATTGCTCTTTGCTGGCACAACAGCGGAAGTATTTGTGGAAGAAGGAGAACTTAGGTTTTTTGACTCAGCTTTTTGTTGTATTGGGCTTACAGCGCTTCCTGTAAGTGCAGAAAGGCGATGTTCATTGACATGATCTTCTTTTCTGTCAATATTGAACGCATCCTTTCTTAGATCGCGCAGTGATCTGGGGTTATTATTTGCCTGGGGCTTTTTTTGGAAACCGGCATTACCGGCAGCATGCGAAGATGCGGGGGAAGAAGTTAAAGAGGGTAAAACTGCATCAATTTTTTTAGGCTGCGTTTTCAATTTCGCAGCAACGGGGGTATCGGAACTTTTGGCTTGTGGAGTGTGTTTGCTTGCGCCCTGTTGTATGGTATGGGTCAGCTCGTGCGCCAGCAAGGCGCCGCCATCAGCAGTGTTGGGAGAATATTTACCGCTGTTGAAATAGATGTCGTTTCCATGCGCGAAAGCCTGTGCATTGATGCTGTTGCTAAGGTTTTCAGCGGTGGAACCGGTATGAATTTTTACGCCGCTAAAGTCTGCACCAAAGCGGCTTTCCATAAATTGTTGGGTATTATCCGGCATGGAACTGCCACCTCCTTTGGAGGAGGATAAAGTTTGCTCGAACGGTATAGAGCTGGCCGGTGGTCCCCTGCCGCTGCACTGTATAATGTCTGAACGAAAAGGTGAAATACCCCTGCCAAAAGAATGCGTATTTGCATCGCCTTCCGCCGCGTTGTTCATTGATTGCGTTGCGGCGTTGTTTTCCTTTCTATCCACCGCACCGATCAACTTCGTCTGCACTTCTTCTTTCTTCTCTTCAACCCGTTGAACAGATATTACCGCAGGTGGTTGACTTTTTGCCTGCACTTCTTCCTTCTCCTCCTCCTGCTTTTGCAGTTTGTCTTCGTCTTTGTTGACAGTCGCCGCTTGCGCCGGAGGCTCAGCCATGCGCATCACTTTATCAGCCACTGCATCAGCTTCCTTTTCCTGCGGGTCGTCGGGTTTACTTACCGACAGCTTAGCCTGCACGGGCGCACCAAAAAAAGCCGGTTTATTTTGTGCGCCAAAAAATGATTCTTCACCAGCCTTTCTAAAAAAGGTAGCCCCTGCAGTCTGTGTCTGCCGGCTAACGTGTGCACTTTTTTCTGCTGATGAAAACATAATTGTTTATTTATTTAGCGCACCAACATGTTGCAATAGAGAACATGTCTTGTTATTTTTTTTGTCGCCAGCTTTTGTTTCTTATGGCGGTGGCCGTTGCGTCGCAGTACGTTCATCTTTTGGTTCTTTATGAAACCTTTTTTTAGGTCATACGATTATTTACTGTCTTCCATTCTTGTTCATTTTTGCTGTGCAAACAAAGATTTGCGGTTGAACGGAGCGTCGCAACGATGTTCCATCATGGCACAACTGCCGGCTACCAAAACCTTCGCACATCAATTCCATTCGGTTACGAGCATAGCTGTCATCCAGGGCAATTTTAGCATGCTAATACCCCAGGGCAGTTGCTGCAACAACATGTCGTAAGGCATTTGCTCTACCTGCAGCAACCATTCATTTTTTTTGCGTTGCAACTTACCGCTGCGTTGCAAAAAACTCTGGCGCAAACCATCGATGGAAGTGGTTTTTATAACGCTCCAATGCGCAATCAATGCGCGCAGCATTTCATCGGTCTCGTCTTTAAAAGTTTGCGGCAGCGCGTCTATAAGGGCAAGTGTTTTCTGACGGTTCCAGACCACACAATATTTTGGGAAGTACCAATTGAAACTCAGCATAAGGAACCGGGCCGGGCAACTATATAATTCATAATGGCAACCGCGAGTTCGGGACTGTTTAATTTTTTATTGTCAACCACCCCAAGGTTTTCGAAAAGACGCGGCAGAAAAGGAACGGTAAGCACAAGACCGGCATTGGTGATATAAATAGTTTGACCGGGTTGTATGGGCGGTTTCAGGGCTTTTTCTGGTTCAAACACCTGCTGTGGTTCGTGGGCTGCATCAGCTATTTTTTCATTGCTGAAAACTGGTTCATCGCCTGCTTCTTCACCCACTTCTTTGTATGTAGTTGGTTCGTCATTCTTGTTGTATATAATGTTCTTTTGCTTGTCAACATTCCATTCATTTTTGCCAGGTCCGTATTATTTTCTTCTATCGAAATTTTTAGCATTCTTTCCTCATGGTGGGTTTGGTGCTTCAACCATTCCTTTACTGCTGGGGAAACAAAAAATGGTGTGACCGCAGTTTTTTCAAGGAAGTTGCTGATAGAGTGGAAGCTAATTTGAAAATTGCGATGCAACAGCGTGATCACTTCTTGAATAACTGTGTTCACCTGTTGCATAGACGTGCCATGCTGAAATTCCTGAACCAGAACCAAGCCCATGCTTTGCAAATACTGCTTTGCCTGCAATGGTGATTGAATAAGGGCAGCAAACCCGCTTACCAACGCAAGCAAGTTGCTAACTACATCTGTTTTGCCGGGAACCAGTAAGGCAAAAATAGTAGCTGCCAACTGCGGTTGCCCGCTGGCAAATACTCTGTTCAAAACCGCAGACTGCTGCAGCAAATTTGCCAGTTGAATTCGTTGTACCGCAGAGATATCAGTTGCTTCTATTTTGCTGAGCAGCTCAATAAATTCTGTAACGGATGTAATGGTGCTGTTCCACGGCAGGTAACCTTGTTCAAGAAAGTAGGTGAGTGTTTCGAAATGATATTCGGCGGGATGTAAAGTCTTTACTTCATTGCGTATTGCCGGATCATTGCCATCAAAAATTTGAGCCTCCACAACTTGTTCAACTTCATGGGCGATCCTCTCTGCCATTGCATCGTCAAGCTCTTTTACAGCAGTAAACTCTACTGTTATGTTTTGTAATCTATATACCTGATCGATATTTGAAAAGCGTTCCAATTTTCTTTCAATCAGGGGCATTAACTTATCGGTACACCATTGGTTGATTTGTTTCTGCAGGGCAAAGTGATCTGCCCTGCCATGAAAATTAATTTCAATACTCTGCCGCCCTATCAGGTTTATTTTTTTCAATTGATAGTGAGAATCGAGTTGTTCAAAAAATATGGTCATGTCTGCAATGAAATCGAAATAAAGCGCTTTAGCCGGCGCCAGGTTATCGGTGAGCAAGCGGTTCAATTCATCAGTAAAAAGCTTTTCCAGCGCTTTATATTCTGCGCGGTCACTGTCGTTGAAAATAATACTTACTATCTTTTTTGTAAAGACCTGTAAATGGGCAGTGGTAAGCACTTTATCCGTTGGAATTTGAGACTGGTTGAAATCTTTGCTTTGAATACAGGAGATATAAATAGCCAATGAAACAAGGGCATTATAAAATTTCAGGGCGACGTTGCGGATAGGTGTAAACTGATCATCGTCTGAGGTAAAGATCAAGATGAGTTCAGGCAGCCAATCCTGCATTGCTTCGGTTAGTGTTTGGGTATTGCCGGTTGCACTATCCTGGTTTTGGTAATCGCCAAAGAACTTGACCTGCTGCGCGATTTGCTGGGCAAATATTTGTGTCTGCTGAACCTGGTTTACAAAAGTTTGTACTTCATCGAAGGATTTAAAATTAGCCCTGAAGAAATTGATAAGGTTGTCATCAATATTTAGTAATGTATTGAATGTACCCATCATTAATTGCGCATCTGTGCACTGATGTCTAAGGTTGCTGTTTTTTCTTGCCCAAATGAATACTTCGTCCTGATTTTTTAAATTTCCCGCATCTGTAACTGTTAGGGAGACCCTATAACGACTCCCTTGCTGAAGCCCGGAAATCGTCGCATTCACCTGATCTGGATTTTGTATTGCTTCCCCGCTTAGCGCCGCGGGTTCCAGTATTTTCCAGGCAAAATCGACAATATTATTTTCGGGATCTGTAGATCCAGATCCATCTAAGATGGATGTAGTACCGGTATCAATTACACGGTTGAGCCCGGCATCGGCACTAGGCGGGTTGTTGGCAATAACCTGAACCGAAACGGTGGAGGGTTCAAATTCAGAACCTTGTGCATCGGTCACAACCAGACTAAATACATAGGTACCCGGTTGCAGGTCTGTTACCTCGGAAGTTGCAGAGGTTGGTGCAACAATAGTTGCTGAAGGAGAACCAGGTTGTATTGTCCAGGTAAAGATGAGCGGGCCATTTTCCGGATCGAATGAGCCATTACCATCTAACTCTAAAAAGTTTTCAGACCCTAATGTGATCGTACCTGTATTGGCTGTGGCCACTGCCACAGGTTGTTGGTTTGGTGGATTGCTGACCGTAACGGAAACTGTAGCCGGATCAGATGACGAACCTTTTGTGTCGGTAACAACCAGTACAAATGTGTAGGAACCAGCAACCAGGTTAGAAACGGTAGTGTTTATACCAGTGGGATCGTTGATGGTGCAGGATGGCGAGGAAGCGTCTGTACTCCACTGAAAACTTAACAGATCTCCATCGGGATCACTGGAATCAGATCCATCCAACCTGAGGGTTATCTCGTCGCCCAAGGTTATTTCGGATGTGTTTGAAGAGGCTATTGCTACAGGTTGCTCATTAGCCGGAGAAGATACGGTTACAGTAACTGTAGAAGGATCTGATGAAGCGCCCTTGTCGTCGGTTACCACCAGGCTAAAGGTGTAAACTCCAGGTTGCAGATCAGTCACTTCTGTATTGCTGTTCGTGTTACCAACGATAGTAGCAGCAGGTGAGTCGTTAGCAATTGTCCAAAGGAAGGTTATGGGATCACCATCCGGATCATTTAATTCTTCTCCAATAAGTACAAGCTGGGTCGTCTCACCACCTAATATAATTTCTGAAACATTGGAGGACGCTACTGCAATTGGTCGCTGATTGGGAGCGGGATTAACGGTAACGACCACCGAGACCGGAGCCGAGGTAGCGCCCTGCTGATCAGTGACCATGAGAATAAAACCGTAGGAACCAGGCACGAGATCAGTCACCGTGGTTATAGCAGAACCCGGATCTGTGATTGTGCAGGAAGGTGATCCTGTTGCCAAAGACCAGGCATATGTCAATTCTCCTCCCTCCGGATCGGAAGACCCGGTTCCGTCCAATTGCAGCACTGTTTCATCGCCGATGGTAATGGTATCTGCATTGGAAACCGCGACCGCAACGGGTACCTGGTTTTCCGGGGGATTAACAGGGATAATAATGGAGGCAGGAGCAGATATGGCATCCTCCTGGTCTGTGACAACTAGCTTAAATTCATAGGTACCTGCTACCAGGTCGGTTACCTGCGTAGAAACAGAAGAAGGGCTGACAATGGTGCAAGCAGGTGATCCAATACCTGTGGACCATGAATAAGCTTTTAAAGCAAAATTTTCAGGGTCAACAGAATTGCTGCCATCCAGTTCCAATATCACACCATCGCCTATGGTGATTGATGGCACATTTGCCTGGGGTACTGCAACAGGTGGCTGGTTAACCGGCGGCGGCGGAAGATTGACTATATACTGAATTGGAGGACAATCGGAGCAACACCGGTAAGGCAAATAGAAATCGGCAATGACAGTTCCATTCAGAATTGTTTTTATTATATCGGGCAGTGCTGTTGCTGTCGCGGCTTTTGCTGCACCGGCAGGTGTATCGAAAAAAGCTTTCACCCTCGCTTCCAGTGTTGCTGCATTTGTGCCCCGGTTTTTCAAGGCGGCGACTTCATCTATTAAAGTCCGGATGTCAGTTGATGGTTGGGAAGTATTAGCTGTAGCGGCATTTGCACGTGACAACAAATTGGCATTTGACACAAAAGAGGTTGACTTACCTGCCGCATTTCGTGTGGGCTCGTTCTCGTGATACACCAAAATAAAAGTACCGCCGACGGGCACACCCGCCTTGTGCTGAATACCCGGATGCTTACTGGTATAGTAACTGAAAAATTGAGCGCTATACACATCGCGGAACCTCTGTGTAAAAGCCTGGTGCAAAGCCCTGAAAGGTCCCTTTTTGGCTGCCATTATCAATTCATCAAAATGATCGATAAGGTCTTCTAAAAAACCGGGATTCCTAATGTCCCCATTATTAAATTTTACTACCAGAAAGTCGCGAATTGACGTGGCTTCATTCTCGATCTTTTCATACAACCGGAGAAATGCAGTATAGGAGCCAATAAAGATGGGCAGATCATCTACCAAAAATTTTTTGACCGGTTGCAACATGTCGGCAATGAACTTTTCGAGCCGTTGATCTTCTCCCGTATCGACAAATTGAATGGCGGCAGCCCGGTTTTTATTCAGCCATTCTATGGACAAACCAATGACGGCTTCATATTCACGCCGGGCGATGTCATAAGAAATTTCAAGGTCATTAAAGTTGCAGGAAGTTTGGGTAAAATCAATTGCTTCAATATCAAGTTCACCCGTTCTTACAGCAATTATTTCAAAAGGCAAACGGTTGGCCGAAACTTTACCATGCTCAGAAATACCTTGTGTTACATGATCCAGTAAGACAGCGAGAACTGAGGTGACAGGTTTGCCAACAATACCTTCAATCCTGAAAAAATTATATGGCTCCAGGTCATATTTCAAGGGATTAATGACCCAGTCTTTCGCAGCATTACTCTTGTTGAGGTTGGAATATTCGCTTGCGTTGTAGGAAAGATTTGTATCTGCTTTACCCAGCAGCGTTTTATTATAATTCCAATACAGGTACAACGGAAAAGTACCGCTATTTGGACGGTAGTAGTAAGGGATACTTTTCTCAGAAAAAGAACCACAGCCTAAATGACTTGGCGTAATGCGAATGAATGAATCAACAGAAGGGTCTTTAACATCATCAGAAATGGCTGGCAAAACAAAGTTTTGTTCCAGAGATACCAGCCGGGTAAAAAGGCTCCGCAATTCATCGACCAAATTTCTCCGGTGAAATAGCGGCGAGTAAATAAAATACGTACGGTATTGAGACTGTTGTGTTGCCGGTAGTGGGAGGGCTTCACCCAGTAACAAATGGCGTGGAAAAAGTGTGGGGTCCGGACAACAAGTTCCCAAAATTTCCGTGCCCCTGGTTCTAAACTCATCATATGCCTGCAGAAGATCAGAGAAATAGTCATAATAATACTGCATGTGCACCAGACTATTTTTTACAATTGTTCCGTCGTAAAGAAAGGCAAATGCACCCGACTTAGCTGTAAAAGGATCACTTTGGAATTCTGGCTTTACCCAGTTAGAAACAGCCGTATAGGCAGAAGACAACAACCCATTGACACTGTCTATAAAATCTTTTGTAAGAATTTTTTGATATGCCTTGAAAATATCTTCAGACGTTACAGGGTTTGTATTAAGTACATCAAACCGAGGCATCTTCATTTCATCGAGAAGGCTAAAACTTTGAGCATTTATTGTACCTGCATCCGCAGTACTTCTGAGCTTGTCAGCATCATTTTTTGAAATGAGTAAAGCACGGGTGGTGACTGTAATATTTTTTCCCTTGTCATCACATGAATTGGGATCGCAGTTTTTGTTTTGTTCCTCCAGCAACTCCACAAAAAGCAGCACTACTTTATTATTGAGAAAGGTTACGTTGTCTTTCAGTACAATTTCATTTTGGTTGGTGGCCGCTGTCTTCGAAAGCTCCCACAATGTTACTTTTTCTGTCTTGCTTGCACTGTCAACAAAAAGATCGTAGTAAATCAACTGAACCGGATCAAAATCCAGCGCCACATCATACTCAACTTCGGGCAGGCTGATAAGATAACCCAACGAAGTAACGCCACAACCCGCTGTGATGGTAACAGAACTCTTATCTGCTTTGGTCACCACTTTCAGACCGCAAACTATTCCGATGCCAAGGAGATTAGTTCTCGTCATTCTTCCCTGCTCATCCAGGTAACCAAAAAAGTTGTTCAGTTGGTCAGAAGTAAGCAACTGATCAGGCACAAACTCAGGGTAAATAATATTTGCAGGAAGCATAATAAAAAATTTGGTGGTCAGATAATTGTGTTGTCCAGGTACACCCTGTTGTCGTCATTACCATCTATACAGTCATGCAGTGTTGCAGGCGGGTAAACATTTTTCAGTTTGGTAAAAACCTCCAATAATGCGCTCAGTTTTTCGTGCAGGGCAAGTGGATCGGGTTCTTTCTTTGCGAGCTCTGTTCGCCAACTGCACCACACATCAGCAAACTGCAGCAGTTGCTTTTTACTTACCCAGCAGATTTTGAGGCCAAGATGAGCAGGCGTTTCCAGGCGTATGGTCTCCTCAGCAAAACGGCGGAACTCAATATCGTTGTTCGCCATCCCATCTTCACCGTTCACAACAATTGTAAATCGAAACGAGTAGGGATCAGTTTCTTCACAGGGCGAACAATCGCCACTCAGGCAAACCGGCAACAAAGGGTCACGGCCAAAAAGTGTTTCATCTGTTCCCGCGTACATCATCAACTGACCGGCATCGTCGCCATCCCATACCCACGTTTTACTTCGCTCAATAATCTTGTCGCGGGCAGCCTGCGCTTCGGCTTCTGTGTCAAACTTTTCTATTCTTGTAGCAATGACCTCACCGTTCAGAACCATGTCTATGTGCCAGGTTCTTTTAAATTTGATTGTATAATTGTCTTTGTTACCAATCTCCAAGCACACGTTTTTTATTTCTGCCTTTGCTTTCTCCCATGCATCGTTGATGTCGGTATCAAAATACCGTGTACTACTGCTGAGGTATATTTTCCGGTTCTCATCTATTAGCCGCCACCTGCGCTCAAACACCACTCCATCAGTATCCTTTTCTTCATATACTTCAAATAAAAATGGTTGAATTCTCGTGCTACGCGGACGCAGCAAAACATGCTCGACTAAAAACAACTTTTCGGCTGCCGTTACTTTTTTAGCATAGTTTACAATTCTATCGCGGGCATCTTTTGCATCTTTTTGTGTCTTGAATTGTTGCCTCCGTTTTGCAATGACTTCGCCTGCTTCATTTTGCAAAACCAAAGTCCACTTTGTATCTTTTTTTATCAGGTATTTTGTGGCATCAGTGAAGTGCTGATAAACTATTGCCAGTTCTTTTTTTGCGTTTGTTGTAAATTCTTCAAAGCTGCTTTCCTTGTGCTTTTTACTGCTGCTCAGATAAACTTTTCCCTTGCTATCTACCAGGTCCCAACGGTAGTCAATCAAATTACCCGAACTATCTTTTTCAGCATACAGATCGAAATAATTCATATAGCCAAAATCATTTAAGCCAAGCAACAGCTCTGCGCGCTTTTGCAAACCTGAAATGTTTTCTTCCAGGCAAACCGCTGCCTCATCTTTATAGTTAAATGACCTGCCCCGGTTGGAACTCAAAAAAGGGAAACTTTGTATGAAATCAATTTTGTTGCTGATGAGTTGCTTGTCGGCAATAGCCTTGTCATTGATGTAAGAATACAGCATTAGCGCATAGTCGGTAAACTGTTCGCTAAACCGGGCAAGCAAATGATCAAGAAACCTGTTGCGGCGGTCAAGTTGCACCGTTTCTGTCTCACTAAAACCACTGACAATATCTGCTAATTGTGCGGGTGTAACCCCCTTGTAAACCTGGCTTATCTCCGCAATGTCATTGTCATTTAAAACCTGTGAAAAATAAGTGGACACAATTGATTTGTCAACGGCAAACAGATCTTTCACATGCGTAAGTTGCTGCAGGTAATTAACCAGCATCTGTTCAAAAAAAAGCATGTATGCTTTAAGTTGTTTAGCCTGTGCTTTGCGCGTTTCTGTGGCCGTTGAGGGCAAACCTTCATAGCCGATGCCATAGGTTATGGGCAGGGAATACTCCACCGGGTAATACGCCTGCAGGTCGTACCATTCACCCAGTGGTACCGGCAGGTTGTTTTCAGCTATTGAAAACTTTGGCTGGGCATTGGTGCCTTTCACTACTTGCAAGGTGTCAAGAAACTCGGCGCTGTCGGGCAAAAATGGTAAACCGTTTTTAAAGACCAGTATCTTGCTGGCCCGTACATAAAGGCGCGGTTGTCTGTTTACAGTTACGGGCATGCTCCAGTCTTCTATATCGGCAACCAACTTACCGTTCAATACTTTCATTGCCACATTTCCATCGTTGTCATAGCGGGTCAGCACGAGGTTCCGTACAGACACCACTCCTTCAATATTCATCAATAGGTTGATGATGTCGGAGGTGTAGATCACCTTCTTCAGATTAGTGGTTTCCAGTTGCGTCGTATCTAAAAATCCATTGTTCAGTTGCGGACCTTCAAATATTTCATCAACCGGTTTGCCTGCCTTTAGCAGTTCCTTCAGCGAATGAAACTGAAGGGTGGGGCTAAAGTATTCATCAATTAAAAAATAGGCATTTGCCAGTACCTGCTCTATGTCGGCACCGGGCTTTACATCCATATCTGCACATACGGCTATGTCTTCTACTTCTATGGCGCCGATGCTGCAGTAATCTTCGCACAGGTTGCGGTGGCTGTGCAGCGACCTGGCCGCCTGTGCTATCACGGCATCGGCTTGCCGGGTTTTTTCTATAAATTTTTTAATGATGCCGCTTGCCGATTTATCCTCCATAGCGGTCTTTATATCAGGCAGTGTTATGCTGCGCCTGTCAGCTCCGCTGCGCAACCAAACCGTTACAGGCGTGTCAGCCAACTTCAATTCATGTGTATTTGCAGGGTCATCACCGGCGAACACATAAGTAACCGTAATCGTTGCAAACAGTGGCTTCTTCAGGGCATTATCCAATAGCGTATCAGGTACATCGGGTATGTCTTTGTCGTCATTTTTATTAGCAGATATAAATTCTACTTTCACGCCTGTTACTTCAATTTCTTTTTCGCGTATATCCCTGTATTTGTCTATGTCTTTTTGCAATTGAGCCCACGACGGCAAGCGGACTTCCAGTTCTCCAACCGTGTAATTTGCGCCCGACAAAAAAGAAAAGTTATACCAGATCTTGCCACTGTTCAGGTTTCCCGAACGCTCTTCATCCTCAAACTCAATCTGCACATCGTACATGCCGCGAATGATAACCTGCTCATTGGCTTTGTATTCATACTGTAATACACTTTCGGCACAATTGGCATAGAGAAAAAGATCGTTGCACGGGCATTGCCGGCAACTCAGCCACGCATTTTTTACACCTTCAATATCTATCAGCAGCTTTCTAAAATCATTGACCGTACAGGGGTTAATGGTAAGTATTTCACGGGCGGTAAAAAAAGCCTGTTTATCGAAATTGTACTTATTGGCAGGTGCTACACCCGGCACATCTGCCATCAGGTCTTTTATATTGAGTGACGTGCGGTAACCCAGGTCTGTGATTGCATAACAAAGCGCTTCCAGCATAGTGATACCAGGATCGTGCGCATTGTAATCGGTCCAGAATTGACTGCCGAGTTGCTGTATATATTCTAATCCTTTGCTACGCAAAAACGTGTAGTCGCTGCTTTCGCTTAGTTTTGGATCCTTGGGTATGGTGATGCTTTTTTGCATGTTGTTGCCAATGGTTTTGCAAGCCTCTTCATACTTGCCTGCTTTTTTTTGAGACCAGCTTTTTTAGCTTTGATGTTACACTGTTGCGACAGTCTACCCCGCCTACTGCGGGGCTCCGTTCAACAGCATCGCAATGATGAAACATTTTAAAACCGCCTGCTAAAATTTGATAGATTCAAATAAACCAGGTGTTTGGTTTTCATGATTTGATATTGATAAAAATGAAAACCGGTACTGTGTATTGGAAGTGTTCATAAAGTCATACAATTGATACATTGCTACTTTTTTTATTGTTCTTTTACAGCTCAATACTGAAATAACTGTACAAGAGTGCGACGCAACGATGTCACATTTATGACTAATGTCGGGCTCACCCTAATCTTCGTTTTACTAATATGGCATTTCCTTTTCCTGGTCGTGCTGCCGTACTATTTAAGCGATTGCTATTGGGTTCAAAACATTGTATAGCGGTCGCTTGCGCTGTATCATTTATTTCAGTGATCAGGTGTTTTTTTGCCGGTGCCGAAACCAATATACTCCGGACGGTTGAGGCTGTGATCACCTCAAGGTCTGTGGTGCCCGGTGTCTTTTCATCGATGGTTTGAAACATCTGCACGTCCTCTATAAAATCGACATAGTACTGCTCTTCAATAAAATTGATGAGCGACGATTTGTAAATATTTCCACCAAACTGAATGTCTTCGGTATCGCTGTACGCCCAGGGCGTGAGGTAGCGGGTGATGGCGTCCTGCAACTGCGCGGCATAAAAAACAAAGTCGATATAGGGCAAGCGCAGCTTTAGTCTAAACACCATGTTGATCTCTTCGAACAGTGGCTGGCGAGCTTTGACAGTGGCAAAACACGATACCCGGCTGCGCAGGTAGTTTTCAATTTTGGTTAGCGTGTCCTGGTTGGTATAGGGCTTCAGCAGATTGGTATCGTTGCGGTTGATGAGGACCGGGATGGTGATGATAAGTACATGACCGGGCATCAGTTCATTGGTATATTCTTTACCATCGGCAGGGTCGGTAACCAAACCGGTATGGTTCAAACATTTCACCTTGTATATCTCGGGGAATGCCTCGAGAATGATGTGCTCATAATCCCAGATGTTGATCGCCCTTGCCTTGTGGCGCAAACGCTCACTGACACGTATATAAAAACTGCTACTGGTTTCTTCGGGACGACCACCAAAAGAGGGATAAGGTTGGGTGATTTTTTTTATTGCTGCCTGGGGCTCACGCAGTTTGCTAACCTTTCCGGCAGGCAAAGCGTTGTTTAAAAAATCGGCAGCATTATTATTGTTTTCAAAAGTGGCAACCGTAGCCTGCGCATCTATTGATAACAACTTGCAAACCGCTTCGGCTGCATTAAGATCCTGCAGGGTGCCATCGGCATTTTTAATCTCTGATATCGCAGCGCGTATCCAAATATAATTGGCAGGCAAAACTGTGTTATTGGTTGTTGCTTCACGGGGAATGGCGAAAGAGATAATGCCTGATTGCAGTAATGCGAGCGTGCTGTCGTTTACCTCGTTGGTACCAAAAGGTATCCATTGATTATTGCTTAATACGCTCCATTGTACCTGATCGGCGGGCTTGGCAATTTGCGGATCGGTAGTGCCTTCCAAAACCTCGAACAATATATTTACAGCCTGCTGCGGAAGTAAATTTTCCAGGCCAATGTACATCTCGCCGTTGTGGTAAAATGTTTCCTTCTGCCCTTTGTGCGCACCTTCAGTTATGGGCTCGGTGTGTGTGAACTGAGGGAGCAAATGAACAGGATTGTCTGTATCAAGGTATTTATGCTGTTCAGTTTCGCCAAAAGGATAGAGATGGAAGAATTGAATTTCCCTGTTATTGAACTTACTTTCACTTACATCATCAAGATCGACTGACTGGTGGGCTGTATATATAATGGTTAAAGATTGAAGCAGGGGAGTATACGGCTCGATTGGCAATGCAGTCACCGCCCTGTAATGCAATGCATCATTGTTTTTGTCGATGAGAAATAAAGCGAGATCGCTGAAGTATTTTTTGAAGCCAAAGTCGTCCTGCAATACGAGGCGCATAAATCCATTGCTGCTGCCAGTTCCGTAAACGTATGCGCCTTTTTGTGCATCATCGTCTATAGCTGCATCTGGAATTGTTTTGGTAAATATGGTTTGCTCTGTTGAACTCGCAGTAAAAAGCGCAAAAATATTACTGCTTATATCTGTCCAAATTCCCTTTTCCAGAAACTGCAATTTTACAGTAGGTGTGGTTGTAGGTTTATTTGGACTTTGGTAGGTATAAAGGTGGGTAGTGGGGTCTTGCGTAGAGGGATAGGTCGTATCGTATTTTATATCAGCAATATCGGCAGGCAGATTTGCCCAGGAAGCATTAAGTGTAATTGTAGCATTTTCCTTGCTAAATATCTCCTTACTACCAATAATGAGCGCATTGTCTTTTACAGGCTGCGGGCCAAATGGCATAAATGCTTTTGATGAGTTCGAGCGTACCAATGCTGTTGTCGAGCGTAAGTGTTTTTACACTTTCCACATTGGTATAGACTTCCACCTTATTGATGACAATGTCGCGCAACAAATCGTATTGATAATTTACACCATCATCGTGCTGCAAGTAAATTTTTAAGACCGGGACATCGGTGGTAAAGGTGCCACCGTGCACTTTTGGAATATAATCTGAAATGGGCGGTTCATCACCTTCCAGTGTAAAGGAGAGCTGACTGCAACTATCACCATTAGCAAAGTTTGCGGCAGCGATTGAAATTGTACCCTGTCTTAACCTGGTACCAACCTTTAGCTGTAGTGAGCCAACCATTAATGTTAATCGCGTTGGTAAAAACGGCAGCGTGAGTAAAGCGAATTTGCACAACTCTGGTGCCTTCTACCAGGTATAAATATTTTGAAGCGACGGCAAAACCTATTTGTGCTTCAGGCAACGCAATTTGAACAAGTGAAGCATCAGAATATATCTTATGTACATAGGGATGCCATTCTTTATTTACACTTGTCAGTGCTGCTCCATTACCGTCATCGCTATTGGTAACGGGTGCTGCAAACAACCGCCCTTTATTGAGTTGCGCCGCAGTCGTGTCGCTGACTATAATCGTGTCGGCACTGGCACCTTTGTAAATGCTTTTGATCTGCGCCACTTTTGCCTTATTAAAAACCGCATCGTTGTCCAGCGCATAGACCACATCTTTACCTGTACTGTCCTTGCCGCCTTTTAACTCAGTGCCCTGTGTCAGCACGTAGCTTTCTACTTGTTTAGCCAGCTCGGCCAGCAGATGTACTTTGTTGGGAATCGCTGGCTTTGGGCTCAGTTTCAATACTTCTTCGTAGTAGAAATCGAGGTGGCGTTTCGTAATAGAATTCATGCGCTTCTTTGCGAACCTGAACAATTTTAGAAACGCCAAAAAAAGTGCATAATGCGGCTGATGACTATCCCAGTTGCCTAAAGTTTTTAAGAGTTCACTGCCGGCATCTTTTACCAGCTTGGTATAGGCATACAAGTATTGGTCGAAGATGCCGCTAAACAAATTGTGATTGGCTGCATGCTCTATACCCAAAAATTTCGCCAACTGAAAAGGAGTACTGCCATTGATCAAAGGGTTCTGAAAAATACTGTCGTCTTTTGCTATGGATTGTACATATTGTTGCCAGGTAGTATTTGGTGTTGGTGGAGTGGTGTCTGTTATAAAACGTTTGCTCAATTGTTCTGAACCGCCCAGGAAAAAACTCGCTGGCATCAATAACCCTGGTATTTAAAATCTGCCAGTCTCCAAAGGGTTGTTTTGATATAAAATGCTCATGGTCGGCAGCTTTGTAGTAAGCGATTAACCTGGCTAACGCAGGAGCCAGTTTGGACCTGGTAAGATTGAGAAGCGTAACTTTCAGTGCAATCGAATCAGGTAGCTGAGCATAGTAAACATCTATGGCTTTTGACAGCGTAAATAAGGCACTAAAAAGCTCATTCAATTTGGTTTTTAGACCGGGTATGTCATCTGCGTTCTTATCATCTTTTAAAAATGCAAGACGTTCTTTAATCTGTTCTTTATAGCTGTCTATTTCCTGCACTGATATAGCGCCCAAAACAGAGGAAATATCGCTGGTAAAAAAAGGCGACCAGTCACCGGAAGGCAGGTTGGTAGCGCCATCAAAAAAAATTAAAAACTTCGAGAAGCTATTGGCAAAAACGATCCAATCGTCATAGCCTCGTTCTTCCACTTTGGCATAGCGCGGGTCAAGCGCGGGCAGCAGTCTTTCAGCCTGGCTTGTGCCGCTGCGTTGAAGAGGATTTTTATTGTCGTTGCAAAGTGCCATTAACGGTTATAAAATTGGTTTGCCAGTAGTTAATATGTTGAGTTCAGTGCCTTCTTTTATATAATAGGGAAATACAAAATTGAAACGTGAATTTGTTGCCCTTACCATATACTCAATTTCAATCAGCACAAATCCTTCAAGATCATTTGTATTGTTCATGGAAATGCTTGTTACATCTATGCGAGGTTCGAAATATAGAATAGCCGTTCTTATTTTGTCTTTTATCAGTGTTTTGGTTGTTGTATCAAGCGATTCAAAAACCAATTCAAACATGTTGCAGCCGTATTTGGGTTGCATCACCCGTTCGCCAACAGTTGTGGTGAGCAGAATTTGCAGACTGTTTTGAATGTCATCATTTTTTTCTGTCATCTCTACGCCGCTGATTCCTTTATTGAATGTCGGAGGAAAGCTCCAGCCTCTGCCTAGAAAATCGTCTTGTTGAATAGTTGTCGCCATGTATATAATTTTAACCTCCTATCATTACAGTCGGGCAACCCAATAACGATCGCTCCGCCGTGCGCCGTACTATCGCCTTGCCGGGCAGCCGGTGCGCCCCCTATCATTACAGTTGCCGAACCGGCAACAATAGAATCCGGTGGACCTGCACAGGTTGCCATATCTCCTACCCTTGCCGCTGGCATGCCGCCAATTTTTACCGTGGGACAACCCGGCGGCAACACGGGACCACCAACGTGTGGTACAGTTCCCGTTACTGCAGGACATGTATGCATATCTCCGGCTCTGGCTGCAAGTGGCATATTTTTGAGTTATGAGTTATGAGTTGTGAGTTACGAGTTATGTGTTATGAGTTATCAATTATGAGTTTTGAGTTACGAGTTAATTAAATGTTGAATGTTGAGTACTAAATGTTGAATTATGAATTCTGAATTGAGGCATTTTTCATATTTATTCTTTTTGAACATTCTTCTTGTACATTCAAAATTTTTAAATCCATAATTCTGCACTATTCATTATTCATTGTTCACTATTCATTATTCACTATTCATTATTCATTATTCATTATTCATTATTCATTGTTCATTATTCATTAATTAATGTTCACCATGCTGCCCTTTACATTGGTAGTTGAGCCGCTAGACAATTCTGCTCCGCTGCTGCCTTCTATTTTTGTTTGTGCGCTTCCTTTGACCGATATATTTACTCCCTCTGCTTTTATATCACCTGCTGCTTTCAGTATAATGTCTTTGCTGCTGTCTATTGTTATTCCATCGCTGTTCATGGTTATCTTATTGCCATTCTGATCTTCGAGGTGGATCATCTTTTCGTCTTCCGTAATGATCAATTTGTTGCCTGCCGGTGTTTCTATATTCAGACTTTTTTTGTCGTCGTCGAAAATCAATTTCATTTTGCTGCGGGTCTGAAATCCCTTTTCATTGTTGGCGTCGGCAGCGGTAAGCGGGGCTGGTTTTGCGCTGCTGTTTAGCATGCCCAGCACTACACCATGGCGTGGATCGTCATTTACAAAACCCACAATCACCTCATCTCCTATCTCCGGCAGAAAGAAACTACCCCGCTCATCCCCGGCATCCAATGTGCTTATCCGGCACCAGGCGCCATCATCATCTTTATGTATCACAGGTATGCGTACCTGTATCCTGTTCTCGCCATCCGGGTCACTTTCCAACTTGGTTACAACACCGTTTTGTAATCCCTGCACAGCGGGAAGCAACGCACCGGCATCTGGCTGTTGCACCTTGAAAGTTTCCGCAAACCACTCCGGGTTAATACCAAATTGTAGTATGGTTTGCCAGTTTCCTTCCTGTACTTCCTGCCGCACACCGGTCACATAAAGTTTCCCTTCGAAGCGGTCGCCTACGCCATTTAATTGTATCAACTGCCCAGGGCTTACTGCAGGTGTTCCTTCAATACGCACCTTACCCCTGATCTTTGCCAACTGGTGGCGCATCATTTTAGCATTGACCCATTGCTGCAATTCAGGCTCTTCTATTTTTGCGCTGTTGTATAAGGTAAAATTTTCTTCGTTCAGCACTCCCGCAAGCGTTGCCGGGTCAAGGTTTCCGGCAACTGGTATTCCCGGGTCGGCGGCATCAACGGTATCCAGCAATTGCTGATCGGTAAAGCTCCAACTACTGCCTTTTACCGCCTTATATTGCAGCCTGGCATCTATCTCTGCATCCAGGTCAAGCACGGTTGCACCAAACTGAATGGTCAATACCGTACTGCCGCCAAACTGAGGTTTATCTATCACAATCTTATTGTCGCTGGTAAAGCACAACATACCGTTTGCATCGCAGCGGGTCAGCATAAAATCCCAGTCGGTACTGTTGTATTGCACCAATTGTTTGTGCGTAACTGATGTTGGCGTAACTGATTTATCAAGTCCATAATTACCGATCAACTCTTCCATTACATCACTGTCTTTTTCGTCTTTGTAATATTTACTTTTCGGTGCCACTGTCATCTTTACTGCCTTGTCTTTGCATTCGATAACCAGCACCGAATTTTGCTTCCGTACTTTGATGCCGTGCTTGATCACTATTCCTTTAAACACAGTGTCTTCCTGCGAGCTAAACCCGGCTTTTATCTCTATCTCCTTGCCGGGTTCAAAGTCAGGTTGATTGCTGATCTCAAATGATTGTTTAGCGGGTTCTCCGTCGAGCAATATGAGTGTAGCAGACGGAATTCGGTTGACTTCTTTATTAACAACTATGGATAGAACATGGTACTTCTTCGATACCGGATTACCTGCCGATAAGATCGTAAATGTGGTGACCGACTTCGATCCTGCGGATGGAATAATTCGTTCGTTGGGCATAGCACGCGTCTATTTTTCTTTACTCAAAGGCGGAAAAAAAATCTCCTGCCCTGTTTCCAGGTTTCTGAAATTGGTAAGCTTATTTACTTTGGCAACCTGCAGGTAATATTTAGAATCCCCATAAATTTTATAACACATCCAGGGAAGCGTATCACCCTTGTTCACTACCCTGAAATGGGTAAGATCGGGTGAACTGTTATTTTCCTGTAGTACCCGCAACTCTTCAGCGGTAACCTGTTTAAGTGTCACTTTGCAAACCGCACGTATGGGTGTACCGTCAGGATTGAATAGTTTATAATTGATGTTGAGCCCGGAGCAACGACCTTTAAAAAGATCTGTACCCCAAACAAATTTGAAGAACCGCGGCTGATGTGTATTGCCATCATATTCCATCAAAAATTGCCTGAACTGGGCAATAGCCGTTCCTATTCCATCTTTGTTAGGTTTGCCATCAATAATGCCCGTATTGTCAAACAAAAACTCAAACGACATTTCCTCCGGCAGCTTTAATTTAAAAGGTCCTTCAGTGCTGGTTGTACCTTGTCCCTGGCTCTGTTCAAATTCATACTTGATGTCAATAGTGTATGTTTCAGGATTGATAAGCGCCTTGTAAGGGTTATCAACACCAGAAATACTCGCAAGGTCACCGTCGTCCATGCCTACTTTAGTATAGGCATAAATCTCCATTTTCTTCAATTGTCCCTGGTAGTTTGAGGAGGTTACTTCGCGGCATTATCTCTCTTTTTGCTTGTTAATGTATCTCCATTACCTGTTCTATACATTGATTAATGATCGCTTCATTGTCAGCCTTATATGCCGGCCCGCCCGGTGCATTGGTTGGCTGTTGCTCGCCTTGCGGCTGGTCAACCGTTACTTTTATTTGCAGTTCTCTTATCTCGAGTGGCATAAACAATATTTTTTAAAATGATTGCTAGAATTGCTATCCGGGCCCGGCAGCACGGTAAAAAAACTATAACTAAAATCAAGTGTTTCCACAACCAGCGAATTTTCTCCCGCGTTCAGGTCGCTCACACTCCACTTTTTTGGCCAGGCATTGTACACATTCCAGGTGCGCAGGGGTTGATGATTTTCATTCAGCAATGTCACCACTATGTGGGCTGTTTTTATTTCCGCGGTTTTGAAAGGCATCAAGGCACCATTTGATCACTTTTGAATCGGTAAGCATACCTCGCTTCAACGAAAGATCAGGATATTTTGTGCGTACCGGCAACTTGTGCTCAAAACGGTTTTCACCACCTTCTTTAAAGGTTTCAGAATCGTATTCTACACTTAACCCCGACACCGATTGAAAACGCACATCATTCTCCTTACCAAAAGCAGTATCGTTTTGGAAATCTAAAAATTCAACTTTAAAATGAAAACCTACGGGTGGATAATAACCACCTGCAGACGGCGTTTTAGAAGCCATTTTGTGCGTTGTTTAGTGAGCCAGTCGGGTAGTTTTACAAGTTCGTAGTGGAGCAGGCGTTACAGATCTTTTGGGTCTTAGCTTTGGAAACTTTTTTCGGCAGTTGTTGTGTCACTCCCTTGTACCGCAGATACGCTATGCAGCTTTTTCCGCAGGGTAGAAATAACCAGGTAGTCAACAGCGTAGATTGGTATACAACGTCTGTTACCACTAAGTTTTCACCTTCTCCAGAAGTTCCCCATTAGCAATATTCGCCTTTCACTTTTAGCCGCGGTTATTCAACCAATGACAAGCCTTCATGCGCCAGTTCCAATGTTTCTATGGCTACTTCGTTTCCATCAGACTTCAGGTCACTTGCCTGTATCTTAACCGGAAATGCATTCTTTGCTTTCCAGGTCATAACCGGGTCGTGGGTTTCGTTGAGCAGGCTAATGATAACATCCCGGCGCTCCACCACTGTAAGGTTGATGGTCTGCACCCATTTGTACATATCGGTGTCACCGTCAATGGTGCCACGCTTGAGGGTTATGTTGCTGAACTTGTGCAGCCCGGCATTTTTATTTTTGAGTATTCCAGGCTTGAGCCTTCGCGGTATTCTATCGCTTCTACTTGCTGGTCAAGACCTGTCACTTCGGTAAAGCCGATACGGGTACCACCCCACTCTACCCGGAAATGGAATTTTGGAAGAGGATATGTTGCCATTTGTTGTAAAAGTTTTATACCTGTTTAAGTGATTGGTCACCGGGCAGGTAAATGAAGTAATGAGATCAATTGTTGAGGAGTTGGAACCTGCACCAGTTGCCTGCAAATGAGCTCCAAAACCCTATTGTAAAAAGCCGAATAAAGAACGAAACGTACAAGAGTGCGACGCAACGATGCCAAATTGCAGAGCTGATGTTGGGCTCCTAAACCAGCAAACATTGGTCACTGATCATTATCAACTCTCGGCCATTTTGTGTGAGAACCGCAGGATGATGAATTCTGCCGGCCGTACCACAGCCATTCCTATCTCTACTATCATGCGCCCCTCCAGAATGTCGAGAGCGGTCATGGTTTTGCCCAACCCGACAGCTACATAAAACGCATGTTCGGGTTTGGCGCCCTGCAGTGCGCCCTGCCGCCAAAGGGTAATGAGGAAGTTTTCTATCATGCCCTGCACCTTTACCCAGGTATTGGCATCGTTGGGCTCGAAGACAAACGATTCGGTTGCCTTTTTAGAACTTTCCTCTACCATATTGAAGAAGCGGCGCACGCTGATGTAGCGCCATTCGTTGTCGTTGCCAGCCAGTGTGCGCGCACCGAAAATGAGTGTGCCCTTGCCAAAAAACGGACGTATGGCATTGATGGATTTGCCGGCAACGGGATCTACATTCAGCGCATCTAACTGGCTGCGGGTAAAGATGACGGTGGGTGCCAGCACACGGGTGAGACTAACATTTGCCGGCGCTTTCCAAACGCCGCGATTGCGATCGACCATGGCATAAACACCGGCAACTGCGCCGCCGGGAGGCATAGTAGTAATGCTATTGGAAACGCCGGTGGCGATCTCTTTGTAAAAAGGAAAGGCTGCTTTCAGTTGATCGTCGGCATCGGAGGCGGCGTCGATAAGCGGATTGGTGATAATGCTGATATAGGCATTGTTGAGTACCTCGAACAATGACCGTAAGGCATTGACCGCACTAATGCGGGCTTCGTCGGCATCTGCTCCTGAAATGTTTCCGGCAGATGCTGCTGCCCCGGCCACAGCGGCCCAATCTGTTGCATCGAGGGTGGGCGTAGCAAGGGTGTAAGTAGGATTGAGAAATGCGTTTGCTTCAGCCTCCAATTCAAGGGAACGGATCTCGGCAACAGTGGGCTCAAAATTGGAGTTTACACCACCCTCTACATCTGCTAAAAAAGAAGCAGTTGTTATCACCTCGCCGCACCACCATTAATGAAGCCATCGATCTGGGCGGCAACATCGTAGGCATATTGAAAGAGTGATTGCAAATTGCCGTCGTTATTAGCCGCATCAAATGCATCTTCGCGGTTATGAAATTCATCCCACAAATTTCCATTAGGAAGGCTCAATAAATTTGTGCGTTGGTTTATGTTGGCAACATCCGCATAAATGCTGGAAGTATCGGCTATTTGTGCCAATACATCTGCATCGGAAGTGATGTCAGAGAGTGCAACACTCACCCCATTCTTTTTGATGATGGAGGGTGATTTTACCAGGTCAGGATATTTTACATTTTTGGGCAAGGCCACTTTTAACCAGGGTGTATAGGCTGCGCCATAGCTAAGAAAATTAATACCTATCTGCCCGCGAAACTCTGCGCCCAGGGAATCATTTTCTTTAAGATCAAGAATTGCGACCCGGTCCTGCAAATCGCTGCTTTGCGTAAGGGCTGCAACCTGAACATCGTAGAGTGAGTTGCCGGTTGTGCTAACCGCATCAGGGAAAAGCAACATGGTAGGTTCATCTTCCTTGGATATTTCATCAAGCCCATCGGTAAGATCGCCGCCATCAATGGTTGCATTGTAATTGCCCACCGAGGTAATGTAGCAGTCGCCGCCGCCATTGGCAAAATACATGCGCAAACTATCGTACATAAAAAGTTTGAAAGAGACCTTGGCGGAGATAAAGTTGTTTAGTTCACCAACGTTGATCTCTGTGACCGTTGGCGATGGACCTTTTCCATAAAACTGTTCATACTCCACCAAAGAGCCAATGCGTTTGGGTTTTTGCAGCAGATCGTTGGGAAGAATTTCGGTTGCCTTTTCGGTATAGCCAACAAATGCGGGTATCGCTGTTTCTACCTGCGCAATTGAGGGCGGCAGCTTGGGAATTTCTTCAACATAGACCCCGGGGGTTTTATAAACGGTTGCCATGGTATTTACATTTTAAGTGGTTTAATAATTTAAAAAAATGTTACAGAAAAAGTTGTCGTTTTCGCGGGTTAGCGCACCGCTGGCAAAGGCATCGGCTTTGGGAGCCGCAGGATTAAATGTATCATGCGGTGGAAGCAGCAGTAATTCAAAATTGTTATCGCCCGGGTTTTGACGAATTGGCAAAGGATCGTCGGATACAAAAAAATCTTTGCGCCCGGGATGACCCACGGGGTCGGTGGAAAAGGGTGTGAAAGGCATAACTACCGGGTCGTGCGATTCCTTCACCCGTATATTGTCCACTCTTTGGAACCTGGTAATGTATTTCCAGAAAGCTCTGCGGTTGGCAAACCTGATGGTGTAATCGACCTCCCTTATAATGCCCTGCAGCCGGCCGACCGGTTTCCAAAAAAGAGTATTGGTTGTGTTGTTGCCCGTTGTAGCCTGCAAACTTTCAAAATCATTTCCAGTACCATCGTCTGCCAATGCGCCCTTTTGATACGTGACCGCATTATTATAGATTGGTATGGCATCAAAAAGGGAATAGTCATCACCGGGTGGAAGGTGCGTGTAGATATCCAGGACACCGAAATAGCCGCCGGAGAAAAACTCTTCGCTGAAATACACATATACTTCATCGTCATTAACTGTGACCCTGTATTTGCCACTTTTGAGTGAAGTAAAATTTACCTGCACTTCGCTACCGGGAACAGAAAAGGTTTGTGTGGCCGATTTTACAATATTGGTATAGAAACCGGTAGAATTGTTGAGTGTATAGATCGTGATATTGAAATGGATAGACGGCGAGGTAGCTTTATGATTATAGGCGCCGGAGACAGGCAGGACCATGTCGGCTATAGAGACGTATTGTGTTGTTCCTCGGTGAAGCCAAAATGCTGTTGTAGTGTTGTTGCCAATGGTCTTCTCGAGGCACTCAAAAACAACTGACGAGTTATCAGTAACCAGGTCGCCCGGCAAATATGCTGCAGCATTATCATAAGGCGGAACCGGCGCTGAAAGATTTACAACATTGCTTTCCTTATTTTGACTGAGGTTAGAAAAGCAAAAGCGTTTTGTTGCCAGTTCATTCAAATTGAGGTTGGTAAAATTGACAAAAGCGGGATCATTCAGACCGAGGAAAAAGGTCAGTTTTTCATTGCTGCCTATGGCAGTAAATGGGGTGTCGCCTACCCCGGTCTTTGGCCAACACCAATAATTGGTTTCCTATCACTTTATAAAGCAAATGATAGCTCGTCAAAAGCTTTGCAGTATCAATAGAGGGAATGAGTGCAAAGTCTTTGCATTTGCCATTACTATAATAATCGCTGAGTAATGATACGGAGAATAATATTTTGTATTTGGCAGTCATTTTTTAGGACAGAGGTTTGGATATTTTTCCGTTGAGGCGAACTTGCTTTATAAAACTGCTCTCGCTTGTTATGGCTTCTTCATCAATGGTAATGCTGCGAACTTTATACAATACTGAAGGCAAATATTTACCGCCCAGGATGCCCCATAAATGATTAAGCTGTTCAAAGTTCATGGTGTACAGATCGACCATGAGTTTTCTAATACCTGGGTCTAATGTGGGATAGCCGGTACTATCGAAAAAAGACTGGTGCTGAAAATATTGAATAATGAAAGAGAGGCGTTTCAATGCTTCATCATAGGCGCTGAGATTGACTGAAAAAAGGATGTATAAGTTAAGGCATATCTCGGGACTTTTATATTGGATGGTATTGTCGCGACGAATGTAGTTTTCCTGGTCTTTGCCCATCCGGTCTTCCTCGATGTTTATAAGTGTTAATAAAGCGTTGGACGAGGTGGAGTTACCACCGCCGGTACCTCCATTACTTGTATCATCAAGGCGTGATACATTGTATAAAACAATAGCATCTCCGCTGGGCGCGGGATCTAATTTCATGAGCAGGTAGTTATTAACTTGCTCTACCAGGAATTCGAGAGTTTGCTTAATCACAAGCGAAACTTTTTGGTTAAGGATAGAAGTTTGGTATCACCTGCAAATGACTCTGGCGGCGATTGCAATAAAATATATAACGCCATTAAATGCGATTTGCTGCTAAGCCCAAGCGCATACAATGCCGAAGGATAGTGGATGAAGAAATACAGCCCTTTGGGGTTGAATTGGACAAAATGTCCGGCACATTCTACTTGAAATATTTACTAGTTTGATTTGAACTTACCGGATATTGTAATGAAACCTAAGGATTGAAGGAATGTGCTGAAGCTTATACAAGAACTTGTAACTGCCTGATAGAATAAAGATTGTAATATTAATTGAGTATTGCAAGCCTGGTTATGAAAAAAGTTGGACGTATTTTTTTAAGGAGCGCGGATGATAAAAATTAAAAGCGATGTAAACTGAAAAAGCAATCTGATAGACTAACACACTGTAATTAGTGCGAATTGACGGCAAAAGAAAACACCGCCACAATATTGTAGCGGTGTTGAAAAAGATGAATAATTTAGTTACGATGCGTTAAAGTTGGCTGTCAATACTTGCAGCCTGAAGGTGCCCATTGGTTTGCCGATGAAGTGCTTGCGACGCAACGATGAGGCTATGAAAAACCAACGCTGGTATCACTAAAAATCAAACTTAAACCTGGTTCTTATTCCCCATTGTGAAACATTTGGATTGTTGAGGTAGGTTAAGCGTTTTACCAAATCTACACGCACCAGTTTAAAAATGTTTGCAATACCTGCACTTACCTCTATATATGGTTCTTTGTTGAGTGTATAGGTGGTGGGCAAACCGGTTGTGTAATCGACTGGAAATTTGATGATATCGGAATGTAAGGCAGGATTGTTCTCGTTTCGCACGCCACCATATAAAACTTTTGCCGTAATCACTTCGCGCAGCTTCAGTTTCTTTAACAATGGTATGCGATTGAAAATAAAACCATTGAAATAATGATCAACATTAACAGCGGCATAGTGGTCGCTTACAAACTCCATAAAGTTCATCATGTTGTATGAATTCAACTGGTATGAATAGGTTTGGTTGGCACGGTGTATGGTCATGAGCGGATAAGGCACTTTGCCGAAAATATAGCCGCCCTCGAGCATTACATCGGTATAACCCAACTGCGACAAGTAAAACCTTTTATTAATGGTGGCATTGAGGTTATGATAATTGTACTGACCGTTCCACAGACCTTTGATGCCGGCAATATAGCGCAGGTTGAAAATAGGATATTTATTTATAATGGGTATTCTGTACACTTTGCCCTGGTAAAACTGTTCGTGTGGCGCCCAGCGAAACTGTGCCGACACCTCAGAAGTAGTGATATCCGGAACATTCTCAATTGATCCTTCCTGCTCTTTTGTATAGGTGATAACACCAGCCGGGGTTTGTTTCCAGTTTTTGAACCCGAGGGTATACGAAAGATTTTTACCGAACTCACGTACATACTCTGCCTTGAAGATATCGTTGTACAACCATTTATCGTTGTTGCCTCGTTTGAATGACAGTAAGAAGTTGTCTTCAGATACAAACTGCAATTCCTGCCCCGGTATTTTGGTATCGTGCTGGTAACTTAGCTTTACGTAATTTAATGGATAACGAATAGATGGATTTATGGTTGAACGAATAGGTGCCCGACAAAAAATATTTCTACTTCTCGTCTTTAAAACCATAGGCAACATAATTTTCAAAATAAAGACTTTGGCTAAATTTAGGTGTTGTTCTGCCACCAAGCTCTCAGGCGAAATCCTTCTACGGGGTTGAAGCTGTAAAAAGCAGTTACCGGACCCACTTCGTAGGCACCAAAGTTCTTGTACCCAGCCAATAGAAGGGTAGCCATATCCATAAATCTTTTGTACGACCTCATGTCTTGCAGGCTGTCTATATTTGAATACACCTTTGCCTCGACAATGGTTAATTGTGGGTGACGATGTGCGATCCAAAAACTGTCGGAAGTATTGTTAATTCCGGTTGCCTGAACTACGCTGGCACCATCGTATAAACTGTCGGGTTGTGGCTCGTTGAGGGTAAGGTTTTTATAGGAGATCGTTCTTTCGCCCATTATGCCTCCATCTGCGGATCTGCTCAGCGCAAACTCTGCCATGGTATTGCTCATGGTCACGTGATAACGACCGTCGCTTGCTTTTGCAAAATCCTGGTTGATCTGCAGTTCGCGCACCCAGTTGAGGTTGGCATGTTTACTAATGCTCATGTTGATCTTCTGCACCGAGTATTTGCCGTCGAGCGTTACAAACATGACGCCTTTAAACAGAATGTCGTTCAGGTTTTTAGGTGAAAAGTTCAGCCTGATGAGTTTTGTGCCCTCCAGTTCAACAGTGTCGGTTATGTAAAACCGGTAAAAAGTTGGGGCCAGGTCGGCAATAGGACTAAGAAACTGGTTGGTAAGCAAGGAGATATTATTCTGGTAGATATCTACATTTTCGTATAACCTGTTTAAATAGGTGCGAATACCGTTGTTATCAACATAATCGCCAAAGTTTACCTGCTTGTCGCCCAACAAAATGGTTTTGGTTTTTTCCGGGTCTTTGCGATAATATTTTTTTGAAAGTTTCTCCTCTAAATACACCGGCAATAATGCCTTGCCTTCCAGCTTAGCTGTATCCTGGTTCTCAAATATGAATTTGAAGTTTTTAAACAGCTTATTGTTCAGCAATTTTTCAGGTCTGTTGGTAAGCGAAAGTTCCATTTTTTCATATTGCTCATATTGAACATAATCGTTGGCGGTTACCCTGTTGCTGTCTTTATTATCGATCACCCGGCGAATAAGTTCTACAGCCGGATTATTTTTATTTGAGTATTTACCCCTGCGGCTGGCTTTTACAACCACATTGTTTTTTGCATCTGCCAAGGTCAAGTTCTATGTTTACCTCCTGCTCTTTGTTGGGCACTATGGTAACAGACGTTGTTTTGTAGCCAACGTAAGAAAACTGCACGGTAGTTGACCGCGGATTGTCAGCCCGCAAAGTATAACTTCCATCTGCCGCGGTGGTCACACCACGACCGCCTTTAAAGTAAACACTTACTGATTGTAACACCGAATTTGACACCGCATCTTTTACAATGCCTTTTACGATTGTTTGTGCATGTGTAGCATATATTGAGCTGATAAGCATCAATAATAACAAACCCATTTTGTTTTTCATCTCTGTTTTTTTCTACGGCTTTAAAGCATAGTAGTAAGCTTATTTAATTTGCTTAACTACAAACTCTAAAGCCCTTTTTTGTTTCGTTTTAATTTTCGCTTTCAATGGCATGTTCAGCTTATTTATCGTCTTTTATTATTTTCAAACCTTTGGTCCAGCGCACCAGTTGTTTTAGCATCGTTTCCGCTGCTTTCACTGAAATGTCGGTGGGTACAAATTCATTTTGATCATTGATGAACTGGGTAAAAAACGGAAAATTCACCGCCTCGGGCAAGGGCACTATTTTAAAGGTTGCCAGGTCACCTTTTAAACTGTTTGCCGCCCGTGTACCCGCTGAAACTCCCCCATAACTCACCAAACCGGCAGCTTTAAAGTTCCATTCGTGATGCAGGTACTCAAGTGCATTGCGCAGAGGTGCAGGATAGTTGTAATCGTATTCAGCAGTTACAAATACAAAGGCATCTGCCTCATCTATTTTGGCACTCCACTGTTTGGTATGTTCGTGCTGGTAATTTTTTTGAACAGGATGATTGGGTTCATCCATTAACGGCAGTTTTATTTCACCCAGGTCAAGCAATTCCACATCAAACTGACCATTTTTTTCAGCAATATTTTTTATCCAGTTGGCTATCAAAATGCCCTTTCGTCCGGGTCTGACCGTAGAGGTTATTATCTTTAATTGAAACATTAGTTTGCTTTTATAGGTTAATGGCTTTTTAGAGATAATGGATTGAAATATTTTGTATGCGGTGTTTTTTAATTTGGTAACCGGCAGTAGTTCTCTTTTAACCATCGTTGCCACGCTCGCTTGTACTGCAAAACTTTATTCAGCTTAAGGTTCATCTACGAAAAACGATAAAGTCAAATACACCTCTCCTCTCCTTTTAATTATTTTTTAATATCACGTCTATTTTTACTAACACCGTTAGGTTGCTGTGTCAAAAAAAACTACCTGTTAATTGCCAGGATAAAATTGTTTATAAAATCGCGCAACACCAGGTCGTTTATTTCTGTTTCAGCACTCTCATTTCCCAGCATATTTATAGATATTAAACCATGCAGCATAGACCAAAAGGTGTGCAGTTTCATAAATGCATTCGCCTCAGGATTGTTACTTGCTTCAATCAATGCTTTTATCGGCTCTAACAAAAGGTTGGTGAGCGCAGCCAGTTCGGGTATTTGCTTTACCGTTTCACAGGTAGGCATACCTAAACCATACATTAACTGGTAAAACTCCCGGTTACGATAAGCAAAGTCCCAATAGCTATAAGCCATTGCCTCAATCTGTTTTGCCGGTTCGGGAAACCGTTTCCTGGCTGTGCGCAGGTCTTCATTTAACAACTGAAAACCCTGTCGTGTAAACTCCAGTAATATAGCTTCCTTGTTGGCGAAATGATCATAAATAACCGGGGCACTGTATTCAATTGCATCAGCAATTTTACGGATAGACAGGCATTGCCAGCCCTCCTGAACAACAATGTTCCAGGCTGCTTTCATTATGGAAGCCTTTACAACTTCTTTTTGCCTTATTTTTCTTTCCGCAATACCCATGTTTATGATACTTTCTTTTTCCTAACAGCGTTAGCAAAACTAACTCGGTCTCAAATCCTGGCCAATTATATTTTGATCTATACTGCTATTTTACACTTCCTTGACAAAGTAGTCTCGTTTCGCCACTTGAGGATTTTTGTCCCTATTTCTACAGGTGTTTGCTAAAATTATAGGTTAGAAGTGCGACATGCGTCCAACTTACTTCTATTTTCTAAAAAGGCGCACGTAAAAATTACAACATTTGAATGTGGCACAGTTTTCACACATGTTCCAAAAATAAATATCAAAATTATCTGTTCAGATTTTTCATTACGGAGAAGCCAATCTTTTTCTATGCTAAAACATTTGCTGCGATTTAATACTTGCCTGATGTGAAGATGAAGTAATAGCCCGGTATAACATCTTATCAGATGTATCAGGTGATTGCCTGGGGAAGTCAGCAGTAGAATATATCTGTAAATAATTGAATTTCCGTTCGCCTGTCATATTAAAATCTACCCCCGGCTTTTTTCCGTATATCAACATTCTTGCTATATAGTTTTAATCCAATTTTTAGGAAACCATTCCAATTACCTGACATCATATCCTTTCCGTTGCATTTTGAAGATAGGCTTTGTGTATTGAGGTGATGGTCTTAATTCAATATTGGTTTAAAAATTATTAGCATGAAAAAAGGCATCCTTAGTATTAGCGCTCATCGTAGTTTGAATTATTTGTTGAAAACGATACTCTCCCCCCACTATATTTTCCATTCAACATCCGATGTGTTTCATGGTTTATACATGCTTAAAAACCATGAAATTATTGAATTGATCCTGGTAGATATTGACGACAACACTGAACAAAATCTCGAATTTATTGCTCACATAAACACCAGCGGGTTTTACCAGATGCCAGTTGTAGTGTTGGGTACCAACAAAGAACTGCAGCAACGTATTACCCATGGTAAATCCAAGCTTATTTCCTTTGTAACTAAACCTTTTAATCCTGAGGAATTACTTGCGCTGGTTGAAAATTGTTTTGCCCACACTCTTTTAGCGTAATTTTTTTCCACATCAATTCTAACCTATGCATCTATATCCCTACAAAATACATGGTAATCAATTTCCAAGTCGTTGGGTAAACAATACTGAAATTATTAATCAGAAAAAGAAGAATAACTTATTTATTGTTTACATTGGTCGCAGTGCTAACAACTACAAAAGTATTGCTGAACATTTTCGCGTTGCAGTGTCTACTGATAGTTACAAAATAGCAGAGACAACTATTGCACAAAGCATAACAGACGAAAACAAAACGCCAGACGCTATTTTCATTGATTTACCATTGGTGAGATCGGACCTGAAAGAGTTTATGTTTTTCCTTACTCAAACAGGACTATCGCAATCAATTCCTATTTTGTACAACCAGATCCAGTTAAGTCACCTGGGAATAAAATTTTTGCGTAGTACTTCTTGTATTGACGACATTATTAATTTTTCGTCGACTACAATAAATTTTAGAAATAAGATCTTCTTTTTGCAGCAGGTAAAAGAGTTACATCACGATTGTGATTATTCAAAAATAATCCCGCAGGAAAAAACAGATCTCGTACAATTATTATCCGATAGTCTGAAAAGAAGCTTTGACATTGCTATTGCTTTAATGGCATTGCTGTTTGCTCTGCCTATATTCTTAATAATAGCACTTGCCATTAAAATAGAATCGAGAAGGCCCGGTGTTTTATACTTCAAAACGGGCGGGACGTGGCTACAGGATCATTCCTTTCTATAAGTTTAGAAGCATGTATGAAGATGCTGATCAGAAAATAGAGAGCCTTAGCCACCTAAACCAATATACATCAAATCAATCTGATACCGGCGCCGTGTTTTTTAAACTCACCAATGATCCACGGGTGACCAGGATAGGAAAATTGTTGCGAAATACCAGCCTGGATGAACTGCCACAGTTGTTTAATGTCCTGAAAGGCGATATGTCAATTGTTGGAAACAGACCATTGCCATTGTATGAAGCCAAAACACTGACCACTAATCATTTTGTTGAAAGGTTTACTGCACCTGCAGGCATTACCGGTCTCTGGCAGGTTAAAAAAAGAGGCAAGGCAGAAATGTCAATTGATGAGCGCATTAATCTTGATATCCACTACGCGAGAAATAATAATTTTTTGCTGGATATGGGTATAATTTTCAGTACACCCAAAGCTTTGTTTCAAAAAAGCGACGTCTAAAGTACGAGATTAACTACTAAGGAAAGGCTATTTCAAATTGAAATAGCCTTTCCTTTTTTTCAGATGTTTTTTGCAGAAATAATATTTGAGAACATATTTATTTAGAATAGACTTTACAGTAGTTCTTGGTACAATTATCCAGAAAAATGTCTTTCTTTTTACACCTTAACAAAGTAAATAAAATTGAACTTGTACGGAAAGAACCACATAGAGTTTCAGATGAACGGAGCGTCGCAACTATGCTCAATTGAAAACAAAAGCCGGTTACCAAAAAGATAAAACTTGTTGTTTGGAAAATCACCGAAAATTTTGTCCATATTGATTCTTAAATATTTGCACATCTATTTGCGTATTGACTTTTCCCACGCAGCACTTTGATTTCCAAAAAAGTAGCGGTTGATACCAGCCATTACTGCGTAATTCATCATGCAAAAATAATAGGGTATAAAAAGAATCTTGACCTTAACCTGCCGGCGCTCGAGCAGCCATCCGGCAATAGCCATAGCATAGAAAAGAAATTGGAGCATAAACAGGAGCATGTAAAAAAAATCGGGTTTCTGCAAGATGATGAACCCATTGCAAACAAACGCCAGTAAAAGAAAAAAAGGCGTAACAGTCCAGCGTAGCACCCGATGACTAATGTATTGAAATGAAAGCACGGGATAAGCCAACGGGTTGAGCAACTTTGTAAGGCGCAATATGGATTGTATGCCTCCCGCAGCTATACGGATCTTTCTTTTTAATTCTTCGTCAACGTTTGCCGAGCCACTTTCCAGCGCATAGGCTGTTGGCTCGTACACGATGCGATAACCCTTTTGGGCAATCAACATCGAGAGCATAAAATCATCGAGAATTGTATCGGACGCAACTGCAGAATACAGGTCATTTCGAATGCTGAATAACTCCCCGGCAGCCCCCACAACAGAGTACAATTCTGAATCCCATTGTTTCAATTTCGATTCATACTTCCAGTAAAAACCCTCCCCGGCAGTAGCGTCTGAAACTTCGGTGATCTCGACCCTTTTCTCACCTGAAACAGCGCCAACCTTCCTATCAGCATAGTGCCTGGCTATGTTTACCAAAGCATCTTTATTCAAAAAAGTATTGGCATCAGTAAAGACCACTATCTCTGTTGTAATTGTTTGCATTGCCCGGTGAATGGCATTGATCTTTCCATTGCGTACTGTAGCGTGCATCAACAGTACCTGCGGATGCTTAGCTATCTTCTGCGGTGTTGCATCAGTAGAACCATCAGTAACGAAGAGATATTTTATTTTGTCAGCCGGATATAAAAGACTAAGTGTATTGCCAATTTTTTCTTCAATGATGCTGGCTTCGTTATAGGCTGCCACGATCAACGTGAGGGTAGGTAAATTTTCGCTGGTGGGAACGGGACGTTTGCCTTTGAAAAACTGACGCATTTTTACCAGACAGTAGAGTACAATTCCATAGCCGAAAAAAGTATAAAAAACAATAAACAAGCTTGTCCACAATAAAAATTTCATACTACATTTTAAATTTAAAAGAATTGTGGCGCTCTATATTTTGCCTGGAAAATAGCGTTCATCAGACGATACACTATGCGAAAAATTCCAACCTATAGCTTTCATTAATAGAGGTATAAAAGAAAATTGTTTATGCAAAATATAATTCAAGATATTTCTGGGTACTACCACCAACAGAAAAAACAACATAAATGCAGGATACACGAATGTACCTGCATGTTTGCGCTCGAACAAAATCCGGTTGCGGTTCATATAATATTCCTTTAAGGCAGATTGTTTACCCACCGATACTGATTCTTTGTGATAAATTACGGCTTTCGTGTCGACCCAAATTTCAAAACCTGCTTTACGAATACGCTCACACCAATCGAGTTCTTCGTAGTACAGGAAGAAATTTTCTGCCATCATGCCTGCTTTATCAGTTGCCACTTTTTTAACCATCATTGCGGCGCCATGTGCATAAGCGGTTTTGCCGGTGCGGTCATCATACTGTCCCTTATCTACTTCAAACTGCCCCACGCACTTGTTTCTTCCAGTGAAGTAATTCATTGCAGTATAACCTACATATTGCAATAAACCAGGCTGGTCGAAATACCTGATTTTTGGTGACACCATACCTACACTTTCGTTTGCCTCTAATGTAGATATGAGTTGTTGCAACAGACCCGGAGTAAATTCCGTATCATTATTTACCAGAAAGAAATAGTCGCCGCGTGCCCGGCGTAAACCAAGATTATTACCACCGGCAAAGCCGAGATTTTCTTCGGACCGGATGAAAATAAAATGCGGAAACTCCTTTTCCCAGCGGGGAATACAATTCTCTGTACTGCCGTTGTCAACCACAATCATTTCATAGTTTTCAGCAGGCGGCAGCGATGCAAACAATTGCTCAGTAACTGCAGGTTGATTGAAATTGACCGTTATTATAGAAACAAATTTCATACTATTATTTTAAGTAAGAGCCGGTCACCATTCTTTCAAATGCCATTTCAGACTTTACTTTCACCTTACTGACACTTCGAGATCTACAGTACAGGTTTGCGACACATACTTGTTATACCATTTTACACTTACTATATTTCTACAGAAGCAAATTGATTGAAATAGATAATCCAGAGATCCGTTCTGCATTTTATTAACAAGTACCCGGCTACTGTTATCAGACTTTCTAGATGCGATAATTATTTGCACGCCTGATATCTGTTAGCTGCGAGATCAAAGACAAAAAAAATCTTCAATTCATAAAAAAACGGGCTACAAAATCAATTTGACGCCTGGCCTCGTATATACGAACAAATATATTGTTTGGTCCTGTACAACCGTTTCAAATTTCAAGACCGTTAGTTCAGCATACGTTCTCTCTATAACTGCCTTCATGTGGAGAATTGCCTGATAATTGCTTTTTATAATTTTTGTACAAAGACAAAATAGCTGCAATGGATTTCAAAGATTATTATGACATATTAGGAGTAAAGAAAAATGCCGGCTTGCGCGAAATTAAAATTGCCTACCGCCAGCTTTCCATGCGCTATCATCCCGATCTTAATCATAATGAACATTTGAGCCACGAAAAATTTTTTGAGGTACAGGAAGCATACCGCAAACTTTCGTACCATTTTAAAAAAAATAAGAGCCAAAGCAATTTGCAATTTGAATCTTACTATACTGAACTAACCACGACAAAGAAAGTCTCTGCCTCCATAAAACTTCTTGGCGACAAAGAACCATTTATACCTCCTGCAGCAGCTAAAGATTCTACCGTATTTTGGCTCTTGCTTCTCATAATTATTTATCTAATGGTGGTGTATTACAAAATGACCGATTATTCACAGTTGTATTACAATGCCAATTCCTTCAACAGCGTCAATCTTCATACCTCTGTCTCTTCAGTAAGCAATACCTTTCTTTTAATTTCCTGAGTGCACCGGTTGATCATTCATAACTCCTTCACTCCCAACTTGTCACTTCCACTTATCTAATGACGGAATAGTCGTGGAGCACAACACATGAATTTAACTTCCTTAATAAAGTCTTTCCTGATCATTGTACGTTTTGGGTCTTTGTAATTGTATTTTTAGGCCTGCGATAATTTGCACTGCCTTCAATACATTACAATGAACCTGGAAAAAAGCAGACCATTGCGCATTTTAATAGCCAAAGTTGGTTTAGATGGTCATGACCGGGGCGCTAAAGTAATCGCGAGTGCGCTACGGGATGCGGGTATGGAGGTGATATATACAGGTCTGCGTCAAACCCCCGAAATGGTTGTAAATGCAGCACTGCAGGAAGACGTAGATGCAATAGGTGTCAGCATTCTCAGCGGGGCACATATGACAGTTTTCCCCAAGATCATTAAACTAATGAAGGAGCAGCAGATGAATGATGTACTGCTAACCGGCGGTGGAATTATCCCGGGAGAAGACATGAAGACCCTGCTGGATATGGGAGTAGGAAATCTTTTTGCTCCTGGCACACCAACTAGCCAGATAGCCAATTATATCCGGGATTGGGTAAAGATGAACCGGTCTTTCTAAATAAAAACGCAAAAACTATTGCACTTTTCAATACATAAATAACACATCGTTATTTAAAATATCTGTGCTGATATTTCCATTTTCCTTCTTTTTATAGCAATTTATCAAAAATTTTTAGCCAACTTGGCAGAGTTTAGAGGCATTTTGCTGCTGTTGGCAATAATTGTATATTCAGTTTTTATGAAGGAGTACTCTTTTTTACAGTCGTATCATGAACAACCCAGCGTATGGGATGAGATGTTCAGTGATGGTGGAGTTAGAAGTTCGTATAAAAACTTTGTTTCTGCAATTGAGCGACTTTCGGAAAATGAAATGACCCATAAAGATGAAATGGCTAAAAAGCTTTTTATGAGTCAGGGCATCACATTTACCGTATACGATAGTGGAGAAGGAATTGAGAAAATTTTCCCTTTCGATATTATCCCGAGAATTTTACAGCAATGATGAATGGAAAATTATCGAAAGCGGCATTAAGCAAAGATTAAGCGCTCTCAATATTTTTCTCAAAGACATCTATCACCACCAGTTTATCATTAAAGACGGAATTATTCCGGCTGCACTTATTTATTCATGTCCCTACTTTTTGCGGGAAATGGTAAACGTTGATGTTCCCTTCGATATTTATACCCATATAGCGGGCGTTGATCTGATCCGGGATTTTGATGGTTCCTTTTATGTACTGGAAGACAATTTGCGCACACCGTCAGGGGTTTCGTATATGCTCGAGAACCGGTCCATTACCTACAGAATTTTTCCTGATCTGCTGCCAAAAAACAATGTCGTATCAGTAAAAGATTATCCTGACCTGTTGTTTCAAAACCTGCACGCGCTGGCAAGTAAGCAAACCAGCGATCCAACTGTGGTGTTGCTTTCGCCGGGTATCTACAACTCTGCTTATTTTGAACATACTACGCTGGCTCGTTTAATGGGTATAGAACTGGTGGAAGGTCGTGACCTGATCGTTGAAAATCACCATGTTTTTATGAAGACGACCAAAGGCTTAAAACAGGTAGATGTGATATATAGAAGAGTGGATGATGAGTTTCTCGACCCGCTGGTATTTAGACCAGATAGCGCGTTGGGAGTCCCCGGTATTTATTGGGCGTATCGAAAAGGTAATGTAGCCATTGTAAATGCGATGGGCAATGGCGTAGCCGATGACAAAGCCATCTATTCCTATGTCCCGGATATGATCAATTATTACCTTAACGAAAGTCCGATTCTAAAAAATGTTCCCACGTACCAACTTGCGGAGCCCGACAAACAGATCTATGGTATTTGAGAACATGGACAAAATGGTTATAAAAAGAACCAATGGCTCGGGCGGCTATGGTATGCTGATAGGTAACAGTGCAACCGAACAACAGATGGAGGAATTTAAGACGGCGATCAATGATGATCCCAGAAGTTTTATCGCGCAACCAATCATCAACCTTTCATCAACGCCTTGTTATATTAGATGGCATTTTACAGCCACGTAGGGTGGACCTGCGGCCTTTTGCTTTGTGCGGCCCGGCAGGAATTGACATTGTGCCGGGTGGATTAACAAGGGTAGCTTTGCGCGAAGGATCTTTGGTTGTAAATTCATCGCAGGGGGGAGGCAGTAAAGACACCTGGGTGCTTGCCTGAGCAATTTTCATAGCGAAGACTTTTGGCGTAAGTTGAACATTTACTTCAAAGATGTACCCAGAAATTATTGATTAGAACTAAAATGGCACCCCCGGCAATTGATTTTTTTTTGGGCCAGGGCAAAGAACTACTATGAGGCTTTTGTTGCGTCGCACTCTTGTACTGCCCTTGCCTTTCAGCACAAGCTAGTCCGCCTGCCAGACTTGTAGGTATGCCGATCATGCCTGGTTGGAAAGAGATACCAGCCACTAACAATTTATTGTTGGCTAGAACCAACTTTTCGATTGCCTGCTAACAGAGAACTAAATGCTAAATCTTATTTTGTTTTATAAAGAATAAAAGCCAATGCTAAGCCGTGTTGCAGAAACGATTTTTTGGTTAGGACGATACAGTGAACGCACTAATGGAATGCTGCAGGTTTTGCGGACCAATTATATTTCGTCGCAGGACGCTATCAATGATTTTAGCTGGAAGCCCCTGTTACAGACTTATGGAGAACTTTCGCCGGAAGAAGTACGTGCAATCGAAACCAACTCGCCAAAAGTATTAGAGTACCTGATACTCGACCGCGAAAACGGAGCATCGGTTTACAATAACGTAAGGCAAAGCCGCGAAAATGCCCGTGCTATACAAGATCACATAACAAAAGAGGTGTGGCAATGCCTCAACGATTTCTATCACTACATTCGTGATCCTCAATTTGAAAAGCAATTTGAAATCAGGCGACCCTGTTACCACCATGGACGGCCTGATAAGGCACGCATTGCTGTTTACCGGCACCATAAAAAATACGCTGACCCGCGGTGAAAGCTATACCTACCTGCACCTGGGCAAGTTTTTGGAAAGGGCGGTTCTTACCACTGATATTTTACGCATCAATCTCAGTCAATTCAATTTCATTGCGCTGGAGAAAGCTGAGTTGCCGGCACTGCGATACTTGTTGTACTCATTGCTTGGATATGAGATTTATATGAAAACATATAAAGGCAATTTCAATGCACAGCATGTCCTCGACCTGGTTGTTTACAATACTCTTTTCCCTCACTCCCTTATCTATAGTCTGTATCAATTGAATAAATATTTTGAACGGTTGAAATCGGAAAGTTTGCCGGAAAGCTATACGGAAGTTGAATTTCTAATCGGTAAAACCATGAACTCAGTTAAGTATAGCAACCTGGAAATAGACAATCCAAAAATGTTAAGTGATTTTTTGTTTGAGACCAGGAAACAACTTGCAGACATTGGCAATTGTTTTGGTAAATATTATTTTGGAAACACGTAACAATTCATTGTGCATTATGCCTTCTTATAAAATAAAACACCTGACACGCTACTCTTACACCTCTACAGTTATTGATTGTGTCAACCAGATAATGTTGTACCCGATTGCTGATGATAAGCTGGTAGTTAAACATCATGAGATACACATTTCACACGATCCCGATCTGGAAGTTTTCCTGGATTACTTTGGCAACCGGGTCGGTGTTTTTTCTGTTGTGAAACCGCACAAAGAGTTGACTATAGAATCAATTGCGGAGATCATTACCAATCCAATTCAGTTTCCAATGGACGAATATCCGGCAGCAGATCAATGGAAAAATCTTGAAGAGATCAGACACGATTTCGCCTTCATGGATTTCCTCACCGAAGAGCCGTTTGCTTCCCACGATATTATGAAGGCGATACTTGACCAGGTAGTAGATCTGAATGAAAAGCCCTTGAAAAATGCGCTGGTACTGTCAGAGTATGTGTACGATAATTTTAGTTACGAGCGCGGCGTTACGAGTGTAGAAACTCCGATGCAGGAGATTTGGGATCTAAAAGCCGGGGTATGCCAGGATTTTGCACATATATTGCTGGTTATGCTGCGTATGTATGGCATACCCGCCCGCTATGTCAGCGGCTACATTTGCCCAAAGGAAGAGGGTGTACGCGGTGAAGGTGCCACACATGCATGGGTTGAAGCCTACATTCCTTTTTATGGCTGGCTGGGGCTCGACCCTACCAACAATACCATTGTTAACGATGGTCATGTACGCATAGCATTGGGGCGCAATTTCAACGATTGTACCCCTGTTAAAGGAACTTACAAGGGATCTGGAGAACATACCCTTGAAGTAACCGTAAATATTGAAAACGGCAATCCTAAAAAAAATGAAGAAGCAAGTACACGCCCTGCTTACGTGTACGAAGTTAAAAACCCGGCCGTCCCGTCTAATTCCTATCGCCGCTATTTGCAAATGCAACAGGAACAACAACAGCAGCAATAAGCAGCTTATTTTCTGCCTGTCCTAGACCTATCGCTCTGCCCATAATTAATATACGTGCAGTGGTGTGCACCTCTTCTATTTTAAGCAAAATAACCTGCGATACGCATCGATTTGAAGGCTGGCAATCAAATTACATCTCACGTTAACAGATCGCTGCTATCCTAAATTGTTAATCCCAAGTACAACCATTAGTGTATTTAACTGGTTGCTATATTATTCTTAATTGCAGTAATTTGGCGCACGTCATCAACAATCGGAGACGCTTTCCAATTGTTACTCACAGCTACCATTTCAATTTTTAAAAGTTGCTGTTTTACCTTATAAAATTGCTCTAATGTACCAGACAATCCTCACCTCTTTCCACGAAAACATTTTTACCATCACCATCAACCGGCCCGATAAACTCAATGCTATCAACAATACCGTAATGGAAGAATTGGGTATGGCTATCGACGAGGTTAATAACAATCCTGAAATCCGCTCAGCTATTATAACCGGCGCCGGTGAAAAGGCTTTTGTGGCGGGTGCCGACATCAGCGGGTTTCCCGGTTTAAGCGTAGAAGAAGGCACCAGGATCGCAAAAAAAGGTCAGGATGTTTTTTGGAAAATAGAAAGGTGCCTCAAACCTATTATTGCTGCCATCAATGGCTTTGCGCTCGGTGGTGGTCTCGAGTTGGCACTTGCCTGCCACATGCGGGTAGCTGCCGAAAATGCCAGGTTTGCTCAACCCGAGGTAAACCTGGGTTTAATACCTGGGTATGGCGGCACCCAACGTCTTGTGCAACTGATTGGCAAAGGCAAAGCTTTAGAAATGATGGTGACCGGTGCAATGATCGACGCGCAGGAAGCAATGCAATTTGGTCTGCTCAATTATGTTGTATCCCCTGCCGCTCTTATTGAGAAAACGCGCTCCATATTAAATCTGGCAAATAGCAAAGCACCCCTCGCCATCGGGCGTTGCATTCAGGCTGCTAACGCAGTCTTCGATGAAAACCTCAACGGTTATTTTATTGAAATGGATGGCTTTGGCTACTGTTTTGGCACTTCTGATATGCGCGAGGGCGTTTCCGCTTTTCTCGAGAAACGAAAACCTACTTTCCGTGGCCGGTAAAATTAGTTTTTATATTTTTTCGATTTGTTTCATGGATTGGTCACGGGCAATTTCTCCTTTGTGGAGGCATCCTTGCGACAGTCTACCCCGCCTTACTGCGGGGCTCCTTTAGTCTGCAGTGCACCGGTTGAACAAAATACAATGCTTAGCCTGACACAGTGTTTTCATTTCGTCTTCAGTATTGGGCACAATTATTAAAAAGCCTCTGTACAAACCCACCAATTTTACAATCCTACAGTAATCATTATACCTCTGCCAATACATCATATCTCCCTTCATACCTTAGGCTGTGGAGATACACGGTCTGTGGCTTTATCCTACATTTGCACCATCATTTTTTTAAACTAATTATTGCCATATGGACTACCGTATAGAAAAAGATACAATGGGTGAAGTGCAGGTTCCATCCCATGTTTATTGGGGTGCCCAAACCCAGCGCAGCATCGACAATTTTAAGATTGCGCAAGATATCAACAAAATGCCAAAAGAGATTATTAAGGCATTTGCATATCTAAAAAAAGCAGCAGCGCTTACCAATATGGATGCCGGTGTTCTTTCGCCAGAAAAAGCAGAGTTGATCGGGCAAGTATGTGATGAAATTTTAGCCGGGAAACTCGATGATCAATTTCCCCTGGTAGTATGGCAAACAGGTAGCGGCACACAAAGTAACATGAACGCCAATGAAGTGATCGCCTACCGTGGTCATGTACTAAAAGGAGGGCAGCTAACCGACAAAGAAAAGTTTCTACACCCCAATGATGACGTCAACAAAAGTCAATCATCCAATGATACTTTTCCAACGGCGATGCACATTGCGGCTTATAAAATCCTTACCGAAACAACCATTCCAGGTATTGAAAAGTTGAGAAACACTTTGGCGGTTAAAAGCAAAGACTTTATGCATGTGGTAAAGATCGGCCGCACACACTTTATGGATGCCACACCCCTTACACTTGGTCAGGAGATCAGTGGTTATGTCAGCCAATTGAATCATGGCTTGAAAGCCATAAAAAATACGCTTGCCTCACCTTACCGAACTGGCACTGGGCGGTACTGCCGTGGGTACCGGCATCAATACACCCAAAGGTTATTCTGAAAACGTTGCCCGGCACATTGCAGACCTGACAGGCTTGCCCTTTGTAACTGCTGAAAATAAATTTGAAGCGCTCGCCGCACACGATGCAATAGTAGAAGCGCATGGCGCTTTAAAAACAGTTGCGGTTAGTCTTATGAAAATTGCCAACGATATCCGTATGCTATCATCCGGACCACGCAGCGGAATTGGTGAGGTTTTTATTCCTGACAATGAGCCCGGATCTTCAATCATGCCGGGAAAAGTAAATCCTACGCAAAGTGAGGCATTAACAATGATTGCAGCGCAGGTTTTGGGCAATGATGTAAGCATTAATATTGGTGGTGCAATGGGTCATTTTGAACTGAATGTTTTTAAACCTGTCATAATTTACAATTTTCTACACAGCGCACGATTGATTGGCGATGGTTGTGTCAGCTTCAACGATAAATGCGCCGAAGGCTTGCAACCTATAGAAGCAAACATCAAAAAACATGTTGACAACAGTTTAATGCTGGTCACTTCGTTAAATACCAAAATAGGTTATTACAAGGCTGCTGAAATAGCCCAAAAAGCGCATAAAGAAGGTACTACGCTAAAAGAGATGGCAGTGAAACTGGGCTATGTGACTCCCGAAGAATTTGACCAATGGGTGGTTCCCGGAGAGATGGTGGGAGAATTGAAATAAGATAACGATATTCATTTTAGCAATTGCGCGAGATCCGGTTAAGGTTTCTGTTTTTGGTAAAACTCAAAACCTTTTGTCTATAAGTTTTTGTGTTTGGTCGCATTGTTTGCAAAAACAATGCGATTTGTTTTGGTTGCAACTAATTTGCTGTATGAATTTTTCTTTGGCATCGAAAAAATGGGTTCGCGTTGTTCTGCACATCGCCTTTTGGTTGTTGCTTTTTTCGCTGCCCTGGTTGCTTCGGCCTGCTGAAGATCGCAATGCACCGCAGCATAAAGAGAACATTTTATTTCTATATCAATACCTGGTAAATTTCTTATCCTGGATCTGTCTTTTCTATATCAATTCTTATGTATTGATCCCAAAATTGTTTTACCAGAAAAAGTACCTGAAGTTTGCACTTTCCTACGTTTTGTTATTCGGCGTTTTAATAAGCATAAGCCGCCTGAGTTTTCAATTGTTACTGCCGACACAGGTTTTTAGCGCTGTTGGATTTATGTTCTTCTACTTCTTTCCAAGTATTTTTATTTTAACGTGCAGTACTACCTATACCATGTTTGTTGACCGCCTGCGTTCAGACAGATTAGCGCAGGAAAAAGAAACCGAAAACCTGAAGACCGAACTGGCTTTCTTGCGTTCGCAGGTTAGTCCGCACTTTATGTTCAACGTACTAAACAATATGGTTTTGCTGGCGCGTAAGCAGTCGGAGCAACTTGAGCCTTCTCTGATAAAGCTATCTTCTCTGCTGCGGTACATGCTGTACGAGACCGATGAAGACAAAGTGCTGCTGGAGCGGGAAGTTGATTATCTGCAAAGCTATATCGACCTGCAAAAGCAACGGTTTGGCAGCAAGGTGAAAGTAAATTTGAAGATAGAAGATGTTGATAAAAGCTACTTCATAGAGCCAATGTTGCTTATCCCCTTTGTAGAGAACGCATTTAAACACGGAACAGGACTAAGCACCTATTCTGAAATTTGTATAGAATTAAAGGCCGCCAATAACATTTTGCAGTTTATGGTTAGTAACAACTACGAGGATACGCCGGATGAAGTAAAAGACAAAACGTCGGGAATTGGTCTGCAGAACGTGCGGCGGCGCTTAAATTTACTGTACAAAAACAACCATACTTTCTTAGTCACCAACAAGGATCAACGCTTCTCGGTATCACTACTAATTAACCTGCACTAATTAACCTGCACTAATGTTGACCTGCATTGCAATAGATGATGAAGAGCTGGCGCTGGAGCTGCTTGCCGACAACATTAGCAAAGTGCCCTACCTGAAACTGGAAACAACATGTGGAAGTGCGATCGAAGCACTTGCCATATTACAGCAAAAGAAGATAGACCTGGTTTTCCTGGATATACAAATGCCGCGTCTCACAGGCTTGCAACTTATACAAAGCCTGCCCAATAAACCCATGTTCATTTTGGTGACTGCGTATGAAAAATATGCATTGGAAGGCTACCAGCTTAATGTAGTTGACTACCTCGTTAAACCCGTTCCACTCGATCGGTTTATACAAGCCTGCAACAAAGCGCTTGAATTGTACCAGTTAAAAACAAAATGCAGCGAAACCAAGGAAACAAACCCCGGCTACTTTTTTTTAAATGTAGATTATAGTCACACCAAGGTTGTATTCGACGATATCATCTGGATAGAAGGTTTGAAAGATTATATTAAAATACACTTGAAAAGCACTTCCAAACCACTGGTCGCCCGCATAAGTATGAAAAGTATAGAAGAGCAATTGCCACCAGCGGATTTTCTCCGTATTCAGAAATCTTACATCGTCTCAAAACACGCGATCACCTCTGTCAAAAAGAACAGCCTTTTCGTAGGTTCCGAAGAACTGCCTGTAGGCGAAAACTATAAGGAACAAATTCAAGCGCTGTTGGGCAAGTTGCCTGAATAGCAATGCAGTGTACCGGGTACGACACCGATCCCAAAAAAGCAATTGTGTTTACATAAAAAAACACTGACAAGGTCAGCGTAATACGGTATAAGGATTTGGTTGTGGAGTAGCTATCTGGTCTGTCTCTATACCAGTATGTTCTGCATCTAGTGGAGGTATGACAGTGGTATGGTCAATTTCAAACAAACTCTCATCCGGGTTTTCTGAAGGCTGACTAAATTCTAACCGGGCATTTTCCAATTCTTCGTCTGAGGTGGTGTGATGTTCATCCATCAAATGACGATGAGCCAACTCCCTGATGGTTTCTCCTGTTTTGGCATTGTCAGTCTTAACCTGTGGAATGTTTACACTGTCTTGCATAAAAGCTGTTTAATAAAGCGAGTAGTATCAAAATGATGCCAAACCGGCTTACCCATATTTCTGCGTTTGCAGTTTACAAGTAACCCCATCAATTACTTAACAATTAAATAATATTGGGAAGGTGAAAGGTGGAAGGTGGAAGGTGGAAGGTGGAAGGTGGAAGGTAGAAGGTAGAAGGTGGAAGGTGGAAGGTGGAAGGTGGAAGGTGAAAGGTGAAAGGTGAAAGGTAGAAGGTAGAAGGTAGAAGGTGGAAGAAGGAAAGTAGAAGAAGGAAGGTGGAAGAAGGAAGGTGGAAGGTGAAGTGGAAGAAGGTGAAAGGTGGAAGAAGGAAGGTGAAAGGTGGAGAAGGTGGAAGAAGGAAGGTGGAAAGGTGGAAGAAGGAAGGTGGAAGGGCTAAATGTAACAACCTCATCTATCTAGCGAAAAGTGACAGGATGCTTGTTCGTTGGCTTTGGAACGAAGATTAGTTAAAGGAGCCTGGAGTTATTTAGTCAAGATATTTTGCGCCTGTCACTTCAGTTTTATAATGCATGTAAAGGCTCAATAAGGGTTTTGGGTAAAAGGGTGTGACACAACGATGCTGAAAAAAGATATAAAGCTGACTACCAAAGAATTCTCCACGATAAGAAACCCGCGTTTTGTGTACCTCGAATTTATGGCAATGTTGTGACGGGCGTCTGCCTTGCAAAACGGCACAAAGCGTAATTTTGCCGGCTAAACTATTTTGATAATGAGCCGCAAAGGAAAAGTTTTGGTTGCAATGAGTGGCGGTATCGACAGTACCGTGACCGCGCTGATGCTGCACCATGAAGGCTACGAAGTGGTCGGCATCACTATGAAAACGTGGGACTATGCCAGCGCCGGCAGCAGTAAAAAAGAAACCGGTTGCTGCAATCTCGATAGCTTCAACGATGCCCGGGCGGCGGCGGTTCATCATGGCTTTCCGCATTTTATACTTGATATACGCGAAGAGTTTGGCGATTTTGTAATTGAGAATTTTGTAGAAGAATATCTTGCAGGGCGCACACCCAACCCCTGTGTGATGTGCAATACCCACATTAAATGGCGGGCCTTGCTAAAACGTGCCAATGCGCTGGGCTGCGACTTTATAGCCACCGGTCACTATGCCAAAGTACGCCTGCACGACAATGGCCGCTATGTAATAAGCAAAGGCAAAGACGAAACCAAAGACCAAAGCTATGTGCTGTGGGGGCTTGACCAGGAATTGCTGAGCCGCACCATAATGCCTTTGGGCATCTATCACAAAACTGAGATCAGGCAAATGGCGCACGATATGGGCTATCCCGAACTGGCGAAAAAAAGTGAGAGCTATGAAATATGTTTTGTGCCCGATAATGATTACCGGGGTTTTTTGAAACGCAAAGTGGAAGGGCTGGAAGAACGTGTGAACGGCGGCAACTTTGTGAACAAAGAAGGTAAGATTTTAGGGCAGCATCGCGGCTACCCTTTCTATACTATCGGGCAGCGTAAAGGGCTCGAAATTGCTATGGGGCACCCGGTCTTCGTAACTAAGATCATCCCTGAAAGCAATACGGTGGTACTGGGCGAGATAGACGACCTGAACGAAAACGCTATGATGGTTGGTCGCCTCAATATGGGCAAGTACGAAACCATTACTCCGGGCATGGAAGCTATTGGAAAGATCCGCTACAAAGACAGCGGCAGCCTTTGCAATCTTTACCCCGGCACCGATGGTCTGCAGGTTAATTTTTACGAAAATGTAAAAGGGATCGCGCCGGGGCAAAGTGCTGTTTTCTATGAAGGGGAGGATGTGATCGCGGGTGGAACCATTCAGCGTACACATTCGCCCTCAAACATTTTAGAATAGTAAGTAACGAGAGAGGAAGCTTCTGTAAACCGCCAGCTTCCTTTTTTTACCGTTTTTTTTTGGAGCCGGCATAGGTACTTTTTTCAGCTTTGGTTGTGTCACTCCCTTGTACCTCATCTTTTCATAGGAGCTTTTCTCACTTTTTGTTGCGATCATTTCCTGCTATACCCATGCTACCGGTCATGTTGATGCCTTTTTGTTTCTAACTTACAAATGCAAATAACCAAATGAAAAAGGTAGTTAAAACTTCATTTCTTTTTATAGCACTTTCCGCCGGTTTGCTTGCCTGCGACAAGCAATTGGAAACCCTGCAGGCTGATGCTTTCCAGGATTTTTATCCGCTACAGACACAAAAGACTTTTCTGTATCGTCTCGATTCCACTGTGCCCGCCTCGTTTGGTTCGGCTTTGATCGTAAAAAGTTACCAGGCAAAAGACTTATCGAATCCACTTTTACCGACAATGAAGGTCGTTTGTCTTATCGCATCTTCCGTTTTGTGCGCGACACGGCGGGCACCAAACCCTGGCAGTTTGCCGCCACTTATACAGCTACGCCTACAGCGCAATGGCTGGAGTATGTTGACAATAACCTGCGTTTTTTAAAATTGCATGCGCCGGTTGTGGAAGGGTACACCTGGAAAGCCCATTCGTACATCGACACCAAATCGATCAATTCTACCGTTAGCTATCTGGATGAGTGGGAATACCAGTACCAGAACGTTGGCGCGCCCTACCAGGTGCTTGGCAAGACCTACGACAGCACGGTCACCGTTTTTCAGCAAGATGAGACCACGCCCGACGTACCCTTTACACCGTCCATTCCATACCAGCAACGCAACTATGGCATTGAGGTATATGCCAAAGGAATTGGTTTAATATACAAAGATTTTTTACACTGGACCTGGCAGTCAACACCACCGCCGTCGAAGTATGAGGATGGTAGTTTTGGCGTGCGCCTGCGGTTGATCAGCCACAAGTAAGCAGCAACATTTCAATTGATCATGTGTTATTTTTTGGTACCCGGCAGTAGATCTTCCTTGTTACATCGTTGCAGCCTGTCCGCCGGGGCGGATCGCACCCTTCAACGGCAAAACTTTTTTTGACTTTGTACAAAGAACAAGAAGACCATTCCTTCAAAATTTAAGCTTTGAATTTTTCATATGAAAAACCTTTTCATTCTTCTATTCATTTTTTCTTTCAGCGTTGCCAAAGCACAATATCCAAAGCTTATTGTGCAACTAACCGACAAAAACAATTCAACTTTTAGTCTTGGTAACCCTGCTGGTTATCTCTCAACACGCGCCATCCTGCGGCGTACACGGTACGGCATTGCAATTGACAGTTCAGACCTGCCGGTTAATAAAAATTACCTGGATAGCCTGCGACTTGCAGGCAATGTAACCATTCTCAGTACGTCCAAATGGCTCAACCAGGTGCTTATACAAAGCACCGATCAACATGCACTCAACATAATCAGTCATTTTCCATTTGTAAGGTCAACACGTGCAATTGGCTATCGTAACCCCGGCAAACGCCGCCCTGATCAAGTAGAAAAAAATGTGTATCCGGTGGCGAAAACCGGTCGCCGCCCGGTTGGTACGCTCGATGATGTGTACGACTATGGCAGCAATTACAACCAGGTACACATTCACGAAGGTGAATTTTTGCACAACAAGGGTTATCGTGGCGGGCAAATGCAGATAACCATGCTCGATGCCGGGTTTTACCACTACAAAACAATCACTGCTTTTGATAGTCTGCGTCCTCACGGACAGGTTTTGGGTGAACGGGATTTTGTTGATTATGATAACAGTGTAAATGAAGATGATGCACATGGCATGGAATGCCTGAGCATTATGACCGCCAACTGGCCGGGCAGAATGGTAGGCACCTGTCCGCAGGCAAAGTACTGGCTGGTGCGCACAGAGAATGCCGCAACCGAATATCCAATTGAAGAGCACAATTGGGTTGTAGGAGCGGAATTTGCTGACAGCACCGGCTCCGATCTCATCTCCTCTTCCTTAGGGTATTATTATTTTGATGATCCTTCCTTCAACTACAGTTATGCCGACTTTTACAAAAACTCGACTATGGTGAGCAAGGGCGCAGCAATGGCAGTTAACAAGGGAATGATCGTGATGAACAGTGCCGGAAACGAAGGCAATAACGACTGGAAGTATTTGATCTTTCCGGCGGATGCTGACAGTGTATGTAGCGTGGGGGCTGTGAACAATGCGGGTAATATTGCAGGATTTAGCAGTTATGGCTACCCGGGCAAAATAAAGCCCAACATAGTATCTGTAGGAGCAGGTACAGTGATCGCCGGTTTTAATGATGAGCCAGTAACCGGCAACGGCACTTCATTTTCAAATCCTAATATTGCCGGTTTGATAGCCTGTTTGTGGCAGGCTTTCCCGCAGTTCAGCAACATGAAAATTTTAGAAGCAGTTTACAAAAGTGCAGATCGCTACAACAATCCTGATAATCGTTTTGGATATGGCATTCCTAACTTTAGAATCGCCTGGCAACTTTTAAAGCACCAGCAAAATGTGGCAGTGTTTGGTAGTGATTGGTTGTTTGCCATGCCAAATCCATTTTCTACCCGGCTTACTGCCACCTTCATTGGACGCGGTGATGGCAATTCCACTTTGCAACTGATAAATAACTCTGCACAGATCGTAGCCAGTAAAAGTTTTGCCACCGAGAAGGAAGAAGTGTACAATTGGACATTCGACAACTTAGGAGGCTTACCGGAAGGCTTTTATACCTTGAGGTATAGCGACGCTGATACAATACGAAATATCCCTTTGCAGAAAGGAAACCTGCTCGCAAATGATTGGCTGGTCACCATACCCAGTCCGTTTTCCAATCAACTAACGGTGTATATAAAAGCACCGGAGACTGGCAGCATTGCCTTGCAAATGTTTGACGCAAAGGGCGCACTGGTTGAGGAGGTTTCTGCAAATACCGTGACCAATGAAATAAGTAGTTTACCCTTTAAAAATGCTGCTAAACTTGCTGGCGGAGTCTATTACATACGCTATATAGGCCCAACCAGGAAACGAACCGTTGCCGTTTTAAAACAGTGAGGTTTCAGGGTACTGGGATATAGTAAGAAAGGATGTCCGTCGAGATTTTCTCCTGCCTGATCAGGCGGTGATGTAAAAGTTGTGGAGCAGGCAAGCCCTGTTCTATTACCAGCGCCGGGTTGTGAATAATACGCGCTTCATCCCATATTTTCTCATCTATGAAAGCCTGTAAAAGTTGCGCGCCACCCTCCACCAAAACGCTTTGTATCTTGAGTTGATGACAAGCTGCTGCAATAGCTTTTGCCAGCGGCAGGGAGGTGTCGATCTTATGATAGGTTACTTCTAAAGTTTCTTCATTTTTTACGCCATTCAGGATCACTGTTTTTTGCTTCCCATCGAAGATCTGCAGGTGATGGGGCAGCCGCAGGTGCAAATCGACCACCAGGCGCACAGGTGCCGGACCGGTCCAAAGGCGGGCATCCAAAGCGGGATCATCATTTAGAGCAGTATTGGTACCCACAAGTATTGCTGCTTCTTCACTGCGCCAGCGATGAACCAACCGGTTGGTAAAAGGACCAGATATAAGAACCCGTGAATAGTCTTTGTTTGCGATAGCCGCGTTGCTGCTCTGTGCCCATTTCAATATGATGTACGGTCGATTGCTGATGTGAAAAGTAAAGAACCTTTTATTGAGTTCCCTTCATTCTTCTTCCAGCACACCGGTAATCACTTCTATACCTGCGGCACGTATTCTCTCTATTCCCTTTCCCTTCACCTGCTCGAATGGATCTCGGCAGCCAATCACCACCCTTGATATCTTTGCTAACGGATAAGCATTCGGCGCAGGGTGGTGTTTTGCCAAAGTGGGCACAGGGTTCGAGCGAGACAAAGATGGTGGATGTTGGAATTAAATGCCGGTCGCTATCCGCTACACTGTCGATGCAATTGACCTCTGCGTGCGGCTGACCATACAAGCGATGATATCCTTCGCCAATGATCCTGTCTTCATGCACCAGCACCGCACCTACCATAGGGTTGGGTGCTACATAGCCTGCACCCAAGGTGGCTAGGGCAAGACAACGGTGTATGTAGTGTTCGTGTGGGAGCATAGAAGGCAACACAATTTAATTTAAAAACAGTAGCATTGCAGCATGACCATACAACTGGCATATCAGCAACTAGTAGCGCAATTGTACGACATATACGACACCCGCGAGGCTGCCAACATTGCCAACCTGGTGATTGAGCACGTGACCGGACAGCCCAAAATAGAACGGTTGCTCTATCGTGACCTACCTGTAACGGAAGCCCAACAAACACGCCTGCAGGAAATAACCCATCAATTGCTAAATCACCGGCCTATACAGTATGCGCTGAGTGAAGCCTGGTTTATGGAGCAAAAGTTTGCAGTAAATGAAAACGTGTTAATACCCCGGCCCGAAACAGAGGAACTGGTGCAATGGATAATTAATGACTGCAAAAAAGAAGAGAAAAAAGACCTGTCGCTATTAGATGTGGGGACAGGCAGTGGCTGCATAGCCATCTCTTTAAAAAATAAATTGCCTACCGCCACGGTAACCGCGTTAGACATCTCGACAGAAGCCCTGCAGGTAGCGCGGATGAACTCTATACAGCTAAACGCATTGGTAGATTTTTTACCCTTGAATTTTTTGGATATGAACGCGTGGAAGCAATTAGGCAAATACGATGTAGTGGTAAGTAACCCGCCCTATATTTTACAAAAAGAACAGGAAACAATGCGTGACAATGTAACGAAGTACGAACCTCCGCTTGCTTTGTTTGTACCCAACGATGATGGACTGCTATTTTACCGGGCTTTGGCAAAATTTGGTAATACTCACCTCAATGCTGGAGGTAGTATGTATGTAGAGATCAATGAAAAATTGGGTGAGGAGGTGGTTGTTCTTTTTAGGAACGAAGGCTATGGTATGGTGACACTGCGAAAAGACATGCAGGGAAAACACCGAATGGTAAAAGCAACTTTATAATTATACATAAGCGGAGGCCGAGTTGTAAATAATAATAACGCCGTAGGCAAGTGCTTCCATTTTCATCCCCCTAACAATTGAAGACTGTCAATATGAATAAAGTGCTTCTTGTTTATAGTGTCTAAGGTTAAGCCATAAACAACCGCTGTTGCTGCTATAAACAGGTCGGGCTTGTCAATACTTTTACGCTTTGTCTTCAGTTGTCGCACAATGTCTGCTGCTTGCCGGGCTGCATCACTATCGAAATTTAAAATTGTAAACCGAGGCAGCATTTGATTCCAAAAATCCACATGGGCAACCGTAGCGCCATTGATAACTTCAAACTCGGTTACACTGGAAATATAAATTCTTTCGTACTCTTTGAAATGGTTTACTAAGCGAGAGTTATTCTTGTCTGTTTTGCGGAAGTAGTCAATAAGAATGGTAGAATCAACCATTAGCTCTTTGTCCGCCATTTTGCAATGCTTTTTCTATTTTCTTCAATAATTTGAATATCGTTTTCTGAATAAACAGGTCCGTTCAGGAGCATCTCAATAAACGGAGATTTATCCTCTTTAGCAGACTCTTCTTCTGAAAGTTCCTGTTTCAGCATTGCTTTTTGTGATGGTGTCAAAGCCTTAACCACAGTTAAAAGTTGTTGAAAGGGTATGTCTAATTTGATGTCCATATTTCAAAAATAGCAAGTTTTGTCAACACATTTAGGGTGGCTTTAGCCGCTCAATCAAGTGCAACAGGTTAATAAAAAAATGGCTATGGATTGTCTGTAACGAGCAAACAAAGTAACTACTTCACACCATTATTGTCAACTGCCATGACTGGTGTTGCGCCGAGTTTTTTTATGATCTGCATGACCTTGATAGCGGTGCCAAGGTGGGAAGTACTATCGCCATTGATAACGACAGAGGCTTTGGAAGTAGTGTCTTTTTGCAGGTAGTTGCGCAGGTCAGTCTCCAGTTGATCGAAGGCTATTTTCTTTTGACCAAAGTAGAGATTTTGATCTTTGTCAACAGTGATGACCACAGTTTGTTTTGATTTGGTATCACTCTTGGCTTTGGGATTGGAAACCTTGATGACATTGGGATTTGCCAAGGTAGAAACAATGAGGAAGAACAATAGTAATATGAACAATATATCGTTGAGGGCACCGGTGTGCACCTCGGCATGTGTTCTGTATCGTTTGCGAATGTTCATAATTATAACTTTAAAAATGCTACACAAAGAACCGGCAGATGAACGGAGCCCCGCAGTAAGGCGGGGTAGACTTGTCGCAACAATGCGTTCACACGGTTACTAGGCCGTTTGCGACCAAAAACTGATCTTCTTCTACCGTGTTGGCTCCTGCAACACGTCTATAAATTCGGCACTGGCCATTTCCATTTTGTTAGCTGTTTTATCTATCTGCACGGTAAGCGCACTGTAGCCTATATAAGCAAGTAAGCCAATGATAAGCCCTGTGCCGGAGGTGATCATTTTGACATAGATACCGCCGGCAATATCGTTGAGTGTAAACTGCCCCGAACTGGAGATGCTGTAAAATAATTGGATCATACCAACGATGGTGCCCAAAAAACCAAACATCGGTGCGATGCCGGCGATGAGTGAAAGTACACTCAGGTTCCGCTCCATTTTATACATCTCGAGGCGCCCACGCTTTCCATACTTTTTTCGATGGCGTCGATAGGTTTGCCAATGCGTTGTATGCCTTTGTCGATGATGCGGGCAACAGGGTTATCGGTATTGCGTGCCAGGGTGCGGGCGGCAGACAAGTTGCCGGTCATGATGTTGTCGCGGATCATACTCATGAAATTGTCTTCGATGCGGCTGGCTTTGCGAATGGCAATGAGCCGCTCGAAGAAAACGAAAATGGCGGCGACCAGCAACAGGTAAAGCGGATACATGATAAAGCCGCCTTTGTCAAGCAGGCTCCACAATGATATTTGCTGTACGGGTGGTGCTGCCGCAGCCGTAAAATTGCCACTTGCTGAGCCCCGATCTGTAGTAATATCCAATTCATTGGGTAAAAATTATCGTAGTTTAATTTGAGTAGATGCCCGCCTGTTGCAGGTTTGGCTACGCTGACGAATGTAGCTGCTTTACCCACCATGCTGCTTTACCTGCTGTTAAAATTTTTGGAAAGAATAGGCAGGTATTTAGACTATTGTCTTTATAAACCCGGTAAAACTATACTACGGTTTTAATTAAAATTTGTAGTGTGCATAAAAAGAAAAAAGCACCGGAAAGTGCCGGTGCTTTTACACAAATTGGAATATTTATTTCTTGTCGGTGTTCTGCTTTACCATGCCCATAATCTGTTTCATGGTATTTTCCATGCCGTTGGGGCTGCCATCTAGAAACAACATATTGCCTTTACCATATTCTGCAAAATTTTTAATGGCTTCTGTCCACATGCTAAAGAGGATAACATTGGTGTCGAGATTTGCCTGCTTCATTTGCTCGGCAGCCTGGCTCATACCCTTCGCTACTTCTTCACGAAATAGCGCCACACCCTGCCCACGCAAACGGGCAGCTTCGCGTTCGGCTTCGGCGGCAATTTTTATTGCATTACCCTCTGCTTCGGCTGCTTTGGTTTTAGTTATCAGCAATGCTTGTCCTTCGTTTTCGGCAGCGGCTTTCAAATTATTGCTTGCCACTACCCTGCTCATGCTGTCCATTATCTGCTTGATCGAAAGTGATGTCGTTGATCTGCAGATCCTGCAAGTGATAACCCCAGTCTTCAAGTGAGTGATCGATCTGGTCTTTTACAAACTCAACTATTTCGCGGCGCAGCAATAATATTTCAGCCTGTCTCTTGGTTGCAACAAAAGCACGGATAGAACCCTCCACCGTGCGTATCAAGGCCTGCATCAAATCTTTGTCGCTGATGAATTTAAAGGCTACCCGCTTAATTGTTTCTTCATCGGCATTTTGCACGGAGTACAGCAACATTGCTTTTAAAATAAACATTCGCCTGGTCAACGGTTACCGCCTGAAACTCTAGTTCTACCGAACGGTTCTGTATGCTTACTCGTTTGTAGATCTGCTCAATCAATGGTATTTTAAAGTTAAGCCCCGGGCGAAGAATGCGCCGGTATTTACCAAACATGGTAACCACCGCTATCGTTCCCTGGCTTACAGAAACAAGACCGCTGAAGATGATGATCAAAACGAAAATGAGAGAAATAATAGCAGGCAAATTATTCATTGCAGTAGGAGAATTGTTTTGGTTGTAAGTTTTTTGTAGCGTTTAAAAGTAAGTATTTAAAAACTGTAAGCAGGAAAATAGGAAGGTGTTATAAAGTGGTTCAGGATTATAAAAGGGTAAGCTATGTGGTTGCAGGCATTTGCTCTTTGGTTGATCTCTGTTGCGACAGTCTACCCCGCCTTACTGCAGGGCTCCATTCATCGGCAGCGCCCTGGTTTAACTTTTAATACCTTACTATAAGAGGCTGATTATAATTGAAGAAGTAAAACTCTTTTCCACCAACAGACGGAAACCCGGTTCGCCTTTGTTGTAAACCTTTCTGTTAACTTGCGGTACAATTATTTGTGTGAATGTAGGGCACTAAAACTTTTTATTATGAAAAATAATGACCGTTATACCGAAATAGAAAACCTTTTTGAAAGTCTCGGGCCGCAAAAAATCCCGGACATGATCCGAAAGAAAAACCTGAGATAGAGCCCGAAAAATTGCCTGATGAAGATCCTGGCGTGCATCCGCTAACCAAGCCTGATGAAGGTGACGACGACGACGATGATGATGATCCCTATACAGAGATAGAGATCGGTGACGATCCGGACGAGATAAGTAAAAAGACGACGATCATGTAGTGAGCTTAGGTAACTTATTTTACCATCTACAAACGAAAAGGGCGCTGTGTAAACCACAGTGCCTTTTTCTTATATAACGATAAGCCTTTATTATATTTTTTTGTATTGCAGCCCCAGTGCATTTATATATCCTTCGTTGCCGCTGCAGTTGCTAAATTTTACACTTTCCAACAGGTCAGCAAATGCCTTTTTTACAGCCTCTAAATTGTTTGGTCTTGCTTTTCTAATTTCTGCAAAAGTGCTGCGTGGCGCTTTGGCAAAGTTCAGCACTGCATCCCAACCTGTGGGTACAGCAAACGATACGATCCCACTTTTGCTGTCCATTTTCTTATACGGCCAAAAGTGCCAGCCAATATTGTTTTGCTCACAAACAACTCTAAAACTATCTACCCAGCCATCTGTGTTTTCGCCTGTTTCGCCTACATAAATGGGAACGTTGTATTTGTCTCTGAAATCAATATACTCCAGCACGACTGCCTTAACCGGCGGTGTCCAATACTTGTGAAAAGTGTACACCAGGTTATCGTCGAATGGTGTGCCGAAAGGTCGAAAATTGGAATCCCATTGAGAGCCGCCGAGAAAGAAAATATGGTTTTTGTCAACCTGCCTGATCGCAGAAGCCAATCGTTTGTAAAAGGGTTCAAGTTTAGGATTGAAATGGGAACTGTCGAAGAAGTGGGCAATTGGTTCGTTGAGCAAGTCGTAGCCCAAAATGATCTCTTCATTGGCATAGCGGGCAGCTATTTTTTTCCAGATGTTGATAGCGAGTTGCTGATCGCTTTCGCTATCAAACAAGAAAGGGTAGCCATATCCGTCGTCAATGTTATCGCCGGTTTGCCCGCCGGGCGCACAGTGCATGTCAAGAATAATTGACAACTGTTCACTCCTGCACCATCCAATCAACTTGTCAAATAACTCAAAACCGTGCTGCTCATTGGTCTCGCCGAGATATTTTTCATTGGTAAAAAGTCGGTAGTTAAATGGCACCCTTACAGAGTTCATACCCAATGACTTCAGGTAATGAATATCAGCCTGGGTGATATAGTTGTTTAGGAACTGTTGCCAAAATGTGTCTGTTGCTGCTGGTCCTATTAACTCACTGAAAGCTTCGTTGATCTGCCGCGGCGAGTTCACTTCACCCAGCTTAAACATATACCCTTCAGGTACCAGCCAGTTGCCCAGATTGGTGCCTTTTATCAGGAAGGGTTTTCCATCTGGCGCTACAATCTCTTTACCGGAAGTATGAAAAAAACTTTTTGTTTGGGCGCTGGTATTCGCGGCTATAAATAAGAGGAAAAGGCAGGCGATCAATCGTTTCATAATAGCATGATTAGGGTGCAAAGTAAACATCTCATTTTGCGAAACATTACAGCTTACATAATTTTCAAACTATAATTTTAAAAGCACTCCCGACATTTTCGTTTCTGATTATGCTTTACTCTTACAGTTGCAGCAACTACAACCGTACAAGAGTGCGACGCAACAATGCTGAGAAATGTTTCTATTGTTGAAACCCAAATGCTTCTACTTCTGCAATCCCAGCAATTATCAGTTTCATTTGTCAATCAATTCGCTGGTAAGAGCAAAAAAAATCCCACCCTTGCGGGCGGGATCAATGTATTTTAACTAACTCTACGCAATGGTTTTCTGTGTATCTGTCTTTTCTATCCAGGCATACGCACCAAATAATACCAGTAGGTAAAAAGCGTTGCCAAAAAAAGCATTCAGAGCAAAATTGCCAAAGACTTCGTTTTTATAAAAAGGTATGGCTGCTGCAAAACAGGCAAGCAAGCCCGGGATATTCTTTGAATAAAGGTGGTCACTCAGCCAAACGCCAACATTCGACAAGATAAAAAAGATCACTCCGCTCCAAATGGCTGCGAAAGCAATAGTAGCAGCCGATCTTTTTTTCATCAGTGTAGAAAGTGCTGTAATAATGATGAAAGCAGCGTAAACAAATACTTGTGTGATGCCGTAAAAGCCACGTGTAGCAGTAAACAATTGCAGGCACACATCAGACAACAACAGCGCTGCAAGCGGCAGTAAAAAAGCCAGTTTTTTATCCCTGATCACCGAGCCGCCAAAAACCGCCATAGCTCCTATAGCTGTAAAATTGTAAGGATGCGGAAAGAGACGGGTAAATGCCGCAGCAACAACCAGTAATCCTGCAGAAAAAAGTAGCTTATTATTGTTATTCTCCATTTTTTGTTTTCTTGTTGCTGCAAAAATAACCTAAAATCTCATTCATATCGTGGTGAGTAGTCTCAATTGCGCACATCAGAGACCAGGCACATAGGCTTTGTATAGTTCTGCATCCTCTATGGCACGCAGAGTATATTCCGTGTTTGCGAGTATCACAAATGCTTCTCCTTTTGTACAAGTCAGGTGGTCAATGTGTACTTCACCCTCCATCACCAAAAATACTTCTGCTGATTTGCTTGCGGCAATGTATTCCCTGCCATTTTCCAGACGCAAACCGCTGATGCCAAAGTCATCTACCGGCAGACGATACATTCGTTCGCCGGAAATAGCGATTTCGCCGGGCAGAATTTCCGGCTCTATTCCTTCAAATACAATATGCTTTAACAGCTCCGGCACATCCACATGTTTAGGGGTCAGACCGCCCCGCAGCACATTATCGCTGTTTGCCATCAGCTCAATGTTCTGTCCTTCGAGATAGGCATGCGGTACACCGGCACCCTGAAAAACAGCATTGCCTTTTTCGACCTTTACAATATTGAAAAAATAAATAGAAAAGATCCCTTTGTCAATATTGCCTGCAGGCACCTGACCGGTATATAGTTTATTCACCCAGTAACCTGGTTCGTCTTTAGGCGTTTGCTTGTTTAGTTCACGGGTTACCAAAGGCAACAAAATTTCATCAGCCCGGGCCTGCGGCAGTTCCATCACTGTCTTGTATAGCCCATGATAACTATCGTTTGCAAAAACATCCTGCAGAAAAGCAAATTCCGGCACATCACTCAACACCTTTTGCAACTGTGCCTCTTTTTTAAAACCGTGCAGCAGCCAAAATTCGCCCAACGCTACCATCACTTCCGGCTTATGGTTTTTGTCTTTGTAGTTGCGGTGCGGCGCGCCTATCGGCACATTGTCTGCTTCTTCCCGCTCAAATCCTTTGGCAGCTTCTTCGCGCGTCGGGTGCACCTGTATCGACAACATCTCCCGCACGTCCAGCACCTTTAGCAGGTAGGGCAATTCGCCAAACCGGTTATAAGTGGCTTCCCCTAAATGTTTCTCGGGGTTTTGCTTAATTTGTACCATCCACGGCGTTACACCTTCTTCCGTTTCCAGTTCTCCGGAAGCACTTGGGTGGGCACCCATCCAATATTCAGCGTAGGGTTCCCGTTCCCTGTTGGGTACTCCTAAAAGGTTGGGAATGAAGTCGTATCCGCCCCAGGCATAGTGCTGTACCTTGCCGCGTAACTTGTAAATTTTAGGTTTCACCGGGTTTTTTTATTTTGAGGAGGTCGAAAATAATAACAATATGGCAGAGCACAATGAAACCGGTCTTACCGGCGAAAAATTGGCTGTCGACTGGCTAACCCAGCGCGGCTATACCATCAAAGAAGCCAACTGGCGCTACCGCCACTGGGAGGTTGACCTGATAGCCGTAAAGGGAGATACACTGCATTTCGTAGAGGTAAAAACCCGCCGCAGCACCAAATTTGGCAACCCGGAAGAGAGCATAAACAAACAAAAAATGAAGAACCTTCGCGATGCTGCCGAGCAATACCAACACCTTAATCCCGGTTGGAAGTGGATACAATTTGACGTACTCGCCATACTTTTTAAGCCCGATGGCATCGACTACTGGTTCAACCAGGATGTGTACCTATAATTTTTTTGTATCGGCAGTATCGCTTTGGACGGCTTTTGTTGCGCCTGTCCCCAAACCTTAATTTATCGCACAGCGTGTACTGTCAGTTCATTGTGCGGCTCGGGTTGTATTGGCAGGCTGTTTTATCTTGCAGGTCGCTCACTATTTTCTTGGTAGCTTGCCCTGTTTATAACGAACCTGGTATTTGATTGAACCCTCTCCTCTCCATACAAGATCTGTCTATTGGCTTTAGCCGGAACGACGTGCTATCCATGGCTGTCGAAAACATTTCTTTCCGGGTTGATACCAACAAAGTTGTAGCCATCGTCGGCGAATCTGGTTCGGGAAAATCGGTCACCGCTTTATCTATTCTACAGTTATTGGGCAGCAATGTCGCCCATACCTCCGGGACTATTTTGTACACCACCCGTTCTGGCGACCAAACAGATCTGCTGCGCGTCGATGATTCCACACTCCGCCAGATCCGGGGCAACGAGATCTCCATGATCTTCCAGGAACCTATGACCTCACTAAATCCATTGCATACGTGCGGCTATCAGGTTGCCGAGGCGATACTTACGCACAAAAAAGGAAATAAGCAACAGGCAAAACAAAAAACGCTCGAACTTTTTAAAAGTGTAGAACTAGGCGATCCCGTACGCATGTATGATCGTTATCCGCACCAGCTTAGCGGCGGACAAAAACAACGTGTCATGATCGCCATGGCTATGAGCTGCGATCCGGCTTTGCTTATCTGCGACGAGCCAACCACCGCACTTGATGTTACCGTTCAAAAGACCATTCTTGAATTGATAAAAAACCTTCAACGCCAAACGGGTATGGGCGTTATTTTCATTTCGCACGACCTGGCACTTGTGGGAGAAATAGCGGACCAGATCGTAGTGATGTACCAGGGCAAAATCGTTGAAAATGGATTGCCTGCCGATATTTTTAACAGCCCGCAACATCCTTATACCAGGGCATTGCTGGCGTGCCGGCCGGCGCTCTATTCCAGGGGGCAGCGCTTGCCGGTAGTTAGCGACTTTATGCCGGAAACTGCCAATGCAAAACCATCAGTATTTGAAGTAAGTCTGCCGGTACCGCAAACGGCAAATATGGGTCAGCCACTTTTGCAAGTTGAGGATCTGCATGTTTGGTTCCCAAAAAAGACGCCACTGTTCAGTCGCGAAAAGCAGTTTATCAAAGCGGTTGATGGGGTAAGTTTTACACTGCAGAAGGGCGAAACTGTTGGGCTGGTTGGCGAGTCCGGTTGTGGTAAGACCACGCTGGGCAGAAGCATTTTGCATCTTGTGACACCGACTATGGGTACTATCACGTACAATGGTCACGATCTCACCCATCTTTCACCAGGCGCCATGCGCAGGTATAGAAAAGAAATGCAAATAATTTTCCAGGATCCTTTTTCTTCACTCAATCCGCGCTTGCCGGTTGGCGAGGCAATTGGCGAGCCGTTATTGGTACACGGTCTGGTAAAAAACCAGCGGGAAAAGAAAGAAGCAGTGCATGAATTGCTGCGAAAGGTTGGGTTGTTGCCCGGTCACTATACCCGCTACCCACATGAGTTTAGCGGCGGGCAGCGGCAGCGCATTGTAATTGCGCGGGCATTGGCACTCCAGCCATCATTAATTATTTGTGACGAGAGTGTTTCAGCTCTCGACGTAAGTGTGCAGGCGCAAGTGCTTAACCTGCTCAACGACCTGAAAAGAGAATTCAACTTTACTGCCTTGTTTATCTCACACGACCTGTCGGTGGTGCGCTACATTAGCGATCGGATCCTGGTCATGATGAAAGGAAAGATCGTGGAGGAAGGTACGGCAGATGACATTTACCTGCGGCCACAATCCCCCTACACGCAACGGTTGCTAAATAGCATTCCAAAAGGACTGACAATTTCTTAAAACCATGCATAAAAAGATTGTGCACCGATACCTATGCTATTCTGCATTCCAGCCTGGACACTCCCGTCTATTCTATGAACAGGCATTTGTAATTTCGCCGTATACAATCCAGCTTCGTTACCGGTGATCACGATCTACTTTTTTACTCACTTATCTTTTTCACATTTACCGCATTGGGGCCTTTCTTACCGTCGCTCATATCAAACGACACTTTATCATTATCGCGTATTTGGTCTATTAAACCAGAAGCATGCACAAAAATTTCCTCGTTGGTTTCGTCCACTTTTATAAAGCCGAAACCTTTGGTCACATTGAAGAATTTTACTTTACCTGTTTTCATATTTGTATTGATTAATGGGTGATTTACTCCTTTTGGCAGCCCTGCCTCTCTATCAAAAAGGACTTTTCAGAACCATCGTAAAATTTGCTAAAACTTTCGTGCTTTGCAAGTGGAAAAATTGACATTCATTTTTCCACTTGCCTGAGGATCAAATCAAAAGGTGTGAGAACCTATTTTGTTACCTTCTCTGCTACTTGCCTGCAGATACAAAAGGTTGCTGCCGGTCTCCTATTGCAACACGTCTGCTACCCTCCCCTACCAGCAACTTAATTTTTCAAAGCCCCCACTTTTGATGTACTTTGTAAGTGGTAAACGACATGCCCAAATATGAAACCTATCCGGTGCCACCACAGCCTGGAGAACTGTAGGTGACCATTGAAAACTTACATCAATAGCACAATGAAATTATCACAATTCAAATTCGACCTTCCCCTCAATCTCATCGCCCAGCACCCTACCAAAAAAAGAGAAGACAGTCGCCTGATGGTTGTACACCGCAAGACCGGTCAAATGGAGGATAAACATTTTCGCGACATCCTCGATTATCTTTGACTGACAAAGATGTTTTTGTTGTAAACAACACCAAAGTTTTTCCCGCACGCATGTATGGTCGAAAGGAGAAGACAGGAGCCAAAATTGAAGTGTTCCTGCTTGCGCGAACTTAACAAACCAAACCGCTTGTGGGATGTAATTGTGGATCCCGCCAGAAAAATACGCGTGGGCAACAAACTGTATTTTGGCGACGATGAAGAACTGGTGGCAGAAGTCATTGACAACACCACCAGCCGTGGGCGCACCATTCGTTTTCTATGGGAAGGTTCAGACGAGGAATTTAAAGCGCAACTGTAGAAGCTGGGCGAAACGCCCCTGCCAAAATACATCAAACGCAAGCCCGATGAAGAAGACCGGGAAACGCTACCAGACCGTGTATGCCAAACACGAAGGCGCCGTTGCAGCGCCAACGGCCGGACTGCATTTTAGCAAAGAACTCATTAAACGTTGCGAGATAAAAGGCATCCGCTTTGCCGAAGTAACCCTCCATACCGGTCTTGGGAACTTTTCGCCCGATAGAGGTAGAAGACCTTAGCAAACACAAAATGGACGCAGAGTATTACAACATCGATGAGTTTGCCTGCAAGTATTGTAAACAAGGCAAAGGAGAGCGGACACCATGATTTGCTCCATTGGCACCACCACCATGCGCGCTATGGAAACCAGTTTTACCGCGCACCAACTGCTAAAACCCAGCGAAGGCTGGACCAACACTTTCATCCATCCGCCATACAATTTCAATGTAGCAGATTCGCTGGTCACCAATTTCCATCTGCCAAAAACCAGCCTGCTGATCATGACCTGCGCTTTTGCGGGTTATGACCTGGCAATGGAAGCGTATAAAAAAGCCATTAAAGACAAATATCGCTTTTTTAGCTATGGAGATGCCATGTTGGTACTGTAGCCAGATTTGCCAGCTTTTACAGCGGGTATTTTTATGAACCCAACCAAAAACCGCTGAGCGACATTGTTGCGTCGCACTCGTGTACTTTTCGTGCATTTAGCAACTTTGTTCACCTATTTTTAAATTTTTTTACTCAACAGCATTCTATGTCCGATTTGCATGGACAAGCGCTTCTCGACTATTGTAACCGGGCACCCTACAAAAAACTGTGGATACACAACTCCTATGGCCCCAAAGAAGAAATGCCTGTTAGCCATTACTTCCGGGGAGAAGCTGCCATGCCGCTGCTGGAGCAAATAGCCTTGCGAAAATGCACCGGCAAAGTATTGGATATTGGCGCCGGCGCCGGCAGCCATGCATTGCTGCTGCAACAAAAAGGTTTGGCTGTAACAGCCCTCGAGATATCGCCCAAAGCCGCGGAGGTTATGCAAAAACGTGGCGTAAAAGAGGTGGTAGTGCACGATGTTTATACCTATGCTTTGCACCGCTACAATACTTTATTGCTGCTGATGAACGGGATTGGTCTAACGGGTACCCTTGCAGGTTTGCGCCGTTTTCTACAGCAAACCAAAACATTGCTGCTTCCCAGGGGTCAAATCATTTTTGACTCGTCTGATGTAGCGTACCTCTACAATGGCGACCCGCCCGCCAACGGTGAATACTATGGTGAGATCAGCTACCAATATGAGTACAAAAAACAAAAAACTGAATGGTTCAAATGGTTGTATGTTGACCAACAAACCATGCAAACCATAGCGGCAACAGAGGGCTTTGCTATGGAAGTTTTATTTGAAGACGAATTTGATCAATACCTGGCGCGGCTGATGTTGCTCGATAATTAAGGTAGGTGCCTTTCAACCTTATTATCCATTAAAACGCCAACGAACCATGAGCTAAAAAACCAAAGCATATTCTTGCAATGAATTGTAATATTGAGACTTCAGTTCCGCATGTTCTTGATAAAAAAATAAATAAATACTTTGCGAACTTTCGAATTTAGATTACGAAAAAATTAGAAACCAGCGTAAATTTTATTTCAAAGATTAATGGCACGCTGTATAGAAAAAATACCAGTTTTACTGCTGGTATATCAATTTAACTCACTAGATTTTAATGGTCGATGTTCGAGATAAAAAAACCAATAAATGCCGTGCTAAATTGAGAATGATAAACCAAATTGATTGGGACCCATCGCATTTAATGGCTGGATAAATATTGCAAACTGCGTGCGAAAAAGGCAAGATCTGCTGGTAAATCTTTTCAACTAATCCTGGCTCTTGGTTTCTCGATATTTGGGAGATAAAAAAAGCCGGGCAAAGCGTTGCCGATGAACGGAATGCGACGCAACGATGTAGCAACAAAGAACAAATGCCTGTACCAAAAAAGAGGGAGGAAAAAACCTGCATCTCATTCATCCGGGTGATCAGGCAAACGGATTTTCTTCGTCGAAAGAGAGTAGCAGGTAGCGATTGCGCAGCAAGGTGAGATAACTTAACATATAGATAAGTGCCGGTAAAATGAGAATGAGTTTAATGATATCGCTATTAGTGGGGCGTGGCAAGCGGGCAAAAGAAAAATACAGTGGAAAGATGATGCCGATCATCATCATAATGTAAAGCGGAACAATGTAGCGCATACCGTTGCGCAGGCGCACACGCGTATTGGCACCCGTGCGAATAACAAAAGGAAAGGGTGCACTACTCATCCAATTATGGCGGCATTGCAATACATAATTGCCGGGTTTTAAAATATATTCCTGCGTATCATCGTTTTTAATAGTGCCGATCTCCACATCGTTGATGAAAACTTTGTAGTTCTGCCGCCGGTTAAACCACTCGCCTTTTCTGGTAATGATAAGCCTTTCAGCCATTGCTATAGATTAAATAATCCTTTATTTAAAACCTGCAATGTTTTTGTTTTAAACCCGGAGGGTATGAGCAAAGAAATGTTGTGCCTGCTGCCGCCATAGCTTACCATGCGCACCGGTATCTCGCTGATAGAATCGAACAAGCGCATCATCACCTGTGGCGTTTGTGTAATCTCGTTTCCAACAACAGAAACGATGGTCTGGTTTTCATCTACCTCAACGGTACCAAATGCCTCCAGTTCCTGCACAATATTGTCAAGATTTTCTTTGTTATCGATGGTAAGTGAAACGGCCACTTCGGAGGTAGTGATCATGTCGATAGAGGTGCGGTATTTTTCGAATACCTCAAATATTTTCCGCAAGAAACCATAAGCAAGCAACATGCGGCTGCTTTTTATTTTAATAGCAACAATGCCATCTTTGGCTGCAACGGCTTTAACGCCTACACTGCCTGCTTCCTGCACTATCAATGTTCCCTTTGCTTCAGGTTGCATGGTATTAAGCAATCTCACGGGATATTGAAATGCTGCGCCGGCCATATAGATGCAGGATGCAAAATTTTTGCGCCGAAATAAGCAAGCTCAGCAGCTTCGTCGAAACTCATTTGCTCTATGGCAACGGTCTTTTCTACCACCCGTGGATCATTGTTGTGCATACCATCTATATCGGTCCAGATCTCGCAAACTTGTGGCATTGATAGCTGCGGCAATTAATGATGCACTGTAGTCGCTTCCACCACGCTTCAGGTTATCAACTTCGCCTTTGCTGTTGCGGCAAATATAGCCCTGGGTAATAAAAATGTTTTTGCCTTTATGGCTGTTGAGCAATTGGGTAAGTTTTACTTTTATGTTACCGATCAGATGGCTCTTCATACGCATCAATCTGCATAAATTCAAGTGCCGGCAGTAATTAGCATGTATGCAATACCTGCCTCAGTTAGGTAAGCAGAAAACAATTTGGTACTCATCAACTCGCCCTGGGCAAGAATGTCTTTATTTAGCGCCTCGCTGAAAGATATTTTAAGAATGATCTTTAAAAATTCGAAATGCTCGCCAATTATCTGCAATGCCTTGTGTTCGGGCTTCTTCGGTTTTGAGTAAGTCATTGATGAACTGTTTGTAATGTTGCCTGCAAGATTGTCTATATGTCTGCTTGGCAAAGTTCCTGTCGTCGTTTGCCAAGTCCATTGCTGATTTCCACCAGCGCATTGGTAGTGCCACTGAGTGCACTTAATACAACGATCTTCGGTTCATCTTCTTTTGTTATAAGTTCTGCCACCTGGTGCATTCTTTCGGGCTTACCAACACTGGTGCCACCAAACTTCATTACTTTCATTGTACACGTTTTTTAAAGTTGTGCAAATATAATTGCAGTAATACACAAAACCGAAATTGCTGATTAGCAGTCCGGCATTTTGTTGTTTATATTTTAACCTGCTGACGGTATATCTTAAAATACATTTGTTCCAAAATATTATAAGTATGCGAAAAGCAGTTTTGATAACCGTTCTATTATCTTGTGTGGTACTTTGCCACAGGCACAAAAACAAACCAACAGTGCCAACCTGCCTCGGCCAAAACTGGTTGTTGGTATTGTTAGTAGACCAAATGCGTTGGGACTATCTATATCACTATGCCGACCAGGTATGCAGACAATGGATTTAAAAGAATTGCTCAATGACGGCTTTACTTGTGAAAATACCTTCATCCCACTATACACCTACCGTTACCGCTGCCGGGCATACCTGTGTTTATACCGGTTCGGTTCCTGCCATACATGGCATCATGGGTAATAACTGGTATAGCCGAGAAGAAATTTAAAGCGTAGCTGGTATTGCACCGAAGATACCACAGTCAACAGTCGGTCGGTAGCACTTCTGATGCGGGCAGAATGTCACCGTCCAGTTTATGGACGACAACCATCACCGATGAATTGAAACTGGCTACCAATTTCCGGTCGAAAGTGATTGGTATTGCCTTGAAAGATCGTGGGCGCTATTTTACCGGCTGGTCATGCTGCCAATGCTGCTTATTGGTTTGATAATGCAAACGGCGCTTTTATTACCAGTTCGTACTATATGAAAGACCTGCCACAGTGGGTGAAAACGTTTAACAATAGAAAGTTGCCCGACCAATATCTGCAACAAAACTGGAATACTTTGTACCCGCTTAACACCTATTCACAAAGTACTGCTGATGAACAAAATCTTGAAGCTGATTTTGCGGTGGAAGACAATACTTTTCCGCATCTGACCAGCTAACATTACAAAAGATAAATACAATGCACTTGCGTACTACACCTTACGGCAATTCTTTGACATTGGAAATGGCAAAGGCGGCCATTGATGGTGAAAGCCTGGGGCAAATCGGCAATACAGACTTTCTGGCGGTCAGCTTCTCTTCTACTGATTATATCGGTCATGCATTTGGACCCAACTCTAGTAGAGATTGAAGACACCTACCTGCGTCTTGACAATGATTTGGCTGCACTGTTTTCTTACCTGGATAATAAAGTTGGTAAAGGACAATATACTGTTTTCCTGAGTGCTGACCATGGAGCGGCACATGTACCGGCTTTTTTAAAGGAACATAAAATACCCGGCGGCTCAATGACAGACCAGGCAGTTGCGACAACCCTGAACGGAGCACTGGAAAAGCAGTTTAAAATTAAAAACGCCGTGTTGCAGGTGATCAACTACCAGATATATCTCAACCGTAATATTCCGACCGCAGATGTGAAAAATGTGGAGCAGGAAGTGATAGAGCAATTGTTGTTGATGCCAGCAATTGAGAATGCGTTCTTGCTGAAAGAGTTGCCAAATACTCCTATAATTGCCACTTTAAAAACAGCCCTTACGAACGGCTATAACCAAAAACTGAGTGGAGACATTCAGTTTGTTTTTAAACCCAACTGGTTCGATGGCGGAAGCAAAGGAACTACTCATGGACTGTGGTATCCCTACGACTCTCATATTCCACTGGTGTGGTACGGCTGGGGAATAAAAAAAGGTCATACCAACAGGGAAACTTACATGACAGACGTTTCAGCGACATTGGCGGCGCTGCTACACATACAAATGCCTAATGGTTGTATTGGCAAAGTGATAACTGAAATAACTGAATAAATATCCGGTGACAAGAATAAAAATTTGCTGCATTGCCTCTGTTGAAGAAGCCAATCTGGCGATCAAATCCGGCGCTGCTGCTATTGGACTGGTGGCAAGAATGCCCAGTGGACCCGGCCTATTCCTGACCACCTGATCGCAAACATTGCCAAGGCTGTGCCACCGCCCGTCGCTACCTTTATGCTCACCTGCGAAACTTCAGCAGCAGCTATCATCGCACATCATCATCGCACACAGACCAACACCATTCAGATCGTTGACGAATTGAAGCAGGGCAGTTACGCAGAGATCAGGGAGCAACTGCCGGGTATAAAACTGGTACAGGTAATTCACGTAATTGACGAACATTCTGTAACAGAAGCAATACGCCTAAGTACACAGGTAGATGCCTTGTTGCTGGATAGTGGCAATCCCAATTTACAAGTTAAAGAACTGGGTGGTACGGGCCGGGTTCACAACTGGTCACTTAGCCGCCAAATTGTAGAACAATCAGGTGTGCCGGTTTTTCTTGCCGGTGGAATTTCTGCTGCAAATGTTCGGCAGGCTATTGAGCAGGTACAACCATTTGGTATTGACCTGTGCAGCAGTGTACGTACCAATGGTCACCTTGACCCGGATAAGCTGCAACACTTCTTTAAACAAGTGAAACAAAGTTTATAGCGCCGATTACACTTCCGCTCGATTGGCTTTCTAATCATAGCAGCACGAAGAACTTTTCCAGCATTCGGGGGATTATTTTATTCAGCCCTTTTGTCAATGTATATTCAACCATATAACGACACTTACCGATAGGCAATTGCAGAGCATTACCAGGGTTAGTTTTTGAAGTAAAAACTTAATCACAGATGTACCTTGGGTCATCATTACATTTGTTGTCCGTTTCAAAAATTGCTCGTTGGCTGCAGAAGGGCAACAAAATAATATATTTTACATTGCACAAAAATTACAGAACAACACAATATGGATAGTTTACCCATCTCGAAAATACTTGCAATAGACATTGGTGGCTCAAACGTAAAAGCTACCATTCTCAATACTGAAGGCGAATTGATCTTAGCCTACCAAAAGCTGCCCACCCCCCATCCCTGCAAACCCGAAATTCTCCTCAGTACCATACTTACGCTCACTGCTAACTTTCCGCCTTTTGATTGCATTTCGGCGGGGTTTCCGGGATATGTAAAAAATGGAATTGTGAAGACCGCTCCCAACCTCGATACTTCCCTTTGGCATAATGTTGACCTGAAACAGATGCTAACAGACGCTTTGGGCAAACCAGCCAAGGTGTTGAACGATGCAGATATGCAGGGCTTGGGTATTGTAGATGGAGTTGGGTTTGAAATAGTAGTAACCCTGGGTACAGGTTTTGGCACTGCATTGCTGATGGACGGAGAGTTGCTTCCGCATATGGAAATTGCGCACCATCCCGTAAAAAAAGGGGTTGACTACGATGATTATATAGGTGAAAAGGAAATGATCAACATCGGTGAGGAACGCTGGAATAAACGGGTCAAAAAAGTGATCGAGATCCTGAAAACGGTCTTTAACTACGATCATTTATACATCGGCGGGGGCAATGCGAAAAAAATAAACTTTACACTTGAAGACAACATTTCAATTGTTACCAACAAAGAAGGAATTAAGGGCGGCGCCCGGCTTTGGCGTACTAAAAAATTGCTTTAGGTCACACTTTCACAAGCAAATCAAGTAAAACTAATATTATGGCAGATTTAAATTCCTCAGTAGAGCAGTTAGCTATTAATACCGTGCGTGTGCTGGCTGCAGATGCAGTACAGAAAGCCAATTCAGGACATCCCGGTTTGCCTATGGGTGCCGCGACCATTGGACATGTACTGTGGGCACATAGTATGAACTACCAACCCCAAAGTCCGAAGTGGTCTAACCGTGACCGTTTCATTTTGTCGGCGGGACATGGTTGCATGCTGCAATACATTTACCTGTACCTGACCGGATACGACATGTCACTTGACGATCTGAAAAATTTCAGGCAGCTACACAGTAAGACGCCCGGACACCCTGAGTATGGTTTGGCTGACGGCATAGAGATAACTACCGGTCCCTTAGGGCAGGGTTTTGCCGAAGGTGTAGGCTTTGCGATAGCACAAAAACATTTGGCTGCACGTTTTAACCGCCCGGATTTTGAGATCTTCAATTATCACATTTACACCTTGTGCAGTGATGGCGATATGATGGAAGGTGTAAGCGCTGAAGCTGCCTCACTTGCCGGGCACCTGGAACTAGGCAACATGATCTATCTCTACGATGATAATCATATTTCCATTGAAGGAGATACGGGTTTGGCATTTACTGAAGATGTTGGCAAACGCTTCGAGGCTTACGGCTGGCATGTACAAATTGTGGATGATGGAAATGACATAGAAAAAATCAGGACCGCCGTTGACAATGCAAAGCAGGAAACCCGGCGACCATCATTAATTAAGAGTTCGCACCCACATAGCTTTTGGCAGTCCTAATAAAGTTGATACAGCCAGTGCACACGGTTCGCCCCTGGGAGAAGAAGAAGTAAAAAATGTAAAACGTAATCTGGGCTTCGATCCGGATAAATCTTTTGAAGTACCCCAGGAGGTTTTAAAATACTACCACGAAGCCGGCAAACGCGGGGTTGAAATAGAAAAGAAATGGAACGATTTATTTGCGGCATACAAAGAAAAATATCCTGAATTAGCCACTGAGTTCCAACAAATGAAAGATGGCAAATTGCCGGCAGGTTGGGAAGAAAAACTACCGGTTTTTAAAGCCAGCGAGGGTAAGATCGCAACCAGGAAGGCTTCCGGCAAAACATTAAACGCAATTGCCTCCAGCCTGCCAAGTTTAATTGGTGGTTCAGCCGATCTTTCACCATCTACAGACACTGAGCTAACTGAATATGAATCATTTACCGCTTCCAATCCTGCGGGTCGCAATTTTCACTTTGGCATTCGCGAACACGCTATGGGAGCCGCTTTGAATGGCATAGCATTGTCAGAAGGCATGATACCTTATGGCGCTACCTTTCTTATTTTCTCTGAGTATATGCGTCCACCTATCAGGTTGGCAGCCATTATGAAAACCCGGGCAATTTTTATTTTCACGCACGACAGTATCGGGCTGGGCGAAGATGGCACTACTCACCAACCCATTGAGCAATTGATCTCCCTGCGCTCTATACCCAACCTGTATGTGATAAGACCTGCCGATGCCAACGAGACAGCACAGGCATGGCGGGTTGCTATTGCACATACCGATGGGCCGGTCTGCATTGTCTTATCACGGCAGGGTTTGCCAGTTCTTGACCAGGAAAAATACAGTCCTGCTACCAACCTTGAGAAAGGAGCCTATATTTTATCACCGGCAGACGGTGAGCCACAACTTTTATTGATCGCTACCGGTTCAGAAGTTTCGCTGGTATTGAAAGCCCAGGAAAAATTGCAACAGGAAGGCATTGAGGCTTCGGTCATCAGTATGCCTTCGTGGGAGTTGTTTGAGAAACAAGATGCCGGCTACAAAGAACAGGTTTTTCCAAAAGCTATAAAAAAGCGCCTGGCAGTAGAGGCTGGTTCAGAGTTGGGCTGGCACAAATACGTAACCGATGAGGGTGACATAATAGGTATGACTACCTTTGGCGAGTCAGCACCGGCTGAAGATCTCTTCGAATTATTCGGCTTCACCGTTGACAATGTGGTCAAAAAGGCAAAAGCCCTGATTGCTTAAAATGTTGTCGTATGAAAATAGGAATTGCTGCTGATCATGGAGGTTTTCCGCTTAAAGAACACCTTATTCCATTGTTGCAAAAATGGGGGCACGAATGGGTAGATTTTGGTGCCACTTCCCTCAACAACCAGGACGACTATCCCGACTATGTACTTCCTATGGCAAGAGCGTTAGCCAATCACGAATTAGACCGCGGCATTGCAGTTTGCGGCAGCGGCGTTGGCGCATCTATTGCTGCCAATAAAGTAAAAGGTGTTCGTGCCGCACTTATACACGATCACTTTTCAGCGCACCAGGGCGTGGAAGATGATGATATGAATTTGTTGTGTATGGGGGGACGCGTCATTGGCAACAATGTAGCCGAAGAGATCGTGCAAACATTTTTGCAGGCGCAATTTACCCACGCCGACCGGCACAACAGGCGGGTGCAGAAAGTACTCGACCAGGAAAATCAAAACCAGTAAACCAAACAAATATGAACAGAGTAAAACAAATTCATGATTTTGACCAGAGCATCTGGCTCGACTTTATAGATAGAAAAATAATGAACTCCGGCGAGCTGCAAAAGCTTGATGATGACGACGGCGTACGTGGTATCACCAGTAATCCCGCCATCTTCGAAAAAGCCATTAGCAGCAGCTCAGACTACGACCAGGAGATCAAAGAATTGTCGCCACAATTGGAGAGCAACGAGAAGTTGTTTTATGCAATTGCCATCAAAGACATTCAACGCGCTGCCGATCTTTTTGCGCCTGTTTACAACGAAGATGTGGTGGGTTCTGATGGGTATGTGAGCCTGGAGGTGTCGCCGTTTCTAGCCCGCGATACCGAAGGCACCATTAAACAGGCGCGCGATCTTTGGAAGCAGGTGAACCGCCCTAATGTAATGATCAAAATACCTGGCACTGCCGAAGGCTTCCTGCCATTCGCACTGCCATTAGCGAAGGCATTAACATCAATGTTACTTTGTTATTTGGTCTTAACGGTATGAAGAAGTAACCGACGCCTACATCTCCGGCTCTGGAAGATCGCGTGGCTGCCAATAAACCCATTGACAACATCGCTTCAGTTGCCAGCTTCTTTCTTAGCCGCATAGACGTGATAATTGATCCGTTGCTGAAAGAAAAAGAAATGGACGTGCTGAAAAGGACAGTTGCCATTGCCTCCGCCAAAAAAGCTTACGAGATCTACAAGCACGTTTTTAGCAGCGAACGCTTTCAAAAACTGCAGGAAAAAGGTGCAAAACCCCAGCGTGTATTGTGGGCAAGTACAGGCAGCAAAGACCCCGATTTTAGCGATGTAAAATATGTGGAAGCGCTGATAGGTCCCGAAACCGTAAATACTGTGCCTATGGAAACGCTTGAGGCTTTTCGCGACCATGGCGAAGCGAAAAACGTGCTGGAGGACAATATGGACAATGCAAACCATGTATTGGTCGAGCCAAAAAATGCAGGCATCAACCTCGACGAGATAACACAAAAGCTGGAAGATGAAGGCATTGAGAAATTCAACAAACCTTACCAAAAACTATTGGACGCTATAGAAAAACAGCGGAAACAGTTGGCTTAAAAAAAGCTCAATAAACAGAAAAATGCACAAGAGTGCGACGCCTCAAATGTTGCCAATGGTTCCTTTGCCGGGACCCAAAAAAATTCTCCCTATTTACACATGGGAAAAAGGAGAGGAATGCGGAACCGGCATTAGACTTTTCAAGGTGACATCGTTGCGTCGCACTCTTGTACTGCAAAAGCTGTGGCAGCTTTTGCCGCAAATACAAACTGCTGCAGTGCGAAATAATTATCAACTACACTACAAAATGAACATCAACAAATCGCAGCCTACCATTTTTATCATTTTCGGCTGGAACCGGCGACCTTAACTCGCGCAAACTGGCGCCTGCCTTATACAACCTTTTTTTAGATGATTGGCTGCCCGATCAATTTTCAATTATTGCAACCGGGCGTACAAAGTACACCGAAGAAGAATACCGGACAAGCGTGCTGGAAGATATCAATCAGTTTTCGCGCACGGGCAAAGCTGACCCGGCAAAATGGGAGGAATTTGCAAACATATTTACTACCAGGTTTCGGATCTTACCAAAACAGAAACTTACGAAGAATTTGGTGAACGCATTAAAAATCACCGAAACAGATGGGAAACCGCCGCAACTGTTATTTTTTACCTGGCGGTTTCACCCAACTTTTTTAAAGTAATTGCCGAAAACATTGCCGAGTGCAAACTGGCCGAAGATGTGGAGAATACGCGGCTGGTGATTGAAAAACCTTTTGGCAACGATCTTGAATCGGCAACAGCCTTAAACAAATTGTTAGCAGGTATTTATCAACGAAAAACAGATCTACCGTATAGATCATTACCTGGGAAAAGAAACCGTGCAAAACATACTGGCGTTCAGGTTTGCCAATTCTCTTTTCGAACCAATTTGGAACCGCAACTATATTGAATATGTACAGATCTCGGTAACCGAACAATTGGGTGTGGAAGACCGCGGCGACTATTACGAAGGAGCAGGTGCATTGCGCGATATGATTCAAAATCATATTTTGCAATTGCTTTGTCTGATTGCCATGGAACCACCCGTAACCTTTGGGCGAAGAAGTACGCAATCGTAAAGTGGATGTACTGCATGCCATGCGTCCCTTTAGTCACCGGAAGATGTCGGAAGAAACACAGCACGCGGGCAGTACGGCGAAGGATGGATACAAGGCAAAGCAAGTGCCTGGTTATCGCGAATGAAACAAAAGTAAACCCAGAATCGAATACCGAAACCTTTGCAGCAATCAAATTTTTTATTGATAACTGGCGTTGGCAAAATGTGCCTTTCTATGTGAGAACAGGTAAGCGGATGCATGAGTCAGCATCAGTTATAACCATCCAGTTTAAAGATGTGCCACACCTGATATTCCCGGGAGAAGCAACCGATAACTGGCAGCAAAACCGGCTGATCATCAGCATTCAACCAGAAATGAGTATCCGCTTACAGGTGCAGGCAAAAAGTCCGGGATTGGATATGGTACTAAATACGGTTGACATGGTTTTCGACTACGAAAGTGCTTACTCAGTTATACTCCCGAAGCTTATGAAACATTGCTGTTGGATACTATTGTTGGCGACCAAACCCTATTTATGCGTGGCGACCAGGTAGAAGCAGCCTGGAGCCTTATAATGCCCATTCTTAATGCATGGGAAAGTCGCAAGAGTGTTAATTTTCCAAACTATTCTTCTGATTCATGGGGACCCGGAATTGCCGAAGCTCTGATTGCTCGCGATGGGTTTCACTGGGTTACCTTACCACAAAACAATAAAAAGAAATAGCATGCTGCAGATATCTGAAACACCCGGTGAAGTACTACAGGCAGCAGCCGAATATTTTGAAAAAACAGCTAAAAAAGCAATAGCAAGTACACAAAGATTTACAGTAGCACTTTCTGGCGGCAGTTCACCCAAAGGCTTGTTTCAATTGCTGCTAATCGCCGCTTATAAAAGCTGGGTTGACTGGAGCCGGGTCGATTTATTTCTTCGGAGATGAACGGTATGTGCCGAAACCCACCGAGACAGTACTGCGTTAATGGCACAAGAGACCTTGTTCACGCCGTTGCAAATTGATGCGCGCAGACTTTTAAGTAGATATGTACCTGTAAACATATGGAGTGCGAGTGCCTATGAAAAGGTAATTAATGAACATTTTGCGCCGGAAGCGCCTGTTTTTGATATGATCTTACTGGGTCTCGGCGACAACTCACACACTGCTTCTCTTTTTCCCTATACTGATGTACTTAGCGTGGCAGAGCAAGGTGTAAGATCCGTCTTTTTGGAAGACAAGCAAGTGTACAGGATCACCTTTACGGCGCCACTGATAAACCAGGCGAGCCATATTGTGTTTATGGTGTTTGGTGCAGGCAAAGCCGAGGCAGTTCACCACGTGCTGCAGGATGAAAAAAATATTGACCTCTACCCTGCTCAACTCATAAAAGCAGAAAATGGTGATTTATTTGGTTTTTAGACAAAGCAGCGGCTGCCAGTTTGAAAATATAATACTTGCCAGTCTTCATTGCAGACGCGATACTTTCAACAGAAAACGACATAAAGAATGTAGGATCTAATGAAGTCGTTTGTTTCGTTCTTAATTTTAGGTAAGCCATGTGATAAAATCAAATGAATCGTTCACCAAACCGGTTTTCACATGATTTTCTCTACCGTATATGTGCTATGGCTACTCTCTGAAGATATTGCTGAACATACTGCTGCGTTCAGCGCAGGGCGATAAAAAGAAATGTTGATAAAAATTCATTGTTAGTGATCTGGGTAATAGTGTTACTGAGCATTGCCGTATCTGTTGTAGTTGCTTTTACATTCAATGTTCCCATACTTCGTGTAGCGTGGATAAGAATGGCCGGAGCAATTATTATTATTGCGGGAATGTTGGTGCGCGGTTTAGCCGTGTACCAGTTAGGTAAGTATTTTACGGTAGATGTCACCATCAGGCAGCAACATACTCATTGTTGCAAGCGGGCTTTACAAAGTATGTCCGTCATCCCTCTTATGCCGGCTCTATCATTTCATTTCTTGGCTTTGGCATAACCCTAACACAATTGGCTAAGTTTGGCAATTGTACTGGTGCCTGTCGTACTTAGCTTTTTGTACCGGATAAAAATAGAAGAGAGGGTATTGACTGAGCGATTTGGTCAGCAATACATAGACTATAAAAGAAGCACAGCTTATTTTTTTCCGGGAATATTTTAAGTATATCTGTTGCCGGTTTTGACTTCCATAAGTTTCACAACCTTCGATAGGTTTTTCCCTGCTTATCAATTGTTGCATTGTTTACGAGCGGCACAATCAAATGCGGAAAATCAGTGGCAAATATTTTTTTCCTGGCAAGGTCTTTACAAGTCAGATCTATTGAGTTGCAATTACCATTAGCTGCAAGTTTGCTGCACGGCTGTAGGTGCCAGGCGAAGCAGGAACAAAATTAGTAGAGCAGAGCGGGCGGCAACTTTTGCAAACGCTGTATTTTGATGTCTTTATAAAATACTTCAGCCCCTTCTGATTGTATTTGCAAACTGCCTTTGGTCAGCGGCATCATTTGCCCATTGTCAAGCTGTTGCGAGTGGTAAAGTACCATCACCGTTTTGCCATTAACAACATGTATGCTGGTGTCTCCAGAGCAGTACAAGTCAATGGTATTCCATTCACCGGAAGTATTCTCAGCATCTCCCCTTTTTATACAATGCCTGCCATTGGCACTCTTCTCGCTAAACGTAAGCAAGGGAGCCGCCGGGTCAAATACGTATTCATCTTTAGCACGGCGGGTTGCAGGTATATCTTCCATGCCACCGGCAACGCCCCAATAATCACCGCAATTGCCTTCTTCAATTTGAAACTCCTGGCTCCGCATCCATGCGCCATAGTCTGCACCTTGTTTACCTACCGAGTGATACAGCAAACCGCTGTCCTTTTTCTTGTTTTTCTTCTGACCCCAGCTTAGTTGTCCCCATTTAAAACGAAGCTGCAAATGATAATTCTCAAATTCTTCCGGCGTTGATATGGCGCCCCAGCCCTCGCCTGAAATTCTTATTACATTTTCTTTTCCATCATTCACAATGGTAAAGACATGATGCGGATCGTTGTTGAGCCCCACAGGCGTATTACTCAGCATCTTTCCGTTGCTGTCAAGGTCGGGACCGAGGTAGGTGTTCCAGCCAGTCAGGTCTTTGCCATTAAATAAAACTTTCCATTTTTCTTTTGCCAAATGAGGAGTAAAACTGGTAACCGCAACAATTGATGTGCTAAGAAAAAGGAGACTAATGGGCTTTAACATGGCTGGTATCGTTTTGCATGAAAATAAGGGAAATTGCAACAAGACATCCGTACCGCTTCCTCCATTTCAACGCTTTTTATACTTTTTCTTTTTTTAGGTACCCGGCTTTAGATCTTTTTTCTGCATGGTTGCGTCGCACTCTTGTACTTACATTTTCTCTATTCAGCCAAATGTGGTGCTGAAGGTTTGACCGCTTTTGTTTTATTATGCGTATCGTATGGTCAGAAAAGCCTAAACCATAAAATGGTATCGTAAGCTATAGAATATTTGTGGAGAGTAGTATCTGCCAGGCTTCGGCAACTTTTTTCTGGTCGAGCAATGTGGCTGCATAGGTATGCAGTTCGCGATCCATATCGTCGGGCGACAAAGAATAATATTGAAAAATGTTGCGCAGTGTTTCGTCGTCAAATGCCGGATCTACTGTTGGAAGTTCAGCCAACGAAGCGAGTTGCTGCAGATGCAGCGGTGTCAGATAAGGACTAGATAGCAAGTAATCAGGCAGGTCTATCATCCCTCAAAAGTAAAGACTAATTGACCATGCACAGCATGTTGGCGATACCTTCGGCGCGCAGCCAGTCTTCAGTAGTATCTATGTTAATGTGCCAGAGATGATCGGTCTCCAGGTAAGCTATCGACTGACCATATATAGAATTGAGATGGCGAATATTATCTGCCCGGCACACATACACACTGCCATCGCGGGCAAAAGCCGGTGGCAACAACTGGCGCGAAGGGATAATGCTTTCCTCGCCGGTAGCGATCTTTAAAAACCCTTTCGTATCAGCTTCAAAAACCCAGTGCGGGTTGTACTCATGCGGTACCCGTTTTACTGAAACAAGACAGTCGGCGCCCGACGAAACAAAACTTTCGATGCAGCGGTCAACAAAACCTGCATTGCGAAACGGGCAGGTAGGTTGCAGCAGGCAAATCGTGTCGTAATGATCACCTTTATTGTCAAAAAAATTCAGGGCATGTTGCAATACTTCTATGGTGGGGGTGGTATCGAGCGACAGGTGAGCGGGGCGAATAAAGGGCACTTCGATAGAAGTAGAAAGAGCTGTCTCTGCAATGCTGCATGAGTCAGTGGTAAGAATGGCTTTATCTATAAGCCGCGATTTTTCAGCCGCTTCAAAAGTGTAGCTGATGAGCTTTTTACCATTAAGCGGTTTTATATTTTTTCCGGGAACTCCCTTTGACCCTGACCGGGCGGGAATGATACACAGGTTTCTCATCTTGAAATTGAAGGATTTTAGAATAGCGAAGGGGTATAACGGCCAGCAGTTCAGCCATTTTTTTCCCTGCATTTCCTAACCCATAAACATACGAGCGCTCGGGTTTAGGATTGGTACGCCAGTAGTGTATTGCTGCTGTTATTTGTTGCTTGTCATGCTCCACATCTATAATGTTGCAGCCTCTTTCGCGTCCATTTTGGCGGGTACCAACATTTACAACTGGCACACCTAAAAACGAACACTCCCTAATGCCCATACTACTGTTGCCAATAAGACATTGGGCATTAAACACCAGCTTTAAAAAATCTGACGGAATCATGTTCTCGAAAAAGTGCACATGCGTCAGATCATAGTTGGTGCGGTAATATTTGATGCTTTGCGAAACCGCATCGGTTCCTGCATCGGCATTGGGAGAAAACCAAAAAGTAGGTATTTTTAGATCTTTTATTGCCTGCAGAGTTTCTTCTATCTGAAATTTTGCCTGAGCAAATTCGGTAGTGACGGGATGCTGCATTACCACCATATAACCCTTCTTATAATCGGGTCTGGCACCCAGTCCGCCGTATTTCTTGTACGGGTTAAAATTAAGTGCCGGGTTTTTAATATTGCCAGCCGCCAGGTCTATTGAGGGGCAACCTGTATTGAAAACATAATCGGGATCTTCGCCCAGACTGCTCACATTTTTCTCGCTCTGTTGTTGCAAACCAAATGTATGTCTGCAAATTTTGTATTGGCATGCCGCACTTTTTCATCAATGCTACCTGTCACCTCGCCACCCTGAATATGCACCAAGGGGTATGTTTTGATAGGAAGCCGCAATTGATACCGAGATCGTTTCAAAACGGTCAGCAATCACCATTACCATGTCGGGCTTCAGTTTGTAAAATACGTTCGATAGTTCCACCAAACCTATTCCGACCGTTTTCGCCATTGAGGTCAGGTTCTCACCGTCCAGCATGGTGTAAACCTTTTCATTAACGGTAAAACCATCGTCATGCATTATGTTGTCAACATTGCCATATTTGTTTAGCAGCGCAGGACCAGCCAGTACAATTTGAAGTTCAAGTTCGCCGTGCTCCTTGATTGCCTGAAGGGTAGTCTTTATCCGGCTATAACTTGGTCTTGCCGTTACCACCACGCAAACTTTTCTTTTGGTCATAACTATTCTATGTCTTGAATATTTAAGAAATTCCAGCGACGCATTGCTTTCGTTAGCCTTTTTCCTACAATATCTTTATAGTCAGCGGGAGCTATTCCGTAACCAAAAGGTTTCTTTGCTTCCAAATCCTCAAACGACAAAATGTGACCAGGCGGCAGGTTTCTATTGATGCTGAGCGATTTGCCAAACATTTTTTTTAGATCAGTCATTTTTTCAGCAGCAGCATTCTTGCTATACTCCGCCTGCAACGAACGCCTGATCTGTTTTACCCCTTTCACCAGTTTCTCCACCTCGTCTATTTCAATCGATGCCCTGGCATCCGGCCCAAACATTCTTTTATCGAATACCACATGAAACTCCAGGATCTCAGCACCTACCGATGTTGCAGCCAAACAGGCTACAATATCACCGCTATGGTCAGAAAACCCTGACGGTAATTGATAACGGTTTTTCAATTCTTTTATTATGTTCAGTCCCCAATCTTCGGGCTGCGTGGGGTAGGCTGTAGTACACTGTAAAACAGAGACCTGGCTGTTTTTATCTTGAAAAACCGCCACTGCCGTGTCCAGTTCGCACAGTGTACTCATGCCACTTGACAGAATAACGGGTTTACCGGTCGCGGCTATCTTATCGAGTAATAAGCGATTGTTGATTTCGCCAGACCCAACCTTATAGCTGTCAACACCGGCAACCTCCAGCAGGTCAACTGCCTGGCATGAGAAAGGGGAAGAAATAAATTGTAAACCAACCTTGTGGCAATGGAGGCGTATTTCCTTCCATTGTTCAGCGGTTAACTCCATCCGTTTCCAATAATCGTAGCGGGTTTTATCTACGTAGCTAAAGGGTATGCGAAAGGTTTCATGTGGGCTGCTTTCAGCTTCTGCAATATGAGTCTGAAACTTTATGGCATCAATACCAGTGGTGGAGAGTGCATCGATATAGGAGTGCAGTATGCCCACACTGCCGTCATGTGCCTGGGCTATTTCGGCAATGATCATAGGATATTATTTGGATAAAGGATGATTTGCAGTTTGCGAATGATACCGATAATACGTTACCAGGTTCTCAACTGAAACACTGTATACTAAACTGTTTTTAGGGGAGAATATTATAAGTTGTAGTAAAATTTTCGGCTATTAACAACTACAACCCCGCGGGCGCGGTGGAATAAACAGTAAAGACCTGTAACCTGTACAGTGCGACCTTCCATAAACCAATAGATACGCTTATTGCATCCGGAGAGTTGATCATCTTACCAGCGTTCCTCATCAGGTATTTCTTTATCTGCAGCAGTAAACTGTTTGCGCGTCTCTATTTTCTGCAACTGCCTTTCTATAACCAGATCTGCGATCAGGTCACCGGCATTTAGGCTTCCGTTGCTATGCAAAAGCTGAGACAGCTTTTTTTCTGAAACATCCAGCAGGTACAGCAATGTTAACAGCCGCGAAAAATCGGTGATGATCAAATGGTTGAGGTAGATTGAAAGACTTCTTTTCAGGTCTGATTGGGTATTACCGTTTATCGTTATGGCAGCATCATATTTTTGCAACTCATGTACTATTTCATCAACTGAATTTTTATTTTCCATGCGTAACAGGTTATTGTATCAATACAGAAGTTGTAATAAAATTGTTTTCAAAACCGTTCTACCACACCCAGTGCAAACAAAGCAAAGTCATATTTCACCGGGTCATTTGGGTCTAACTGTCGCAGGTAATTGGTCAGTTGCAAGGCAGATTGCCAATCTACCTGTTTCCGGTCAAGCAACTGAAATCGTTGTGCCACACGCGCCACATGTACATCAACAGGGCAAATTAGCATAGGTGGTTGTATCGTCCTCCAAATGCCGAAATCAACTCCCTTCTTATCTTTTCTCACCATCCAGCGCAAAAACATATTCAGACGTTTGCAGGTGCTGTTTCTCTCCGGTGAAGCAATATGTTTGCGGGTACGTACAGGTGCATCTTCCAGTGAAAAAAAATAATGAAAAAAACCTGTCAGCCCGTTCTCAACGGTTTTGTCTAAAGCATATAAGCCACGCGTAAAAGCGGTTTCCAGCGAAGCATTTTCTACATAGTGATGGTGCAAAAAATGAACGAAATATAGCAAGTCAGTATCGGTAAAGGTGCGATGCTTAAAACCCACTAAACGCTGAAGATCTGCAGCACTGTGGTGCAGAATAAAATCATGCGGAGCATTGTCCATCCGCTGTAGCAGGTCACGACATTTATTAATAATAGTAGTACGGTTTCCCCAGGCAAAAACAGCCGCAAAAAAAGCCGCGATCTCTATGTCTTGCAGCTTGCTGAACTGGTGCGGTATGCAAATGGGATCCTCTTTTATAAATGCCGGTGTATTGTACTGTTTTACTTTACTATCCAAAAAATCTTTCAACGAATTGCTCACCCTTCAAAGTTACCACTCCCATTGCCAATACATGCTACTCGCAATGTCGCACGGTTTACTGATTGATACAAATCTTGCTTATGCAACCTCTTTACGCGCCTTTGCCGGGCCGCCGGTAAATAAATGCCTGCTCTTCGACGCATACAAAACCAGCCCAATCAGCAATGGCAGCCAAAACTCATAAAATCTAAAAAGCAACATAGACTGTACCGCAGCCACCGTGGGGTAGTGATACTTTTGCAAAATAAAAGTGAGCGACAGTTCTATCGCGCCCATACCACGCAAAAAAGGCGAAATGATCAGGAAAATCGCCGCGACTATATAACCAATTATCGAAGCCTCTAAGGACGCATCAACCCCTGCGCCCAACATGGCTATATACAAATGCACAATACCTATCACCTCTATAAATACCGATACTAAGGTCGCTTTCCAAAACTCCGCCATGTTCAGGTCAAACGAAAACGTATCGGTCAAAAATTTTTCAATCTTAGGTCGTCCCTTTATTACCCACCTGTAAAATGGTCCGCGCGTTTGTATCGACCGCACCAGCAGTACCATAGCAATAAGCAGTGCCAGCACAGTTATAAAAGCTGCGCCTGTACCCGGTACAGCAGAGTCTTGTATCCACAGGTACAACAGTACCGGCACGGCAACAATAAACACCGAAAAAATCCCTATAAATCCATAGATCACCGAGGCATGATACACCTGTTGCGTATCGGGCTGTGTACGTTTAATATTCTCGGGCAGGTATGCCAACGCAGTTAGTCCACCCGCCGGCAAAAACACGGCAATAACATTTCGTTTCAGGTAAAGTTCTATAGCGCGCAACCAGCTTATATTACCACCTATTGCCTCAAAGCTATACACATACAACGCCGCCTGCAGCAGTACATAAATTACTGTCCCACCAATGCCAATCCACAGCCACGTCAGGTTGGTGTTTCGCAGCGAAGTACCCAGCGATTTCAGTTCGCCGCGCTGCTTCCAAAAAAAATAGATCGCAACCCCGATAAAAATAATGGCAAGAATTTCCTTCCAGCCAATTTTTTTTAGCATCGCTTTCAGGGTATGTTTCTCAATGGGTTCCGCTTTTTTGGTCATGTTGTTTCTGGCAATTAACTACCCGTTCTTACCGGGCTTATTACCTCCTTAAATTTATAGACCAGAGGTGCAGATTATACCGGCACTCACTTTTTTTTGGTTACCGGCATTGTCACTTCAGGTATCATCGTTGCGTCGCATTACGTTCATCGCCAACGCTGAGGTTAGGCAGTAGAAGCGTAAAAAAGAAGTATTCAAAACAAGCATCCTTACAAACTTCTCCTATGCAGTTCAGCATACTTAGTATCATCTTTTCCCCGCATCAATAAAACCAAAGCGTGGCGGCATATGAGGTAAGGCAAGGTTAGATCTTACCTTCTTTTATCTCTTCTACCACCGTGGGGTCCAGCAAGGTAGAAGTATCACCTAAGTTGCCCATCTCACCTTCTGCTACTTTACGCAATATGCGGCGCATGATCTTGCCACTTCGTGTTTTAGGCAGTCCCGATCACAAACTGGATCTTATCAGGTTTAGCTATGGCGCCTATAATACGCGATACCGTTACCAATATGTCTTTACGTGTACCTTCATCTGCACCACCATGACCGTTGTAGATAACAAAAGCGTAGATGCCTTGTCCCTTTATCTCGTGCGGAAATCCTACAACGGCACTCTCTACAACTCCCGAGTGCATATTAATGGCATTCTCAACTTCCGCTGTGCCCAGGCGGTGACCGCTTACGTTCAATACATCATCTACCCTGCCGGTTATACGGTAAAAGCCATTGTCTCTTCAGTGCACCATCCCCGGTAAAATACAAGCCCGGGTAAGTTGAAAAATACGTCTGCCGGCAACGTTCATGGTCGCCCCAGGTGGTGCGCAATATACCTGGCCACGGAAATTTTATACAGAGATTGCCGGCAGCCACTTCACCCTCTGCCTGCAGTATTTCAGTACCTCTTTCATCAACCAATATAGGCTGCACACCAGGCAGTGGCAGGGTTGCCCATCCGGGTTTTGCCGGTGTCACTCCCGCCAGGTTCGATATCAATATTCCACCTGTTTCGGTTTGCCACCAGGTATCTACAATCGGGCACTTGCGCTTTACCAATCTTTTCATCGTACCAGTGCCACGCCTCTTCGTTAATTGGCTCGCCAACGGTACCTAACACTTTTAAACTACTAAGGTCAGTACCGGAAGGGGCTCGTCGCCGAAGCCATAAGGCTGCGCAATGCAGTGGGCGCAGTATATAAAATATTTACATTAAACTTTTGTACGATCTTCCAGAACCTGCCAGCATCTGGCCAGGTAGGTATTCCCTCAAAAATAAGGGAAGTGGCGCCGGCACAAAGTGGTCCATATACAATGTAGCTATGCCCTGTTATCCACCCGATGTCGGCGGTACAAAAATGCACATCACCTTGTTGGTATTGAAACGTTTGATAAAAGAATAATAGGTGTAAACCATGTACCCGCCACAGGTATGCACAACGCCTTTTGGCTTGCCGGTACTACCCGAAGTATAAAGTATGAACAGTGGATCTTCGGCATCCATTTCTGCGCGGGAAAATCGCGCAGGTTGAGTGTTTCTACTTTTTTTATTTCATCGTCCCACCATACATCGCGACCTTTTATCATGCTTACAGGTATGTGCGTGCGGGTGTATACGATCACTTTTTTTACAAACCTGATACCGATCAGGGCATCATCAATTACGCTTTTAAGGGGTATGTCTTTTTGCCCGCGAAACGCGCCATCGCAGGTAATGATGAATTCTGCTTGCGCATCAATGAGCCGGTCGGCTATGCTTTGTGCACTAAAGCCACCGAAGATGACACTGTGAATGGCACCTATACGGGCACATGCCAGTACGGCAATTGCCAATTCCGGTATCATACCCATATACAGGCAAACGCGGTCACCTTTTTTTACACCATTGTTGCGCAGCACATGTGCAAACATGCATACTTTCTCGTGCAGCTTGCGGTAGGTAAGCACCCGGTGATGTTCATCGGGATCGTTGGCTTCCCAAATGAAAGCAGGCTGATCGCCTTTGTTGGCAAGATGACGGTCGATACAGTTTTCAGTAATGTTCATTTTGCCACCGGCGAACCATTCTATTTTTGGTTCTGCAAAGTTCCAGTTAAGAACATTGGTCCACTTCTTTCGCCAGGTAAATGTTTCGGCAATTTCTGCCCAAAAACCTGCGGGATCTTCTATACTTTTTTGGTAAGCAGCCTCATATTGTTCGGGGCTATTGATCTGGTGGAGATATGGCATGGTGGATGATTGAAGATGATAAGCAATAAGCAAACTTAGCCAAAGTGCATATACAGGCAAAGTATAATTGGGTGCTTTGATGATAGCAGGCAATAACCCTGTTTTAGTTGCATTCTAACATTTCAGATCAGAGAAAATGAATGCTCATGTCGCGGTTTTGCAAAGGCAAAACTCCTAAGATATTTGCAGGTGTTTTTATAGTACATGTATTAAAAAAAAGATATAAAAAGATCCACACGGCTTTGCTGATGAACGGAGCGTCGCAACAATGCAACATCATAGATGGATAAGCTGGCTACCAAATAAAAAGCAAAGATTTTAACCGGCGAACAGTTATAACTCAAATGTGTGGCGGTGTACATATTTCGCTATTTTTATCTAGTTTTAAAATACTAAATCAAAACCACTGTAATGAAGAAAATACTTTGTTTGACTTTGCTGGTTTGCCTGGTTGCCATGTCGTTTGCCTTTATTAAAGACACGCAACCACGCTACCAAAACCTGAAGGTGTTACCAAAAAATACGACCAAGCAACAAATGGACAGCATTATGAAAAGTTTTGCGGCGTCGCTGGGCGTAAAGTGTAATTTTTGCCATGTGCGGGAGACTGACGGACAGAAGAATTTCGAATTTTGCAAGTGATGAAAATGAACATAAACTCAGCGCCCGAAGTATGATGAAAATGACGGCGAAAATTAATAAAAAGTATTTTGACGAGGATGATGACAAAGATCACCCGGCTAATATGATAGCCGGGGTAACCTGCTACTCTTGTCACAACGGCAAAGAACATCCGGAGACCATACCACCCATGCCGCCTCCCGGACCACCACCTGCATCGAAGCCATAAAATAAAAGCCTGTCGCACGACGGGCTTTTATTTTACAGCTAATTGGATGGCACAGGCTTTGAACGCATGCAACGTACCATACAACAATTGCCAGCCATGGACCTACAGCCTTTCTTTATAGAGTTTGCATACAAAGGAAAAAATGAGCTGGCAGAAGTGAAGCCATGTTGCCGGCAAAATAATGTGTTCTACTACGACATATCAATGAAGAATACCTACCAGTTTACCATTACGCCAACCCTGGACGATGGCAAAAGAATGGAATGGAAAATATCGCTGAAGAACGCCGACAAAGACGTGGCACCCCAACTGATAGAATTGATAGGAACAGAGATTGAAAAACATCTGCTGCACAAAATTTATCAATGAGATTTTTAGCGAAAACGACTTTTGTACTACTGTTTTCCTGCCAGCAACCTTTGCAACATTCTCCCAATATTGGAAAGTGTGGAAAAAGCAGTGTTTTATATAGCACACAGCAGCAGCAAGGTGAGTAATGAAAGTGTACTGAAAAAAAATTTTGCACTATCATTGTCTGCTAACCTATACACCAATATTTATGACAAAAAAACTTTTGTTCGGCGTGCTATTGCTGCATGCTTGTTTTTGCCAGGCACAATTTTACAAATCAGTTCTGCCTTCTCCTGAGTTTACTGCTTCCCTCGAGAAGATCGTACTGGATTTTAGACTTAACTTCAATACTATTAAAGGTGATACATTAGGTACACAGGAAGATGTGGAAACCTATTCGTCGCAGGTGAAATTGCCCGGAGCGAGTGATTGCGTGATCTTTGAATTTCATTCGGTAAAAGATACCACCGCAAGCTGGCAGGCAGTGATGTATAGAGGTGAAGACTTTAGAGAAGCTGAAAGAACCTATGCAAACGTTTTCAGGTTGGTTAAAAAAAGTCAGCTACGGTGGATAGACAAAAGTGCGGTGGGATTTGAAGGCATGTTTGAACCGGCAAAAGCCGATGTACGTTTTGCCCTTAGTACTTTAGACCTGGATCTGGCTGACCCTCGCTATAAAAATTTTAAAGCAGAAATAGAACTGATGCCTACGTACAGCGGCTGGGAAGTGCACCTTAATCTACATTCAAAAAAGCCCGACTGGGAAGGCTAAATGGCAATTTAATGCAGCGGCTATACCCGCTGCACCTTGTAAACGTATTTTGACAGTTTTTGCAAAATGTCTTCGCGGCTATAGGGCTTTTGCAGGAAGTCAACGATGTTCAACTTCAGCAATTTAAATTTGTCTATGCCGGTTACCATGCCCGAGTTGATGATGATAGGAATTGTGGGATTGTAATATTTGCGAATAACTTCGGCTGCCTGAAAGCCATTCATCACCGGCATTTCCAGGTCCATCAATATGGCGTCGGGTTGTAACCCTTCGTTGATTTTATTGATCGCCTCCTCTCCATTGGCAGCGCTGATAACCATTATATTTTCGCTGCCCAGTATCTTTCTAATGACCAGTTGATTGAGATCGTTGTCGTCCACATTCAGTACTACAGTTCCCTGCAGGTGTGGATGAATAGTTGAGAACATTGTTGATGATTTTACAAAAACATTACTTCAAAAACAGTTCCATCGGTTCCTGGAAATTTACCACCAAAAAGACCCGATTACTTGAGGAAAGTAAGCGACGTTTGTTAGCGAAAGCGGCAACAAGATGGGAGGTTGTGCGGAAGCCTGAGAGATGGTTTAAAAACAATCCCCGGATCTTTAGTCCGGGGATTTTGTTGCCCGATTAGGATTTGAACCCAAACAGGAAGAACCAGAATCTTCAGTACTACCATTATACTATCGGGCAAGGCGCAGCAAAAGTAAAACATGAAATTTTAGGATGAAGCAACGAATTGCAAAATTTTTTAAAATCATAAGATGTATAGAACTGCCCGCTAAACGTGAATTCCACGCAAAAGCAACTCCTCTCTTAACTGTTCAGCATTTACAAACAAAATCGAATCGAGCCCGCAGTTAATTGCTGCGGTTACATTGCGCGCATTGTCGTCTATAAAAAGTGCTTCTTCCGGTAGTACTGCATAGCGCTTAAGCAACACCTGGTAAAAAGTAGCAAATGGTTTGCGGTCTTTTTCGGTACCCGACACAACGACACCATCAAACCAATGTAAAAACTCATATTTCTGCAACGCGATTGGAAAGGTTTCGGCTGACCAATTGGTAAGTGCATACAGTGTATATTGTTCACTTTCTTTCAATGCCCTGAAGATGTCTACCGCACCTTCTATTGCACCGCTTAACATTTCGGTCCAGCGACCATAAAAGTGCCGGATGTTGTTAGCATGTTCAGGATATTTGGCCAGCAACAAGTCAGTACCTTCTGCCAGGCTGCGACCTGCATCCTGCTCTTCATTCCATTCGCCCGTGCATATGTGCTGCAGGAAAAAATCAATAGCCTCTTCGTTGTTCAATAGTTTTCTATAGAGATAGCGCGGGTTCCAGTCTATAAGTACACCACCCAGGTCGAATATGATGCTTCGGATCATTTTTTTTACTTTTGAACTGCAAGAAACATCATTTGAGTAAATGTTACCAAGGGAATAATTCTTGCACCAATCAGCATTTCAAAACCCACAGTTTATGACCTCTGATAATGTAATACACGGCACAACAGAAGATGAAGTTTGGCAACAGATCAATACCCAACTTCTGGCAGACCCCGACCTCCTGGAATATAGCGTATTGATAGAGCAGGAAGACAAACAGATCTTCTTAGCTATTGATATTGACCTGGGCGGTGGCTTTGAGAGTGGCTACGAAACCACCACCTTCTCAGCACCGTTGCACGCCTGGCCCGACTTTAAGTTTGCCCTGCATGCGCAACATTTTACAGACGAGATAGGAAAATTTTTCGGTATGCAGGACGTAGTAATCGGATATGAAGAATTTGATAAAAACTTCATCATAAAAACCAATGAAGGCGACAAGGTCAGGGCGCTTTTTGCAGATCCGGAGGTCAGGTCTGTGCTCCTCTCGCTCAACGATTTTTCTTTTGGTATACATACTCACCACCTGGAAGACAGCCATAAAAAAGGTCCTTTTTTAGAGCTGTTGATAGATGCCGGTATAACAGACCCCACCCGTTTGCGACAGTTGTACCATGCTTTCTTTACCGTGCTTCAGGCAGTTGACAAGCCGGGTGTGCAAAGCGTATAACAGATCAGCTTTATCACCTGTAAAAGGTCGTTTTCGGCAACGGCTGTTAATATATTTAGCAAAAATTACTGTTTGCTTATCTTGTTCAAAATTTAATGCATAATGAAGAAAGTGGTGCCGGTTTTTCTGTTGTTATTTTGGGGGCTTTTTGCAAATGGACAGCAGAGAGAAAATGGCAATTATGTTTTTTGGCCATACAATCAATACACTGATAAAATTGAATTCAGCGAATCTGTATCCCTTCCTGGTACCAGCGCAGACAGCCTGTTTACCTATGCCAGCTTTTTTGCAGACACAGCCTTCACCGGTGACCGCGACAGTGTAAATAAAGACTGGACGCATAAAACCGTGCTGTGCCAGGGCAATTATTATATACCAACGGCTGAAGTGGGTGAAAGGGGAAAAGGCTACGTCTCTTACACATTGAGCATCCAGTGCAGATCAAATTATTACAGGTATGTGATCACAAATCTTGTACATTATCCCATGTACGAAGATGGGGTGATAGGCGGACCGCTCGAAAACGATAGAACTACTTCGGGAGGAATGTTGTTTCCGCGTCAATATTGGGAAAGAACAAAGACCAGGTGCTACTACATGATCCTGAACACTATCAACCAATTGAAACAAGCAATGAACCAGGTCGAATCATAACCTTTATGCTAAGCTTTGATGGCTGTCAAAAATTCGAAACACTGACGGCAAAGCGCCTCAATTTGGTCAAACTCTCTCTTTTCAAGCCAATCTTTTTTAAACAGTTGCGAACCTAAGCCAACAGCGGTGGCGCCGGCAGCAAACCATTGCTGTAAACTTTGCTGCGTAGGTGCAACTCCGCCCGTTACCATCAATTGAGCCTGCGGCAAAACAGCTTTTACAGCTTTTACAAAGGCTGTTCCTACCACCTCGCCTGGAAATATTTTTATGATCTCTGAACCGGCTTGCAAAGCGTAATGGATTTCCTTCACGGTCATACAGCCCGGCAGATAGGGAATTTTATTTTGATAACAGGTATCAGACACACTTTCAATAAAACAAGGTGAAACGATAAACGTAGCGCCAGCTTCAATAAAGGCTTCCGCATCGGCGCCGGTAAGTATGGTACCTGCGCCCAAAATTTTGCCCTGCCATTGTTTTGTGTGATGAGCTAATTCTGCAAAGGTCTCCAGGGCATTTGTACCGCGATTGGTAAATTCAAATGCATGCATTCCACCGGCATAGCAAGCCCCAAGCACCTGCCCACAAACTGCCGGGTCAGCATGGTAAAAAACGGGTACGAGTGGAAAATCTACCAGCGTATTGATCGTTGCCTGTAAGCTCATAGGTTGTTAGTTATTGTCGCATAAATTAAACACCGCCAAAAATTGAAAAACCACCATCCACACATATCATAGCACCGGTTACAAACTTCGAGGCATCGCTCAGCAACCAGACCAGTGCACCCTGCAACTCATCGGGGTTACCAAATCTCTTAAACGGAGTTTGGCGTATCGCCTTCTCGCCACGGTCGGTGTAACCGCCTTCTTTTTTTGTAAGTAAGTACCGGTTTTGTTCAGTCAGAAAAAAGCCTGGCGCCAGCGCATTCATACGTATCTTATCGCCGTAGCGGTTGGCAAGTTCCACTGCAAACCATTGGTTATAGCAGTCCACCGCAGCCTTGCCCATATTGTACCCCAGCACCCTTGTTATCGCTCTTTTGCTGTTCATCGACGATATGTTTACAATGCTTCCACCGCCACCTTCCGCTATTGTCTTTCCAAAAATTTGTGTCGGCAATAGTGTTCCCCACAGGTTCACTTCCATCACTTTTTTCATCCCCTCCAGGTTCATGGCAAACACATCCTGGTCGGGCAGCAGCACCCCTTCGGGCATATTGCCACCGGCGCCATTTACCAGGCCGTCTATCCTGCCAAATGTGCTCAACATCTTTTCCCTGGCCGCCAGCAACTGGTCTTCCTTCAATACATCGGCAACCAGCGCCACGGCTTCACCCCCACCCTTTTTTACAGCCGCCACACGTTCGTTCGCAACTGTTTCGTTGCGGCCCAAGATACCCACTTTGCCACCTGACTTTACAATGCCATTTACAAACGAGTTACCTAAAATGCCGGTGCCACCCGTCACTATTATCGCCTTTCCGTTCAGAGAAAATTCGGTTTCCATACCCATGTTTTTTTGGTGAATAATCGGGCCACTCTACCCATACCGGCAGATTGCCTTCCATGTTTTCTGCCGCAAAGTTTATTTATTTCACGGGTAAAACCTCGGTTGCGCCACAATTCGTTTGAACCAATGTTTGCAGCCTTTAACTCCACTCATTATTTTGTATGGGTTTACCGGGTGGTTACAAAGTGCAAAACAGTTGAAAAGTTTTTTGTGGTCGCCGGCCTTTGTTCTTTGATGTTGCCCTGTTGCGACAGTCTACCCCGCTTTACTGCGGGGCTCCGTTCAACTGCATCGCTTTGTTATTACTTTAGGTGCAGGTTTCTGGGTCGTTACCTGTAAACATGCAGACCACATTATCTAAAAAAGGTGCAGGTACAAAACAACAAATTTCTTTAATCAACTTCCAACGGGGTGCTCACGGTGAGATTGGTTTAAAAGCCACTTATCTCTTTATCCTTTTCTTATGTAAAACCTGCAGCAGCAAAATGTCAGCAGGCAGCTTATACGAACTAACTTGTAACCTCTCAATCAATCTGTTTCAAGATTAAATAATACATATGCTTACTATCGATTTCTCTATCGATCTGCATTGCCACAGTACTTACAAGCCCATGGGCAGGTCATTTGCTTCGCAGGCGGGGCAGCAATCTGGTAATGCCGACAATGCAACCAGTCTATGGCATTATGATCCACCTTCAGTGCTGGATAAACTACTGAATGAAGTAACGGGTGTAACCAAATTTTCACAGGCAAATTTTGCGGCCTGCGTTTATGGAAAAGTGTGGGTTATGTGCGTTGCCCTCGGCACCATTGAAAAATGGTTTTTTAACAATAAGCTGGGCACCGGCGTAGTTGCAGATGTACTGGAGAATTTTGCTACCGAATTGGGCAGCCAACGCATTAACGCCATTCAACACATAACCGACTACTACAGCGATCTGCAACTTGAGTTTGCCTTCTTAGAACAACTCAGCGGCAAGGTGGTAACCATCGATCATCAACGGTATAGTTACAAGGTAGTTAGCAACTTTGCGGCGCTATCAGCCCTTATGCAGGAAAATGAAAATATGATCAACGCACCTGTGCGTGACAAATTTATTCAGATAGCTATTGTGCCAACCATAGAGGGAATGCATGTGCTCAATTGCGGTCTTAATCCACAGCGCAGCCCGGCGAATATAATGGCAGACAGCAATCAGGTGAAAGCCAATGCCCGGGCATTGAAAGCACATCAATGTAAACCCTGGTTTATCACCTTCACCCATCATTTCTATAACGAACTATGTGGGCACTCAGAAAGCCTGAAAGGTTTGATAGCCAGGAATTGTGATCAAAGCCTGGGCATGAATACCGGTTTTACAAACCTGGGGTTAGAAGTGTTGGATATACTTCTCGACCCGGCAGATGGACGACAAATACTGATAGATATAAAACACCTGAGCCCGCTGGGCAGACAGCAATTTTTTAAGCTGCGGCATGAAAAATACCCTGCTATTCCTATTATCATCAGTCATGGAGTAAGCAACGGACTTCCTACAATGGGCGCGGTACATTCAGCCTACCCTGAACTGGGAAGTACATTTAATAGTGGTGAGATCAATTTCTATGATGATGAAATTATATTGATGGCACGCTCGTATGGCATCATGGGTTTGCAGTTAGACGAACGGAGACTGGCTAATGAAGAAACCATTAAAAATACCCGTCATTCCATTTTTAGAAATAAGATAATGCACTTTAGAAGTGAACTGGTGTGGAACCAGGTACAGTACGTAGCCGAACTGTTAGATGCGAACGACCTGTTTGCCTGGGGCAGCCTGGCTATCGGCTCAGACTATGATGGCATAGTGGATCCGCTTAATAGCTTTTGGACAACGGAACAATACCCCGATCTGAAATCGTACCTGGAACGACATGCTTTTAACTATATTACCAACAAAAGTCATCGCTTAAAAAATTCATTCAATAAGATCAGTTCCGACACTATTGTGCAATATATCTTTCAAACCAATGCCTGGCGCTTTTTTGAAAAATGGTTCTAAAATTATTGATCACAGCGCTCCCAGCTATTACATTATTTTCCGCTTCTACTGCTTACTCATTGACATGCTGATGAACTGAGCCCCGCAGTAAGGCGGGGTAGACTGTCGCAACAAGGCAACATCTCCGTTTTGTGGCTGGTAACCAAAAAAAGCAGCTACCCGATAAGCGCAAGACTTGACCCACAAAAAAAGTCCGTAGCCTGGTGACTACGGACCTTTTTATTGCAAAATTATTTTCGCCGAAACTATTCATTGGCCGGTATCGGAAACTGCTCCCATACATCGTCGCCGGCGCGGTCTATTGGCAGCGAACTGAGCAGGTTATAGCGGCGCAGATCTATCCAGCGATGCCCCTCACCGTACAGTGAATACCTGCGCTGCCGCAGTATTTCGGTGATGAGACTATTTTTGTCGGTAGCGCCGGTATAATTGCCGAGCCCGGCTGCCTTGCGTATTACATTGATGGCAGCCACTGCATCTGCGGGCATATTTGTTTGCGCCTTTACCTCAGCCAAAATCAGTATCAATTCTTCGTTGCGGATAATGGGTATAGGATCGACATTGGTCTTGTATAAAAAGAAATCGTAGTTGCTCTGCAAGCCATCCTGAAAACCGGGGCTTGACCGTAAGGCAACTTTGGACAGGCGATTGTCGCCACTGCTGGCATCTGCAACAAACGATGGATGCGCCACGCGGGTCTCACCGTTGGAATTGCGGGGATAAAACATGGGGTTTAGCTGATCGCCACCGGCACTGGAATAAACGTGGTACGATCCCGCATTCAGGTCGCCGGTCAGGTTTAAAAACGACTCACTTAATGCCGTGTTGGCTTTTGCCCAGTCTTGTTTATAAATGGCAACCCTGGCTGCGAGGGCGCGGTTAAATTTTGAGAACTCGCCTGCGTTCCTGGAATACAAAGTGGTGCTGAAAGGCAGGTCAGTGTTAACACCTTTCAGATCGGCGTTGGCTTCGTCGAGCAGGTTTGCAATGGCGTCTAATGACTGCTGCAAATTGAGGAAGGGTCCCAGGTTGTCGGGGTCTTTTACGTCGACACGAATGCCGTTGTTGTACAAAAGATTTAAGACCGACAAGAGCTCATGTGCCTGAATGGTTTTAGCATAGGCGATGCCTGCTTTGCGTTGTGCATCGAGTATAGGCGCTTTGGTGTTGGTCAATGCATCAATTAAGATATAGGCATTGCGAACAACCCGGTAGCGTGCAGAAAAAGGATTGGTTATGTAAAAAGTATTATTGTCGAGCACTGCACTCGACTTACCCAAAAGGTCGGAGGTAAACCTGGGGTCGGAGGTAGAAAAGCGATAATATTCGCGACCAATGACACATAAATCGTCGAAGTAAAAGCCCAGCGCATCACGCATACCGAACTCGCAGCCATCTGCCAGGTTTTGCAATTCGCTAAGAGAAGCATTGTTGGTGATGGCTGCTGCGTTGGGATTGTTTGGATCAAGAATTGGCTCTACTGTGCACGATGAGTACAAGAACATCAGCGTACATGCTGCTAACACCCTGCTATATATATTTTTATTGAGTTTCATACTATACTTTTTTTGAGGTGGACTTAGAAGTTTACTGTCAAATTGAAGTGAACACTTTTTGCTGAAGGAAATGGAGTCACTTCGACAGTGCTGGAGATAGCATTGTTGCCAAAGTTTGACACCTCAGGATCGTAGCTGCTGTACTTGAAAACATTGATAAGGTTGCGACCGGAAATACCCACTTTCACACCTGCAATATTTCTGAAAACTGAGCGTGCGATTCTATAAGACAGTCCGATCTCGCGCAGTCTGAAATAGCTGGCATCTTCTACCCACGGGCGGGCTGACGTACCCAGCAAAGCAAGACGGTATGCTCCGTTTGACATTTGTCCTGCAGGGTCAAGACTCTTTTTGTCATAATCAGGTGAGGTGGCAAAAATGTCGGAGAGCAATGTGGTAAGGTTGATGTTATCGCCGCCTTTTTTCCAATGCAGCAAAAAGCTCAGTTCAAAGTTTTTGTAGGTAACGTCCTGGTAGTTTGACAAGTTGAAATCCGGTTCACCATTGCCATACACAGCCAGCCCGGTTGTTGGGTCAACCTTGTCGTTCGGTCCGCCGATACCGACAATTTGGGTGGGGCTTTTTCCTTCCTCTATCCGGTAGGTACCAAGTGTAGCACCGAAAGCGCCGGTGTTAAATGCGGGCACATCCAGCCGTGTCACTTTAGCTGTGTTCTTCCAAAAGTTGGTAGTTTGTGTCCAGCGCAGGTTTTTGTTTTCAAGGATGGTAGCATTCAATGCCAGTTCAATTCCCTTGTTCTCAATAGCTGCCACGTTTCTCCATGCCAGGCTATACCCTGATGAAGTAGGGACGGCAACGTTCAGGATCAGATCTTCAACATCTTTCTTGTAGTAAGTTGCTTCCAGCGTGATACGATCGCGAAGTACACCGATGTCAATACCCATTTCCAGTTCTTTCTGCCGCTCAGGTTTCAGGTTACTGTTGCCGCGTGTAAGGGTGATAAGCGAGCCGGTACTACCATTGAAGACTACCGGAACCAGGGGTGAATAGATGGCGCCGAAGGGAGCAAAATTGCCCGACTGACCATAGGCAGTACGCAGCTTCAACAGGCTGATAACATGTGAATTCCAGTTGGGCAGTTTGTTGATGTTGAAAGCTACTGATGCCTTTGGATAATAATAAAATTTATTAGCCTCACCGTTGCGCGAAGACTTGTCGCCACGTACGCCACCGGTCAGCAAGAGCATGTCCTGGTAGTTGATCTCTTCCTGCACCACAAATCCCTTGTCGTGCTGTATGGTTTTTTGCTCCGCTACCTGTATAGCGCCAGCCTGGCCAAGGTTGGTTTGTGTGCCAATAAGCTGGGTAGCCGAGTTTATTACATTGTCCTGGTCGAGGTTTTCGGCAGTAGCCCCTACCTGTGTTCTAAAAGTAAAGTTGGCAGAAGCATTATACGTATGCACCAGGAAGCCGGCAAAATTGGTTCCCTTGCTCAGGGTTGTTCCGTTGATGGAAGCGCCATTGGTTCCGTTGCCATTTTTTTCGAATTGCAACTCGCGTGGAAATAGACCTATGGTATTTAGTGAATACTGGTCGAGACCGCCGCGTGCAATAAAGCGCAGGTTATGTTTACCAATATCCAGTATTCGCCAGGTGGCATTTCCGCCCAGTAAAATGCGTTCTACTTTCTCGCGGTTGGTTATCAGGTCCCTGGTTTGTAGAAAGTTGGAGGGTGCCAGTGGATTATCGGGATAGTTGCCATTGGCATCGGGATAGAGGTTGACCCACGAAGGAGTGGACACATACGACACACCCAACGTGGTGCTGGTGTTATCGTTGTTAAAGTAGCCCCTGTCTGCACTCGATGAAACATAATTGGCGTTGAAACTGGCATCAATGAATTTGGTCACTTTTTGATCGAGGTTGACACGGAAGGAAGTTTTCTTATAACCCGTACCTAAAACAATTCCTTCATCATCTTTGCGGGTAGCACCCAGAAAATAACGTGTCTGATCATTTCCGCCGCTTACGCTCAGGCGCATATTGCTCATTAAACCTACATGTCCGAATAGCTCATCTTCGTAGTTATATGTTTTGCCATTGGCTGCACTATAAATGGCGGTACCTGATGCACCGTAGGCAGCATCCACTTTGTCTGCGTTCCACACACGTTGACCTAATTTTTTAAGCTGCCATTGCTCGCCAATTGTTGTTGAAAATTCGATTGCCGGCTTGCCTGTTTTTCCCCGCTTGGTGGTAATGAGCACTACCCCTGCGGCAGCGCGCGAGCCATAAATAGCAGCAGCCGATGCACCTTTTAAAATCTCAATTCTGTCAATGTCTTCAGGATCGAGATCGGCAATGCGGTTAGACTGGTTATCCTGGAAATTGGTACTGCCCTGTCCCGCAGCCTTGGAGATAAGATTGAGCCCGGGTACAATAGAAGAGTTGTCGTAATAAACACCATCAACTATGTATAATGGCTGCGAGTTAGAAACAAGGGATGTAATACCGCGCAGCTTTATTGACATCCCTCCGCCAGGTGCGCCTGAGTTGGCTGAAATATTGGCGCCATTGAACTTGCCATACAGCGCTGCATCCATTGTAGGCTGAACGGTAGTACCATTTAACTGCTTAGCCGAAACAGTAGCAACTGCATTGCCCGAATTGCTGCGTTTAACGGAGCTGGCAAGCCCCGTTACCACCACTTCATCCAATCTTCCTACATCTTCCTGCAGCGTGATGCTGAGTAAACCAGTGGCATCGCGCAGCGAGACCGATTGTGTTTTGTAACCTACATTGGAGAACTCGATAGTGCCGGTCTTTTCAGGTACTACCAATGTGAACCTGCCATTATTTTCGGTGGTTGTACCAATGGTGGTCTTAAGCAAACGGACCGAAACACCGGTCAATGGATTGCCCTTGCTATCTACCACCAAACCTGAGACGGCTGTTTGCGCAAACAGCGCAACAGGACTTAAACAAACAAGCAGGAGAAGAAACTGTCTAACTTTTTGCATAGAGGTTTTTATTTAAAAAATTAAATACAAAGAACTGTAATATGACTAAGCAAAGTAATGCAGCGCTGCTTATAGAGCTTACTTACTCAGCCACCCTGCAAAATAGATAGTAAACCCCGCAAGTCAATGAAAATTAGGAGGTTTAGCGGTAGTTAATTTGTTGCGGAGATATTGGCTTGTGATTGGAAATGATCTTCGCTCAATGCCCAACCGGCAAAGATGATCCTTTAACACCGGTACACGTCTATAAAACATTTAATGTTCTTCTGCAGTTAACTCGTCGGTCACCTATGTGTTTGAGTAGTTGACTAAGGGAGAAATGACCACTCAAATAAATGGTGAAAAAAAACAACTCTTTTGCACTTATGAAGTATGAAAGTTTCTGTGCATAAAAAAAGCCTGGAAGAGAACTGAAGGCTGAAGGGTGCGACGCAACGATGCAGAAGGACGGACAACAGTTGATAACCAAATTAAAAAACAATAAGGGTAACACGCTGATGTTTATTTGCAGGTCAACAGGCAAGATGTTTTGGGGGCAAACCATTACCGCTTACCTCGACATAGTTGCGACGCTCCATTCATCGGCAGTGCTACTATCAGGCTTTTAGCAAAGCGTACAATATTGCTAACCTTTCAAAGTATAATTTTTCACCTAAGATGAGAAGTTGAAGAAAGGCTTCCCTACAATAACCACGAAAGATCTTCACCATTTGTTACAGGTGTGCGTACCGGCTGACCAGTTTGGGCAGCGCGGAAAACCATTCCAGCCAGGTCACCAAAGTATTGCAGCCGGTCACCAACCCGCTTCAGGTAGCTACCCTCGGGCAAACCTATAATTGATGCAGATGGATTTACAGCCAGGTATTCCAGGAGGCGTTCATCACGTGTTTCACCATTGTGCCCAACGACAGGTACATTTAGATAATGCGGGTTGAGCTGGAAAGGCAAAAAAGCCAATGCCGAAAAACTTTCCGGTTCTATTATAGGCATGTCGTTGGTGGTGCCGATGGTCAGACCAGTAATATTAGCTCCGGCGCTCCAGCCAATGTAGGGTGTTCCCGCTTTTACTTTTGCTTTTATCAACTCCATCAAATCATACTGGTAAAGATGGTGCAGCAGCTTAAAAGTATTTCCGCCGCCAATCATAATAGCATCGGCAGTTGAGATAGTTTTCCCTGATGCATTATCCTCTACGGTTACTATCTCTGCTCCTAAACTATTTAAGCCAGCACGTACTTTTTGTGCGTAGGCTTCATATTCGTTGCTGGCATCTGCAAAGGGTATAAAGGCGATGGTAAACCGCTCCCCGCCGAGAAAATCATTTATGACAGGTGCATTGGCTGCCAGGTATCCGGAGGTGCCCACCCGTGAACTGCTAAATGCTAATACTTTATAGGCTGACATTACCATTTTTTACCGCAAAAATATCCTTCAAAAGGCGAACTCAACCTGCCATTACCGGTCCTTTTTCCAAACTCCTTTTTCTTTCGTTGCCAACCTCGCCGCCTGGCTAATGTGATAATTGGAAGGCATAAATTTTATGTGTATAAAACATGTTATCATCTTTTAAAACAACTCATCATGATTACTATAATTGAAGGCTTGCCCGATTATGTGGCGGGATTTGAAGCATCGGGCGAGGTAACCAAACATGATTATGATACCGTCTTAATTCCCGCAGTAAACGAGGTGACAAAGAGAACGGGCGAACTATATTACCTGTTCATAATGCGGTCGGGGCTGGGACATTTTTCTGCCGGTGCCATGTTCGATGATTTGAAAGTGGGGCTGCAACACATAACCCAATGGAAAAAAATGGCTATAGTAAGTGACTCGAAAGTGATTGAGAAATTCACTGACCTATTTAGTTACATAGTACCCGGTCAGTCAAAAGGTTTTCCAATTGACAAGGTGGAAGAGGCAAAGCAATGGGTTTCGGAAAAATTGTAATCTGGGCTATCCTGCTGATTGCTCATCCGGCACGTGAAAATTCTTTATCTCCGGATTTTTAATGAAGAAAAAAGCCATGGCCGCTCCCATAAATGCCAACAACGAGCAGATGCGCATAACCGTGGCATAGGCAGCAATAAAGCTGTCTTTAAAAGCTTCATTTACCTGCACTCTAATTTGCGGTGACAGTGTTGATGGTACCGTTGCGTTTCCCAGGTCGGCTGCCTGTGCTACTACAATATTTGTTTGCCGATCTGATAAATGCAGATGGACAACTGATTGCTCTAAATGGGTAGTGAAGAATATGATTGCCAGGGCGCCAAAGATCGCATTGGCAAATACACCGGCAATACGTGTTATGGCGTTATTAACGCCTGAGGCTCTGCCCGAAAAATGATTGGCAACAGCTCCCATTACGGTTGTGGTAAGTGGTGCTACAGTAAATGACATACCTAAACCAAATATCAATATACCCGGAAAGAAACTGCTCCAATAATCCACTGCGCCGCTCGTCTGTTCCACAAACGATAGCATCAGCAACCCAGTTGCTGCCACAGCAGGCCCCGTAATCAGTAACCAACGCGGTCCAAATTTATCAGCAAGGCTGCCGGCAAACCTGGCAAATACTATCATCAAAATGGTAAAGGGCAACAAGGTAAAACCAGCTTGTAACTGTGTGTATTTTTGCACCTGCACCATGTTCAAGGTCAGGAACAAAATGCCCGCTCCAAGCCCGGCATAGAGAAAAAAGGTCAGCAGGTTAGCGCCTGTAAAAGTTGCATTGTTAAATAACGAAAGTGGCATCAACGGATGTCTGCTTTTGCGTTCAATAAGTATAAACATTAGAAGCAAGGCTGTCCCAACCAATAACGATACCAGCACTTGCCAGTTGACCAAACCCAGAGCAGGAATGCGCAGGAAGCCAAATGTGACGGACGCAAGCCCCAAAACGATCGTTACCGACCCTGGAACGTCGAGCGTTCGATCTGCCTCATTATCACTGCTTTCTTTCACCCGAAACCAGAGTATGAGAAGGGAGATGATACCAATGGGTACGTTGATAAAGAAAATAAAGCGCCAAAGCCCGTTATCAGCCAACGCGCCACCCAAAATGGGGCCTCCTACTGTTACCATGGTAGTGATTGCCGACCATGTTCCAATTGCTTTTCCTCTCTCTTCATCACTGAAGGAGGTTGAAATAACAGATAAACTTCCGGGTATCATTAAGGCACCGCCCAGCCCCTGCACCGCCCGGAAAATAATCAGCAGCCAAACGCTTCCGGCAAAACCACATGCCACCGATCCAGCCATGAAGACTGCGATACCAATCATAAAGATCTTTTTGCGACCGAGTTTATCACCCAGCGTACCGCCCAGTAAAATGAAAGCAGCTAACATCAGCAAATATGCATTCAGGATCCAAAACAGATCGGTACCTCGCGCGTTAAGGTTTTGCTGAAGCGATGGCAATATTACATTGAGCGCAGTACTGTCTATAAAAGCCATAGCTGAAGCGAGTATTCCCGCGCTCATGATCCATTTGCCCGCAGCACTGTTAAGAGGAACTGACATAAAATGAAGTTACCCGTTTTAGAGGTAGAGCAATAAGTACCGCAGTAAACTGCCAAACAATTGCACAAAATTTATTACCCGATATTTTCATGAGTATGAAAAATAGATTCCCGTTTTACTTAGTCTTCACGCACCTGCCTGTACACGCCAGCTACCGCCTGAAACTTTAGGAACAGCCGCGTTTAAGCAGCATAAATGATCTGGTAAACAAGCAAAATAATTCCGCAAATTGCCTTACAGAACTTAACATGTGCAAAGGTTTTAATTCTTTCTTGCTTCCGCTGGTTTTACTACTTTTGCGCCCTTAAAAAGTCGGGCACCGGTATGGGATGCAAACGGTACCTGATTTCTATTCATTGAAAAAATAACAGGAATGATAAGTGCAAAAAATGTAACTCTTGCCTATGGTAAAAGGGTGCTGTTTGATGAAGTAAACCTGAACTTTATAAAAGGGAACTGCTATGGTGTAATTGGTGCAAACGGTGCGGGCAAGTCAACTTTTTTAAAGATATTAAGCGGAGAAATTGAGCCAAATAAAGGAACAGTAGAAATAACTCCCGGGGAAAGACTGGCAATACTCAAACAAAACCAGTATGCCTTCGAAGACCAGACGGTGCTGAACACGGTAATGATGGGTCACCAGAAAATGTGGGAGATAATGCACGAACGGGATGCCATATATGCTAAGGAAGACTTCACCGAGGCTGATGGAATGCGCGCCGGAGAACTGGAAGCAGAATTTGGTGAGATGGGCGGATATGAAGCTGAAAGTAGCGCGGGTACGCTACTAAGCAGCCTTGATGTAAGCGAAAAATATCATAACACACTGATGCAGGATTTGCCAGGAAACCTGAAAGTGAGGGTTTTGCTGGCACAGGCGCTTTTCGGAAATCCTGATATTTTACTATTGGATGAACCTACCAATGGCTTGGACATAGAAACCATAGGTTGGCTTGAAAATTTTTTAGCTGATTATCAAAATATTGTGCTTGTCGTTAGCCACGACCGTCACTTTTTAGATACGGTTTGCACGCACGTGGCCGATGTAGACAGGGCTAAAATAAAGATCTTCACGGGCAACTATACCTTTTGGTACGAGAGTAGCCAATTGATGGCGCGTCAATTAGGCGACAAGAATAAAAAAAATGAAGAAAAACGTAAGGACCTGTTGGAATTCATAGCCCGCTTCAGCGCCAATGCCTCAAAAAGTAAGCAGGCAACCAGTCGTAAGAAAGCTCTGGAAAAGCTGACTATTGAAGAGATCGAACCAAGCAATCGCAAGTATCCCGGAATAATATTTCAACAGCAACGTGAGGTAGGCAATCAGATACTTAATGTGGAAAATCTAAGCAAATCTGTCGATGGGCGAAAATTGTTTGATAAGGTAAATTTTGATATTAACAAGAATGACAAAATTGCCTTCATAAGCAAAGACCCGCTGGCGGTTACTGCTTTTTTTGAGATCATCAATGGTGAAACCAAACCCGACAGCGGTAAATACGAATGGGGTACTACAGTTACAACTGCTTATCTGCCGGTAGAGAATGACGAATTTTTTCAAAATGATCTGAACCTCATGGATTGGCTGCGACAATATGTGCCGCCTTATGTAACAGATGTTGATGAACCATTTCTCCGCGGTTTTTTGGGCAAAATGCTATTTACCGGCGATGAAATAATGAAAAAGACCAAGGTTTTAAGTGGTGGTGAAAAGGTGCGGTGTATGATCAGCCGTATGATGTTGCAAAATCCAAATGTTATAATTCTCGATCAACCAACAAACCACCTGGATCTGGAAAGCATTCAATCTTTCAATGAAAGCTGCACTAATTTCAAGGGCATTGTACTTTTAACCAGTCACGACCATACTTTTATACAAACAGTTGCCAACCGGATTATAGAGTTAACCCCGAAGGGCATCATCGACAGATTAATGACCTTTGATGAATACGTGGATGACGGCAGGGTGAAGGCAATGAGGGAAGAAATGTACAGTTAAAAAAAATTTTAAGAAATGTACGTATAGATTTTTTATTTTGGTGGTAATGTTTAATTTTGTAGAAAATACGGGTTATGGACAGCAAGATCACTTTAAGTTTCAATGCCGAAACTATCGAAAAAGCAAAAAAATATGCTGAGGAAAACAACATTAGTGTGTCGCGTCTTGTCGAATTTCTCCTTGAAAAAGTAACTACTCCCGGTTACCATTCCCTCGAAGATTATCCCATTTCAGATTGGGTAATGCAGGTTGCCGAAGGCGAAGCTACTTATCAAACAAAAAAAAGAAGTAGCAAGTCATTAAAAGATGAGTTTTATACTGCTAAAAAATGATGCGGGTTTTTGTAGATGCAAATATTTTGGTCTCGGTGCTCAACAAAGAGTATCCGTTATTCACTTATGCTTCGCGTATTTTAAGTCTTGGCGATCTGCCTCAGTTTGAGGTTTTTACTTCACCGGTTTGCCTGGCAATTGCGTTTTACTTCGCCGAAAAAAAATATAAGGCGGTCATCGCCAAACAGAAAATTGCTTTGCTTTCCCGCCACTTACAAATCGGTGACACCACGCGCTACTGTGTTGAGCAAACCGTAGATAATGTTGCTATAAATGACTTTGAGGACGGGCTGCAGTATTACACTGCCCTGGGTAGTGGATGCACTTGCATCATCACCGAAGATATTCACGACTTTTATTTTGCTAAAATCGCAGTGCTCAACAGCCGCGATTTTTTTTTAAAATATCTCTCAGCTAAATAGTATTTTTTTGGTAGCCGACAGGGTGTCTCCGGTTTGGCATTGTTGCGTCGCATTTCGTTCATCTATTGTTTCTCTGTTGAGCTTTTATTGGTTTTGTCTATAAAATTATCCGATACTTGCTCCTGCTTCTTCGCTACTACAAAGTTTGTATTTGTCCTTCCGTTGCAGCTTATATGTTTGCACTTTGTCCTTATTCAATACTTTTTTCTATTACTGACTATGGTTCAAACTTTACGCTGAAGAATTCCTTTTGATCGTATCTAAAAAAATATTGGCGGGTATAGCGGGTGTGTTTTTGTGTACGACAATCGTTGCACAAAGCCGCTTGTATTCAAATTTGCGCAAGCACAAAATAGCTGTTACAGGTGTGCAGATTATTGACTCGCTTAGCATTGTTCCCCGGTCATTTTTTATTACAGGTTTCGATAGTAGCCAATACCAGATAGATGAGGCCAATGCCACGCTCAGGTGGAAAAAAATTCCAGCAGCAGATAGTGTTGAGATATTTTACCGGGTGTTCCCCTATCGTTTCAACCAGGTTTACCAGGCGATTTAATTACGATAGTGTAGTTAACAATTTTATTGCACAACCTGCTATCTTCAATCGCAAGGGTTTTAGCAGTTCAAATGCTTTATTCGATTTTGGTAGCATGAATTACAATGGAAGTTTTGGCAGGGCGCTAAGCTTTGGCAATAGCCAGGATGTGGTCGTTAACTCGCAATTCAATCTGCAGATCAATGGTATGTTGGGCGATAGCATACAGGTTGCCGCGGCTATTACAGATAACAATATTCCTATTCAGCCTGATGGAACAACTCAGCAACTCAACGAATTTGACAAGGTTTGGCTACAGTTTAAAAAGAATGGTTGGGAAGTAAACCTGGGCGATATCGACCTGCGACAGGATCAATCTTATTTTCTTAATTTCTATAAACGACTACAGGGAATTTCATATAGTTATACTACAAAAATTGGTAGAGAAGGTACAAACACTGTTTTGGCCAGCGGCGCTATAGCAAAGGGAAAATTTACCAGAAATATTTTTCAGGGGCAGGAAGGCAACCAGGGACCTTATCGATTAACAGGTGTAAATAATGAAATTTTTTTTATCGTTCTGGCAGGTACCGAACGTGTGTTTTTGGATGGACAGTTGCTGCAGCGCGGCGAAGACCAGGATTACATTATCAATTATAACACAGCAGAAATTAGTTTTACTCCGCGGCATATGATCACCAAAGATAGCCGGATACAAGTGGAGTTTGAATATGCAGAACGAAGTTTTCTCAACTCAATGTTCTATGTTTCTGATGAATAACGGGTCAATAAAAAACTGATTATTAATGTTGCTGCATATAATAACAGCGATGCCAAAAATTCACCGATTAATCAAACGCTCGATCCTAAGCAACGGCATTTTTCTCAACAACATTGGCGATAGTGTCCAAAACGCTTTTTATCCTACAGCAGCATTGGATACTTTTTCAGTTGCAAAAATATTGTATGCTCAAAGAGATACATTGTTACCTGGCGGGGTAAAAACCATCTATGTTTTTTCAACCGATCCTGACAGTGCTAAGTATAATCTGGGTTTTATAGAGGTTGGGCAGGGCAAAGGAAATTATATACCTGACTTTAATGGTGCCAATGGAAAAGTATATAAATGGATCGCCCCCGTATCGGGAATTTACAGGGAAACTATGAAGCGGCTACGTTTCTGGTGGCACCCAAAAAACAACAGGTTGTTTCTATTGGTGGCATATACGATCTGAACGCCAGCACTCGTATCTCCAGTGAATTGGCAGCCAGTAATTATGATGTCAACACCATTTCTAAACTTGACAAAAATGATAATAAGGGTGTAGCAGGCAAATTCGCATTTTCAAAATTGTTTACATGGAATTCGCCAAAAGGAAAAATGCTGAACCTGCAATCGAATGCCGGTTATGAATTTACCGGCAAACGCTTCAAACCTTTAGAAAGGCTGCGTTCGGTCGAATTTTATCGGGACTGGGGATTGGAATTGTTCACCGCTCCTGCTACTGAACAATTACCATTTATCACAGCTAGTTTATTCGACTCTGCTGGCAATTCGCTGCAAATGCAAACCATCGCTTACCTAAGAAGCGATGGATATAAAGGCATACGTGAAAACCTGTACCAGGATCAAAAAGTAATGGGCTGGCAGTTAAAAAATATTTTCAGTCTTACCAGATTTAGTTCATCAACCCTCCGAGGCTATTTCTTCCGTCCATCTGTTGACGTTAGCCACGTCTTTTCTTCGGTTAAAAATTATACACTGGGAGCTTCTTATGCTGTTGAACACAATGAAATACGCGATCGACGCTCAGATTCACTTTCATTTTCAAGCTTTGCTTTTCAAACTTTTTCTGTTTATATCCGTTCGAACCAGGCAAAGGATAATCGGTGGTCGCTTACCTATTTTACCCGCAGCGATCAATTGCCGGGTAAGCAAAAACTAGAGCCGGTTGACCGCAGTCACAACATTTCACTTACTTCTGACCTACTGTCGAATACTCATCACCAGTTTCGACTTAATACGACTTACCGTCAGTTAACCATTACACAACTTCTTTAACCAACCTGCAACCAGAAAAAACTATTCTTGGCAGGGCAGAATATGCCATAAACGAATTGAAGGGTTTTTTAGCAGGAAATATGTTGTATGAAGTGGGAGCAGGGCAGGAGCAACAAAGAGACTTTAGTTATATTGAAGTGCCGGCAGGCAGAGGTGAGTTTGCCTGGAATGATTACAATAGAGATGGCATACCACAGGTCAATGAATTTGAAATCGGCATTGTTTCCCGACCAGGCAAAATTCATACGGATCTTTACGCCCACCAATCAATTTGTTAAAGCTAACTATACCCAGTTTAACTACAGTATTGCATTAAATCCTAGAACGCTATTAACAAGCAGTTTAAAAACAAAAGCTAGGGATATTTTTAGGTAAGATCAATTTGCAATCCTCGCTGCAAATTGGAAAAAAAGAACTTGCAAATGGTTCATTGGTTTTTAATCCTTTTAAAGGAGCTATTAAACGATACTTCCTTGCTTACCCTTACAAATATTTTTACCAATACGCGTATCCTTTAATCGCTTTAGTACAGTAATTGGGGTATCGATGTAAGTAACTTCAAAAAACTTTAATAAAGCATTATTAACTTATGGTTTTGAAAGCAGAAAATAAGGGAATGGACATTGCGAGGAAGATGGAATCCTGCACGCCAATAACAATTGAACTAACTTAAAAGTGGGTGTAAATGCATTGGCAACCCCTAAGTTCGATAACCGCAATTACGCATATCAATTTTCTCAATTTTGAACCGAAGATTTACTTTTACAAGTGGCACCAGTACCGGTTTCAACCGGGCTACTTTGTTAACCAGAAAAAAAACAATGTAATCTTATGGAGGCGAAAATGCACTTAGCAATTCGTTCAATGCTGAAGGTAAATATAATGCCGTAAATAGCTACCAGTCTTTACCGGTAAATTCACGTTTACCAACATCACCTACATAGTGCGCACAAATACCACTGTCAGCTATATAATGCTGGATGCTTTACTGCCAGGAAAAAATATTTTATGGAGTTTTGATCTTACTAAACGCCTGGGGAATAATCTTGAATTAAATTTCCATACGAAGGCAGAAAGCCTGCTGATAACAGAACCATTCATATTGGCAGGGCATCATTGCGGGCTATTTTATAATGTAATTTTTTATGTCTGCACTTAATGCTTCGTAGGCTATAGTTCTTATTAATGTAACCACATCAGAACGGCAACAAAGAATACTATTATGATCTGAGAAATGCACTGCGTGCTACAATCAGGCGTTCACTTTGCCACTCATTACAGGAATATTGCAAAAAAAAGCAGGCAACGAATTGCCTGCTACGGTATATGTAAAGTATTAGATTTTCTATCCAAACAATCCACCTTTCTTCAAGGTCTTTGTTCCTTCACCAATTTTATAACCATTGTGATAAACTTCAATTTTGTATTGCACCAAGCTGGTATTTCCTTCCTGTTTCCAATCGAAATTTACAGTTGATCTTTTACCTTGCTCGTAAGGAATGTTTACTTTGTTTGTGTAAGTTTTTGTTCCTTCTTCGCGGGTATCGAAAGTACCACTGCCGCTTGCCATAGTTACCGGACGTCCATCGGGCGCAGTTACTGCAATATACAACTTCTTTATTACCTGTAGTTGCAACCCTGTTTTCATCAACCTGAAAAGAAATGCGTAACAGATCAACTCTCTTTGCTGTAGTTGTTTCTTTTTCTTTTCCATTTCCTTTTACATGAATAGGGGTAATATTCATATTGCTGGCATGAAGTGTTGATGCAACATCTTCAACCTCGCGACGGGCAGACTTCTGTTGAACTTAGATTTTCCTGCAACTGGTTTTTCTCAGTAGACAATTGTTGTTTTTCACTGGTCAATCTTTTGTTAGATGTTGCCAATGCTTTGATTTTCATCTTCAAGTCTTTGAATTTCAACATACATGTCATCTATCCGCATGTTCAGTTGATTAATTAAACCTCTTGCTCTTTCAAGCTCGGCAGCGGTTGCATTTTTCTTAGTGGTAATGGATGTGATTTGCTTTTTCAGGTTGTTTATCTCAACTTGTCTTTCAGATAATTGCACCTTGCAATTGTGTATTGTTGCCTGTGGCAGAATCCAAGCCTGGGCAAGCGCATCGTTATATTCATTTTGAACTTCGTTACGGGCCGAGTCTACATTTGAATATTGTGTTTGCAATTGACTGATCGATTCATTCGATTTACTTTTATCATAAATGATATATCCCCAGGTGCCCAATAAGGCTGACGATCAAAATACCATAAATAATCTTTCGATCGTCCCTTTTTTTGGGGCTGGCTGTTGTGGATTTGTTGCAGAGTATTCAGGATTGTAGCTCATGGTTTGACGGTTTATTTTAATAATAAAGAAATTGTTTTGAATAATATACAAGCGATTTTTGATTTGTATTTTGATTGATATTGAAACTGTTCCTCAGGTATCCCGACTGTAATCAACCTGCCTGCTGGACAGGTCGTAAACTTTTTTTCGACAAAATTTCAAAAACAGTGCCAGAAAATTGTGATGACGATGAATTCATACAAGCAAAAAGCCGGCATACTGGCCGAGTTTGGAAAGGTCATCTGCATCTCAACAGGCTTCTTTTTACACCGATAAAGCAGGAAGAATCTGCCTGAAAATTAAAAGCATTTATGGCACGACGATGAAATTGCTATTCTACAAGAGTTCATTGAACTTGCCAATAAGTTTTGCAAACATCAAAACCAAGTTTCAGTTTGCCGGTCACAACATTCGAGAATTTGATATTCCATTCCTCTGCAGGCGTATGATCATTAACCAAATACAGCTACCAGCCTATCTGCATTTTTATGGCGCAAAACCCTGGGAAATTAGCATGGTTGATACACTGCAATGGTGGAAATTTGGCGATTATAAAAACTACACTTCACTTCACTTACTTGCTTCAGTATTTTGGGTATTCCTACGTCTAAAGACGATATTGATGGCAGCATGGTACAACATGTTTACTACAAAGAAAATAATCTGCAGCGCATCGTTGACTATTGCGAAAAAGATGTTGTTGTGGTGGCACGTATCATACAGCGATTTAAAAATCTACCAATTATTTCGCAGGAAAATATTTTCAAAGCATGTTAGTGCAACGCTCTTCAGCCTACATGTTTTTTATCGCTTAGTGTTGCAATTAATCCGAACTTCCCACTTAAAAAAAATCCGCCTTATCTGGCGGATAATATCGTTTCATTTTTCACTTGACTAACCATTGATACGAAGTTCTTCTTCTATCAAATCATTAAAAATTGCTTCGTTTTTCCATATCCAATCCGGTAACTGATCATCGGCTACAATTGTCCAGACGTTATCTATCTTTTGCATTTTAAACATCTTCCTGTTTCCCCGATCATCACTCACATCTACCGAAAACATTCCTTCTTTTGAACCGCTTATCTTTCTAAAATTAAACTCACGTAGCTGACCGTCTGCTTTCACCAACTTTGTAAACTGTATATTCTTAATGAATTCTATTTTCATAAATCATGACCCGTTGTTTAGGTGGGTGCGGCAAATTTACTGATTAATAGAGTGAGATTCTTTTTTCGCCTGCTTCATCTTTTCTTTTTTTATCCTCTTTTGTGACTTTATTTAACAACCTAAACATGGCGACAAAAATTTTATACAGGCAATGTATTAGGCTCTTTCTTGCAAGTAGTTGATGGCCGGCTACAGACCAGCGAGGCGACATCGTTGCGACGCTCCGTTCAACTGCAAAGCCAGCCCGAGCGGTGGAAGAAACAAACACCTAAACTGCTTATTTTTCTTGCTGACTATTTAATAAATGAGTTAAAAAATACCAGGCATCGTAAAATTTTTATATGCTGTTTTGGCTTTGGTTTTTTTTCCGCTCACCAGAGAAATTTAGTTGAAGAGTGCGACGCAACGGCCGCCAAACCGAAGGAAAACTGCCGGGACACTAAAAAATACGCACACCACACCTCCTCTAACTTGCGCAACTATATCACTGGCAGTTGTAATGATGTAGCAAACCGGGTTAGAAACGTACCTGCAAATTGTTGATGAATTGAGGAGTTGGGAAATGCGAAATGAAGCTTCCGTTTGCTGTTTAAAGTTGATGCTGCAAAACACCTGACCCTTCCATAACTTATTTTTGCAAACTATGTCATATCGTTCGTTGGAGGAATGCCTGCTCGACCTGGAAAGAACCAAACAACTCGTCAGGATAAAAGAAGAAGTGGACCCGCACCTGGAGATGGCGGCGATACACCTGCGGGTGTATGAAATGCAGGCGGACCTGCGCTACTATTTGAAAATGTGAAAGGCTGTAAATACCGTGCAGCCTCCAATATTTTTGGATCGTTGGAACGCAGTAAATTCATTTTTCGCGATACACTTGCCGCTGTACAAAGAATAATTGAACTGAAGAACGATCCGCTAAAAGCTTTACGGGCACCACTGAAAAATGTTCCACAGCACTTGCTGCCTTCAAGGCACTTCCACTTAAAAATCCCTTCATAAAACCAGTGTTAGCCAACCAGATAAACATTTCGATCTTCCGTTTATCCAACATTGGCCAATGGATGGTGGTGCCTTTGTAACCCTGCCACAAGTGTATACCGAAGATGTAGATAGACCGGGAATCATGAATGCCAACCTGGGCATGTACCGCATACAATTAACCGGCAATGAATATGTTCGCGACAAAGAGATCGGGTTGCACTACCAGTTGCACCGCGGTATTGGTGTGCACCAAACAAAAGCTAATAAAAAAGGTGAAGCATTAAAAGTAAGTTGCTTTGTTGGCGGACCGCCATCGCATACGCTTGGCTGCAGTTATGCCCCTGCCCGAGGGGCATAAGCGAAATGACCTTTGCCGGCATGTTGGGTGGCAGGCGTTTTCGGTATACATACAATGATGGTTTTTGCATAAGTACCGATGCTGATTTTGTGATCACGGGAGAAGTATCGCCGGGCGAAAATAAACCCGAAGGTCCCTTTGGTGATCACCTGGGTTACTATAGTTTACAGCACCCTTTTCCGCTGCTGAAAGTGCATAAAGTATTTGCTAAGAAAGAAGCCATTTGGCCGTTTACGGTGGTGGGCAGACCGCCGCAGGAAGACACAAGTTTTGGGCAATTGATACACGAACTAACCGGTGATGCTATACCACAGGAAGTGCCGGGATTAAAGGAAGTATATGCAGTTGATGCTGCCGGGGTGCATCCGTTGTTGCTGGCTATTGGCAGTGAGCGATACACACCTTATATGCCTGCTAAACAACCGGCGGAAATATTGACGATCGCCAATCATATATTGGGTACCGGCCAACTTAGCCTTGCCAAATTTTTATTCATTACAGCCGATGAAACCAACCAGTTAAAACACACAACCTGTTGACCAATACTTTATGTACTTTCTGCAACGCATCAACCTGACGGCGCGATGTACATTTTTATACCAACACCACCATAGACACTCTTGACTATTCGGGAACGGGTTTGAACAGCGGTAGTAAGGTTGTCTTGGCGGCTTACGGAAATGTTGTAAGAGAGCTATGCACGGAAGTGCCTGGCTGTTTAACTGATCTGCACAGTTTTACAAATGTAAAAATGTGTTTGCCGGGAGTGGTAGCAATATCAGCACCGCCATTTACTACCTACGACAGAGCCGGAATGGAGATGAGTGACCTGGACAGGCAACTGAAGGAGAAGGTAGAACAACTTAACAATGTGCCTTTAATAGTAGTGTGCGACAACAGTGAATTTACAGCCAGGTCGCTGCAAAACTTTCTCTGGATAACTTTTACCCGCTGCAATCCATCGCACGACATACATGGTATTGGTGCATTTACCAGAAATAAGCATTGGGGTTGCGAGGGTTCAATGATTATAGATGCGCGGATAAAACCGCATCATGCGCCACCGGTTGAAAAAGACCCGGGTGTAGAAAAAAAAATAGACCGGCTTTTTAGCAAGGGTGGCAGCCTTCATAGTTTTATAAAATAAGCAAAGCCTCCGGTGGAGGCTTTGCTAATATTAAGAACACATCCTTACTTAACGATAAAATCGACGGCTGTATTTGCCCAAAGAAGAGTTACCCGACCTTCTTTGTTTACTTTGAAGGTCATTCTCTCGTTGAATTCAGCAGACTTGCCTGCAGTAACCGGCACACGCAATGCATCATCGGCTTCGGTATAGACAGTGCCCCATTGATCCCACTTTTTATTGAAGATAATAGTCCAGTTTTTTTCTGCTGGAATGGTGTACAAACTATACTTACCGGCAGCTAGTTTATATTTTCCATTGATGGTCGCGTCTTTGCTTATCTCAAACACAGTAGCTTCATTTGCGCCGGTACGCCATACCTTACCATACGGCGCTAAATCTTTGCCGAGAGTACGACCTTTTATGGCTGGTTGACTATAGTCGATCGTAATGGTATTGCCAAACACAGTAGTGGCAGAAACCTTTGCCGGTGGGCTTGCCCTTTTCATTTTATCTTCCTGGGCAAATGTGTGTGTGCCTGCGATAAGAACAGTAGCAAAAAGTGATAACATCAGTAGCTTTTTCATAATCATTTTTTTAATGTACTAAAGTAACACTAAAAAGGATTTTTAGTTGGCTGCGATACCGCAAGCTACAGGCTCAACGAAGCCTTTGTTAGTTCCAGGGAAATCAACCAATTTTTTTCATTAGTGGTTCCTGGCGGTTTTCCACTTTTTTTTAAATTTTTCCCCAAACAAAAATTTTTGCTAATTTTTTGCGTAGTATTGACACTTGTAAAGTGCTGTATTGCAAAAGGTTATAATATGGGAACCTGACAAGATCGTTTGATATACTGAACCGGATCTTGTGCAATAGAAGATGAGAATATCCGTTCTATAAAAAACAACGATTGTTCACCCAAAATTTGACTGTACATCATGCAACTCAACACCGTAACCTATCCCTACCAGTTTATTGGCTTCTCCAATGCTATCACCTTTACCAATCCCAACGCGGCTAAAGAAAAATCGTTTGAAGAACTACAGGCAAAAATAACTGAACTTGAAAAAGAACTTTTGAAAGAAAAAGAAGCCGCGGAAAAAGGCGCCAAGATTTTAAAATTGATGTGGGGCGATGAATTTGAAACAGACTTTTTGCATTAATTCAGCAAAATGACCTCCTTTACACAATGATCTCTTACATCGGATTTTTCAAACTGTTATAATACATACGTTAGAGCATTTACATACTACTCCTCTCAGTCAGTTTTCAGCTCCATTTTTCTCAAATCTGTTTCTATTTTTCTTATAAATATTTACGTCTGCCGCAATGTGATGTGGTCTGGTATTTTTAGCAGTTTTAAAGCTAAACGTATCAGCTATGCCAACACAACATCTACTAATTAAAGGGAAAGTACAAGGCGTGTTTTTTAGAGCCACAGCCCGCGAGGTAGCTGAAAAAATTGGCCTCACCGGCTGGGTGAAAAACACACCTACAGGTGATGTAGAAGCAACCGTTTCCGGAACTGACGAACAAGTTGACAAATTTAGAAGCTGGTGCGAAAGTGGTCCGGAGCGGGCAAAAGTTGAAAAGGTGATCGCCGAAAAAGTACCTGAAAAATCATTTGAAAAGTTTACGGTGATACGCTGAATTTTTATAAGTGCGCCTTTACATTCATCTAAACTGAGCTCAACAATTTTCTCTGCCTGAGTTCCAACTTAATCAATTCACCAGCACTTCACTACCTGCAGGCATTATAGGGAATGCTACCGTGTAAATTGTACGCTCCAAAAATACACGCAAGACGACCGTTTCTAAAGGATCCTTTTTAGTGTTTGCCAACTGCAAGTTTCTGAGCAGTAAGGCACGATTATAGTGTTTGCTTAGCCAATGAACCCTATTTTGTTGCGTGTGTTTCACCAGTTTATTCGTCGTTTTGCATATCCTATAACCCGCTGCGCTTTTATTTTTTTTATACTATTTCTGCTTGTAAACAACGTACAAGCACAGCAATTAAACAATACAAAAGATGATATTGATATAGACACCACCAATAAAACCGACCTTATAGATATTGCCAAAACAATTCTTCACTACAAGCCGGAGAAAAAACAAAAGCGCGAAAAGAGAAAGGTTTATTTTTCACTGCTGCCCACTACCTCGGGAGTACCAGGCGGCAGCAAGGCACTAATTACCTCTACCAAGGCAGGTTTTTATTTAGGTAGCCGTCGTAGCACTTCCCTGTCAAGTGTATCCTTTTCACCTTATCTCAACTTCAAAGGGCGTTACTCCATCGCCTTTAAAAGTGACATCTATACAAACAAAAACCGCTTTAATATTCAAGGGGATACCCGGTTTTCCTTATATCCTGAGTATGTATATGGAAATTCGGCAAATGGAATGGACGGACAGAAGCTGTTGATCTCTTATAAGTATATCCGTTTTTACCAAACTGTTCTGAAACGTTTGAAGCCATATTTTCTGGCGGGTATTGGTTATAATCTCGACTATCATATTGGTGTGCAGACTATTGGTGGCGACACCCTGGGGCTTGGGAAGTTTACAGACTACTCACATGGAACCGGTCAAAATACTAACACTGTGTCGTCGGGTGTTACATTTAATGTTCTCTATGACTTACGCAATAACTCCATCAACCCTTTACCAGGTGCCTATGTTAATTTTATTTACCGGGTCAACCCGTTTTTTTTAGGCAATGGCGATAACTCCTGGAAATCGATTTACCTCGACACCCGCAAATACATTGCACTTGCCGGGCGCAAGCGGCATGTGCTTGCACTTTGGAACTATATATGGACAGCTCTCGACAACGACGTACCGTTTCTCGATCTACCCGGTATTGGTTATGAGCCTTCGCAGCGTTCAGGAAGAGGCTTTGAACAAAATCGTTACAGGGGCAAGACACTTGTTTATCTTGAAAGTGAATACCGCAGCGACCTCACTGAAAACGGGTTGTTTGGTTTTGTTGTCTTTGCCAACGTCAACACTGTAAACCTGCCCGGTCCGGGGAGTTTCACCGCTCCCCACCCTGCCGCCGGGGCAGGACTTCGTATTAAATTCAATAAAAGGTCCAATACTAACATTGCACTCGACTTTGGTATTAGCAAAGGACACACAGGTTACAGCCTTAATTTGGGTGAAGCTTTTTAACACCTTCATTTTAGATATTTCGCAAAAGGAACTCTATAACCAGGCTTCAATTTAAATTTTTTCTAATAATCTTGCTGTTTGCGCGTTTATTTTTCAACTGTTTTTGGTCTTCTTTAAAAGTTATATAAGCTGCAATCTCGATTGAAGAATAAATTGTATTTGTTTAAAATTATGTTAATTCGGTACAGCTTTTGACAGGCTACTTTTCACTTTTATTAAACAAAAACTTTTGTATGCGAAAACTCTCTCTCACTCGAAAGACGGTTCTTTTAATTTCTACTTTACTTGTTGGTTTTGCCGCGAATGCCCAGCAATCAACAACCCAAATCCTTGACATAGAAAAAAGGATCATGTCGGATACCAGGGTCAAATCAGTAATCATTTCAAAGGAACGTGAGACCCCTCAGCTTATTACCTTGAAAACCAATGGTTCCTACAGCGGCGATCAGGCACTGCCACTGCTGAATAATTTTCTGGATCTACGCCAGGGCGTAGATGTATTGAAAGTTGAAAAGAGATCGCGGGTACATGACAACTTTGAGGTTATTGAATTTCAACAGTATTATCAAAATATTAAGGTAGACCGTGCGCGGTATAAAGCCCTGGTAAAAAATAATTCCATTCAATTTTATAATGGAGCATTTTACAAAATGGCTCCCGGTGTGGCTACCCAGCCAAAGTTGAGCAAAGGCAAAGCTCTTGAGCTGGCCAAAGCAACTGTAAATGCTTCAAAATACGCATATGAAGAACTACAGGAAGCAATAGCAAATACCCCGGATGGCAATCTAAAGAAAGCTTTGCAAGCAGAACTGGCAGATGCTGATACCAAAGGGGAACTGGTATTTGTACAAGACTTCACACAAAAAAAGAAAGCTGAGGTGAGACTTGCCTACAAGTTTGATATTTATGCAACCCAACCACTTAGCCGCTCGTGGGTATATGTAGATGCGCAAACGGGTAAAATATTATTGACCGATGCCATTATTAAACATTTTGAAAAAGACGCGCCTCCCACAGCCCTGTCTACATCTACCAACGTGCAAACACGCTATGCAGGTCTAAGAAACATTTATGTAAAAAAGATAAGCGGGAACGATCCTCAAAATGGTTTGCTGTTAAATAGCAGTCATCCGACAACAGAAGTTTATGTGCCCGGCTCTGCCACGTGGGTGTTAATGGATGATACCCGTGGCGGTGGCATAGAAACGTATGATTTAAATGGTGTTGGCGGCTTACCGGTTTCCGTGCCACCTGCCTATACGGTTGCCAAAAGTTTTACTGATGTTGATAACAACTGGACGACAGCAGAACACAAAAGAGGAGTAGAAGATGGACCCGGTGAAGCAGAGAATGACGACATTGCCTGGGACGCTCATTGGGGTGCAGAGATCGTTTACGACTATTGGAAGAACAAACATAACCGCCTGAGTTATGACGGAAAAAACACAAAAATAAAAAGTTTTATACATTCGGGTCTTGCCTATGACAATGCATTTTGGAACGGTAGTGTAATGACCTACGGCGACGGCTCGGGCACCACAGCCGCAGGTTTTAAACCCCTGACCTCGCTTGATGTGTGCGGACACGAAATTGGTCATGGCGTTTGTTCCTCAACATCTGATCTTGTGTATGCAAATGAGTTTGGCGCCATGAATGAAGCACTCAGCGACATCTGGGCATCATGTATTGAATTTTATGCCATTACCCACGTAGATGCGTCTTTAAAAAATATCTATAAGCCCTTTTACATTGGTGAGCAAATTTCTGCTGATCCCAATGCACCGCTGCGTAGAATGGATAAACCAAAGGCAGCCGGCAACCCTGACACCTATGGTGGTGAAAATTGGACCGACCAGGATGGCTGTACGCCAACACTGGTCAATGATGAATGTGGAGTACATAACAATAGCGGCGTATTAAATAAATGGTTTTACCTGCTGGCTGTAGGTTCGGGCGCCGGTTCTGGGCCTGACAGAGCCTATGCGGGAGAAGACGATGAGATCAATGATGCGGTAACAACCGGACCAGTTGAAATGCAACACCCTGCCAATACTTACTCAGTAAAAGGGGTAGGTTTTAACCAGGCTGAGAAACTAACCTTCCTCATGGAAACGATGTTGAGTTCTGCCGCTACCTATGCCGAAGCCCGCGAAGTATCTATTGCTGCGGCAATACAAATGAGCGGCAACCCCTGCAGCCAACTGGTAGAAACCGTAACCAATGCCTGGTATGCTGTGGGCGTTGGCGAAGCCTTTGCACCCTGTACTACCACCTACGGTTTTGTAAGCAATGGTGTATCTGCAACTACAGAGGCAGCAACACCGGCAGGTTGCAACTCCTTTAAAGAGATCAGTTTGCCGGTTATTTTACCTGCCGGCGGCACTGCAATAGTTACCTTTTCCGGTTCAGCCACCAAAGGTGCAGATTATAAACCTTCTACTACGGTCATGACCAACAAAACCGGAAAAACGCAGAGAAAAAGTCTTCGCTTAACTATATTCAACGATGGATATGTAGAAGGCGATGAGACCATTCAAATCAATCTATCTATAACTAAAACAGGCTCTAACCCTGTCAACAACACTTACACCGTTACTATTCTTGACGATGATGTGGTACCGGTGATTGGCAGTGGCACTAAAACATTGCTGAGTGAGACATTTACCCGCGCCGACGGTTTTGCAGATCCCGCAGGCTGGACAGAAATACTGGAATTGCCGGAAACACCCGATGGAGACCCAACAGCTTCCGGTAAGAACCAGTGGGGCATATTTGGAAACACCCTGGCAATTACCGGTAAAGAAGGAACTACCGGAGCAACCCTGCCAGCAAAAACCTATAATGATAATAGCGCCAGCCAAACCATCATAAAATCACCGATGATAGATGCCAGGGGATTGAGCGTTGTAAGAATTGCTTTTGACTATATGGTGCAGGGCGAAGTGGACCCAACTGGCACAGATATAGAAAATTTTCCCGCTTTTGATTATATGGCGGTCGCTTATTCGCTTGACGGTGTTCATTTTGTTGAACTGACGACTGAACAGTTCCGGCAGTTTGCATCACCGGCACCAACCAGCGGATCTGTCAACGCAATTTTACCCGCAGCACTTGCCAATAAGCAGTTTTACCTTGCCTTCCGCTGGAGCAATGATACCAATGCCGGTGGCCCTTTTAGCGTAAGCATAGATAACCTGGTGCTGACCGGTGAGTTGAGAAAAATTGAAAGCGACCTCAACAACAATGGTTCTGAGATCGTTGGCGGCGGAAAAGATGCCTACTTCTACAGCAGCCAGGACGGGGATGTTTTAGGAATGATCAACTATACCTCTACTGATAATTTTGGCTGCACTAATCTGAGTGTTGAAAAAACCGGAACAGGAGCTTTCACGCTTTACCAAAGTGGCGGAAAAAATAACAAGGTCAGCGACAAAGTAATACGTGCAACGGCTACCTCCGAACGTGCTTCGCTGCACACATTAACGCTTTACTACACCGATGCCGAACTGGCAGGTATTGAAGCTGCTACCAACAAAGACCGCTCAGCGCTCGATGTGTACCAGGTAGAAGCTGTAGGTTATGCATCTGCAACGGCTGGCAATACCTATAAATACGGCAGTCCGGTCTATACCGCAATGCCCGGTATTGGGGCTATGTACACCATCAGAGGACGGGAGGTGCTTACCGGTTCGTACACCATTGGCGCCGCAGTGTCTACAGCCCAGCGCGCACCCATAGTAAAAGTGCAGGAGCCAGCCGGTCAGTGGAAAGTGGATAATATCTATCCAAATCCCGGCTTCACTACAGCACAGCTCTCTTTAACCGCACCCTTCAATCAAAAAGTGCGGGTAGATTTTGTAAATGTTTTTGGGCAGGTCATTCAATCAAAGACCTTTACGCTTACTATAGGCTCTACAAACGTGCAATTCAATACCGCAAGCCTGGCAGCAGGTTCGTATATGGTTTTTGTAAAAGACGAAAAGGGTGCAGATCATCAGCACCCAGAAATACATACGGAGATAATAAGCAGTTGCTGATACGGAAAAAAGCCGGGCTAAATGTCCGGCTTTTTTTTATGCCTTTTTGGTACTGGCAGTTGTTCTCGCATGATTCATCGTTGCGTCGCATTCCGTTCATCGGCATAGCACAGATGAGGCGGGGAAAGAAAAAAGGAGAACAATTTTGTTTGTCAATACAGGCACATGATTAGACTGGTATTGCGTTTTTGCTGCTGCGCGCACAACTGTACACGCTGTGCGACGCAACGACCGCCCGGGCGAAGCCTTGTAGCCGGGTGCAAAAAAAATAAACTGCGTGATACAAATGCCTCTCGTGCGCTACACTAATTTTATGAGGTAATAATTGGTCTTGCCTTTTTGCACAAAAAGAAATTGCCCGTTTATAAAATTTTCCGGGGTTATTTGAAGAGCGACGTCGGTGCACTTTTCTTTGTTAAGGCTGACGCCACCGCCAAGTACCATTTTGCGGGCTTCACCTTTGCTGGCAAAAATGGAGGACGCCGCGAGAAAAGTTACCAGATCGGGTTTTTGCGCACTGATCTCCCCGGCGCGTAATTCTATAGCGGGCACACCATGTAGCGCCCCGCTAAGTTCATTGGCATCGAGTGAAGCTATGATCTGCAAGCGTGTCTTTGCCAAATAGCAACTCTGTAGCACGCACCGCATTTTGGTAATGAACCTGACCATGAACAAAAATGGTAACCTCCGCAGCCAGTCTTTTTTGCAATAAACGCTTTTGTTCGTTGCCGGTATGTTCGGCAATAATTTCGTTGATCTCGTTCTCGCCAAGAAAGGTGAAGATCTTGATGTAGCGCGCCGCGTCCAGATCAGAAGTGCTGAGCCAAAACTGGTAAAACTCGTAGGGTGAAGTTTTTTCGGGATCGAGCCAGATATTTCCTTTTTCACTTTTGCCAAACTTGCTGCCATCGGCTTTGGTTATCAGCGGACAAGTAAAGGCAAATGCCTCGCCGCCGCCTTTTCTTCGAATGAGTTCGGTACCGGTAACGATATTGCCCCACTGATCGCTGCCTCCCATTTGCAGCTTGCAGTTTTTCTGTGTATATAAATGGTAGAAATCGTAGCCCTGTATCAAGTTGGTAGGTAAATTCAGTAAAGCTCATGCCGCTGTCACCTTCCAGTCGTTTTTTTACACTGTCTTTTGCCATCATATAGTTGACGGTGATGTGCTTGCCGGCTTCGCGAATAAAATTGAGAAAGGAAAAATTTTTAAACCAATCGTAGTTGTTGGCCATTTCCGCTGCGTTGGGCAATGTGGCATCGAATTGAAGAAACTGTTCCAACTGTTTCTTTACACCTGCTACATTGTGCTGCAGCACTTCTTCACTTAATAGATTTCGCTCTTCGCTTTTGCCGCTGGGGTCGCCAACCATGCCGGTTGCGCCGCCCACCAATGCGATGGGTTTATGCCCTGCCTTTTGCAAATGCACCAGTAAAAGTATAGGCACCAGGCTGCCAATATGCAGGCTGTCGGCAGTAGGGTCGAAGCCAATATAGGCAGTGGTCATTTCTTTTTGCAGCTGCTCTTCAGTGCCAGGCATCATTTCCTGAATCATTCCCCGCCAGCGCAATTCTTCTATCAGATTCATACTATGTTGAAACTTTGGCGCAAATGTAAAACAGATTAATGTAATAGGATTTTGACCCGGTCAGATGAAAAAAACCTGCTATGTTTGACCCCTGTTGTTTGGTGCAGGCTTAGTGCCATTGGCCATTTTGATACAATTATTCCAGTATTCCTGGTGAAATTATCATATTGTCTGCCTGTTGTAAAATAGAAAATGATTTTAGGCGTTTCAATACGTTATTGTGTAAATGTTGAATGTTATGAAGTTGAAGTTACCGGTGCTTTTGGTTTTGGTATTGCTTGCTGGTATGGTTGCCGCGCAACAGGTTACCTACCACAATGAATGGATCAACTATAATAAGACCTATTATAAATGCAAAGTCATGGGGTTCGGTCTTGACAGTGTGGGCGCGCCCTTGCGAAAAGGTATCGTTCGCATAGCCTATAGCACCCTTGTAAACGGAGGCATGACGGGTATTGCCGCCCAAAATTTTCAATTATGGCGCGACGGGCAGGAGGTGCCCATCTATGTTTCGCGCCCCACAGGACTGTTGGGCAATGACGACTATATAGAATTTGTAGGAGAGATCAACAACGGCAAACTAGACAATGAAATGTATCGCGAATCAGATTTTCAACTGAGCGATAAATGGAGTTTGCAGACCGATACGGCAGCCTATTTTTTTACAGAAAACACCAGTTCTCCCAATAAGCGATTTGTAACGGTGTCTTCAGACATAGCCAATAATACCTTGCCTGCCGAAGCGTATTTTATGCATACTGTCGGGCGCTACTACCGCAATGCTATCTCCGGCGGGTTCTCAGCCAGCCTGGGCAAAAATTTGTATTCATCATCGTACGACAAGGGTGAAGGATGGACCAGCCGTGCTGTGCGACCTGTAGCTGGATGTGGTTCTGCGACCCTGCCTCAAAACTTCTATAATTTATATCCCTTTCTCAGCGGTCCACCCCTTGCAGTAAAGGTTAATTCGGTGGGAGATGCACAAAATAGTCGCACTGTACAGGTGCGGCTCAACGGAGATTCCATTACCACCTACCAGATGGACTACATTAACTATGTAAAACTGGAAGAACCGGCGGATGTAAACAAAATAGCGGGCGGATATGCAACAGTGCAGATCATAAACAAAAGCTCCTACGGATGCGACGAAATGCGTGTCGCCAGTATCGAGATCACCTATCCAAGAACATTTAACATGGGTGGGGCTTCCTTTTTTAGCATTCCGCTAAGCGCATCAACTACGGGCAGGTTTCTGGCTTTCGATCATTTCAACCACGGGGGCACGGCACCCGTGATCTATGATGTTGCCAATGGAAAACGGTACGTCGGCGACATTTCAATGGCTGATACTGCAAAGTTTTTACTTTCTCCCTCGCAGGCTGATTATGATCTTGTGATTACAACACAAACAGGCAATTATTACAAAGCGATCTCTACCATCGAGAAAAGAAATTTTGTCAACTATTCTAAAAAAACAAACCAGGGCAATTATCTAATTATTAGTAATCCGGTATTGTACAACGGTCCAGGCGGAGTAAACAACGTGGAGAAATACCGGCAGTATAGAGCCACTGTAAATGGTGGTGCATACAAGACAAAAGTGATAGACATAAATGAACTGGTAGACCAATTTGCCTGGGGAGTAAAAAAACACCCGTTGTCGATAAAGAACTTTTTACGGTTTGCCATGGCACAATTTGCCGACACGCCAAAATATGTTTTCCTGGTAGGTAAAGGTGTTATTTATAATGAGTACCGGCAAAATGAAAGTAATCCGCTTGCAGACCGACTGAACCTGGTACCAACCTGGGGCAATCCGGCGTCTGATAACCTGCTTGCCTCTCCAGACCTTGATGCGATTCCAGCATTACCCATTGGGCGGCTGTCTGCCGTAAATGGAGAAGAGGTTGGTGACTACCTGCTGAAAGTAAAGCAACATGACTCAGCCCAGCGTGCCGAGATCTTTACCATAGCTGCCAAAGGCTGGATGAAGAATGTAATACAGATCGCCGGAGCCAATGATCCTGCCCTGGGCGAACAGCTAGACAGCTACCTGGAAAATTACAAGAAGATCATTTCCGATACATCTTTTGGTGCCAACGTTATCGACTTTAGCAAGACCGCAGATCCGGGCGGTTACCCTGATGCGATACTATCATTTAAAAAGATCTATGAAAATGGCGCTTCGCTGATCACCTATTTTGGGCATTCATCGGCAACGAGTTTCGACTTCAATCTCGATGATCCGGCAACCTATAACAACCGTTATAAATATCCCGTTTTTATTGCCAACGGTTGCAGCGCCGGCAATCACTTTCTCTTTGAACCCAATAGGCTAAACACAAAGTCCACTATCTCTGAAAAGTTTATTCTCAGCCCGGAAAGAGGCGCTGTCGGTTACCTGGCGAGTACGCATTTTGGGGTCATCAACTACCTTGACCTTTATACCACAGACATTTACAAAGCCCTCAGCAATTCGCACTATAACCAAACCGTGGGTACCGTGCTGAAGGAAGCATTGAAACTCGCCCTTGACTCTACCGGCAGGTATGATTTCTATAGCCGGGTACATGCCGAGCAATATGCTTTCCATGGCGATCCGGCTATCCGCATCAACGCTTCTGACCTACCGGATTACGTGGTAGAGGCATCGCAGATAAGTGTTACGCCATCTTTTATCTCGGTAGCTGATACATCTTTCGCAGTAAAAGTTCGGGTATATAACATCGGCAGGGCAACCTCAGACTCTGTCACTTTTAAAATTACCCGCACTACACCAGGCGGTGAAATGCAAACCATCATTACTAAAAAATTCGGTCCTATTAACCTGCTGGATTCAATCACCGTCAATGTGCCTATAGTCGCCAATCGCGACAAGGGACTTAATACTATTACAGCAACTGTTGACTTTGCGGCTAACCTTGAAGAGCTTAGTGAAGACAATAACCAGGCAAGTGTAGAAGTTGCTATTTCTGCAGATGAAGTACGTCCCATTTTCCCTTACAAGTATGCGATCATTACTACCGATACATTGCACTTGTTTGCCTCAACGGTCAACCCGCTGGATACGGCCCGCGAATACGTAATGCAATTAGATACTACTGCCCTATTTAATTCGCGTGCAAAGCTGGTTAAATATATCACCAGCACGGGTGGGGTCTTAAATTTTAACCCGGGTATTCATTATAAACCCAATGTTACTTATTACTGGCGGGTAGCAGTTAATACAGACAACAATCCACATTGGCTAAATTCATCGTTTGTGTACAAGCCCGGGGCTTTTATAGGTTTTCAACAAGGGCATTTGTACCAAAATCTGCAGTCGCAATTAACGCGTATAAAAGCCGATAGCACTTCAGGCAAACTAACATTTACCAGGAAGTTGCACAACCTGTTTATCACCAATTCTATTTATCCTACCAGTGGTGATGAAGATGAGCATTTCAGCATTTCGGTCGACGGTTCATCCATCATTCGCAGTGCCTGTTTAGGCAGTTCAGTTATTTTCAACGTATTCGATCCCCTCACTTTTAAGCCGAAGGAAAATACAGATCAGCCATTCAATGCCCGCCCAGTTTGCGCACCTGGCCGTGAATACAATTTTGAATATGCTTATAACTCGCCGCAAACGCGTAAAAATGCCATGGATTTTATGGATGCCATACCTAATGGCTCATTTGTAACGGTGAGGATTATTCTGGATGACCCCTATGATATGACCGCTGCAAAGTGGGCTGCTGACACATCGGTTTTTGGAAAAAATAATTCACTGTATCATCGTCTTAAGCAAAATGGCTTTGCTGCAATTGATTTATTTTATTATCCACGTACCTGGGCATTCGTATACAAAAAAGGCGACAGCACTTTTAAACCCGCTTACATCTTTAGTGAGGGTATGTACGACCGTGTCAATTTATCGGTCAATGCGACCACGTCCAATATACAGGGCTACATAACTTCCCCGGTATTTGGACCGGCAAAAGAATGGAAAAATGCAACCTGGAAAGGCTATAGCCGTGAAGCCGGAAACGATAGCCCCACCATTGAAGTGTATGGGTTACGGAGCGGCAACACAGATACCTTGTTGTACACCTTAGACTTCTACACAACATGTCTTTGATATTTCTGCACTCGATGCTGCAACGTATCCATACCTGCGGCTGCAAATGAACAATGTTGATTCTATTACCGCGACCCCGTATCAGCTAACTGAATGGAACCTTCAATATGTACCGGTTCCCGAGGGTGCCATTGCGCCTAATTTATATTATTCTATCCCTGATACTTTGGGTACATGGGTAAGTAATCAACAGATAAAAAGCGATACACTCCACGTGGGTGTTGCCTTTGCCAATGTATCGCAGGCCGATTTTGATAGCGTGGCTGTAAAGGTCATTTTGTTTGACACACTGCAAAACCCTATCGAATTACCGCTGCAAAGAGTGCGCGCTCTTTTAGCAGGCGATAGTTTGCATATCGATCTTCAGTTGCCGGTCAATGGTTTGTCGGGTTGGTACAACATGTATCTGAATGTTAATCCTGCCGGCGATCAACCGGAGCAATTCACTTTCAATAACTTTTTGTACAAGTATATTTATTTCGACAATGCCACATCACTACCGGTAACGCTAACCAGTTTTACAGCCCTGTTGCAGGGCACTCAGGTTAAAACTTCCTGGAACGTTTCCGCTGAGGTCAATACCCGGCAGTACGAGGTGGAATATAGTACCTCCGGTGACCATTTTAACCGTATTTCCACGGTTGCAGCAGCAGGGGTTGCCGGTAAAAATGAATACACTTACTACCATACCAATCCTGCCAATGGTTTCAATTATTACCGCCTGAAGATCATTGACAAAGATGGTTCCTTTACTTACTCTGCCATTCGCCAGGTTACTGTAGATCCGTCGGTTGTTATCCGGTTGTACCCCAACCCGGTGCGGGATGTACTTACCCTGTCGGTAGCTAACCCTGCAGCTAAAACAAGCGAAGTCATTTTGCTGAATGCCTTTGGTCAACAGGTTTGGCAAAAACAAATGAGCGGCACCGAGCAAATTGATATGAAGCGTTTACCGGCTGGAAACTACCTGTTGCGTGTGTTAACAAACGGAGTAGATCATGTTTACAAAGTGCAAAAACAATAACAGTATACTTGTACCGACGTGGGTTTGCCCGCAGGCAAAAGCCTGTATTTTTCAATGAGTTGCAGGAAGTTCTTTTTTTGACAAAAAAGCTGGGATTATTTACTGATTTTTACTGTTCATTATTAATTGAAACAGTAACTCTTTTTCATGAAACTGATCAGACTGTCTGCCTGTGTTGTGGCGGTGCTTTTAGCTATCAATGTGTCGGCACAGTTTAGAAAATATTCCAACGAATTTTTAAATATTGGCGCCGGTGCCCGCGGTCTGGGCATGGGAGGTGCACAGGTAGCAACCGTAAACGATGGCACTGCCGGTTACTGGAACCCTGCGGGTCTGGTAGGCATTAAAGACTATCCGTCTGTGTACCTGATGCACGCCGAGTACTTTGCCGGCATTGGAAAATATGATTATGGCGGAGTCGCTATTCCGCTACACGATGAAAAGCGCGTCGTTGGCTTTTCGGTATTGCGTTTCGCCGTCGACGACATTCCCAACACTTTGTTTTTAGTAGAACCCGACGGCTCAGTCAACTACAATAATATTCGCACTTTTTCCTCGGCAGATTATGCTTTTTTACTTTCTTATGCGCAAAAGGTAATTGACGAGGATGACCGCAAGTTGAGCTTTGGTGGCAATGTAAAAATCATTCACCGCAAGGTGGGTAGCTTTGCCACAGCCTGGGGTTTTGGTCTGGATGCAGGCGTACGCTATCATGTTAACAACTGGCGCTTTGGTCTTACTGCCCGCGATCTCACCACTACTTTCAATGCCTGGTCCTTTACGTTTACCGACCAGGAGAAGGAAGTCCTTTACTTAACCAACAACGATATTCCCGTAAAGTCAACCGAGCTGACAGCGCCGCGTTTAATTGCCGCTGCAGCGCATGTTTTCAATATTAATGACAAATTCAATCTGACTGCAGAGGCTGACCTCGACCTCACTTTCGATGGGCAGCGCAATACCATTATCAGCAGCAAAGCCATCAATATCGACCCACATGTTGGCTTGGAAGCTTCCTATCAAAACAGCATTTTCTTTCGTGCGGGTGTCTCTAATTTTCAACGGGCATTAGCCGATGAGGACACCCTTAACCAGAAAAAGGTTTGGATATACCAGCCTTCTATTGGTGCAGGTTTCAAGATAAAAAATGTAACCATTGACTATGCCTTTACCAATCTTGCCAATCAGTCTAATCCTTTATACACCCATATTTTTTCGTTGCGTTTAGACCTGCGGAAAAAGGAGGAGTAAGGTGATAAGTTGTAAGTTTTAGGTTATAAGTTTTAAGGCAAGATGCATAAGGACGATAGTGATAAGTGGTAAGTTTTATAAGGACGACAGTGATAAGTTGTAAGTTTTAGGTTATAAGTTTTAAGGCAAATGCATAAGGACGACAGTGATAAGTTGTAAGTTTTAGGTTTTAAGTTCCATGAAAGAATATATAGCGTAAGGGGGAGGTAGAAAACGGATCAGAGATTTTTTGGGGCCAACTGTTAGTGAATGAATTTGACATCGTTGCGACAGTCTACCCCGCTTTACTGCGGGGCTCCGTTCAACTACAGAGTTTTTGAGGGACAGAAGGCAAAAGGTAAAGGTGGAAGGCAGAAGGTGGAAGGTGGAAGGTGGAAGGTGGAAGGTGAAGGTAGAAGGTGGAAGGCAGAAGGCAAAGGTGCAGCGCACCGTCATATTTGTAGAAAACTAAAAAAACGAATTCTTTGAGGTGCAGAGATGGGAATTTGGAAGAGAAGGTGGAAGGTGGAAGGTAGAAGGTAGAAGGCAAGGTGCAGCGCACCGTCATATTTGTAGAAGATTAGAAAACGAATCTTTGAGGTGCAGAGCACGGGATATTTTGGAAGAGAAGGTGGAAGGCAGAAGGTGGAAGGCAGAAGGCAAGGTGCAGCGCACCGTCATATTTGTAGAAAACTAGAAGGACGAATTCTTTGAGGTGCAGAGCACCGGGATATTTTGGAAGAGAAGGTGGAAGGTAGAAGGTGAAGGTAGAAGGTAAAGGTGAAGGTAGAAGGTGGAAGGCAGAAAGCAAAGGTGCAGCGCACCGTCATATTTGTAGAAAACTAGAAAGACGAATTCTTTGAGGTGCAGAGCACCGGGATATTTTGGAAGAGAAGGTGGAAGGTGAAAGGTGGAAGGCAGAAGGTGGAAGGTAGAAGGAAGAAGGTAGAAGGTGGAAGGCAGAAAGCAAAGGTGCAGCGCACCGTCATATTTGTAGAAAACTAGAAGGACGAATTCTTTGAGGTGCAGAGCACCGGGATATTTTGGAAGAGAAGGTGGAAGGTGAAGGTAGAAGGTAGAAGGTGGAAGGTAGAAGGTGGAAGGCAGAAGGCAAGGTGCAGCGCACCGTCATATTTGTAGAAAACTAGAAAGACGAATTCTTTGAGGTGCAGAGCACCGGGATATTTTGGAAGAGAAGGTGGAAGGTGAAAGGTGGAAGGTGAAAGGTGGAAGGCAGAAGGTGGAAGGCAGAAATGCGAAAATTAAGCTTCTAATTAAAAGATGGACAAGTTGCCATGAAAAGATGTGGTACACGGGTGTGACACAACAAAGAATCTCAAAGAACAGATGCCGGCTCCTAAAAAATAACCGGTGGACAAAATTAGCGCGAAACAGACGCAGAAGCAAGAGCATGCGATGGCAGTGTGCTAACCTTATTTAAATGGCTGCGAAAACGGAACCCGGATTTTGAAACTATTGAAAACTTATTGGCGGCTCAGATGCTGCCACGCTGAATAAGCATGAAAAAAATACTCATCTTTTTGCTCACGCTCTTTGTTGCACATATAGTGATGGCGCAATCGTACTACAACGAATGGATAGACTTCAGCAAGACCTATTACCGGTGCCAAGTGGGTGCAACAGGAATTTACCGCATTACACTTAGCGACCTAAATACCATTGGATTGGGTGGTGAGGCGGCGCAAAATTTTCAACTGTGGCGCAATGGCAAAGAGGTTCCACTATATACCAGCGTTGCTTCGGGACCGCTGGGCGCCAGCGATTATATTGAGTTTTGGGGCGAAAGAAATGATGGCGTAACTGACCGCGATCTATATCGCCTGCCCTCGTATCAGCTAAACGACCAGGAAAGTTTGCTGACTGATACAGCGGCATTTTTTCTGACAGTCAACTCTGCTTCGGCAAATCTTCGGTATGCTGCCACTGCCAACAATGTCGCCGGAAATACACTGCCCCCGGAACCTTATTTTATCTACTCGCTGCGCAAAAACTTTAAAGACCGCATTCACCCGGGCTGGGCAGAAAACTATGGCGAAAGGGTTTACTCCAGTTCGTACGACATTGGCGAAATGTGGTCATCTTTTGACATTGATCCCAAAATTCTTCCTTCCGGCAACAACCCCGGTAGCCCGGGCACCCCACTGTCATACACCTTTGCTGATTCGCTGCACACTGCCTCTGGCGGACCGGCAGCGGTTTTTAGTATTGGCATTGTGGGCAGCGCTTCGTCTACCCGCGACTATAGCGTTACGCTGAATAATAGTTCTATTCTAACAGCGACCCTTTCCACCTACAATGCCCGTATCAATTCAACCAACGTGACTTTGTCGCAGTTGCCCGGCTGCTAACCCGGTATTTACAATCGCCAACAACAGCAGCCTGGAGTTCGACCATATCGTTTGCAATTTTATCAATTTGCGGTACCCGCGCCAGTTCAATTTCGGCGGACAGACGACCTTTCCTTTTACACTGCCTGCCTCATTTTCAGCAAAATATATTGAGATCAAAAATTTTGGTAGTGGCAATGCTGTACCTGTGCTGTATGACCTGACTAACCTACGGCGTTATGTGGCGAATGTTGCTGGTACTACGTTGAGATTTGTTTTGCCATCATCAGCAGTGGCTGCCAATTACGTTCTGGTATCTCAAAGTGCGGGTGTGGCAAAATCACTTCCACCTTTTCAGCAGCGCACCTTTGTCAATTATAAAGTGACTGGCAACCAGGGTGATTACCTCATTATTACGCATCCGTCGCTGCAGGTGCCTTTCTCTGGCGTCAACCAAATAGATGCCTACCGTGCCTACAGAACGTCAGTTGCTGGTGGCAGTTACAATGCCAGGATATTTGATATTAACCAATTGGTAGACCAGTTTGGTTATGGCATAAAAAAGAACCCGCTCGGTATTAAAAACTTCTTGCGCTTTGCCCGCGCCAATTTTAGCGTGGCGCCAAAATTTGCCTTTTTGGTGGGCAAGGGCTTAACCTATGCGGAATACCGCGAAAATGAGCTCAGTGCCAATGCTGATAAACTAAACCTTGTTCCCACGTGGGGCTATCCTGCATCTGATGTATTGCTCGCTTCCAATACTATGGATCCGTATATGAATACGCTGATCAGCAGGCTATCAGTATTGTATCCCAGCGAAATTGCCGACTATCTACAAAAGGTAAAAGACTATGAAAGCGCACAACAGAGCAATGTGCAAACGATAGAGAACAAAGCCTGGATGAAGAACATAGTGCATGTGGTTGGCGCCAGTGATGCCTCGCTCGATCAACAACTAACCAGCTACATGCGCAGGTACGAAGCAACCATCGAGGACACTTTATATGGTGGTCTGGTCACTAATTTTAATAAGACTGTAACCGGCCCGGTAACCCCCATTACCGGTAACCTGATGAAACAAAAGTTTGAGACCGGCATAAGCCTGCTATCGTACTTTGGACACTCATCTGCGTCGTCGCTCGATTACAATCTTAATGATCCGTCTGAATACAATAACCAGGGAAAATACCCCTTCTTTACCGTTAGCGGTTGCAATGCCGGAAACTTGTATTCGTATGATACCGGCAGGTATAGTGTTCTAAGCACGTTATCAGAAATATTTGTATTGGCAAAGAACCGCGGCGCTATCGGCTTTATTGCCAGTACTCACTTTGGCGTCACCAACTACCTCGATTATTACAACGACAATTTGTATAAATCGATCAGCCGCACAGGTTATGGCAAACCCATCACCTATAATATGAATGAGGCGATCACCGCCTTTCTTTCATTCTATGGAGCCAGCAGCAGGTCAGCGCGTTTACATGCAGAAGAGACCACCCTCAATGGTGATCCTGCACTGAAGATGAACAGTTTTGCCTTGCCGGATTTTGTAGTGGAGGAGCCACAGATCAGGATCTCGCCCAACATAGTATCTGTAGCTGATGTTAGTTTCAATGTAAAAGCGTACTTGTACAACATTGGCAAAGCCACAGGCGACTCTGTGCTGGTACGGGTAAGAAGGCAATACCCGAACGGTACAGATACTTTGCTCTTCAGCAAACGCATCTTGTCGATACGCTATGCCAACTCCGTCAGCTTTGATGTGCCGGTAATTGCCAGCCGCGACAAAGGCGAAAACAAGCTGACAGTATCCATCGATGGCGACAATAAGTACACTGAACTTAGCGAAAGCAACAATAGTGCAACGGTCACCTTCCCCATTTTGGAAGATGAACTGACCCCTGTCTATCCCTACAACTATGCGATCATCAACCGCGCAACTGCAAAGCTGGTTGCTTCCACCGCCGAACCTAAAGGAGTTAGCAGGCAATATGTAATGGAACTGGACACAACGGTACTTTTCAATTCTACGTTTAAGATCACCAAAAATGCGACTTCATCGGGTGGTATTATCGAGTTTGATCCGGGCATCAGTTACCGCGATAGCAGCGTGTACTACTGGCGGGTTGCACCGGTGCCTACCACAGGCGCCTTTGTTTGGAACACAGCTTCCTTTGTGTACCTGAGTGGCGCAAATTTAGGTTTTAACCAGTCCCACAAATACCAGCACGCCAACTCTACACTTAAAAATTTTGTGTACGACCTAACCACCGGCACCTGGAGATTTGATAATCGTCTCGCCACCATGACGATTACCAATGCGGTCTTTCCGTTCCGCGACCAGGAGTCAGACTTTAGGATCATATTGGGTGACAATCCCTATATCAATAGTGGTTGCGTAGGTCACTCCATATTGTTTAGTGTCTTCGATCCCAAAACACTGAAGGCTTACTTCAACCAGGCGCAGCCATCCACCACCGGCAGTGGCGTCTATGGAAGTTTCCTCGGCAGCTTTCCATCGTGCAACAAACCCGGTCGCGAATACAACTTTGAGTTTTCTTATTTAGATACTGCAGGTCGCCGCAAAATGCGCGACTTTATGGATTGGATACCGGCAGGTTCGTTTGTCACCGTTCGCCTGGTACTCGATGCGCCGTATGATCAAAATCCATTTGTGGATACCTATAGAAATGACCAGGCTATATATGGAGTTGGTAACACCCTTTATGATCGCCTGAAAGATGCCGGTTTTGCTGATATCAATTCTTTTTAATCGCCCGCGCACCTGGGTATTCGCCTATAAAAAGCCAGATCCCTCGGGTATCAACAATCTTCCTTTTCAGGCTACATCGCGTTTTACCGGTGGTTTACTTGACGAGCTTACGCTCAATCTCACCCTCCCTGCTTACGATACAGCCGGGCATATATTATCTCCACAATTTGGACCAGCAACGGCTTGGAAACAGGTCATCTGGCGGGGTGCAAAAGCTGAAAGTGGTGTGGGAGATGTCCCGGTCGTAAATGTTATTGGCATCGCGGCAACAGGGCAGGCAGATACTTTGTACCGCCTCAACATCAGCCAGCAAAACTTTGATATTTCTGCCATCAGCGCAACACAGTACCCCTACATCAGGCTCGATATGCTCAACCAGGATCCGGTCAACTATACGCCCTATCAACTTCGGTACTGGCGTTTGTACTACGATCCCGTACCCGAGGGCGCCCTGGCAGCCAACCTTGCTTATAACCTGAAAGACACTCTTGAGTTGGGCGAAAAGCTGGACTTTACTATCGCCTTTAAAAACGTGAGTGATGCAGCTTTCAGAGACAGCCTTAAAACCAACCTGACCATCTACGACCGCAACAATGTAGCAACGGTGGTGCCCATTGTCAGTAAAAAATTACTTGCGGGCGATACCATACAGGTGTCCGCTTCGCTCGATACAAAGGCGCTTGCCGGTAGTAATACTTTGTTTATAGATGTAAATCCCAACTTTGCCCAACCCGAGCAATACCGCTTCAACAATTTCATGTACAAGAACTTCTTTGTAAAAGCGACACCTACAACCCTTTGATCGATGTGACTTTTGATGGCGTACACATTTTGAACGGCGATATTGTATCAGCAAAACCGAAAATCGTTATCAAATTAAAAGATGAGGCTAAGTTCCTGGCGCTCGATGATACTTCTCTTCAACCGTTTATCTCCGCTATCCGGGAACCAATGCCGCACTAAGCAGGTTTAGCTTATGGTACTGACACGTTGAGGTTTGTTCCGGCAAATCTATCGACGGGCAAAAATGAAGCGACCATAGAGTTTCGCCCTTCATTGATGCAGGATAGTGATGGTGATTTTTATGAACTGGTGGTAAAGGCAAAAGACAAGAGCGGCAATGCTACAGGTAACATGGAGTACAGGGTTCGTTTCCAGGTGTATAACAAGCCGATGATCTCGAACATGTTCAATTATCCAAATCCTTTCACGTCCTCTACTGCCTTTGTATTTACGGTCACCGGCAGCGATGTGCCGCAAAATATCCGCATACAGATCATGACGGTAACCGGCAAGATCGTAAAAGAAATTACCAGGGCAGAGTTGGGCCGTCTGCACATAGGAAGAAACATAACCGAGTACAAATGGGACGGTACAGATCAATATGGTCGAAGCTGGGCAATGGCATTTACCTGTACCGCGTTATTACCAATCTCAATGGCGCTTCGCTTGAGAAGTTCAATGTCAACTGATTCATTTGGCGATAAGGTAGACACCGATAAATACTTCAACAAAGGCTATGGCAAAATGTACCTGATGCGATAGCTTTTTTTTTAGATTGTTAGTTTTGGTGCCCGGCTACGGTTCTCTTTGGCTACATCGTTGCGCCTGCCTCCAATACTTTGGCGGGTCGCACACTTATCTCTTTGCTTTAATGGGCAGTCTTTAAATGCACGGCATGAAGTTTACATTTCATAGGGTTTGATACTGAATGCATCACCTAAATTTTTGTTTATGAATGACGAACAATCCATGCAAAATGCCAATACCAAATCTTTTACCTCCAGAGTTTGGATCGTAACTGGTGTTGTTACGTTAGTTATTGTTGTTCTTTTAATTTTTAAAACACTTTTCAGCTTATTGATGCTCACCTTTGCCAGCGTAATGGTGGCGATCTATTTCCTGGGCTTTGCCGATCTCGTGCAAAGACTGCTGCATATTTCGTATGGGTGGGCAAAGACCATTTCCGTCATCTTTAATCTTGCCCTGCTGGTAGCTTTTTTCTGGTTTGTTGGTGGGCAGTTGAGCAGCCAGATATCCTCCCTTTCCGATACACTTCCACAAACTATTCAGCATGCAAAAGAAAACATCAGCCAGTATGACCTGGGCAGAAAGGCACTGGATAAACTGCAGTCAACAGCAGATACCCAAAAGTTGAAGTCGATGGTCAGACGGCTTTTCTCCTCCAGTTACGGCGCTCTCAGCGATCTTTACATTGTATTGCTGATAAGTGTTTTTTTTATTACAAGTCCTTCCTTGTACAAACGCGGGCTTGTTCACCTGCTGCCTCCTAAAGCAAAAGATAAAGGCAACCAGATCATTGAAGACATTTATCAAAAGCTGAAAAGCTGGCTGAAAGGTCAGATAATCGGCGTGTTTTTTATTGGCATTTTAAGCGGTGTAGGTTTATGGTTACTTGGTGTGCCGCTGGTACTTACACTGGCGCTTATTGCAGGCATATTCAATCTCATACCCAATTTTGGACCGCTCATTGCATTAATTCCCGCTGCGTTGCTTGCCTTCATGCAAGGGCCAATGACTGCTCTTTTAGTTGTTGTACTGTATGAGGGCATACAGATTGCGCAATCCGCAGTTATGCAACCCATAGTTCAGAAAAAGATGGTCAGCATGCCGCCTGCTTTAATCATTATTGGACAGATCGCAATGGGAACACTCGGAGGTTTTTGGGGTCTCTTACTAGCCACGCCAACGGTGGTTGTCATCATGACGCTGGTCAATGAGCTGTATGTAAAAAAACAATCTTACCACAAGTACGCAATGAAGTGAGGAAGCTCCCGGAATTGCTAAGTGTCTTTATGTTCCGGCAAATCGAAGTTACACGGCGCGAAAATTCTGCACACGAGTTCATAATGGGGGTAAGAAGATATGAGTTGAATTTTTTTTGAGCCAGGCACAGTTATCGCTCTTGCACTTTTGTTGCGTCGCACTCGTGTACGGTTTGTTCTTTACCGGGCAGTTTACAATGAATATAGAAACAGGTAAAGTAGTGCAGGTAAGGAGACCATTTTCAGCGCCTTGCAACCAGGTGACAAGATCGCAAAATTGTAACTACAGTTGCGGGCACTCTTTCCAATTAACAAGAGAAATAAGGAGCAATTCGCCCCACCTCGTTTAGTTGATAGAAACCTACACTTCCAGACACCAACGTTTTTTTTGAGTTCCTTAAGTTAGAGCGCTCAAGTGGTTATTTAACTTCCCATGTTGTTGATCTGCGGAAATTTCATGCAAAGAATATAAAGCCTAAAGACGCAAAAATTTTGTTCTTCTTGTTTTCGCTTTGGCCATCTTTACTTTGCGCCTGTGAGAAGTTTTTGACACCTGTTTGTAACCGGCATTAATTCAACTTCTATCGCTATTATAAAAATCGACCGTCTGCATTTTAAGATTGAAATGTAGAACGACGTTTAAGCATATGGTGTTCAAAGCACCACCAATGATCTGCCGATGAACGGAGCCCCGCAGTAAAGCGGGGTAGACTGTCGCAACAATGTCTCCTTTTTCTGCCCAATGTTGGCTACCAAAAAACCTTTGACCGCCTGGCTAATCATAATAATTATTTGAAGCAATACCTTTGCAGCAACCTAATAGTTGCCGGTAATGGTTGATGAACTGAATAATAAAATACGGTTGGTAGAATGCCCGCGTGATGCCATGCAGGGCTGGCAAAAACCAATTGCCACCCAAACCAAAATAGCCTACCTGAATACGTTGCTGGAAGTGGGTTTTGATACGTTGGATTGTGGCAGCTTTGTATCGCCGAAAGCAATACCGCAAATGGCTGATACGCGCCAGGTGATCGGGCAAATAAACAAGGTGGGCAGCACAAAAATATTAGTGATCGTAGCTAATACCCGCGGCGCTGAAGAAGCTGTAACTATGGAAAAAATTGACTGTCTTGGCTTTCCATTTTCAATCTCGCCAACATTTCAGCAACTTAATACCAACAGCACCCAGCAACAAAGTTTAGAGCGAATTGATGCCATTCAAAATTTGTGTGTGAAGCACGAAAAACAATTGGTTGTGTACCTAAGCATGGGTTTTGGAAACCCCTATGGCGATGCATACGACCAGGAGATCATGCTAAAATGGGCAGACGAAATGGTGCAGAGAAAAATCTCGGTTATATCGGTTGCGGATACGGTAGGGCTGGCAACACCCGGGCAAATTAGTTTTGCAATGCGCACATTAATTCCGGCTTACAGCCATGTAGAATTTGGTGTGCATTTGCATTCCAGCCAGGTTAGTTGGAGAGAGAAACTGGAGGCTGCCTTTAAACATGGGTGCACAAGATTTGACGGAGCGTTAAAAGGGATTGGTGGCTGCCCTATGGCAAACAGCGCATTGGTGGGTAATATGAATACCGAATGGATGATAGATTATTTTGAAGAGAAAAATTGTAAACCACTTTTGAATGATACTGCGCTACAACAGTCGTTGCAAATGGCAGCAGAAATATTTGAGTAGGAGAATTCTTAACACAGCAGAATGTAGCATGTATGAAGTTGATGCTTGATATTGATATTACATCGCCGCCGGTCCGGGTCAATTACCCTGATAAGATATTTTTGATCGGCTCTTGTTTTACCGAACATATCGGGCGGCGGTTAGAAGAATTGAAGTTTCCTGTGCTGCAAAACCCGGGTGGCATTCTGTTTGATCCGTTAAGTGTCGCCAACAGTTTGCATGCTTACATCGAACTGAAAGATGTTGGCTTGGCTGACCTGTTTTATCTCAATGAACTTTGGCAAAGTTGGAACCATCATTCCATGTTCTCCGGCGTTGAATAAATTGGAAGTGGTGCAAAACATAAATCTTGCTCACCGTAGTGCAAATGCCTTTTTACAACAAGCAGATTGGCTGATCATTACTTTAGGCTCATCATTTGCCTATCGCCTGGTAGAGAATGATGCAGCGGGTAGCAAATTGTCACCGTGCACCCGGGCAATGGTTTCGCAAAGAACTATTGACGATAGCAACAAACGCGGTCAGTGATGCAGGAAGCTATTGACCGGCTAAGAGCTTTCAACAAAAAAGTGAACATCATTTTTACGGTTAGTCCCGTACGGCACATTCGTGATGGAGTGATAGAAAACAACCGTAGTAAAGCACGGTTGCTGGAGGCAGTACATCAACTGGTGGAAAGTAATGTGAACACCTTTTATTTTCCCGCTTATGAATTGGTCATCGATGTTTTGCGTGATTATCGTTTTTACGACATAGACCTTGTGCATCCCAACTATGCAGCAACAGAGCATGTGTTTCAGCAGTTTGAACAGACCTTTATAGAAACTGCTGCCAAAGACTTAATGGATGAAATTAGAAAGATAGTGACCAGTTATAAACACAAACCGTTTCAACCATCCACGCAGCAACATCAACAGTTTATGAGCAATATGCTGAGTAAAGTAAAGAGCCTGCAGGAGAAAATGCCACAACTGGATTTCAGCCGGGAGATCACTTATTTTTCACGCAGAAATAACCTGTAACGATAAGGGCTAGGAAAGTATCAATTGCCAAACATCTCGTATTTGGTCTTGGGTCTTTTATCTTCATTCCACTTAAAACCCCGCACCCGCAATTCTTTATTGTTAACTTGTTTAATGGGTGAGAGTGTGCCCTGCAGATTATTGCGGAAGACTACTTTATAGGGTTTTTTATCCTGGAAGGTCACGTCAATCACATCGGAAGTAGAGCGGTTGACGCCAATAAATCCGCCTTCTTCATCTGCGGTATAATAAATATTTTCAGCACTGCCTTTTGCCCTGAAAAAGTTGATCTCACCATCTTTAAAAATTCCATTGATCGTATTTCCCTTTACCTGGTTATACAGATCTTTTTCTACTTTATTAATGGCTAATGCATTTTCAAAAACATAAAAGCGTTTCGGCTTTTTATTGAGTGTATAGAGGTAAATAGTATCGCCCGAGATTTGGTTTTCCTGCGACCAGACAACCGGGTTTTTGAACAATCGAAAAGCTAGAATCGCGAAAGCTATAAAACATACTATCGCCCACTGCCTGCATGCTATCAGAAAAAACCTTCACATTGAAATAGGCTTCAAAAAAGCGGTCGCTACTGGAGTCATTTTCGGCTGTCATGTTCACCGGGTACAGCGTATCTGAAATGTCAGGCACAGTTCTAAACTTTTGCAACTCGGTCAGTTTGCCCGAGTACAAGGTATCTGCAGTTACATAAATACTGTCAGCGCCCTGCTTCATGATCAGCAATGGTTTTTGAGTGGCTAAAATGCTGCCAGTATTGTTGTTCGATTTTATATTGTTAGCTAATATTGAAATTGGGTTTGCTGTGTCTTTGCTCTTGTACACCACACTGCCCTGCGCTTCACCATAGTGAGATGAGTCGTCAAAGGCAATATCGTCTGCTACCAGTGTATAGTCTTTATCATCAACAATGGGACGCTTTCCGAACACGGCTTTCTTATTGCGCATGTCATAGTAACCCTCAGAGGTTTTGATGGTTCGTTGATCGGTGACAATCTTGGTAGGAACAGTGAAGCGCGCCAGTTGTGTAAATGTGTTGTAAAGCAGGGTATCGGTCGTGATCTTGTATTGCGGATCATTAAGGTAAACTTTCTTCTTGAAGTTCATGTCCTTTGTATCGCCGTAATAATAACCTTCAGTACTGGTAAGTACAGTGGTGCCGTTGATCACTTTGCCACCTTTTACATAGGTACCTATATGAGTTGAAGTATTATATTCCAGCTCATCAGTAGTGAGAATTATATGACCGTCTGTAAGCTTTACCTTGTTTCTAAGGTAGGCTGTTTTTTCTTTGCCAAGATACTTGAGATATTGAGAATAGGTTTGTACACTATCATTGTCATTGATGTGGATATTACCAAATGCCTCAATGGTATTGGCTGATTGATTGAGCACAGCGCTATCGCAATAAAATAAAGTGGAAGCCTGCCTGATCTTCACGTTGCCCGCCAGCGACACAAAATCTCCGGTACCCTCAATCTTCTGAAAATTGTAGCGGTCGGCTACAATGATCTCCAGCTTTTTGCCACTGGTATCAGCGACCGGAACCTGGCTATATATTTTGGAAAAAAAAAATACAAAAACAGATAAATAAAAGAATATGTAAAAGAGGTCGTCTCGTCATTATTGCATGGTCACCGCCGTTGTAGTGTCTCGTACGGGAAGCGGCGAAGTTAAATATTCCTTATTCGCTTTGCCCCCGAAGATAGAAATGCTAACATACCTTTTAGGATTGACCCTTATATCGTCCATTAAAATATTCAGGCTACGTGTAGTATTTGCCAGGTTATCGTATAGTTGATTATCGTTGAGTAAACGACCCAATGAACCATCTTTGCTGTCAATCTTTTCCACTGCAACATTAAGCCTCTCAATGGTGCCGCGTAATCGGTTGATGGTGCCATCTACATCAGCTTTTGATAAATTGTTGGTAGAGGCTTCCAGGTTGGCAAGTGTTGCATTTATTTTCTCATTGTTACCTGCCAGGTTGCCGGCAAAAGAGTTTAAATTGTTCATTGACTTGGTAAGCATGCCTGATTGGGTATTCATAAGAGACTGCAGGGAAGCGGCAAACTCCACCAGACTTGCCGAAATTCTATTCATATTACCAATAACATCCTGCACATTGTTTTTAGTGTTTGGATCAAATACGCTGTTGAGGTTGCGCATGACGGAGTCAAGTGTTTGCAGTGTAACTTTTACCTGGTCAACTACAGGAGTAAGTTTTTGTGTTACTTCACCCAACATGCCGGGGCTGTCGAGCGTATAAATAGTATCCTGGTTTTTTAGAAACACATTACTGTTTCCCATGTTTATTTCCATACTCGGTGCACCCAACGGATTGTCTTTGATAGATGCGAGCGAGTTATTCGGAATATTTACGTCCTTGGTCATTTTGATGGCAATGATGATCGTATCAAGATTCTTATCCTGTTCTTCCAACTCATAAACGCTGCCCACCTGCAAGCCGTTTATAAGCACGGGGTTAGATACCATTAAACCTTTTGTTGAATGGACTTTTGCATATAAAAAGTTTCCGGTTTTAAACAGGCTTTTGCCTTTTAAAAAATTAAATCCTAGTATAAGAAGTGTGATTGCTAAAGCTGTAAGGGCACCAACTTTCGTTTCATTATTGATCTTCATGTATAAAATCTTTAGGGTTCGGTTAGCTCGTCGAAAATGCGAAGGTTGCAAAATTCATGCTAAGGACAGAAACACATTGAGCACGAAGGCTTTAGAAGGTATCCCGCGCGTAAAACGGTGCCTCCTTATTTAGTATGGTCAATCTGTTGCACAATATTCACTTTCATTTCTCTGCCACTACACGATAGCAATTTAATAATGCTGAAATGCAGGTACAGCGACAATGCCCAGATTGATGCATTAAAAAGGTAAGTAAAACAAAATTGTACATTCAAGCCTGCCTACCGTACAAGCGAGCGTGGCAACGATGCTACATTAGTAAACAAAAGCAGGGACCAAAAGAAAAATTGAACTCCATAAATCACCGGCTAGTTGTAGTAACCGAGGTTGTAGGATTTTCAAGAGAATATTTATAGCGCTTTAATGCCTGCACAATGCAGCCAACAATTTCCTTCTGACCGTCGTCGCTATTTAAATAATCTTCTTCTTCAGGATTACTGATGAAACCAGTTTCTACCAACACACTTGGCATAGCAACGGCTTGTAAAACCCAAATACCAACCTGACGTTGTTGTGCCTGCCGGCTAATGCGACCCACCTTTTTAAATTCTTCTTCAACTGTAAGCGCAAGATTGGCGCTACGGTTAAAATACTGTTGGGTCTTTAGCGAATACAAGATCATGCGGTCAGGAGAATTGGGGTCGAAGTCTTTTACAAAGTTGGCTGTAGCGCTATCCAGATAGAGGGATTCATTTTCTTGCATAGCCCGCTCCTTCATATCAGTTTTATGTGCACCCCAAATATAGGTTTCGGTTCCTTTGGCAACATTGGGTGTGGTCCAGGTACGGTACTGAGGTACCCGCCGGGTGTGCTTTTTTTTCTTCTTCCCTTTCCCGGTGTAGTAAACTTCAGTGCGGTAGCCGGTAACTTCAGAGTGACGGATAGCAGGTGCACTGTTGCAGTGTATGCATACAAAAAGATCACCTTTATTATAGTTGGCTATGTTGGCTTTGGTGGGCGGCGATTGGTAAATGTCATCAGTACGGGTAAGGACTACTTCTATATCCGGCATCTCTGCTCGCACAAGATCGGCAAGCTTCAACGAGATGGCCAGGGCTATATCTTTCTCTTTTGAATACCTCCCTTCAGCGCCGGTATCGTGTCCTCCATGTCCGGGATCTATAACTATTTTTCGCAATAGTGGTTTTTGCGTTTTTATGGCAGAAGCCACGTTATATGAAGTAAATAAAATAAGTAGAATTGAACAGGAAAAAACCGAGGCGATTTTTTTAAACATAAGGAATTTCTTTAGGTCTTTTTGTCGAATTTCTGATGGTTAACATTCACACATCCTTAATGCTTTAAGCACTAAATTTGCTCCACTACTTATGAGCATGCGGTGTAAAGTTAATTCAAAATATTTTTTAGCTTTTGTCGCAATTGCTATTGTTTTCATAATAACCCGGCAGGCCGAAGCGAGGCGAAAAACCCTTCCGGTTACTTCCATTTTTGCTACTACTTTTATAGATTCTCCGCCGCCAAAAAGAAACTCTCCCCCACCCTCAAAAGCAATCCCCGCAGATACGCTGCGGACAGGCATTTTACCAGCCTTTGATGACTCACTATCAGATTTTGCAGACAGTACGATCAACGACAGCCTCGTTAACAAAAACGATACACTTAATGTAAAATTGTCTAAGGACTCTTTGACGGCGCCGGTAACCTATGCAGCAGAAGACAGCGGAGTGCTGATTGTGCCCACCAAAGAATTTATACTGTATGGCAAAGCCAATGCAAAATATACTGATGTCGAGGTAAATGCAGCAACCATTCACCTCGATCAGGAAAAGCAGTTACTCACCGCATATGGTTCCTCTGATACGAGCGGCAATCCACTAAATAAACCCAAGCTGATACAAGGTGATATGGAGAGTGTAAGCGACACAATCAAGTATAATACACGCACCCAAAAAGGCATCACTAAAAGTACCTATCTGCAGCAGGGCGAAATGTATGTGTATGCACAAAAAGTAAAGAAGGTAGACGAGAACACCATTTATGCTTACCGCGGCAGATTTACCACCTGCAACCTCGATACACCACACTTTGCTTTTCGTACACGGCGTATGAAGATGATCAACAAAAAGATGGCTATATCAGGTCCGGCTTCACCCGAGTTTGAAGGTGTGCCTGTTCCCATTGGAATTCCTTTTGGCATCTACCCGCTTAATCGCGGCAGGCACTCGGGCTTACTTCCTCCACAGTTTGCCCAAAACGAACAGTATGGTTTGGGTCTGGAGGGTCTTGGCTTTTACAAGGTGCTAAGTCCAAATTTTGATGTAACAGTGCGTACCAATATTTATAGTTATGGCGGCTGGAACCTTAATCTATCGTCGCGTTATATTAAACGGTACAAGTACAACGGAAGTTTGAACCTGGCAATTCAAAACACCAAATTTTTAAATAGCGGGGGCTATGCGAAAGAAGAATTTACCAAGAGCAAAACCTTCATGGTCAACTGGAGCCATACCCGCGATAGCAAAGCCAGACCGGGTACCAGTTTCTCTGCCAATATCAATGCTGGTAGCACCAAGTTCAACCAGTACGTCTCCAACAATGCGGTGCAGAACTATCAAAATAGTCTAAGTTCATCTATTAACTACAGCAAAGACTGGAATGGAAAATACAACCTGTCAGTTAGTGCCAACCATAGCCAAAACAGTAACTCTGGTCTTATCAACCTTGTGTTACCCACTGCCAGTTTCAACGTGCAAACCATTTATCCCTTTCAGAAAAAAGAGGCTGTCGGTACACCAAAGTGGTACGAGAAATTGGGCATAGGTTACACCGGCAACTTCTCCAATCAACTTAGTTTTTACGACTCAGCTTTTAGCATTCGCCGCTTATTAGACACTGCGCAATATGGTGCCACCCACAACATTCCCATTACTTTATCGCTACCTCAGATGGGAGCTATTCAACTGGCGCCGGGCGTATCGTATGAAGAACGGTGGTATGGTCAAAAGACATTACAGCATTGGGACAACTCCTTAAAGCGTGTTGATACTGCTATTTCCCGCGGCATTTTTACTGCGCGTCAAATGCAGTTCAGCCTGTCTGCCAATACCCGCATATTTGGCACCTACCAGTTCAAAAAAGGTGCTATTAAAGCCATTCGCCACGAGATACGTCCAACACTCAGCGTCAATTATCGCCCCGATATGCAGAAGAGCTTTTATTACAATCTGCAGACCGATACTTTCAAGACCATCCGGCGGGTATCGCAGTTCGACGGAAGTACCCCAGGTGCCTTTAGTGAGGGGCGTTTTGGAGGCATTGGCTTTGGTGTTGACAATACATTGGAAATGAAGGTTAGAAACAAGAAAGACACTTCAGAAGGCGGGGTAAAGAAGGTGCGCCTTATTGATGGTTTCGGCTTCAATGGTTCCTACAATCTCATCCCCACGGTCGGCGATTTATTTCCGCTTTCCAATATCAATTTTTACGTGCGCAGTACCTTGTTCGAAAAAATAAATATTACTGCCAATGCCAATGTCGACCCTTACCAGTTAAATGATACAACGGGTGTACGTATGCCACGGTTGTACCTGGCTGACAATAAATTAAAAATTGGCAGAATTACCAATGGCAACATATCGGTATCTACATCGTTTCAAAGCAAAAGCAAAGATGGCAAAACCGACAAAGAACGAATGGTGCAGGATGACTACCTTACCCCCGACGAGCAGCAGCGCCAGTTAGATTATGTACGCAGCAACCCCGCCGAGTTCACCGATTTCAACATTCCCTGGTCACTGCAACTTTCCTATGCATTAAGCTTTTCGCGCCTGCCAGGTACCGATTATAAGATTCGCACCAACACATTTTCCAATATTAGCGTCAATGGCGACTTCAGTCTAACCAAACGCTGGAAAGTAGGCGGCAACACCTATTACGACTTCAAGACCAGCCAAATTCAAACACTCACCATGTTCATCACCCGCGAAATGCACTGCTGGCAAATGTCCATCAACATTACACCCGTTGGCTTATACCGGTCGTTCAACATTAGCATCAATCCCAAATCGGGCATTCTCCGCGATCTCAAGATCAATCGGTCCAGGTTTTTCTATCAATAGTTTTTAATCCGGGTTTGAGAGGGCAGACAAATTTAATTAGCACTTCTTTATTGGATAAATCCTTTTAGCTAACGCCGTTTCCGCTTCATACTCGTCACTTTGCAGATGTCTCTGGTTTGTGTATTTATGCAGTACACTCATTCCCGCTTACAGATTACTTCACACATCTCCACTGTTGGCAATTCTTTTAATTAGCTTTATCTTTTACTCTATTCCTTTACAAGTAAGTCTTCATTTGTCTCCGCTATGGTTTCAGTTAAATGTATGACCATAAGTACCTTTTTTGTTGTGCTAATTTCTTGCCAGGCAAGTTCGCAATATACTCTTCGGATAATTGCCAGCGTGCCTGCAGGGACGAACGAGACCTATGTGACCGGAACCTTCAACAACTGGAACCCTCGGGATGAGAAATACAAATTAAAGGAAATCGATAATCATCGCAGGGAGATAGTCCTTCAGGTCTTGCAAAAGGCGAACAGCAATACCGTTTTACTCAGGGGCAACTGGCAACATTCCGAGTGTGCGGCTTTTCGTGGAATCCCAAACCGAGTTATTGAAATAGAGAGAGATACGACGTTACAACTTGCAATAGAAGCGTGGGTCGATAATTATTTTGACTTGAGCAGTTTGCACGACACTACTTTATACAACGCCTTAATGAACCGTGGTCCCTATTACCTCCAGCTAAATTTGGATAGCAGTTACAAGTATGCTCAACTGTGGTACGCAGCGGCACAAAAACTTCATTCTCCGGCTAAAGAAGCGTATGCAGGCGACTTTCTCGGAGTGGTGCCTGCTTCTATGGGTAACGGCGAAAAAGCGGTGGAACTTGTTCTTTAAAAGCCTCCAAATAAAAAAAGCACTAAGTAATTCGTCTGGCGTGGCATTCGAATACAATAGTATTGGCGACATCTACGACAAGCAGCGCGACTACGCAAAGGCAAAGGAAAATTTCCAGCAGTCAATCGCGTGGCTATCGAGGACAGTAGAAGAAGACCAATATTTTTTAGGGATACCTTTAACCAACATCGGCATTATTTATTTTAATAGAGGGCAAATTGATCCGGCCTTTCTGTATGCAAGAAAAGCGTTAGCAGTAAATGAACATGCATCTAATACCCTATTGCTTTTGGGCGATATAGAAGAGAAGGCAGGCAACCACAAGAATGCCTTGGACTTTTATAAAAGAACAATAATGCCAGGCGGCGCAACAACGGCCAACGCAGAAGCTTACGGAAAAATAGCTAATGTGTTTAGTCAAACAAATCAGGACAACCTGCATTTTACTACGCTTCGGAGAAAATTGTTTTGCTATTGCAAGTATTGTAAAAATCCTTTTACCATTATCAACTCCGGCAATCTGTTAGTCAATTTATTCAGAAGTCACCTATCCTTCGACAGCGCCTTCTTTTACCAGGATTTGGTGATGCAGGCAAAAGACAGTGTCTTTAACCAGGAAAAAGAAAGGCAGATCCACAATATTTACTTCAATGAAAAACTTAGTCAGCAGGAGTTGGAAGCCAGAATGAAAAATACAAATCTCAAAATAAAATCTACCTGTTCCGGCATATTGACCTTGTTGTTGGTAACCGGTTTTGTTTACCGGGCGCGTATGCGGTCGCGGTTTTATAAACAACTTTCAGAGATTGAAATGCGGGCTTTACGTGCACAGATGAACCCCCATTTCATCTTCAATTGCCTGTCGAGCATCAACCGGTATATTGTAAAAAGCGATACCAAAACCGCTTCCGGTTACATTACAAAATTTTCAAAGCTTATCCGGCTTATACTCGACGATTAATATACCAACGAATACATAAGCCTGGACACAGAGATTCAAACCCTCCGGCTTTACCTGGATATGGAGGCGCTCCGGTTCGACCACTCGTTTGACTACGAAATACAACAGGATGAATATATAGCTACAGATAACCTTGCCATACCTACCATGATCATACAACCTTACCTGGAAAACGCCATCTGGCATGGCCTGCTGCAGAAAGAACAAAAAGGCAAAATCTGGCTGCGGTTCTCAAAGCCAGTGAAGATGTATTGACGGTCGAAATTGAAGACAACGGCATTGGCAGAAAAAGAGCCGCAGAGCTGCGAAGCAAAGACACGATAAAAACAAAATCGTATGGAATGCAGATAAGTAAAGACCGTATAGAGATCATCAATGTACGGCATCACATCCAATCTTCCGTTACCGTAGAAGACCTGTTTGACAACAGCGGAAATGCAACAGGAACCAAAGTGGTTTTAAAATCCCCGTTCGTTGCCGGCACACGCCCTCAGCGTTTACACTAAAAGCCGCAACATGACAAAAGCAGTACTGATAGATGATGAAAAAAACGCCCGTGAAGTACTGGAGTGGCAACTAGATACCTATTGCCCCGGTGTTCAA